>CAWJKR010000005.1:0-590511 GCA_963843505.1 Candidatus Aminicenantota bacterium | reverse complement strand
TTTGAATTCGCCTCCCAGGCGGCCATCGGCGATTCCCGGAGCGGGGCGGCCTATGCCGGGCTCGAGTTTTCCCGGCTTGGGCGCAGGGTGCGGGGCCGGATCCGCGTCGGATATAAGAAGTTCGACGTGAGGGCCGCGGACGGGCCGGACTATCAGGGTATCGTCGGAGATTCGCAGCTGTCGATCCGGCTGGCCAAGCCGTTCGTCGTCCGCGGGCTCGTATGTCACGGGACGTCCGCTTCTCGCTCTGGTACGACAATCCCTATTACATCGAGAGCCGGCCGGGCGCCGGCGCGTCCATCTATGTGTTCCGCTTCCTGCGGCTCGACTACGATTATTCGATCGGCAGGAACAGGTATCCGCTGGATCGGGGGAGGCGGGCCGGACGTGAAACGGCTGGACGATTTCTCGATCCACTCGGGCGGCGTCTACTTCCGGATCCGCAAGACCGTCGGCGCTCGGCTTCATCGCCAGCTGGTGGGCGAGGAACTCGAACCTCGACGCGGAAGATGACAAGAGGACCTTCTTTGGAGTAAACTTGACGTACGACTTTTAGCGTTGGATGCTGGGAACGACCGGGTTGATATTGAACAGTTGGAGAGGACGATGAGGAAGATTGCCTTGTTCGCTGTCGGCCTTGGCGATCGCCGCGGTGTCCGGCGATGACCTTGGCCCAAGACGCCGCGAAGCCCCAGGAAGCGAAGGACGCCTTCGTCCGGGCCTACCGCATCGGACCGGGCGACCTCCTCGAGCTCAAGGTCTTCGAGGTCAAGGAGCTCGATCAGACCGTCCGGGTGTCGGAGGACGGATCGATCACCCTGCCGCTCGTCGGGCGGGTCATGGTCGAAGGGCTGACCCAGGAGGGCGTCGTCCAGAAGCTCACGGAGCTGCTTCAGGCCAAGTACGTCAAGAACCCCCAGGTGACGATCTTCATCAAGGAGTACAAGAACCAGCAGGTGGCCGTGATCGGGGCCGTCGAGAAGGCCGGGAGCTACGAGCTCGTCGGCCGCAAGAACCTGCTCCAGATCATCTCCATGGCCGGCGGGCTCAAAGATACGGCCGGGAACGAGATCTTCATCCTGCGCGAGGGGCCGGACGGTCAGTCCTCGACCATCCCCATCGACCTGAAGGAGCTCATGGTCAACAGCAATCCGGCCCTCAACGTCCCCATCGAGCCGAACGACGTCATCAACGTGCCCGTGGACCGGGAGATCCGGGTCTTCGTCATGGGCCGGGTCACGAGGCCCGGGGCGGTCAAGGCCAAGCTCTCCGAGGGGATCACGCTCCTCCAGGCGATCGCCGACGCGGGGGGACTGGCCGAGGGGGCCAAGGAGAGCTCCATCACCGTCACGCGCAAGGACAAGGCCGGCAAAGAGCAGAAGATCAAGGTCAATCTGAAGGACATCATCAAGGGCAAGAAGAAGGACATCAAGCTGCAAGAGGGCGATGTCGTGTTTGTGCCGGAGAGCTTTTGGTAGAGCGAAACGGGGACACGTACTCAGAGTGACATGTACCCAGGGGCATGTCTCCGGAGGACATTAATGAAGAACGGGAATGAGATCCAATTAGCGGATTACGAGGTCGCCGAGGCGCAGGAGATCAACCTCCGCGATTACTGGGAGCGTCTCCTTCGGCGCAAGGGGACCGTCCTCTCGGTCGCGCTCGGCGTTTTCATCCTGGGCGCCTTCTGGACCTTCATCCAGAAGCCCGTCTACACGGCCAAATCCCAGCTCCTCATCGAGAAGGAGCCGAACATCCTGTCGTTCGAGCAGGTCCTCCAGATCGAATCGATGCGGGACGATTTCTACCAGACGCAGTACCGGCTCCTGAGCGGCCGCGGCCTGGCCGATACCGTCATCGAGCGGCTCAAGCTCTATGAGAACCCCGAGTTCGTCGGCAAGCCGGAGAAGCGGAAGAAGCCCATCGACCCGACCGATCACGTCTTCCGCGAGGGGCTCATCGACGAGTTCCTGGAGCGGCTTTCGGTCCGGCCGGTGCGGCTGACGCGGCTGGTCGACGTCTCCTTCGCGGCCCGCGACCCCAAGCTCGCCGCCGACTGCGTCAACGACCTGGCCGCGGCCTTCATCGACCTCAACATCAACATGAAGTACGCCGCGACCGAGCAGGCGACGACCTTCCTCTCGGAGCAGATCAAGGGGCTCCAGAGCGAGATCGAGCAGAAGGAGAAGCAGCTCCAGGGCTTCGAGGCCGAGGCCAACATCGTCGCCCTGAGCGACAACGAGACGACGGTCATCGACCGCCTGAGCCAGCTCAACAAGGCCCTGACCGAGGCCCAGATCGAGCGCTCCCAGAAAGAGGCGACCTGGAACGGCCTGAAGAACGTCAGCCCCGACTACGTGCCCGAGGCCATCACCAATCCCGCTCATCCAGCGGCTGCGCGAGGATTATGTCCGGCTCAAGCGGGAAACGGAGAAGATGGAGGAGCGCTTCCAGCCGGATTACCCCGAGCTCCAGCGGACGCAAGGTCGAGCTCGAATCGGCCCGCAAGTCGCTCGCGGACGAGACCCAGAACCTGGTCAAGGGGGCCTACTCGGAATTCCAGACGGCCCTCAACACGGAGCGGTCGCTCGAAGCCGAGTTCAACGAGCAGAAGAGCGCGGCCTTCACGATGAACTCGAGCGCCGTCCTCTACAACGGCCTCAAGGTCGAGATCCAGAACAAGAAGACGCTGCTCGATTCGCTGTTGCGGAGAGAGAGCGAGACCGGCGTCGAAGCGCGGCTCAAGGGGCTGCGGACGTCGAATATCCGGGTCGTCGACAGGGCCCGCGTGCCCGTGCGGCCGTCGAGCCCGAACAAGAAGAGGAACCTGATCCTGGCGCTCCTCCTGGGGCTCGGCGGGGGAGTGGGGCTCGCGTTCCTGTTCGATTTCCTCGACAACAGCGTCAAGACGAGCGAGGACGTCGAGCGCTACGCGGGCCTGCCGACGCTCGGCGTCGTGCCCAAGTTCAGCCTGGAAGGGGCGAACAAGGCCTACTAGCTACGGGCACAGGCTGAAGGGCAGGAAGGAGCCGGCCCAGCTCGGAGGCCGGGACCGCGACCGAGCGCGGCCGCTTCGCCGGCCGAGGGAACTGCCGCCGGCGCGCCCTTCGTCGCCGAGGTCGAGAAGTCCGAGCACCCGGGGACGATCGAGCTCGTGCCGCACTTCTTCCCCAACTCGCGGCTGGCCGAAAGCTACCGCTCCATCCGGACGGCGCTCCTGCTGTCCTCGGCCGACAACCCGGTCAAGACGATCGCCGTGACCTCGCGCCATGCCGGGGGAGGGGAAGACCGTTTCCGCTTGCCAACCTGGCCGTCACGCTGGCCCAGTCGGGAAAGACGGTGCTCATCGTCGACGCCGACCTGAGGCGGCCGCGCCAGCACCGGATCTTCAAGGTCAAGAACACGTTCGGGCTGACGACCTACCTGACCGATTCCGTCCGAGTCAAGGACGTGATCAAATCGACGGAGATCCCCAATCTCTTCCTGGTCAACGCCGGGCCCGTCCCGCCCAATCCGGCCGAGCTCCTGGGCTCGGACAAGATGGCCCGCTTCATCAAGATGATGAGCGAGGAGTCGGACTTCGTCATCTTCGACCTGCCGCCCATGCTCGAGATCAGCGACGCGCTCGTGCTGGGGGCCAAGGTCGACGGCATGGTCCTCGTCGTCCACGGCGACAAGACCTCGCGCGAGGCGCTGAAGAAGGCGCGGGAGAAGCTGGACCTGCTCAAGGTGCGGACGATCGGGCGTCATCATCAACAACGTCACCGTGCCGACGCACGGGGCGTATTATCAAAGACTATTATCACAGGTATCATTCGGCTTGATCGACCTCCACACGCATTTTCTCTGGGACTGGGACGACGGACCGGACGATCTCTACCAGGCCCGGGCCATGTGCCGCATCGCCGAGAAGGACGGGACGACGGCGATCTGCCTGACGCCCCACATCTTCCGGATGACCCGCCACGACAACGACCTGGGGATCCTGCAGCCGGAGGATGGTCGAGTTCGACGAGGCGATGCGCGAAGCCGGGATCGGCCTCGAGCTCCACTGGGGCGCCGAGGTCTTCGTCCACGCCGAGGTCGCCCGGGCCATCGAGAAATACCGGTTCACCGTCGATCAGACGAGCTACGTCTTCCTGGAGTTCGCCTCGGACGGCGTGCCGGTCGGCGCGGCCAACATGCTGGCCCAGCTCATGAGCAAGGGCTTCGTGCCCATCATCAGCCACCCGGAGCGGAACCGGGGCTTCGCCGCCCGGCCCGAGCTCCTGTTCGAGTTCGTCTCCATGGGCTGCGCCGCCCAGGTGACGGGGGCCAGCCTGACCGGCGAGCTGGGAAAGGAAGCCCGGACGGCGGCCGGCCTGTTCATGGTCAACAACCTCGTCCACATCATCGCCAGCGACGCGCACGGGGCCATCGGGCGCCCGCCCGGGCTCAGCCGGGCCGTCGAGGCGGCGGCCAAGATCGTCGGGGAGAGCAAGGCCCTGGCCATGGTCACCGAGGTGCCGAGGGCCATCCTCGACAACAAGGCCCTGCCGGATTGGGGGGAGCCGGAAAACCCCCTCAGGCACAAGACCTGGACCCAGCGGCTCCTCGGGATGCCGCGCCGGTCCCCGAGGACCGAGGCGGGGGAGGGGCGCCGGAAGGAAAGGGAGGACGGCGGTCCGACTCCGGCCGTACGACCGCCTCAAGGTCAAATAATAATTGACTTGACCGACAAAAGAGGATGTATAATGATGGCAAGGAGTCTCCGATGTTTGGAATGAGTGCCTTTAGGTCCAGGATCCTGGCCGGAGGGCTGGTCGCGGCCTTCCTCCTGCTTGACGATCCCGTTGCCGAGCGCCGCTCAAGCGCAGGCGGTGTCCTCCGTGCAGCAGGGGACGCTTCAGGGGACGGTCTATTCCGAGGGCATGAGATCGCGCGTCGCCAACGCCGTCGTCAAGCTCAGGAACCTCAACAGCCAGAAGGAATACGAGAGCCCGCCGACCGACGCCAAGGGCGCCTACAAGATCCTGATGGTCGAGGAAGGCTGGTACACGCTGGGCGTCACGACGGCCACCGGGGACTTCAACCTCAACTACGGGGTCTACATCAAGGCCGGCGAGACGGCCAAGCTCTCCGTCGAAATGCAGCCCGGCGGCATGCTCGAGGGCAAGGGCGGCGGCGGCGGCGGCAAGAAGAGCTTCTTCGCGAAACCCGGCGGGATCCTGCTCATCGTGGCCGGCGCCGGGGCCTTGGCCTTCGGCATCTACGAGCTGACGAAGAAGGACGAGGTCTCTCCCATCCGCTGACGCCTTTGGACGGACGGTCTCGCGGCCCGCAAAGCCGGGCCTAACAAGATTCCTCTTGACACAACCTGCTGAAAATACTATCCTTCTGTCAGAGCCTTGGTGGGGAGGCATAATCATGAAAAAGACTATAGCCGTCATTCTGGTCGGCGCGGTCATCCTGCTGACGGTTCCCGTGGCGCAGATCGCCGCCGCGGCCCCGAAGGGGAACGGAGCGCTGGTCGGCCACATCTTACAACGAAGACATGAGGACCCCTGTCCGCAACGCCGTCGTCAAGCTCCGGAATGTGACGACCCAACAGGAATACGAGAGCGAGCCGACCGATCCCGAGGGGATGTACAGGATCCCGGGGATCGAGGAAGGGCGCTATGTGATGGGCGTCCTGGGCCCGAGCGGCTCCTACAATTTCCACTACAGCATCATGATCAAGGCGGACGCCCTGGCCAAGCTGTCGGTGGCCATGAAGCCGGGCAGCGAGCCCGTGATGCTCCAGCAGGGAAGCAGCGACTACGGCAAGAAGGCGAGCATCGTCGATTTCTTCAAATCGCCCGCGGGCATCCTGACGATCATCACCGCCGTCGAAGTGACGCTGTTCGCCATCGCTCTGAGCGAAGGGGAAGCGTCCCCCATCATCGACCAGATCTGATAACGAAGGCGGGCCCCGGGCGGGCCGCCGGATCCGATATCTTGTCGAGTGGGGTGATATTCCAGGAGCGAGAGCTCCAAAGAAAGGGGAGTAGTGTATGTCTATTCAATCGTTTGGCAAGATCCCGTGTCTTGGTTTTTGCGGTGTTGGCGGCCTTTGTGGTCCTTGTGCTGCCCGTCGGGCTGGCCGCGGGCCCAGTGCCCGCGCCTGAGAAAGGCGCGCTCTCCGGCTTCGTCTACGCGAAGGACGTGAAGACCCCGGTCGCGGGCGCGGTCGTCAAGCTCCGCAACACGGCGGACATGAAGGAGCTGGCCAGCCATGCCGACGGACGCGAACGGCATGTACTCGATCGCCGGCATCCCGGAAGGCCGCTACGTCGTCGGCGTGTCCTCGGCGAAGACCGACTTCAACCTCGACTACGCCCTTTACGTGAAGGCCGGGGAGCTGGGCAAGCTCTCGGTGTCCCTCGCGCCGGGCGCGGGGCCAGGAAACGCCGGAGGAAGCGCCGGCGAAGAAGAAGGGCTTCTTCAGCAGCGTCGCCGGCCGGGTGCTGGTCGTCTCCGCGGTCGGCGTCGGGCTGTACTTCCTGATCGTGGACAACGAATCCTCCCCGATCCGGTAAGACGATAAGACGGGGTCAAACCTATACCTTTTTAGTTTTTCCCGACATCCCCCTAAGGAAACGGGATGGCTGACTGAAAAACTAAAAAGGTATAGGTTTGACCCCGTCTTTTTTTTGTTCTTTTTTCCCCCGATTTCTCATATGATACCCCCCAGGGGCATGAATTGATCGATCACATCGTCTTCTGGGGACTCTGCGCGGTCCTCGTCTTCGTCCCCCTCCCCATCGGCTCCGTCGAGGAGTGGTCCGTCTTCGTCTTCGAGGCCGCGACGATCGGGCTTTTCGTCCTCTATATCGGGGGCCGGCTCTTCGTCGGTCGCAAAGCGCGAAGCAGGCCCGGCATGGACTTCGACGAGGAGAGAACGCCGGCCTCGGCGGCCGGGTGCCCCGGTTCTTCAAGGTCGCTGATCGGGGTCTTCCTGGCGCTTGTCCGTCCTCCAGATCGTCCCGCTTCCGGCCTCCGTCGTGAGCGTCCTCTCGCCCCGGGCCTACGCCATCTACGCCGGGCTGGTGCGGGACGCCATCATCGCCCCCTCCTCGTGGCTGACCCTGTCGCTCTCGCCGAGCGCGACCGTCTGCCGAGCTCATCCTCATCGTCTGCTACGGCCTTTTCGGCTACCTCGTCCTGCGCACGGTCCGCTCCCGCGGCCGGGCCGAGATCCTGGTCGTCGTCATCCTGGCCTCGGCCCTTTTCCAGTCCTTCTACGGCATGGCCGAGACCTTCAGCGGCCACGAGATGATCCTCGGCCGTCCGAAGCGCTATAACCTGGGCTCGGTCACGGGCACCTACGTCAACCGGAACCATTTCGCCGGCTTCCTGGAGATGGCCTTCCCGCTGAGCCTGGGCTATCTCCTGGTCAAGGCCCGCTACTTCGCCATGGAAAAGGGGCTGTCGCTCCGGCGGAGGATCCTCTGGTTCGGCCAGGAGAGCCTCCAGTGGACGTTCCTCCTCGCCCTCGTCCCCGTCTTCATCGGGGTCGGCCTCATCTTCTCCAAGTCGAGGTCGGGCATCATCGTCCTGGCCGTCACCGCCGTCCTGGCCGCCACGGCCGCCGCCTCGTGGCGGGAGTTCTCCGGCGAGAACGGGGAGGGGAGGGGCTCGGGAGGCGACAGCCGCCGCTTCGGACGGATGGTGCGGCTCGTCGTCATGGTCGTCCTGGCCGCCGCGGTCTGGATCGGCATCGGCCCCGTCATCCGGCGCTTCTCGGAGGTCGACATCACGGCCGAGACCCGCCGCACGTTTTACCGGAACACCATCGAGATGATCGGCGATTTCCCGTGGAGCGGGACGGGCAAGGGGACCTACGTCAACGCCTACGCCATGTACGAGAAGGTCGACGACCGGCTGAGGCTGTCCTTCGCCCACAACGACTATCTCGAGTTCGCCTCCGAGAACGGGATCATCGGCGGCGGGGCGCTCGTCCTGGCCGGGATCGGCCTCGTCATCTGGCTGGCCGCGATGTGGCGCCGGCGGCGGAGCTCGTTCGCCAAGGGCATCGGCCTGGGGGCGATCCTGGGCGTCACGGCCCTCCTCCTTCACGGATTCACGGATTTCAACCTGCAGATCACGGCCAACGCGGTCTATTTCACGACGCTGGCGATGCTGGGGGTGGCGGTGCTGGCGAAGATCACGCCTCCGGCCGCAAGCCCGGAGGACGGCGCGGACAAGCTCCGGCCGAGACCGAAGGAGAAGTGCGCCTCCCTCGGCGCACTCGTGTCCGGACTCCTGGCCGTCGCCATCTTCGTTCCCGCCGTGCGCGATTTCCTGGGCTTCCGGCAGCTCGCCGGTTACCGGCAGGCCCGTTCCGAGGCCCGCAGCGTCGAGAGCGCCTTCCCGGCCCTCGAGGCCCGCCTCGAAAAAGCCGCGGCCGCGTCGCCCCGGGCCGTCTTCCAGGTCGAGCTGGCCCGGCTCTATGTCGAGATGGCCCGCGTCGCCAACGAATCCGGACGCGACGAGGATCGCGACACCTTGTGCGACAGGGCCGTCGCCCATTACGGCCAGGCCATCGCGGCGAACCCCATCGACGCGGGCACCCATTACGAGATGGGGTCGGCCTACCTCCTCTACAATTTCCCCCTCATGACCTACCAGGACCGGGCCAAGGCCTATTTCCGGCAGGCCCTTTTGTTCAAGCCGGCCGACGAGACGATCAACCTCAACGTCATGTTCCTCTACCTGACCTGGTGGCCGACGCTCGAAGACGACGATAAGGCCTACGCGGCCGGCGTCTACCGGAAGATGCTCGCCCGCGATCCCGCCTTCCCGGCCAAGCTCGAAGGCCGCTGGGTCCAGAGCAACCAGCCCCCCGACGCCCTCCGCGCGCTCCTGGCCGAATTGGCCCGGATTCAGTAGCTCTGCTGACGGGTGTCAGCCGCGATCATTGAAACGGTCTTTTCCTTATCGTCGACGATATAGAAGAAACGGTACCCGCCGATCCTGTATCGTCCAGGTTTCGCGATCTGAAGTCCTTCAGCTTTCTGATGTTCGGTCCGAAGTAGGGCTGCTCTCTCAACCGAGGGTAGACGAAAGCCCTGAGCTTCTGGACGATCTTTATCCCTCCGGGCCGGAGTGATCCGCTCGAGATCGGCATCGAACTTATCGGTCTCGAAGATCCGGAAATCACTCAACGAACCTGCCCTTTTTTGGCCTTCGCCTGCTTCGCCCCCGCTTCAATCCTGGCGACTAAGTCTCTGTCCGCCAGGATCCCCTCCATCTCCGACCCATCGACGAACTGGGCGGTCTCCAGCTGTTTTAGAGCAAGGTCTCGATGCGCATTGGACATCTTTCTGTTCTCCTTCTTGGCGTATTGCCTGAACGCCTCATAATGGTCTTCGGAAACGCGCAGCGTGATGGTTTTTGACATGATTCGTTATCCCTATAAAAGATGCATATGTATTCTAATCGCATCACAATGAGTTGTCAAGGGCCGGGCTGGAGATATTCAAGGACGCCTACTATCAGATGACCCTCGACGACGTGCCGGCAAATTACCGAACCCTCGATATCACCGTATGAGGCGGAAGGATCTGATCCGGGGGCCTGGCGCTAAACCCTGATCTGGCGGAGCTCGATCTTCGCCAGGTCGTCCGTCCCCAGCCCCGCCCGCGCGCAGGCGGCGACGTGCGTCGGCGATGGCCCGGATGGACTCGAGCCCCTGGGCCGCCCGCTTCTCCTCGAGGATGTCGAGCCCGATGCGGTCCATGGCCACGGGGTCGCGGCTGAAGAAGATGCGGTTGTCGCGCGCGATCTGGGCCCCGGCGACGCTGACCGTCGAGATCTTGGCCGCCTCGCCGATGTGCAGGACCGTCTTGTCCTTGATGGCCGGCTGGGCCAGGATCGCGGGGATGGCCTTCTCGCAGTAGTCGATGTGGAAGCGGACCTTGTTCGTGGTCACCCCCAGGGCGATGTTCTTCGTCGCCCAGGTGACGCCGCTGTCCTCGTTGTGCTTGAGGACGGCGATGTTGACGAGCTTGGTGATGTCCTTGGTCACGATCTCGGCCAGGAACGACTTCTCCTCGTCCTCGATCGTGACGCCGTCGAACGCGCCGGCGATCTCGTCGGCGATCCGCCTGATGCCTTCGCGGTCGCTGTAGTCCGTGTAGAGCCGGCGGATCTCCTTCTCGTACTTCCGGGCCCTCTCGTCGCCCTGTTCGATGAGCGTCCAGAGCCAGGTGACGGAGTTGAAGATCTCGCGGTGCGATGGCGTCCTTGGTGAAGCCGCGGCGCGGCCAGCTCCCGGAATTTCTTGAGGGTCCCGTCCTCGAAGGACACGTGAGACGCCCCGGTCGTAGCCGGCGACCCAGGGCAGGACGCCCTCCCAGGCGGTCGAACAGCCCATGACCCGGACGCCGCTCGAGCCGCGGTTGATGGCCAGCCCCGTCCGGCGGAAGTCGCGGTCCATGCGGTCCCAGACGATGATGGCGTTCTCCTTGACCCCGGCGCTCTTGAGGCCGGCGATCGTCTCGTTGATGGAGGCGAGGGACGAGGAGACGCGCGGGGCGCCGATGCAGTTGATCTTGATGCCGACGACGTCGTCGGGCGAGACGAGCGACGACCAGGCGCCGGCGAGCGTCCGCTCCCCGGTGAGCTCCTTGAGCCCGGCCTCGAAGGCCCGGTGGACGGCGGCGGGGTTGTAATCGAGGTCGGTGAGCATGTCGTCGGCGGCCGCGGAGACGACCCGGCTCTTGGCCGGCGGCTCTCGTCCCGGTCCGACAGGTGAACGAGCCGCCGAGAAGGGCCGCCCCTCCGGCGAGCAGGGCCGAGTCACGGACGAATTGCCGTCGGGTTGTCATGTGTGTCGCCTCTTCTTTGCCTCAGGTTCGCCGTCTTATCGCTTGACCGGCTTTAGCAGCAGGTCCTGGAAGTCGTAGCTGAAGTCCGTGTCCGGCGAGAAGGGCTTCATGCGGGCCTCGACGATCGCGCCGTCGGGGTCGAGGACGAAGGTGACGTAGGCGTCGGCCCGGAGGGCCCGGTCGCGCCAGCGGACGACGAACGTCTCCCGGCTCCAATGCTCCATGTCGCCGACCATGCCCGGCGTCTTGGCGAAGCTCATGACCAGCTTGGCCGCGGCGCCGGCGCCTTCGGCCGTGATGACGATCGGGCCGTACCAGGCGTCCTCGTAGCTCCCGGCGTAATCCGCGAGCGGGAGGGACGGCTTCGCGGCGGCGTCCCTTTTCGCGGCCGCGGCTTTGAGCTGGTCGGCCGTCCGCGCCTTCCCCCGCTCACGGACCTTGAGGTAGGCGGCGGCCCAGTCCGTCGCCGGGGCGCCCATGGCCTGGTCGAGGACCGCGTAAATGACGGAGTTGTAGGCCTCGTCCGATTCCTGGTTGGTCAGGACGGCGACGCCGAGCTCGAGCTCGGGGACCATGACGACTTTCGAGACGTAGCCCGACAGGCCCCCGGTGTGGCTGACGAGCTTGCGGCCGCGGTAGTCGTTGACCCTCAAGCCGAGGGCGTAGCCGCTGAAGTTCATGCGCTGGGCGGCGAGCTCGGGGGCGGGCTCGCCGATCGGGATGGGCGTCACGAGCGCGGACAGCTGCCGCTCCGTCCCCTCGCTGAAGAGCCTGCCGCCGCCGCCCGGGAGGGCGCCTTCGCCGAGATGGATGAGCATCCAGCGGGCCATGTCGTCGGCGCACGAGAGGATGCCGCCGGCCGGGTTCATGTGGTCGTTCTCGTCGATCCCGACCGGCGTCGGGCCCTTCTCGAGCGCGGCGTGGGGGATGGCCACGTTCCGGCCGGAGATCGAGGCCGAATGGCGAGGCCGGCTCGAGGCCATGCCGGCTCTCTTCAGGATCCGCTCGCTCACGAAATCCTCCCACGTCTTGCCGCTCACGGCCTCGATGACCTCGCCCGCGGCGATGTAGAGCATGTTGTCGTAGGCGTAGGCGCCGCGGAAGCTCGTCGCCGGGCGGACGAAGCGGAGGCGGCTGACGATCTCGCGCCGGGTGTAGGTCGTCTCCGGCCAGAGGAGGAGGTCGCCGGCGCCGAGGCCGAGGCCGCTCCGGTGGACGAGGAGGTCGCGGACGGTCATCTCCCGCGTGACGTAGGGGTCCCACATCTGGAACCAGGGCAGGTAGCGCGTGACCGGCGCGTCCCACTCGATCTTGCCCTCCTCGACGAGGAGGCCCAGGGCCGTGGCCGTGAAGACCTTGGTGTTCGAGGCGATGCCGAAGAGCGTCCGGGCGTCGACGGCGGCCTTCTCGCCGAGCTTGCGCACGCCGTAGCCCTTGGCCAGGACGACCTGGCCGTCCTTGACCACGGCGACGGCCATGCCGGGCACCTCGAAGGTCTTCATGGCCCGGGCGACGAGGGCGTCGAAGCCGGGCGGGAGGACCGTCGAGTCCGAAGCCGGGGAGGATCCCGGCGGACAAGGCGGGCCCGGCGGCGAGCGGGACGAGGAGGGCCAGGAGGAAGGCGGCCCCGGCGATCCGGAAGAAAGGCCTGGTTCTGTCGGTCCGTGTGGGGTGGGAATTCATGGGAGGATGGTATTGCGCTATTCCGCCCTTGTCAACCGCGCGTCATCGGGGCTAAGATACGCCCATGAAAAAGGTCATCACCTACGGGACGTTCGACCTGATCCACCGCGGGCACATCAACATCCTGCGCCGGGCCAAGGCGATGGGGGAGTACCTCATCGTGGCCCTGTCGACCGACGAGTTCACCGCCGGCAAGGGCAAGCACGGTCTATTACACCTACGAGGAGCGCAAGCTCATCCTCGAGGCCATCAAGTACGTCGACGAGGTCATCCCGGAGACGTGCTGGGAGCAGAAGCTCGACGACGTTCTCAAGCACCACATCTCGGTCTTCGTCATCGGCGACGATTGGACGGGCAAGTTCGATTTCCTCAAGCCCCACTGCGAGGTCGTCTACCTGCCCCGCACCGAGGGCATCTCGACGACCCGGATCAAGGCCGACCTGGCCAACGGCGGCAAGCCAAAATAAGAAGGGGTCAAACCTATACGTTTTTAATTTTCGGTCATGCGAAATTCAGGCAAGTGGAAAAATTAAAAAGTAAGGTTTGACCCCTTCTTATCTACTTGATCGTCAGCAGCGCGCCGGCGGAATAGGCCGCGAACTCGGGGGCGTACATCGACTGCAGCGTCGCCGGCGCGGCCTTGAACGTCCCGGCCATCGCGCACCGGATCCGGT
Source organism: Candidatus Aminicenantota bacterium (assembly GCA_963843505.1). Taxonomy (GTDB): domain Bacteria; phylum Acidobacteriota; class Aminicenantia; order Aminicenantales; family Saccharicenantaceae; genus RBG-16-66-30. Next base: position 577,304 of record CAWJKR010000005.1, on the reverse strand, counting down.
GCGTCAGCGTGTACTCGCCCTCGGGCAGCCACTCCATGAAGAAGTTCGTGCCGCTGTCCCGGATCTCCTCGTAGCGCCCGAGCCCGAGGTCCCACCTGTAGCCCGACCTGAGCGTCACCGGCTCGCACCCGGACGGCCGCGGGTCCCTCAGGTGGACGTACTCGGCCTGGTGCCGCGCCCGGATCGACAGGCTGCACCTCGATCTCGTCGCCCACGGCGAGCGCCGCGCCCTCCGCGAGCGGCCTCAGGACGACCTCCTCGCCCTTCTTCTCGCGCTTGAAATAGGTCCTGTCGACCGCGAAGAGGTCGCCGTCGCCCTTCTCCGGCATCTTGTCCGTGCTGAAGTGCCAGGTCGCGCTGGCGAAGGCCATGCCCTTGCCGCCCTTGGTCGCCTTGACCGTGGCGCACTCCGGCCCGAGCTTGTCGCCGGCGATGACGAGCTGGTTCTTCTTGCCCGTGTACTTGTCCGGCTCGAACGTGAAGGTCGTCTTCGCGCCGCACGCCTCGGCCGTGACCGTCTCGCGGACGCCGAGCGCGCCCGTCTGCTTCAGGAACCAGGCCACCGAGTAGATGACCTCCGACGTCGCCCGCGTCGACTTCCAGTGATTGAGCTTCTTGTTGAGGAAGAGCCACTGGACGAGCCCCTCGCTCCGCGCGTCGGCCGGCTCGAGCTCCATGAGCGTCCGCAGGGCGAAGGCGTGCGTCTCGATCGTGTCGTTGTACCAGAGCCAGCCGCGGTCCTCCGGGGCCCAGCTCGTGCCTTCGTCGACGGTCGTCTTGGCGCTGTCCATGACGCTCGCCCAGACGAGAGCCGGCGTCCTTCGCGCCGGCCCGCCCGCTTCAGCGTAAGCGCCAGATAGCCCTTGAGATAGGGGGAGTGCTCCTTCCAGTGCTTGAAGGAGAAATCGAGCATCCGTTTGCGCTCGGCATCCGTGAAGACGCCGCCCGTCCAGGACGCGTCGGGGAAATTGCCGATGCGTGTAGTTGAGGAAGGTCACGAACTCCCAGCCCGAGTCGTGGGCCATGAGCATCGACACGATCTCGTCGAGGTAATGGCGGTGGAGATACCCGAAGGCCCGGACGACCGCGTCCTTGGGCACCTCGACGCCGAACTCGACCGCCTTGGAGAAGCCGTGGACGATGTAGAGCGTCATGTAGGGCGACGGCGGCCCGCCCGGCCACCACGGGAAGGCCCCGAGCGACGTCTGGGCCTTGAGGAGCTTCGCCGAGCGACGTCTCCCTCTGCGCCTTGGCCACGCGCGGGTCGAGCACCTTCTCGATGCCCATCCCGGCGTCCTTGCCGCCCTGGGCCGTTTCGAGCCAGGGCGTCTCCTCGAGGGCCATCTTCCGGTTCGGGTCGGCGGCGTCGAACGTCTCGTAGACCGTCTCGCGCTTGCTCAGCTCCTTGGCCATCGCGCGCGACCTGCGGATACTTGTCGTAGAGGCTCGTCAGGATGCCGGTCGACAGGAACCGGTTGAGCGTCTGCTCCGTGCACTCGTAGGGGTAGTTGATGAGGTAGGGGAGGGCCTCGAGGAGCCCGTAGAAGAGCTGCGCGTCGACCGTGACGACGAGCTGCTCGTTGATGCGCGTCGGGTCGTCGGTCCTGGCCATGTCGTCGAAGCGGAGCTCGCGGGTCTTGCCTTCCTTGAGCGTCGCGAACCGCGACTGGACGAGATGCATCCGCCCGGGAAGGACCGGGAGCGGCCGCAGCTCGCCGTCCGACAGAGCTCCCGCTCTTGGCCGTGACCTTGAAGGCGACCGTCCCGACCCGCGCCGGCGCGGCCAGCGGGAAGACGACCGGCGTCCCGCCCCCGGCCTCGACCTTGAACGCCCGGGCCGGCACGACGGCCGGAAGCCCGAACGCCGGGGCCAGGTTCTCCCCGGTCACGGGGTCGGTGATCTCGAGCGTCACCTCGCCCGTGAGCGCCGCCGTCCCGGCGTTGTTGACCATGACCCGCAGGTCGGCCGTGTCGCCCTCGCGGAAGAAGCGCGGCAGGTACGGCCGGACCATGAGGTCCTTGACGCTCTTCGCCTCCGCCTCGAGCGTCCCGCCTTCGAGGTCGCGGGTCACGCCGTGGACGAAGACGCGCCAGCTCGTGACGGAATCGGGCACGGTGAACTCGATCGTCGCCGTCCCGTCCGCCCCCGTCAGCAGGTGCGGCTGCCAGAAAGCCGTCTCGGCGAAATTCGAGCGCAGCTCGGCGCCCGCCTGGCCTTCGGCCGCCGGCCTCTTCTTCCGGTCTTGCCTCCTCTTGCTCCTTCGCCTCTGCCGGTGCCTCGCCGTCGTTTGCTTCACATCGATGCCTGCGGCGCCGCCGCCTCGACGCGCCATCGTCGGCCCGCTCGACGACCCCGCCGAGAACGCCGCCGACGACGCCGCCCAGGACGCCAGCCGCGCCGCCCCGGCCCGCCGATCCCGTACCCGCCGAGCGAGGCGAGCTCGTCCGGCCTGAACGTCGGGAAGCCGGGAACGTCATGCCAGTTCCGGTCCTCGGCGAACACCATCGTGCGCCGTGCCGAGCGTCGCGTCCCACCAGAGCGTTCCCGTCCGGTTGGGATAGAGCCCCGACAGGCGCGGCGGCCGGTGCGGGGCGAAGATGTCGAGGCTGCGGTCGTACATGTAGGTCAGCAGCTCGGCCGCGCCCTTCTCGGCCGGCGTCCCCTTCGGCGTCTTGACCGTGACGCGCCAGGTCTCGCGGCCGCCGGGCGTGAGCTTGTCGCGGAAGGTCGCGAACGAGATGCCCAGCTCCTTGTTGTCCCAGGGCACGAAGACCGCGGCGTCCTGGCTCATGAACTGATGGTCGCGGACGGCCGTGATCCGGGCCCCGAAGCCGCCCCGCAGGTCCTCGCCGACCGGGACGTCGATGACGCCGCCGTCCTTGCCGGCCTCGATCCAGCGGCGCTCCCAGAGCTCGCCGCCGCGGAACGTTTCGAAGAGCAACGGCTGGCCGCTCCAGCCGCCGTCGACGAGGAACCGGGCCGTGCCGCCCACCGCGACGGACGGCTTCTCGGCCTTGAGGACGAGCGGCAGCTTGAAGGCGGGCTTCGCCTTGCCGACGACGAGGAAGCTCAGGCTGTCCTTGCAGACGGCCCCGAAGTCGTCCTTCGTCTCGTAGAGCAGGCGATAGGCCCCCGCGGCGAGCGCCGGCACTTCGATCTTGGCCATGCCCTTGGCGTCGTGCTCGGCCGTCCCCTTGGCCGCCTCGGCGCCTTCCTTCCAGAGGCTGAGGACCGTCGTCGGGCGCCGGAGAGCTCTCCCAGCGCGGACGCATCCGGTCGCCCGGCGGTCGGCGGATAGGCCGGGTCTTCCGTCTCCGGGCGCGCCCGGCAGGGGCTGGTCGGCCGGAAGAAGCGTCTTCTCGGGCTCGACGAGCCGGACGACGCGCCAGGCGCCCTTGCCGGCCTTGGGCGTCCCGTCGAGGTCGGTCCGCGCGATCGTGAACGCCTCCTTCGTGTCGGCGCGCGCGAACGCGCTGTCCTCGTCGACCCGGGCTTCGACGTTGACGAAGCCGAGCCGGAACGAGCGCGACGCGGACCGCGTCTCGCCGCCCTCGTCGGTCACGTCGACCGAGAGCGTGTAACGGTAGGACAGGCCCGATCCGGCCCCGTCCTTCTTCTCGTCGGCGCGGGGCGTGAAGGCGACGTCGATCGCGCCGTCGGCGCCGATCTTGGCCCGGCCGCCGGCGACGGTCTGGCTGCGGCTGCCGCCCGTCTCCCACCACCACCAGCGCGGGTAGACCGGCTCGCGCTTGACCTGCCAGACGGCCTCGCCGCCCGTGACGGGGAGCCCGAAGTAGTAGCGGGCCTCGCCCTTGAGCGCCGCCGGCTTGTTGAGCCGCAGCGGCTTCTCCGGGTCCTTGATCGAGACCTCGAAGGTCGGCCGCTTGTACTCCTCGACGCGGACGACGGCGTAGCCGTCGGGCGAGGCGCGGAGGCGCCAGCCGCCGAGCGGCCGGCCCGTCGCCGGGATGGCGAACTCGCCGCTCGCCGTGCCGAAGGCGTTCGTCGAGACGGAGGCCTGGGCGACGCGCTGGCTCGTTGATGTCCTCGAGCCAGACGGAGACGGCCGTCGCCGTCGAGGGGCTGATCCGGCCGAGGTCGGGCCGTCCCTTGTAGGCCAGGACCTTCCAGAAGAGCTTCTGTCCGGGCCGGTAGATCGAGCGGTCGGTGTAGAGGAGAGCGTTCCGCGTCTCCCTGGGCTCGGCGCGCCCCTGCAGATAGAGATAGTCGGGGTCGAAGGCGATGTCCCGGCCCTTTTTGGCCAGGAGGAAATAGGAGCCGCTGCGGGAGCTCGGCGCGAACCAGACCCGGCCGTCGGCGTCCGTCAGCTTCGATCTCGATCTTGGTGTGGCCCTTCCGCCAGTCGAAGGCGTAGAGGTCGACCGGGACTTCGGCGAGAGGGCGTCCCGTGGCGCCGGAGAGGGCCAGGACCTCTTCGCCGCCGGCAACGTCGGCCTTCCCGACGCGGGCCGTGCCGCCGCCCTCGCGCTTGACGAGGACGAGATCGCCGACGACGACGCTGAGCCCGATCGTCTTGTTGCCGGTCCCGGCGAAATCCTCCCGGGCCGACGCGGCGACGAGATAGAGGCCCGGGGCGAGCGTCTCGGGCAGGTTCGCGTAGGTGCGGTGATCGCGGAAGTCCGAGGTCTTGGCCAGCTCGGCCGTCCACGCGGCGTCCGCCCGCCGCGTCCTCGACGATCTTCTCGGGCGTCGCGCCCCTGCGGGAAGATGGAGTAGTCCTTCGACGACTTGACGAGGGCCTCGAGGTCGAGGGCGTAGGCGCGGAGGTAGACCCGGTCGAGGTTCCGGTGGGTGACGCGCACGGAGCGGCGCCCGGCCGCGTCGAGGCGCATGGCTTCGACGGAATAGTCGGGCGCTTCGATCGACTTGACGATGTGGCGGCAACGCTGGCCGCCCGGGGAATCGGGGAAGCGCTCGACGCCTTCGAGGGCGATCCTGCGGGCCCGGACGAGGGCGTCGGGGGTGTCCTCGGCCCGCGTGTATTCGGCGAGCAGGGCCTGTCCCGTCGCCCACCAGGCGTTCTTGCGGTTCGCGGCGAGGTAGCCGGCGAGGTGCTTGCGGACGAGGGCCCGGTTGTCCTCGCTGTCGAAGGCCTCGTAAAGCGCCTGGACGAGCTCGAAGCGGGCCTCGAGCGCGGCCGCGGGACGATCGGCGCGCCGGCTCCAGGATTCGTGCTCGCCGAGGAGGGCGGCCGTCTTCTCGACGGGGTGGGCCGTGGTCGATTCGAGGATCTCCGGCGGCGTCGGCGGCGCTCGTCTTTCCGGCCTTCGGCGAGGAGCCCCGGGAGGTCGAGGAGCCAGGTCTCGTTCGACTGGCGCGGCGTCCAGAAGGTCGTGTCGGAGAGGAGGCGGGCCAGGAGGTAGACGAGGCCGTCGCGCAGGGTGTCGCGCACGCCGGCCGGATAGTCGCCGGGGCTCCAGAAGTCGGGGAACTCGGCGGCCTTGTGGCCGGCCAGGCGGTCGCGGTCGCGCCAGACGCGCAGGAGCGCCTGCCAGGCCTCGTCGAAGATCTGGTCGCGCGTCCAGGACTTGAGGTCGATCGGGCCCTTGGCCTCGACCCGCTCGCGCCGGTTGATCTCCCACGAATAAGCCTGGTAGTAGGTGACGAGAGAATTGGCGAAGAAGAGGTCGAGCATGTCGCGCTCGAGAGGGGAGTCCGGCCACGGCTCGTCCTTGAAGAACCGGACCGCGGTCTCGTAGCCGTGAAGAGACGTCCGCAGCTGGCCTTCCCGGATGAGCGCCCAGGTCCAGAGCGTCGTGTCGCCCCGCTTGCGCGCGTCCTCGCGGATGCGGGCGCACTCGGCCGCGGCGGCCTCGAATTTCTGTTCGGCGATGAGCTTGTCGACGGCCTCGCGGTCCGCCTTGCCTCGGAGCTGATCAGGCTTGGCCATGGTCGCCTCCTCCATTTCGCCGGAGTTTCGAGGACCAACAGGGACCGGTGACGCGCCGGACGGGACAAGAGACGCGGGGGAGGACAGAGCGGCGGAGGACGGCGGCTGGGCCGATAAAGGACAGGGCCGGTCGGCGACGACCGCGAAAAGCCCGACCGCCAGCAGGGCGGCCAGGACCGCGATCGCCGGGAGGGCCGGGCCGAGCTTCCGGGATCTGATCGCTTTGGGGGTTTTGTTATCCATTCGTTTCTCCTGCCTTCCTGTTGCCGTCTTCCGGGGCCGGATCATCCGTCGTTTTCACCCATAATACACCCGGCCTCGCGAAAATAATCCCCCGCGGCCAGGGCTTATTGTAATCAACGATCCCTTTGGTTATGTGACCAATTCCCTTGTCAATAGGATATCGGCGCGCTGGGGGTCTGTCAAACCGAAATCGGGGACACAATACCATTTTCCGAATTCGTTATTGTTCCTTATCGCGATCCCATGAGTCCGGGGAATATCTTCGGGCGGTCCCGATCTTGCCGAGAACAGACGAGGTCGCGCTGGCTCTCATTGAGAATTCGGAAAATGGTATTGTGTCCCCGATTTGTTCTGACTTAGAATAGGCGGGAACGTCATAGGAGGGCACATGAAAAGCACACTCATCCTCAAAGCCGGACTGGCCGTCCTGACCCTGGCCGTTTTCGCGGCGGCCGCGGGCCAGACCGACAAAAGCAAGGACTTCAACGGCCTGGGCATGAGCCTCGGCAACCTGTCGCGCCTGTCCAAGGCCAAGACGCGCTCGATCAGCCCGGAGAACTTCACCGGCGAGAAGGGCAAGGCCGGCATGGCGACCGAGGGCACCGGCGCACGAGTGCCGCCCGCGACCTGGGCCAGGGCTGGAAGATCTCGCCCTCCGTCGCGCATCGAGCCGCAGGCAGACGTTCACGCTGGCCGACATCGAGGGCCCGGGCGCGATCCAGCAGATCTGGATGACGCCCGACCGGCACACTGGCGCTTCACGCATCCTGCGCATCTACTGGGACGGCGAGGAGCAGCCGTCGGTCGAGTGCCCGGTCGGCGACTTCTTCGCCTGCGGCTGGGGCAAGTACGCGCAGGTCTCGTCGCTGCCGGTCTGCGTCAATCCCGGGCAGCGCCTTCAACTGCTACTGGGAGATGCCGTTCCGCAAGCGCTGCCGGATCACGATGACGAACATCGCCGACGAGCGACGATGACGCTCTACTACCAGATCAACTACACGCTGACCGACGTGCCGGAGGACGCGGCCTACTTCCACGCCCAGTTCCGCCGCGTCAACCCGCTGCCGTACAAGGACGTCTACACCATCCTCGACGGCGTCAAGGGCCGGGGGCAGTATGTCGGCACCTACATGGCCTGGGGCGTCAACAACACCGGCTGGTGGGGCGAGGGCGAGATCAAGTTCTTCATGGACGGCGACAGGGAGTTCCCGACCATCTGCGGCACGGGCACCGAGGACTACTTCTGCGGCTCCTACGACTTCGACGTCGGCAAGGAGCAACGGCGGCTACCGCGAGTTCACCACGCCGTACGCCGGCCTGCCGCAGGTGATCCGGCCGGACGGGCTGTACCAGTCGCAGCACGCGCTTCGGCCTGTACCGCTGGCACATCATGGACCCGGTCCGCTTCGAGAAGGACCTGAGGGTGACGATCCAGGCGCTGGGCTGGCGAGCGGGCGGGCGCTACCTGCCGCTGCAGGACGACATCGCCTCGGTGGCCTTCTGGTACCAGAGCGAGCCGCACGCCAGTTCCCCAAGCTGCCCGGCAAGGACTACCTGGAGATCATTTAGCCGTTCGAGTCGCTCAGTTCTCGCGGCCTTCGACGGCGTCGAGGACCGACTTGAGGTAGGACGGCGCGGCGGCGACCCGGGTCTCGAAGGCCCGCTTCATGGCCTTGAGCTCGCTCAGGAAGGGCTTGAAGTCCGAAGGATCGCTCCAGTTCGCCATCGTCAGGCGCTCGATGATCTCCCTCATGCCCTGGGAGCTGACGATCTCGCCGAGGGGCTCGGGCAGCCGGCCGCCTTCCTTGTCGCAGAAACGGACGACGCGGAAGAACACCTTGCGCAGGATCTCCTGCTGGTTGAGGATCTCCTGCTTGAGCAGGAAGAGGTCCTTGACCGAGGTCGTCTGCGTCAGCTGGCGTGTGGAGCTGGCTGGCGCTCTCGACGACCGTGCCGACGGCGGTCATGAACTGAGCCGCGTCGAGGACGGTGCCCGTCTCGGCGGAGTAGAAGCCGAGCTCGATGCCGTTGTTCACGGACTCGGTCCTGCGATAGCGGGCCAGGGACTCCAGAACGGCCCTGTCTTCGGGGGAGGGGCCGGCGGCTTCGATCTCGGCCGGGATCTCCTCCGTGAGATCGTCGGCGGCTTCGAAGGCCTCGCCGGACGTCTCCACGGAAACCTCGGGTGTCTCGACCTGGCCGCAGCGGAGGCTGGTCGTAGCCGGGTGGCTTTCGGCGAACTCGGCGTCGTCACGGACGCCGTCGTCTTCGGCATCGATGAGCCCGAGGGAGGCGGCCAGCTCCTCGGCCGTCTCGGCCGCGGGGATGCTCGTTCCCGCATCGTCATCGGCGGGAGAGGCCTCGCGCGAAGCGTCGCGACGTCTCCGGGAGCCCGGTCTGGTGCAGGGTCGCCAGGAGGTCCCGCACCTTGCGCAGCTTGCCGATCTCCTCGGTCCAATCCATGCCGCCTTCGACCTTGACGGCGGGCGCCGGGATCTGGGCGACGATGCCGGCGTAGCCGGAGAGGTTCTTCTTGAGGTCGGCGTATTCCGATTCGGCGCGGACCCGGACCTTTTCGAGCTCGCGGTTGAGACCGCCGATCTTCTCGAGCTCCTCGCCGGCCAGGGCGGCGGCGTTCTCCATCATCTTCTGGTAGTTCACGGCGCGGTCGAAGTGGCCGCGGATCTCGCCGCGGAGGTGTTCCTCGGTCGTCTGGAGCTCGGCCATGACCGTCTTGTGCTCTTCGAGGAAGCCCCGGACCTGGGAGAACTCCCGGTTGACGGCTTCGATGCGGCGCTGGGCCTCTTCCTTCTCGCGATTGATCTTCTCGACCAGGGTCTGCTCGACCTCGCTCTTCTGGGCGGAGAAGATCTCGCTGACCCGTTTCTCGATATCGTCGAGGAAGGCCGTCGCTTCGACCTTGGCTTCTGTGCTGGGACTCATGGGGACCTCCTTCAGAATTGGACGGACGCGGGCGCGGTTTGGCCTTTTCCGTAGAGATGGTTGATAAGGACCAGGACGCCGGTCGGGATGCCGTGCTCGAATTCGACCCCCATCTCGTAAAGGCCGTCATCGACCATCCGGTTCCAGCGGACATCTCCCCGGGCTTTGACGATCTGTTTCGATTTGGACAGATAGAGCGTCATGCGGAGCGAGGTGCCGACCTCGAAGAGCCGGTCCGTGACGATCCTGGCGCCCCCGAGGGAGATGTCCTTCGTCAGGGCGTTGACGATGCGAGGATCATCGGCGGGCGTGGGACCGGGGAGCTCGATGACCACCCGGTTCTCTTCGGCGATCCGCTTGTCTTTCCTGTTCTCGCGCATGGGGCGCTCTTCTCTCGATCCTGTCGCTCAGATGAGTTCGGCGATTCCGTTCGCCGTACCGATAATAAATCCGTGGGAAACAGCGTCCATCCTCGCTGGGGGTGAAAGAGGGGGGGATTGTCCCTCCCCCCCCTGACCCCATCTGAGAGGGCCCCCCGGTCGGGACACGTCCCCCGGGGAAGGGACGGGGGATGCACCGGTGACGGGAGTGGGGACATGTACCTCTGGTACGTGTCCCCAAATCGGGGACGGGGCGGGGCAGCTCGGGGCCCGGCTCAGCGCACCGGCTCGAATGTGGCCGGGCGTGCGGGCGCGGGACGGTCGCCCTTGAGGAAGATGGCCATGTGGCTGTATTTCTGGTCGGACGCGTCGAGGGGCGGATCGCCTTCGTAATCGTGCCAGCGGTCGACGAATTCGGCGCGCGGGATGACGCCGCGGGCGCCGAGGAGGGAGGGGTCCTCGAAATAGAGATTCGCGGCGTCCATGCCCAGGAGGACCATGTAATGGCCGTCGTCCCAGGTCTCCGTCCAGGGGATATCGGCGCGGTCGCGCCAGGCCTGCAGGTCGACGATGACCGTCGTGCCGTCGGCGAGGGCCGCGCTCGAGATCGGAGAGGTCGAGCCCGTCGCGGAGATCGGCCGTGAGCCCGAACTCGCGGGCGACGCGGACGATGTCGAGAGGATGGGTGCCCGCTTCGGGCGTGCTCTTGAGCCGGGCGGCGAGGCGGTCTTCGCGCTCCTCAGTCCCCCAGTAGGCGAGGATGGCCTGGAGCGCGGACGCCCCGCAGGTGTAGCCGGTGCTCTGGCGGACGTCGGGAACGGAGGCGAAGAGGGACGGCGGAAGGAGGGGAGAGGCGGAGGAGGAGGGCGCGGCTGGGGCGCCGGCTGTGAGCGGAAGGGAGAGCCGGCGCGGCGGCGGGCGCGCTCTGCGGGCGGACGGGCCTTGGAGATGAACGGAACGGGGAGGTAGGTCCCGGCGATCCAACCCGCGATGAGGACGAGGACAAGCAGGAGGAGGGGCAAGCCGAGGGTCCGTTTCATCTGCATCATGGCGCTCCGGGAGGATCTGTTTCGGGCGGCCCTATCTTGGACCAGGGCCCGTCCCGGCGTCAAGCGGAGGCGGAAAGGGCGGCGAAAAATGACTTGACCGATGGTCCGAATCGTATTATTCGTCGCCAAGGACGACAGGCTCGGTTTCTTGCCCGCGCTCGAGAGACGGGGACCGGCGAAGAAAGGAAATTGACAATGAAAAGACGGATGTTGGTGATCGTTGGGGCGCTCGCGTTCGCGGCATGCGTGCTGATCACGTCGGGGATCCCGTCCGCGACGGCGGGCGGCGACAGCGCCGCGGAACACACCAAAGGGACTCTCGCCGAAGAACCTGGCCGGGCTCGCCGGGCCGTTCGATCTCGGAGGCGAGAAGTCGCCCGCGGTCCGCTATTATGTCCAGGAAACCCAATTCGTCCACATCGGCTTCGACGGCAAACGGACCGGCAGCGAAACGTACACGGTGAAGATGCGCCTGGTCCCGGCCGCGCTGTCCGGGAAGGGCGGGGACGAATACACCGTCCGCGAGGTCAGCATCCGGACGGGGGAGAATGAGCCCGAGACGATCCCCGCCCTCGCCGGCTGGTCCTATGTCTTTCGCCTGCTGCCCACCGGGAGGGACGACAAAGGGCAGCTGTTCGGGGTCCCGCACGCGCGCTTCGAGGGGCTGACCACAAGCCGCGGCCGGGAGCTTGCGGGCGTGGCCGCCTACCCGATCTACAACAGCTTTATCGATTTTCACAGCTTCTGTGACGTTTTCGCCTGGCCGCAAGGGGACAGCGGCGGCATCGAGGACCTCAAGGCGATCGGTCAGACGGTCCGGCACGGCTCCGCCTTCTCCGAGCCGCCGGTCGACCTCGGCCGGGGCATCAAGGCGGGTTCGACGTTCAAGAACGGCGATATCAAGCTGGCCCTCAAGGGCGTCGGTCTCGTCGACGGGGCGGCCTGCGCGATCGTCGGATATGATTCCGGCGAGAGCACGCTCAAGATGATCATGCCGATGAGCGCGGACAAGGACATCGTCACGGTGGGCGGGTCTCAGTACATGGGCGATCTCTATGTCGACCTCGAAACGCGGTGGGTGCGGAAAGCGACCCTCGACGAGTTCGTGGTCACGGAAACCAGCCTGCCGGGTCCCGGACCCAAGATCCATAACTACACCGTTCGACATCTCCTGACGCGGATGGTCAGCAAGGAGGAGTTCGAGAAATAGGAGGGGGGCGGCCGGACGAGGGGGCGCGGCGGCCGCGGACTAGATCAGGCCGAGAAGGTCCGCGGGCGAGGCGAGGAGGACGGCGGCGCCGCTCGAGCGCAGCTCTTCGGCCGTGCGGAATCCCCAGAGCGCGCCGGCCGCGAACATGCCGGCGGCCCGGGCCGTCGTCATGTCGATGGACGTGTCGCCGACGAAGGCGCAGGCCGCGGGCGCGAGGCCGAGCTCGGCGGCGATGGCCAGGGCCGCCGCGGGATCGGGCTTGAGCGGGACGCCGGGCCGGGCGCCGCGGACGATGTCGAAGGGGTCCGCGGGGAGGAGCGTCTCGACCATGAGCGAGGTGAACGACTGGGCTTTGTTGGATAGGACGGCCGTCTTCACGCCGCGCCGGGAGAGCTCCGACAGGGCCTCGGGTATGCCGGGGTAGGGGCGGCTGTGGACGCGCCAGCAGGCCTCGTACTCGCGGCGATAATCCCGGATGATGGCGGCCATCTCGGCCTCGTCGAGGGGAGGGCGGCCGCGGGAGGCGAAGACCTTCCGGACCAGCTCTTCGGCGCCCTCCCCGACGAGCTTCTTCATCTCCTCGGTGCTGAAAGGGGCCAGCCCGCGCGTCCCGTAAACGCGGTTGGAGGCTTCGGTGATGTCCTCGATCGTGTCGAGGAGCGTCCCGTCGAGGTCGAAGATCACCCCTTTGATCGGGGACACAATACCAATTCCCCAATTCTTTTTCGCTCAACCGATCTTTCCTCGCTTTGAGTCTCCGTCCCGGAAATTGGGGAATTGGTATTGTGTCCCCGATTTGTGGAGCCCGCGAGGGCGGCGTAGGTCTTCCAGGCGTGGGTGAGGCGGGCCCGGTCCTCGTCCGTCGTCTCGCGGCGGACCTTGGCCGGGACGCCCGCGACGACGACGCCGGGCGGGACCTGCATGCCCTCCGGGACGACGGCGCCGGCGGCGACGACCGAGCCCCGGCCGATCCGGGCCCCGGTGAGGACCGTCGCGTTCATGGCGATCATGGCGTCGTCCTCGATGACGCAGGCGTGGAGGACGGCGCCGTGGCCGACCGTCACCCGGGCGCCGACGCGGCAGGGGAAGTCCGCGTCGACGTGGACGACCGTGCCGTCCTGGATGTTCGAGTCCTCGCCGATCTCGATCTCGGCGCCCGCCATGTCGGAGCGCAGGACGCAGTTGTACCAGACGTTCGCCCCCCTGCGGAGGATGACCCGGCCGACGAGGACCGCCCCGGGCGCGACCCAGGCGCCTTCTTCGATCTCGGGGGCTCCGAGCTTGTCCGAAATGCCGTGTTCGCCCATGTTGATCGCTCCTTGTTGATGGACAACGATTTTACCTCAAGATGGGGTCAAACCTATACGTTTTTACTTTTTGTCATTTTCCCCCTCATGCGGCCCGATCCGGCAAAAAGTAAAAACGTATAGGTTTGACCCCTTCTGGACGGGACGAAATCAAGTTGCGAAGGCCCGGTCCCTTATGGTATTCTTACCATTCCACTAGGATTTAATCTCCTCGGGTGGGAATTCGTCGATAGCTGGAGGTCCTCATGCCCGCGCTCGCCGGTTTTTCGGAAAACGCCCTCAAGATCCTCAAGGCCCGCTACTTCCTCAAAGACGAGAAAGGCGAGCTCGTCGACAAGACCCCGGAGGACCTCTTCCGCCGCGTCGCGGCCTACGTCGCCACCGCCGAGAAGAACAAGGCCGAGCGCAAGAAATACGCCGAGGCCTTCCTCCGGATCATGGCCGCCCGCGATTTCCTGCCCAACAGCCCGACCCTCACCGGCGCCGGCCGCGGCATGTGCCTGTCGGCCTGCTTCGTCCTGCCCGATCGAGGACTCCCTCGACGCCATCTTCGAGACGGTCAAGAACGCCGCGCTCGTCCACAAGGAGGGCGGGGGCACCGGCTTCGACTTCAGCCGCCTCCGGCCCAAGGGCAGCTTCGTCCGCAAGACGCAGGGCGTCGCCTCCGGGCCCGATCTCGTTCCTCAAGGTCATCGACGCCGCGACCGAGGCCGTCAAGCAGGGCGGCACCCGCCGCGGCGCCAACATGGGCATCCTCCGCGTCGACCACCCCGACATCGAGGAGTTCGTCCAGATGAAGCTCGACGGCGCCTCCGTCTCGAACTTCAACATCTCCGTCGCCGTCACGGACGCCTTCATGGCCGCCCTCGAAGCCGGGGCCGAGTACGACCTCGTCGACCCCCACCTCGGCACGCGCCGTCGGCCGCAAGGACGCCCGCAAGGTCTTCCAGCTCATCGTCGAGTCGGCCTGGGCCGTCGGCGACCCCGGCCTCATCTTCATCGACCGGATCAACGCCGGCAACCCCACCGCCGGCCTCGGCCCCATCCGGGCCACGAACCCCTGCGGCGAACAGCCCCTCCACGATTACGAGTCCTGCAACCTCGGCTCCATCAACCTGGCCAATTTCTTCGATCCCAAGGCCAAGGACCGCTTCGACTGGGACCGCTTCGGCTCGGTCATCCGCCTCGGCGTCCGCTTCCTCGACGACGTCATCGACGTCAACCGCTACCCGCTGCCCGTGATCGACAAGACGACCCGGGCCTCGCGCCGCATCGGCCTCGGGGTCATGGGCTGGGCCGACCTCCTGCTCCTCATGAAGGTCCGCTACGACTCGGCCAAGGCCCTGACGCTCGCCGACAAGGTCGCCGCCTTCCTCCGCGCCGAAGCCACGGCCGCCTCCCGCGATCTCGCCGCCGAGCGGGGCTCGTTCCCGGCCATCGCCCAGTCGGTCTACAAGGGCGGCAAGATGCGCAACGCCACGGTCTTCACCATCGCCCCGACCGGGACGATCTCGCGCATCGCCGGCTGCTCCTCGTCGATCGAGCCCGTCTTCGCCTTCGAGGTCGTCTCCAAGATCATCGATTCCGAGCTCAAGGACGTCCACCCCATCTACGCCGACTGGAAGGAGAAGAACCCGGGCAAGCCGCTGCCCGACTACTTCCGGGCCGCCCACGAGATCGCCCCCGAATGGCACATCAAGACCCAGGCGGCCTTCCAGAAGCACGTCGACAACTCCGTCTCCAAGACCATCAATTTCCCCCACGAGGCCTCGGTCGATGACGTCGAAAAGGCCTACCGCCTGGCCTGGGACCTGGGCACGAAGGGCATCACCATCTACCGCGACGGCTGCCGCGAGAGCCAGGTCCTCTACAAGAACGGCACCGAGATCCTCCACCCCCAGGGCCGCCCCGACTCGCTCCCCTCGGTCACCGACAAGATCAAGACCGGCTTCGGCAACCTCTACGTGACCATCTCCTTCCACAACCAGAAGCCCTTCGAGGTCTTCGCCTCGATCGGCAAGAGCGGCTACTCGACCATGGCCGACGCCGAGGCCCTCGGCCGCCTCATCTCGACCGCCCTCCGCAGCGGCGTCGAGGCCGAGGAGGTCATCACCCAGCTCAAGGGGATCGGCGGCTCGGAGCCCATCTTCACCGAGGGCGGCCTCATCCAGTCCATCCCCGACGCCATCGCCAAGATCCTCGAGAAGCACTTCGGCGAGGTCAAGCACAACGCCAAGGACTTCTACACCGTGCGCTGCAAGATCTGCGGGGCGCTCCTGCCCGACGAGAAGTGCCCCGTCTGCATCAACTGCGGCTGGAGCAAGTGCGCATGAACGCGGTATTCGAGCCCTTCCACGCGCTCCTCGTCGCGGGCATCCTCGTCCTGGCCGTCGTCCTCGGCTTCGTCCTCGAGCGGGTCTTCGCCTCGACGTTCCGCGCCTGGGCCAAGCGGTCGGCGTCCGAATGGGACGACATCCTCGTCGAATCGATGAAGGGCCTGGTCATCCTGTGGCTCCTGCTCATCGGGCTGGCCGTCGTCCTGCGCTTCGTCCCGCTCCGGCCCGAGGTCGGCCTGATCGTCCGGCGCGCGATCGGCGTCCTGGGCATCCTGTCCGCGGCCGTCTTCTTCACCCGGATGGCCCGCCGCGCCATCCACGTCTACATCGACCGCAAGGTCGAGGTGCCGTCCTCGATCTTCAAGAACTTCGCCACCGCCCTCATCTACGCCCTGGGCTTTCTCTTCGTCCTCGACTACCTCGGCGTCTCGATCGCCCCGCTGCTCACGGCCCTCGGCGTCAGCGGCCTGGCCGTGGCCCTGGCCCTCCAGGACACGCTCTCCAACCTCTTCGCCGGGCTGAACATCCTCATGACCCGGAAGATCCGGCCGGGCGACTACATCCGCCTGGAGACGGGCGAGGAGGGCGAGGTCTGCGACATCACCTGGCGCAACACGACCATCCGCGCGCCCGAGGACAACATGGTCGTCGTGCCCAACGCCAAGCTGGCCGCGGCCATCTACACCAACACGCACCTGCCGGAGAACGAGATGGGCCTGTTCCTGCCCGTCATCGTCGCCTTCGACAGCGACCTGGCCCTGGTCGAGCGGGTGACGGTCGAGATCGCCCGCGAGGTCCTGTCGAAGCCCGAGCGGAAGATCGACGGCTTCGAGCCCGTCGTGCGCTTCAACGCCTTCACCGAGCTCGGCGTCCGGTTCAACGTCATCCTGCGGGTCAAGGAATACCGGGAGCTGTATCGCATCCGGCACGAGTTCTACCGGCGGCTCCACGAGCGCTATCGCGCCGAAGGGATCAAGCTGGCCGTCCCTCCCCGCGCCGTGACGATCGATAAGCCCTGACAGTCCCGTCACGGGGGCTTCGAGCGACATCCTCGCCATCCTCGCGGCTTCCCGGCAGGGCGCTAGTCCGAACAGCAGCGCCTTCAGAAGCAGGACGTTCAGGCCGATGACGACGGCCGCGACCGTCCACAGCAGCGCCTTGAGCGCCCGTCCCGTTGGCGTATTTCCCCATGACCGCGGGCGACGACGTCAGCCGGATCTGGGTGACGATGGTGAACGGCAGCTGCATGCTGAGCAGCATCTGCGAAACGACGAGGCCCCGGAAGGGGTCGCCGATGAGGAAGATGACCGCCGGTCGCCGCGACCAGCGTCCCGGCCGCGCCGATGCGGGAGTGGAGGTCCTTGATGTCGTAGGATTCGCCGAAGATCCCGGCGAAGATGGACGCCCCGGCCATCCCGGCCGTGATGGACGAGGACAGGCCCGCCAGGAGCAGGGCCAGCGCGAAAACGACCGCCGCCGCCGGTCCGACGAGCGGGCCGAGCATCTGTCTGGGCCTGCCCGAGCTCCGTGACCCGGGCCCGGCCGAAGAACGCCGCCGCGGCGACGATGATCATGGCGCTGTTGATCCCCCAGCCGACGACCATGGAGACGAGCGTGTCGGCGAACTCGTACTTGAGCTGGCGCCGGATCACGGTCTCATCTCTCGAGGTTCCACTGCCGGCTCTGGATGACCTCGGAGTGGAGGAAGATGTTGTGGGGCATGACCACGGCGCCGAGGACGGCCATGACGATGGGCATGGAGCCGGCCGGGAAGGACGGGGCACGACCCAGGCGGCGGCCGCCTTCCCCCAGGAGACGTCGACGAGCGTGAGCTCGAACAGGAACGACAGGCCGATGAGGGAGACGAAGGCGATGATCCATTTCTCGAGGCGGGGATAGGAGTTCGAGAAGAGGAGCGCCAGGACCGACCGCCGAGGACGAGAACGGCCGCGGCCTCGTAAGGGGAGCCAGGGGAAGAGCAGGCTCAGGCCGATGGCCGCGCCCAGGATCTCGGCCAGGGCCGTCGATACGGCGGCCAGGACGCGCGCTGCCGAGGACGAACCTGCGAGGCCGCCGGCCGCAGGTGCTTGGTCGCCGCCTCGGACAGGCACAGGCCCGTGGCGATGCCGAGATGGGCCGACGTTGTGCTGGAGGATGATCAGCATGACCGTCGACAGGGTGACCATCCAGAGGAGGGTATAGCCGTGGGCGGACCCGGCGGCGATGTTCGAGGCCCAGTTCCCCGGGTCGATGAAGCCGACCGTGACGAGCAGACCCGGGCCGATGTAACGAAGGAAGGCCAGGGCCTCCCGGCGGGGGCGGTGCCTCCTGAGCAGGCCGGGCGAGCGTCATCCCGTCGGTCCCTCCAGGCGTCAAACCTACCTGTTTTCCGTATTCCTGGCAATCTGACGCCAGCGCGTGCCGAACGTCCCGGGTTCCGGGCGTTTGACCCCCCGGAATATTTTTGGTATTGTTTCGAGCGACCTGGAGGGAACAAGGAGTCATCAAAAATGAAAAAAGCGGCGCTCATTCTGATCCTCTTCGGCTGCCTGGCCGGCCTGTCCTTCGCCGAAAGCAACCACAACGTCGGCCTCGGCATCATCCTCGGCGAGCCGACGGGCGTGAGCCTCAAGTTCTGGAACAGGCAGACCGTGGCCTTCGACGTCGGCGCCGCCTGGTCCATCACCGGGCGGGTACTTCCAGATCCACGGCGACATGCTCTTCCACAATTTCAACCTCTTCCGCGTCGACACCGGCCGGATGGCCCTCTACTACGGCGTCGGCGGCCGGGTCAAGTTCGCCGATCGACCTGACCGTCAGCCTGCGCGTGCCGGTCGGCATCTCCTATGAATTCGAGAAGACGCCCGTGGAGCTGTTCCTCGAGGTCGTGCCCATGCTCGACCTCATCCCGTCGACCGAAGTCGACATGGGCGGGGCGGTAGGCTTCCGATACTATTTCTAAGCCCGGTCCGGCCCGACCGGGCGCCCCTCGGCAGCGATGACCGTCCACTTGCTTGAGCGCTCGAAGGGCGGCCGGCTGGATCTGATCCTCGTTCTCGCCCTTGCCCTCGCGATGACCCTGCCGTCCGTGGCCGGCGACCGCCCTGACCCCGCACACCCCAAACGGGACGCTTCTATTTTTAAAATTAATGTATTAACAGAAAAATAGAAACGTCCCCATTTTCTATCGCCGGAGGCCCCCGCCGGGCGACGGGCGGTCCTCGTCTCGCCGGGATCGCCGCGGCCCGGGCGAGCCGGTCCGCGTCCTGGCCGTTTTCGGATCGGACGCCGCCAAGGTCCGCGTCTCCCTCCGAGGCCCGTCCGGCGAGGTCGAACCCCTCACGACGAGGCGGGGAGGGGGCCCGCCGTTCTGGGTCGCGGCCGAGTTCGGCGCGGCCCCCTCCGGGCGTTTCTCCGTCATCATCGACGAGGGCCGGGAGAAGACGGCGGTCGACCCCGCCGCAGGCGTCGACGTCAGCCATGGCTGGTCCTGGGCCGCGGAGGGCCTCTATGCCGCCTGGATCGAGGCCCTGTTCTCCGACGCCGACGAGCGCTCGTCCTGGAAGGCCCTCCACGAGGTCACGCGCGACCGCGCCCGGAACCTCCTCCACGACCACCTCGGCCTCGGCGAGGACGACCCCGACGGGCCGAACGCCCTGGACATGACGCCGGACTGCGCCGACAACCCCTACTTCCTCCGGGCCTATTTCGCCTGGAAGCTCGGCCTGCCCTTCGGATTCCACGAGACGAGCTGGGGCACGCTCGAAGCGCCGCCGCGCGCCGGGCCGCTTCATCACCGGCGGAACGGAACGGGCCTCCGGGCCGGGCGGCCGCTCGGTCGCGTCCATGAGGCGCTTCCTCGACCTCATCAAGAACACCGTCCACGCCGGCAACGGCCGGACGGCGCTCCGAGCCGACGGGACCGATTACTACCCCCGGCCCCTCTCGCGCTCCGCCCTCAAGCCCGGCACGGTCTTCGCCGACCCCTACGGGCACACCTACACCCTGGTCCGCTGGATCGGCCAGACACGCAAAAAGCCCGGCCTCCTCCTCGGCGCCGACGCCCAGCCCGACGGGACGATCGGCGTCAAGCGGTTCTGGAAGGGCAATTTCCTGTTCACGACCGACGAGGTCGTCGGCGAGCCCGGGTTCAAGGCCTTCCGGCCCATCGTCATCGAGGCCGGCCGGCCGCGGCTTCTGACGAACGCCGAGATCGCGGCGAGCCCCGAGTTCGGCGACTTCTCGCTCCAGCAGGAGAGGATGGCCGGCGACGATTTCTACGCGGCCATGGAGAAGCTCATCAACCCCGACCCGCTCGACGCCGAGGCGGCCCTGGAAGACCTTTTCCAGGCCCTCCATGAGCAGCTCATCGTCCGCGTCGGTTCCGTGGCCAACGGCGAGGCCTTCATGACCGCGCATCCCGGCACGGTCATCCCCATGCCCTCGGGCAAGTCGGTGTTCCAGTCCCTCGGGCCGTGGGAGGATTATTCGACGCCCAACCGCGACCTGCGCCTGCTCATCGCCATCGACACCATCCTCGAATTCCCCGACAAGGTCGCCCGCGATCCGGGCGCCTACGACGTGGGCGGCAAGAAGACGCCCGACGCGATCCGCCGGGAGCTCCTCGCCCTCCGGCACAAGAGGGCGGCGGCGCTCTCGATCACCTACGTGGGCTCGGACGGCTCGTCCCGCGTCCTGACGCTCGAAGAGATCTTCGCGCGGAAAGAGGCCTTCGAGATGGGCTACAACCCCAACGACAGCATCGAGATCCGCTGGGGCGCCCCGGAGGGCAGCGCCGAGCTCAAGACGGCCCGGCGGCGCGCCCCGGCCTCCCAGCTGGCCAAGATGAAGGCCCTCCAGCCCTGGTTCCGCAAGCGCCTTCGTCCGGCCGTCTGAGAGCTGGGGATCGGGGACATGTACCCCGGGTACGTGTCCCCCTGTCCTGAGCGCCCCGCTTGATAATCTCCCCCGGATGGATTAAAAGGAAAGGGTGATGGGGGAGGGACCATGAACACACATCGACCGTCGCGGCTCCCGCTTCTTCTCGCCTTCTTTTTCGCGGCCGTCATCGGCCCGCTCGCGCTCGCGGCCCAGGAAACGGCGCCCGCCCGCCGGGTCCTACCGGTCCTTCAGCCCGTTCCCGATCGTCATGTACGACACCGATATCGGATTCGGCTACGGCGGCCGGGTCAAGTTCGTCGACTATCTCGGCCGCAAGGAGTCCCTGGACCTCATCCTCTTCAACTCGACGAAAGGGGAGCGCTGGTACGTCTTCACTTTCTCCATTCCCGACCTCGAGATCCGCCAGGGCAAGACATACGGCCTGTCCTTCGACCTCAAGGCCGAATACGACAAGTACCTCAACTACAGCTTCTACGGCCTGGGCCCGGGGACGCCCGAGTCGAACGAGACCGTGCTGACCCACGAGACGATCGCCGTGCCCCTGACGTTCGGGCGCGGCCTCACGCCGCACCTTGTCATCGAGGCCGCCTACACCTTCCGTTGGCTCAAATACACCGACCCCCGGGAGGGCCCCTTCCAGGATGAGATCGCCGCCCTCGCGGCCCGGGGCCGCTTTTTCGCGCCCACCCTCACGTTCGCCCTGAAGTACGACACCTCCGACAGCCAGATCCACCCGACGCGCGGCTTCCGCCTCATCCTCCAGGACGACTGGTCCGGCGCGTTCATGGGCAGCCGCGACGCCGCCTTCAACCGCGTGACGGTCGATCTCCGCAAATACCAGCGCGTCTTCGGCGCCAAGGACGTCTTCGCCGTCCGGGCCCTGGGCCAATACGTGGCCGGCGACGCGATCCCGCTCTTCGATCACGCCTCGCTCGGCGGGGGCATGGTCAACACCGCCATGCGCGGCTTCCCCCTCAACCGCTTCCTCGACAACGGCAAGTTCCTGGTCAACGCCGAGTACCGTTTCCCGATCGTCTGGCGCCTCGGCGGCAACGTCTTCGCCGACGCGGGCACGGTCTGGCATTCGCTCCGCGAGATCGACCTCGGCGAGACGGCCTTCGACGCCGGCGTCGGGCTGCGCTTCTACATGCCCGATTTCGTCGTCCGCGTCGACGTCGCCTGGAGCTCCGAGGGGATGGGCCTGTACTTCAATTTCGGGCATATCTTCTGATCATAAACGCGTGCGGCGCCGGGCCCGAATACTCCATGGAAAGGCAGGTCGATCCATGAATCCCACCAGCGCCCGTCGCGGCCGAAACATTCACCGAGTTTGCTGGCTCGCTTGGTTCTTTGTCGCCGCGCTCGTCTCGATGAGCGCCGCCGTCTCCGGGCCCGCGCCTTCGCCGGCCCCGTCGCAGGCTCCGCGGCCGACTCAGCTCCAAACCGCGGCCCCGGCCGGCGACGAGCAGGTCTGGAAGGAGTTCATCGCCTGGTTCAAGAGAGCCCCGGCCGACGCGGACGCCTTTCGCCTGTACGGCGAGGAACTGGCGCGGCAGGGCCTGACCAAGGAGGAGATCGGGCGGCGCTTCGGCGTCATCACGCGCCTTTTCGCGGTCAAGCCGGAAGGGGCCGAGGTCTTCTACGACCGGACCTTCGGCCGGCCCGCCCTGACCGGGAGGCCCGAGGTGGACGGATTCGCCAGCGTCCCGAGCGAGTTCCTGGTCGGCGCGGTCAAGGACGTCCGGCCTGGCCGGGCCCTCGACCTCGGCATGGGGCAGGGCCGCAACGCGGTCGCGCTGGCGGCCAAGGGCTGGACTGTGACCGGCGTCGACGTCTCGGGCGAGGCCATCGCCGCGGCGGCCCGGAACGCGGACAAGGCCGGGGTCAAGATCACCGGCGTCAAGTCGGATTACGCCTCGTTCGACCTCGGGCAGGAAGCCTGGGACCTGGTGGTCATGGTCTTCGCCTGGGCGCCGATCGACGATCCGGCGTTCGTCGAGCGGGTCAAGGCGTCCCTCAAGCCGGGCGGCCTGGTCATCCTCGAGAATTTCGTCAGCACCCCCGAACGGCCGCACGCGCCGATGGTCCGGGCCCTGCCCCCCGGCGCCACGCGCGAGGCCTTGCCGGCTTCGAGATCGTTTCCTACGAGGAGATCAACGGGACGGGCGACTGGGGCGGACCCGGTTCGAACCTCGTCCGGACGGTCGCCCGCAAGCGCTGAAATCGGGGACACAATACCATTTCCCCAATTTCCGGGCCCGTCAGCTAGCTTCAAACGGACGGCGGCCCAAGCCTGGGTCCGTTGGTCGAGGCCCTGAAGAAATGGGGAAATGGTATTGTGTCCCCGATTTAATTGACTTGCCGCCGTCCCTGTGATAATCCTTGGGTCTCCGCCCGCGCGGCTCCCCGAGACCGGCCGCCAGGCGGTCCCGAAACATGGAAGAAATGCCGGCCGTCCGTCGTCTAACAGGCGACGTGCCGAATCCGTCCGTCCCTAAAGCCTTCCGCATATCCACAGGAGGAGTATCGATGTCTACCCGTCCGTCCCGCCTCTTCACGGTCCTTCTGGCCCTGGGCTTCGTCCTGGGCGCCGGGGGAGCGGTCCTGGCCCAAGCGCAGGTCACGGCCGACGATCTCAACCAACTGACCTGGCGCTGGGTCGGGCCCGTCAATTTCTCGGGCCGCATCTCCGAATTCGCCGTGCCCCCCGGGCAGACCACGACCTACTACGTCCTGGCCGCGAGCGGCGGGGTGTGGAAGACCGAGGACGCGGGCACGCACTTCGAGCCCATCTTCGACAAGTACGGCAACATGAGCATGGGCTCGCTCGCGCATCGCCGCGTCCGATCCCAAGATCCTCTACCTGGGCACGGGCGAACCCATGCACGCCCGCTCCAGCTCCCACGGCAACGGCGTCTGGAAATCGACCGACGCCGGGAAGACCTGGACGAACGTCGGGCTCGAAAAGAGCTACTTCATCAACAAGGTCCAGGTCGATCCCAAGAACCCGGACGTCGTCTATGTCGCCGCCGAAGGCAAGCTCTACGACAACGCCATGGACTGCGAGCGCGGCTTCTACAAGACGACCGACGGCGGCAAGACCTGGGAGCGGCGTCTGGCCCCTCAACGACCGGGGCGTCGGCGACTTCGTCGTCGACCCGCGCGACTTCAACGTCGTCATCGCCCAGGCCTACAAGACTCTACCGCCGGTCCTGGACGTTCATCGACCGCCAGCCGGGCAACAACCTCTATAAGACGACCGACGGCGGCAAGACCTGGAAGAAGCTCGACCGGGGGCCTGCCCGTCGACGCCGAGGTCGGCCGGGCCGGCCTGGCCATCTTCGTCAAGAACCCGGACATCGTCTACGCCCGGATCGACGAAGAGGTCAACCTGGGCCTGGCCGAGCGCGACGGCGTCGCCAACTTCCGCGCGGCCGGCGGCTTCGGCGGCGGCGGCGTCGGCGGAGGCGGGCTGTTCGCCGAAGGGTACAGTCTTCGACAAGTTCAAGGCCTTCAAGATCAACCCGATGCTGGCCAAAGAGGCCCCCAAGTTCACCCCGATCGTCGCGGCCGACGAGGCCGAGCTGGTGAAGAAGCTCAACGAGGTCATCGCCGACAAGGACTTCCTGACGAAGTCCGGCATCGACCTGGCCAAGTTCAACGCCGCGGCCCGCAAGGTCTACGCCAAGAACAAGGACCTCATCGCCGCGATCGACGAGATCGAATCGCTCCAGCAAGCGCGAGGCGCCCAAGGCCGACTCGACCGAGGCCAAGGGCCGCTCGCAGGTCATCAACCGCCACGTCCTCGAGATGCTCTACGGCGGCGTCCTCCGCAACCAGGCGCCGGTCAAGCGCTCCGGCGTCATCTACCGGTCCGACGACCTCGGCGAGACCTGGAAGAAGATGACGGAGTACAAGCACACCGGCGGCAGCGGCCTCGTCAACCAGACCGAGGCCGGCTACTACGCCCGGCTCTATGTCGACGCCCAGAACGACCAGACGCTCTACGCCTGCGACACGAACACGACCGTCTCGACCGACGGCGGCAAGACCTTCAAGGCCACCGGCTGGGACTCCGGGGCCTACAAGCTCCACGTCGACCACCGCGCCCTCTGGCTCGACCCGCAGAACTCCAACCACATCATGAGCGGCAACGACGGCGGGGCGGGGGAGACCTGGGACGGCGGCAAGCACTGGAGCCAGAAGTCGACCATCAGCGCCCAGCAGTTCTACGACGTCTCCGCCGACAACGAGATGCCCTACAACGTCATGGGCGGCACCCAGGACAACGGCGCCTGGATCGGCCCGTCACAGAACCGGAACGCCTGGGGCGTCTTCGCCGCCGACTGGCGGTACCTGCCCACCGGCGACGGCTTCTTCGTCGTCCGCGACTGGTGGAACCCCGATTACATCTACTACGAGAGCCAGTTCGGCGCGCTCGAGCCGGCAGAACCTGTCGACCGGCGAGAGCTCGTCCCTGGCCAAGCGGACGACGCCCGAGGAGCTGGCCAAGGGCGATGCCCGCCCAGCGCTACCAGTGGAACGCCCCGATCGTGCTCTCGCCCCACAACCCGGGCATCGTCTACATCTGCTCCCAGTTCGTCCACCGCTCCCTCAGCCGCGGCGAGCCGGGACACCTTCGTCACCATCAGCCCCGACCTCACCCGGGCCGACAAGACGCGCCTCGAGGAGGCCAAGAAGACCAACCTCCAGTACGCGACGATCTACACCTTCGCCGAGTCGCCCAAGAAGCCCGGCCTCTACTGGGCCGGCACCGACGACGGCAACGTCCAGATGTCGCCCGACGGCGGCGTCACCTGGACCAACATCACCGCCAACTTCTACGACATGAAGACCGGCAAGGCCAAGCCCGGCGTCAAGGGCGCCCTCATCCCCTTCGACCGCTGGGTCAAGAGGGTCGTGCCCTCCCGCTTCGACGAGAACACCTGCTACGTCGCCTTCAGCGGCTACCGGACCCACAACGAGGACAAGACCTGGCTCTTCGTCACCCGCGACCTGGGCAAGACCTGGGAGGACATCTCCGGCGGCCATGATGAACCCGCTCTTCGACGTCGAAGAGGACCCGGACAACGCCAACGTCCTCTACATCGCCGGCGACTACGGCATCCAGGTCTCGATCGACAAGGGCAAGACCTGGACGACCTTCTCGACCTCGGCGCCGAACGTCATCGTCCGCGACCTGGCCGTCCAGAAGCGCGACCGCGACCTCGTCATCGGCACCTACGGCCGGGGCATCTACATCGCCGACATCGCCCCGCTCAAGGAGCTGAAGCGCCGAGAACCTGGCCAAGGACGCCTATCTCTTCGATCCCGAAGAGGTCGTGCGCTGGAACCGCTACAGCGCAGAGCGGCGAGCAGTACGGCGAGTTCGCCAAGGTCGACAATCCGGCGCTCGGGTCGACGCTCTATTATTACCTCAAGGGCGAGCCCAAGGCGGTCAAGATCGTCATCAAGGACCTCGAGGGCACGCTCATCCAGGAGCTCACCGGGGCCGCCAAGAAGGGCCTCCAGAAGGCGTCCTGGAACCTGACCAAGCGCGTCGATCCCGCGCAGCAGGCCGCGGGCCGGCCGCGGCGGCGGCATGCGCGGCCGGGGCGGCCAACCTCGTCGACTACGGCGTTCTACAACGTGACCCTGAACGTCGACGGCAAGGACATCGCCACCAAGAAGATCAAGGTCAGCCCCGACCCGTTATTCAAGTAGATTCAAGCGGGGAACGGGGACATGTACCCCGTGGTACGTGTCCCCGTTCTTCTCTTCTTCTTTCTGGCTATTTCCCTGACAGCATCGGGTCAAGCCGGACGGTCGACCTTGCCCGTGTAGGTCTTGCCGCCGACGGTCAGCTTGACGGCGTAGGTGCCGGGCTCGGCCACCTGGCCGCCCATGCCGCCCCGCATGCCCCCGCCCCCGTAGAAGCCGCCCCCGGGCCGGATGATGGCGAACACGGACCGCTGGATATCGGAGACCTTGCGGAAGTTCGTCCCATACGTGTCGAGGTCGGCCAGGGCCTGCTTGAGGATGGCCTTCTGCTCGTCGGTCAGGTCGGTCCGCAAGAGGGCCGGATCGATCTGCCTCTTGAGGTTGCCGACGAGCGTCTGGGTCGTCGTGGCCGGCGGGTCGAAGCGGAGGTCCCAGCCGACGCGGACGATGCCCGGCGCGGCCTTGTCGAGGATATAGGTCGTCTTCAGGGAGCTCGAGAGGTCGGCGATCTCGAGCGTCGCCGGCGCCGCGGGCTTGTCCTTGATGAAGAAATGGATCAGGGCCCCGTCGGGCGGATTCTCGCCCTTGAAGAAGAGGTCGCCCCGGCCGTAGCCGCCGCGGGCCACCCGGAACCAGCGCGTGCCGGGCTTGCCGGGCTCGAAGAGCGCGGCGTCCTGGCTGAGGACGCTGTCGGTCGCCTTGCGCAGGGCCGTGATGTCGTCCATGATCCACAGTCCGCGGCCGTGCGTCGCGGCGATGAGGTCGTGGTCGCGCGGGTGGATGAGGAGGTCGTGGAAGGCGACCGTGGGCATGTTCAGGAGGAGGCTCGACCAGGCTCGCGCCGGCGTCGCGGCTGAAGAAGACGCCGAATTCCGTGCCCAGGAAGAGCAGGTTCTTGGTGACCGGGTCTTCGCGGATGACGTAGACCGGCTGGCCGTCGGGGATGCCGGCGGCGATGGCCGTCCAGGTCTTGCCGTAGTCGGTCGTCTTGAAGACGTAAGGGTGGAAATCGTCGGAGCGATGGCCGTCGAAGGTCACGTAGCAGACGTGCCTCGTCGAAGTGCGAGGCCTCGACCCGGCTGCACCACAGGCCGGGCGGGACGCCCTTGATGGCGGCCCGGACGTTGGTCCAAGTGACGCCGCCGTTGCGGGTCAGCTGGACGTTGCCGTCGTCGGTCCCGACCCAGATCAGGCCGGGGACGCGGGGCGATTCGGAGATGGTGATGATCGTGCCGTAGGTCTCGGCGCCGGTGACGTCGGAGGTGATCCCGCCGGTCGGGCCCGGCCCGTCCGGCTGATTCTTCGGAGCGTACTTGGTCTTGTCGTTCATCGTCAGGTCGGGGCTGATGATCATCCAGTGGTCGCCGCGGTCGACCGACTTGAAGAGGTGCTGTGCCGCCGATGAAGACCGTCTCGGGATTGTGCGGCGAAAGGACGATCGGGGTGCTCCAGTTGAAGCGGAAGGGGCCGCGGTCCGGCCGCCCGCCCGGGGGCATGCCGCCCTCCTGCCCGGCGGGCTCGGGCTTGGCCCCGGCTTGGCCGCGGGCTTGGCGGCGGGCTTGGCCGCCGGGGCCTTCTTCTCCGGCGGGGCGGGCGGGATAGTAGTCCTTATAATTGACGATGTTCGCGGCGGTCGGCCGGATCTGCTTGGACTCGCGGGTCTCGACGTTGACGCGCTGGATCGCCCCGCCCTGGCTCTCGACGTAGGCGGTCCGCCAGTCCTGCGGGTCGTTCTGGGTGTGGAAGCCGTCGCCGCCGCCGATGTTGTACCAGAAGTCGGTCAGGATCTGGCCTTCGCGGTGCATCGACGGGCCGCCCCACGTGCCGTTGTCCTGGAGGCCGCCGTAGACGTAATAGGGATCGCGCATGTCGGCGCTGACGGCGTAGAACTGGGCGGCGGTGAAATTGTCGAAGAAGACCCAGGTGCTTGCCGTGATCGTAGGTGAGCGAGGCGCCGCCGTCCTGGCCGACGTAGAAGCGGTTCTTGTTCGTCGGGATCGATCCACATGGCGTGGAAGTCGGGGTGGAGGCCGCCGACCTGGCTCCAGGTCTTGCCGCCGTCGGGCGAGAAGCTCATGTTCGTGGCCAGCCAATAGATCCACTTGTCCTCGAGGGGATTGATGTAGATGTGGCTGTAGTAGAAGGGCCGGTTGTTCTGCCGGCTCATGAACGTCCAGGTCGCGCCGCCGTCCTCGGAACGGTAGATGCCCGTGCCGAGCTTGGTCATGTCCTCGTACTCGGGATTGGGCTTCTGGTCGG
Organism: Candidatus Aminicenantota bacterium; assembly: GCA_963843505.1. GTDB lineage: Bacteria > Acidobacteriota > Aminicenantia > Aminicenantales > Saccharicenantaceae > RBG-16-66-30. The sequence continues at coordinate 549,042 of CAWJKR010000005.1, read as the reverse complement.
TCCCCTGGCGGACCGTCGGCCGGGGCTGGAACGGTGGCCTCGACGATGGCCATGAGGACCTTGGGATTCGAGCGGGAGATGGCCAGGCCGATGCGGCCGAGCTCGCCCGCGGGAAGCCCCTGGGTCAGCTTGGTCCAGGTCGTGCCGCCGTCGGTCGTCTTGAAGATGCCGGCGTTCGGGCCGCCGGAATCGAAGCGCCAGGGCTGGCGGAGGCGCTGCCAGAAGGCGACGTAGAGGGTATTCGGGGTCGGTCGGGTCCATGACCAGGTCGATGGCCCCGGTCTTGCCGTCGTTCGGGCAGGCCGCCGGCGAGCTTGGTCCAGGACTCGCCGCCGTCGGTCGTCTTGAACAGGCCGCGGTCGCCCGTGTAGCCCCAGGGATGGCCCGAGGCCGCGACGTAGACGACTGCTCGGATCGGTCGGGTGGGTGATGACGCGGGCGATCGTCTGGGTCGTCTCGAGGCCCATGCGGGTGAAGGTCTTGCCGCCGTCGGTCGACTTGTAGATGCCGTCGCCCCAGGCGACGCTGTTGCGGACGCATTCCTCGCCCGTGCCGACCCAGATGATGTTCGGGTCCTTCTGGAAGAAGGCGACGTCGCCGATGGAGGCCGAGCCGTAGCGGTCGAAGATGGGCTCCCAGGTCGTCCCGGCGTTCACGGACTTGAAGACGCCGCCGGAAGCCGAGCCGACGAGGACCTGGGTGAAGTCGCTGTCCAGGGCCTCGAAATCGGAGATGCGGCCGACCATGTTGGCCGGGCCGATCGAGCGCCAGCGGAGATGGCTGGTGAGGGCCGAGGAGTCGGGCCCGGCGGCCGGCGCGGTCTGCGGGGCCGCGAACGAGCCGGTGAAGGCCAGGACCAGGAACAGGGCCGCGGAGACCCTGAATGCCGTCTTGACGCCGTTTTTCATGCCGACCTCCTTCGATGTCGAATAGATGGGCGGATTATATTGAAAAGCGGAGCCCCGTTCAATCACAGCGCCTCGGCCGGCCGTTGAGGAGGAAAAAATGGGGACGTTTCTATTTTCTAAAAAAATGCATAATTTTAAAAATAGAAGCGTCCCCATTTTTACCCCGTTTTCCCCCGCGCCCGGTTTCTAGTATAATAGACGGTAATGAAGCGCACGTTGACAGTTGGGTCGATCCTTCTCCTGGCCGCGATCTCCTGCGGCGGACAGCAGACCGCGCAACCGGCCGGAGGCACAGCGTCGGCGGAGTTCGACGCGGCCTCGGCTTACGGCTTCGTCAAGAAGCAGGTCGAGTTCGGGCCGCGGGTCCCGGGCACGCCCGCCCACGCCGCCTGCGCCGAGTGGTTCGTCAAGACGCTCAAGCAATGGACGCCCGACGTCGTCGTCCAGGAGTTCAAGGCCCGGGCCTATGACGGGCGGCCGCTCGACGGGAAGAACATCATCGCCTCTTTCGGCAAGGACAAGAAGGACCGCGTCCTCCTCTGCGCCCATTGGGACTCGCGACCCTTCGCCGACCACGACCCCGACCCGGCCAACCATTTCCGCCCGGTCATGGGGGCCAACGACGGCGCGAGCGGCGTCGGGGTCCTGCTCGAGGTCGCCCGCTGCCTCTCGCTCAGCAAGCCGGCGGTCGGCGTCGATATCCTCCTCCTCGACCTCGAGGATTTCGGCGCGCACAAGAACTGGAAGGGTCCCTCGGAGGACAGCTGGGGCCTCGGCTCCCAATACTGGTCCAAGAACCCCCACCGGCCGGGCTATACGGCGCGCTTCGGCATCCTGCTCGACATGGTCGGCGCGGCCGGGGCCGTTTTCCCCGGGAGGGGACATCGCTCTATTTCGCCCCGGCCGTCGTGGACAAGGTCTGGGCCGCGGCCCACGCCCTCGGCTACGGCGAAGCAATTCGTCGACCGGGAGTCGGGCACCCTCATCGACGACCACCTCTACATCAACCAGTACGCCCGCATCCCGACGGCGGACATCATCGACTACGATGACAGCCGCGCCAGCGGCTTCCCGGGATCCTGGCACACGGTCGGGGACACCCTGGACAAGATCGACAGGGACACCCTGGCCGTGGTCGGCCGGACGGTCCTGGCGGTCATCCATCAGGAGAAATAAGCGCTCCCCAGGCGCCCGAGGGACGGGGGAAGAAATCGAACGACGCGGAGTCTAAAGCAACGTAGGCTGGATTCTATAATCACCGACAAGAAAGGAGTCTCGATCATGAAGAAAGCCTCACTCGCACTTTTGGCCATCGTGGCCGTCCTCGACCCTGGCGGCTGGGCCGTTGACGTTTCCGGCACCTGGGTCATGTCCACGCCCGGCCGCGACGGCCAGATGATGGACCGGGACATCACCATCGTCCAGGAAGGCAACAAGATCAAGGTCACCATGCCCGGCCGTCCCGCGAGGCGCATGGAACCGATCGTCGGCGAAGGCACCATCGAAGGCAACGCCATCCAGTGGAAGATCGTCCGCCAGGGCCCCCAGGGCGAGATGGTCATGGAGTACAAGGGCACCGTCGACGGCAACACCATGAAGGGCACGACGATGCGGAGAGACCAAGAGGTCGAGTGGACCGCCAAGAAGAAGTAACGGTCCGGTCTTTTCTCAAGCCCGCTTGAAGGCGGGAGATTCGCCATTCCGGGGCGTGTGCCCTCTTCTGGGCCCACGCCCCTTTTTTATTGCAATTCCATCGCCGCCGCGAGGGGATACTCACGGACCTCGCGCAGCCCTCGTCATTTCTCGCCGGCAGGCGTGCTATAATCGGGGCAGACACCGACCAGGAGGAGGCAACATGAGCAAGAAGACAGGCATGGATCGCAGGGATTTCATCAAGGCGTCGGCCGTGGGATTGGCCGGCGTGGGGACGACCCTGGCGGCCGGGCCGGCCGCGGCGCGGCGGCGCGGCCGGCGCTTTGCCTGTCTCGGCCAAGATCAAGTCCTACCGGACCCTCGGCCGGACGGGCTTCAAAGCCTCCGACATAGGGATCGGAACGTCGCAGACCTTCCCGACGGAAGTGCTCAAGGCCGCGATCGACGCCGGCGTCAACTATTTCGACACGTCCGAAGGCTACGGGCGCGGCCAGGCCGAGACGCAGCATCGGCGAGGCCATCAAGGGCCGCGACCGCAAGTCCCTGTTCATCACGACCAAGCTCCGGTTCGACGGTCTCGCGGACACGGCCGCCGTGGCCGCGAAGCTCGATCAGTCGCTTGGCCGGCTCCAGACCGACTACGTCGATTGCCTGATGATGAACCCGCCGACGGCGGCCTCGGTCAAGAACGAGATCTACCACCAGGCCGTCGCCGAGCTCAAGAAGCAGGGCAAGGTCCGCTTCTCGGGCGCCGGCACCCACGGCGCGCGCACGCCCGGCCAGGGCGAACCCATGGATCAGGTCCTCCTCGCGGCGGTCGAGGACGGGCGGTTCGACGTCATCCTGCTCGTCTACAACTTCCTTCAGAAAGAGCCGGGGGAGAAGATCCTCGAGGCCGCGTCCAAGAAGGACCTCGGCCTGACCATCATGAAATCGAATCCGCTCGGCCGCTACTACGACACGATGAACCGCGTCGAGCAGCTGAAAAAGGACGGCCAGCCGATCGACGAGCGGCTGCAGAAGTCGATGGAGCAGATGGCCGAGACGGCCAAGCAGGCCGAGTCCTTCATCCAGAAGAACGGCCTGAAGACGCCGGCCGAGGTCAAGGCCGCCGCGCTCAAGTTCGTCCTGTCCGACCCGCGGGTCCACACGCTCAACCTGGCCTTCAACACCTTCGACGACGTCCAGAACGTGCTGGCCCTCTCCGGTCAGCCGCTCGGGAGCAAGGACCGCGTTCTCCTCGCCTCTTACGAAGCGGACTGCGGCTCGCTCTACTGCCGGCACGCCTGCGGCATCTGCGAAGCGGACTGCCCGAGCGGCGTCCCGGTCAATACCATCATGCGGTACAACCATTATTTCGAGGCCCAGGGGAGCGAGAAGTTCGCCATGGGCGAGTACGCCGCGCTGGAGACGGCCAAAGCCGACGCCTGCCGGACGTGCCAGGGCTTCTGCGAGAAGGCCTGCCCCTACGGCGTCCCGGTCCGGGCGCTCCTCTGCCTGGCTCACAGCCAGCTGACGATGCCCTGAAGACAAGTGACCGCTATCGGCGCCTGCCGTACCGTTATCGTCGGCCGCTGAGGGGCCTCGGGGATCATCTCCGTTCGCTGCGGTGATTTAAAACGCCTTCCCGGTCCGGAGCCGTGTAAAAGACTCCGCGTCTCCGTCCCGGGAAGCCTAAATCACCGCTTTATGCTCACTCCGATGACCCCCCTCAGCCCCTTCTTCAGCGGCCGGCCTTGGGAATACCGTACGCATCGGACCGCTCTCATTCTGCTCGTCAATAAATTCGGGTCTTGCTCAGATGGGCATGCGTCTAATAAGATAATCAAAACCCCCGAACGAGGAGGCGTCATGAGCAGCTCGCGCGTCAAGTCCATCGTCACGATCATCTTGGCCCTTATCCTCGCATATCCCGTGTTCGCCCCGGCCCAGGTCACCAAGGCCGACTATGAGAGGGCGGCCGGGCTGAGGGCCAAGTATTCGGCCCTGGCCCTGAACATCGTCGACAGGGGAGGCTGGATCGGCAAGTCCCCGCGCTACTGGTACCGGAAATCCGTCGCCGGCGGCGCCGAGTACTGGATCGCCGACGCGGCCAAGCGGGAGAAGGCGAAAGCGTTCGACCATGCCAAGCTCGCCGCGGGCCTGGCCGCGGCTTCGGGGGAGAAGGTCGAGGCGCTCAGCCTGCCCTTCTTCACCCTGACCTTCGCGGAGAACGGCCGGTCGGTCGAGTTCGCCGCGCTCGGCGCGCGCTGGTCCTGCGATCTCTCCACCTACGCCTGCAAGAAGCTCGAGGGCCCCGGGCCCCGCGGCCCGCGCGACGGCGGCATGACCATGTGGGAGCGGGGGCCGGCGCCCGAGGCCGCCTCCAAGGAAGCCAAGGCCTCGCCCGACGGCAAGTGGGAAGCCTTCATCCGCAACTACAACGTCTGTCTCCGGGACAAGGCCAAGAAGCAGGAATTCGTCCTCAGCCGCGACGGCTCGGAGGGGAACTACTACACCTTCGGCTCGATCGCCTGGGCGCCGGACTCGAAGAAGCTCGCCGTGATGCGCCTGCGCCGCGGCTATCACCGCGTCATCCAGTACGTCGAGTCCTCGCCGGCCGACCAGCTCCAGCCCAAGTATCACTCCATGGAATACGCCAAGCCGGGCGACGCCCTCGACATCGAGCGACCCGTCCTCTTCCCGGTCGACGCGAAGGCCGGGATCGAGATCGACGACGCCCTCTTCGCCGATCCCTACGAGCTCTCGGACCTCGTCTGGCGGAAGGACGGCCGGGCCTTCACCTTCGAATACAACCAGCGCGGCCACCAGGTCTACCGGGTCATCGAGGTCGACGGCGACGACGGGCGCGGCCCGGGCCGTCGTCGACGAGGCAGGCGAAGACGTTCTTCGACTACAGCGGCAAGAAGTTCCGCCACGACATCGCCGACGGCCGCGAGGTCGTCTGGATGTCGGAGCGCGACGGCTGGAACCATCTCTACCTCTACGACGGCGCGACCGGCGCGGTCAAGAACCAGATCACGAAAGGGGAGTGGGTCGTCCGCGGCGTCGACAAGGTGGACGAAGCCAAGCGCCAGGTCTGGTTCCAGGCCAGCGGCATCGTCGCCGGCCAGGACCCGTATTTCGTCGACGCCTACCGGATCAACCTCGACGGGACGGGGCTCGTCCGGCTGACCGAGGGCGATGGCGAACCACGCCGTCGCCTATTCCGCCGGACGGGGCCTACTTCGTCGACACCTGGTCGCGCGTCGATCTCGCCGCCGGTGACCGAGCTCCGGCGCGCCGCCGACGGCGCCGCGGTCTGACCGTGGAGAAGGCCGACATCGGCGGCCTCCTCGAGGCCGGCTGGAAGGCGCCGGAGGTCTTCGTCGGCCAAGGGCCGCGACGGCACGACCGACATCTGGGGCGTCATCTTCCGGCCGACGAACTTCGACCCGGCGAAGAAGTACCCGGTCATCGAGGACATCTACGCCGGGCCGCACGGCTCCTTCGTGCCCAAGGCGTTCCAGGCCTACAGCGCGCATGCAGGCCCTGGCCGAGCTGGGCTTCATCGTCGTCCAGATGCGACGGCATGGGCACGAGCAACCGCTCCAAGGCCTTCCACGACGTCTGCTGGAAGAACCTGGGCGACGCCGGCTTCCCCGACCGCATCCTCTGGCACAAGGCCGTGGCCGCGAAGTATCCCGTCCTACGACATCACCCGCGTCGGCATCTACGGCGAACTCGGCCGGCGGGCAGAACGCCCTCGGCGGCCTGCTCTTCCACCCCGAGTTCTACAAGGTCGCCGTCGCCGACTGCGGCTGCCACGACAACCGCATGGACAAGATCTGGTGGAACGAGCAGTGGATGGGCTGGCCCGCTCGGGCCCGAATACGCGGCAGCCTCGAACGTCGACAACGCCGGCCAGGCTCAAGGGCAAGCTCCTGCTCATCGTCGGCGAGATGGACACCAACGTCGATCCGGCCTCGACCATGCAGGTCGTCAACGCCCTGATCAAGGCCAACAAGGACTTCGACCTGCTGGTCATCCCGGGCGGCGGGCACGGCATGGGCGGCGCCTACGGCGAGCGCAAGATGTACGACTTCTTCGTCCGCAACCTGCTCGGGGTCGAGCCGCCGGACTGGAACGGGGCACTTTAACCGATTCTTGTCGCTTTCTTGACATAATCTTGACGTCTCGCCCGAGGGAAATCCCTACCTTGTGCTCGACAGGGGAGGTGCGAGATGTTCAACGGCGAGTTCCGGAAAACAAGCAGCCTCTATCTCGATAAGATCGGCGGCTTCTTCGCCAAGACCCACATCCCCCCGAACGCCTTCTCGGCCCTGGCCCTGGTCGTCGCGGCCGGGGGGGCCCTGTTCTTCTATTTCGGTCTCCATATCCCGGCCTTCGTTTTCATCGGCATCGCCTGCCTGTGGGACACGATCGACGGCGGCGTCGCCAGGGCCGAGAAAAGGGTCACCAAGTTCGGCTACTACCTCGAGGGGATCATCGACAAATGGGTCGAGGTCATCATCTACGTCGGCTTCGCGGCGTCCGGCTACGCCCTGGAGTCGATCCTGGTCATCTCCGCGACGCTGATGATGAGCTTCGCCAAGCCGAGGACGGCCATGGTCGTCCCCATCGGCGAGCACGACTGGCCGGCCATCGGGGAACGGTTCGACCGCCTGCTCCTGCTCAACATCGGCCTGGTGGTCTTTCTCGTCTTTCCGAGCTTCCGCCTCTCGCGCTTCCGGGTGTCGACCCTGTCGATCGTCTTCGGGATCCTGTTCGTCGTCGTCCTCATCGGCGGAGTCCAGCGGATCCTCTACGCCAGGAAGATCATCCAGCTCGGGGGGACGGAGAAGATGAATGTCGCGAGCCGGGACGTCTTCGCCAACAATGAGAAATGAGCTGAAGAAACGCCTCGCGCTGGGGGCCCTGATCGCCGGGGTGGCCGTCTCGGTCCTCATGCTCGTCCTCGAGCCCGTCCCGGGCGGCCGGCACTACGAATACGCCCTCCTGCAGTCCTTGGCCCTCGTGGCCATCGCCCTGCTCTACACGGCCGCTCCCCGGACCTTCTTCGGGAAAGAGGTGCTCCTGTCGGTCATGCTCTGCGGCCTCGTCCTGGGCGCCATCAACCTGATGGTCCTGTCGCCGAAGTCGGAGATCGTCCAGACCTACAGGACCGTCTTCGAGGCCATCGAGAGCGGCGCCAACCCCTACACGGCCGGCACGATCCACCACGAGATCGAAGACGCCGGAACGGTGCTCGGGAACTTCAACTACCCGCCTCTCGAGATCTATCCTTACTACCTGGCCTACCGCGTCGCCGGGACCTGGAACATCACCGTGCTGACCGTGACCATTCTCCTCATTCAGGCTTTGTGCTGCCTCATCCTCTTCCTGGCCTTCCCGCGCGTCCCGCCTGTCTATCTTCTGGCGTTCGTGCCGATGATCCTTCTGGGCGAGCTCAAGACCAACGTGGCCATGACGCTCCTCGTGACCGCCCTGATCCTCTGGATGATCAAGCGCGAGGCCGAGAGACCCCGGGAGATCCACGGGCCCGTGATCGCCATCCTCTTCGGGCTCGGGTTGATGACCAAGTTCCTGATCCTGCCTCTCATGGCGGCTTATTACGCCCATTATATCGACGCCAAGGACCACCGCTCCGTCGCCGGCACCGTCGTCGACGTGTTCGTCGCTCTGGCGACGGCCGTCCTTGTCATGGCCCCGTTCGGCGTCATCAACGTCATCAAGAGCACGCTCCTCTTCAACGTCGTCCTCGAGGACCGGGCCGTCATGACCACGTTCTACCCGAACGTCCTCTCGGGGCCTCTCGCGTGGATCGGGCTGCAGGCCCTCTATCCCGTCGCGGCCGGCGCTTTGCTGGGTCTGGCCGTCCTGTTCGCCCCGAGATCAGGTTTGTTCACGGCGATGATAACGGCCTCCGTCGTGTTCCTGGCCGTGGCTCCAACCCCGGAGCCGCAGTTCATTTCTCCTCTGCTCTTCCTGGTCGTCGCCGCCCGCTGCATGGAGCAGGAGAACGCGGGGCTTCGCGGCCGGGTCGAGCTCGTGCCCGTCCCTGACGGCTAGCGCGGGAGGTCGCGAGTGGCCACCCGGCACACGAGCATGATCGCTGCGGCGCTGGCGTCCCTGTGGCTGGCCGCGTCCCCGGCGCTCGAGGCCGCCGGCGTTCCTCCTCTGCCCCCGACGGCCGCGCGCGTCCCGTTCAGCTTGGCCGAGGCGCCGCCGCGCCCGGAACCGAAAGCTAAGAAGCTCCGGGCCTGGCTCGAGCTGGCCTCGTTCTCGACCGCGATCACCGTCAATTACTGGACCAGCAATTCCTTCCCCGAAGACAGGGACTTCGGCATCAATGTCCGCGACCAGTTCTCGCGCATCTTCCTGCTCGAGGGCTGGCGCTTCGACTCGAACCAGTTCTCTCTCAACTGGTCCCACATCCTGGGCGGGGCGGTCTATTACCAATTCGGCCGGACGAGCGGCACGTCCTGGCTCTACGCCTGGGCGATGTCGGTGGCCGGCTCGACCTGGTGGGAGGTCATCGGGGAGCCGAAGGAGGTCATCGCCATCAACGACCAGATCATGACCGGCCTCGGCGGGTTCGCGGCGGGGGAGCCGTGGTACCAGATCGGCCACTACCTGAGCCACCAGCCCGGCCTCTTCCAGCGCGCCCTGAGCTTCCTCAACCCGGTCGTCAAGTTCAACCATTGGCTGGACCGCAACGAGGCGGCGGCGACGGCCCCCGTTGAGGCGGGATGGCACGATTTCAGTCTGTTCGCGGGGGCGCGCCGCATAACCACGGCGGGAGGGGAGGCGGCGACGGACGCCTATTTCGGCTTCCACGCCCGGCTCCTCGGGATCGCCGATTACGGGACCGCGGGCGAGACCCGGCGGGCGGTCAGGGAGCCTTATTTCAGCGAGATGTCCCTGGATTATGCCACCCGGGGCGGCCACGCTGAGGAGACGCGCTTCTTCAGCAAGGCCGTCACGTGGGGCCGCTTCGTCCAGAAGATCGACGCGAGCGGCAGGGGATTCGCCCTGACCCTGGGGCTCGGCTCCGCGTTCGAGCTGTTCAAGAAGCGGCCGATCGCGGACTACGACGCCAACCCGGTGCCCGTCAAGACCGACCTGGCCCGGCTCCGTCTCGAAGAGCCGCGGCGATTCACCGACAAGCTGGCCATTCTCCATGTGGCGGGACCGGTCCTGGACCTGAGCGTCTTCAGGCGGGACCTCCGGCTCCGGGCCGTCCTCGAGGCCTACGGCGATTTCGCCCTGGTCAACGCCTACGCCCTGGGCGATTTCTCGCGCCTTCACGATATCGCCGGCCTCAAGACCATCGTCTTCTACTACGGCTACTATTACGGTTTCGGGGGGACGCTTTCGGCGAGCGCCCGGCTCGACTGGAAGGGATTCACGGTCCACGGGCTGGCCGGGTTCAGCGCCTGGGGTTCGGCGGACGCCCTGGACCGGTTCCAGGACGAGGTCACGAACAACGCCCACCTCGCCGACAGCCGGGTCCGCTATCTCGCCGGCGCCGCGTGGAAGGTGCCGGGCGCGCCGTTCGAGCTTTTCGTCGAGATCGAAGGCGTCCGGCGCCGGGGCCGGCTCGCGGAGGTCCGCGCGGAGGGGCTCGAGAAAAAGGCCTACGCCGGGGTGGCGTTCTCTTTCTGATCCGCGGGACCGCCCCCGAGCGAGAAGATCCCGGGCACTTCCGCCCAGGAATGGACGACGACGATGTTCGCCGCGGCCGGGCTCTTCCGACGGTAGCAGTTCATGTGGACGAAGAGCTTGTCCGGGAACCGGCCGGCGAGATGGGCGAGCGTCTCGGCGTCGTCGTCGACGTGGACGTCGATCGCCTGGGCCCCGACCGTTCTGGCCTTGAACCGGTCGGCGTCCTCGCCCTCGGTGTTGAAGAAGGTCCGTTCGAAGATGTCGTCCAGCCCGAATCGCGTCGAGCCAGCGTTCGGCGGCCGGGATCCCTTCATCCCGTCGCGACGTCAGCAGGTAAAGCGCTCTTCCCGATGAGCGCAACCGGCGCAGCACGTCCTCGGTCTGGGGAAAGGGCTTGCGGAATCCCTCCGTGAGGTTCGCGGCAATAATCTTGATCCCGTGGACGAGCGGCGTGATGAGCGGGACGGGCTTCTTTCTGTCGCGGGCTTTTTCCCAGGCCCGGCCCAGCACGAGGGTCGACAGGACGCCGTCGAAGTCCAGAGAGATCGTCCGGGCCCGTTCGAGGCGCCGAAGAAGGGCCTCGGTCCTGGGATTTCTCGTTCATGGGGTGCCGTCACCATTATCGGCATTTTCCCGTCCGGCGCAAGGGGATCTACCGGCGGGCCTTGACGGTGAACGACTGGACGACCGCGCCGTCCTTCCCGGTGATCGTGACGCGGAGCTCGGTCCGGGTCGCATCGACCTTGGCGATCTGGTCCTGCCCCAGGGCGAGGCCGAGGAAATCGTTCCCCTGCGTCCCGGGCTGGACGACCGTGAGCCGGTGATAGTGCCCGCCGAGGACCAGGTCGACCTTGCCCTTGTTGGCCAGGGCCGTCCATTGGTCGCCGCGGTCGCGGGTCCAGCCCCAATTGGGCTGATGGAGGATGATGACCCGGAAGGGGGCCTCGGCCGCTCTCTTGTCCGTTCGGAGATGGCGCTCGAGCCAGGCGAATTCCTCCTGGCGGTAGGCCTCGAACGTGTTCAGCTCGGCGTAGACGGGCGTCTCGTCGGGCTTGTCCTCCCCGGTGTCGAGGACGATCAGGTGGAGAGGGCCGTGGTCGCGGACGTAATAGAAGCGGCCCTCGGGGGTCGGGACGTAGTCGAAGAGACGGCGGGCGAAGGCGCCGCGCGTCTCGTGGTTGCCGCGGATGAACATGAGCGGCTTGGCGCCGTCGGCGGCCTTGGCGGCCGGGCCGAGCCAGCGGCCGAAGAGCTGGTCCTCGGATTCGAGGCTGTGAAAGGCGTCGCCCAAGTGCACGAAGAGATCCGCGGCGGTCCAGTCCACGGCCTTCAGGAGATCGGTGACGCGGGCGTTGTCCTCGTGGGTGTCGGCGATCGCGGTGAAGGACGCGGACGGCTTGGCCCGATCGAAGGTCGTGAACGTTTTTTCCGGGCTTTCTATCGCCAGGCCCTTCTCGGGCCAGTAGGCTTTCATCTTGACGACGCGGGTGGCCACGGCCTTGTAGACGTAGGCGCGGCCCGGCGTGAGCCCCGAAAGGTGGACGGCGTGGAGCGTCCCGATGGGGAGGAGGCCCTGGTCGGCGTTATCGGCTTCCATGGAGAGGGGCTCGCCCCGGAGGCCGTAGACGAGCTTGGCGTGGCACGGCGTATCGGTCAGCCAGACGATCGTCGCCCCGGTTTCGGAGAGCGAGCTGATGTAAGGCCCCTGCATGATGACGGGCTTCGTGTCGTGGACGATGAAGGGTTCGTCCTGGGCCAGACGCGGGGAGGCCGAGGGAGAACAGGACGGCGAAGGCCAGGAGCGCGAGCACGAAGCGCGCGGACAAGCCGGCGCCGGCCTCATTAGGATGACGGGGGGGCTTAGTGCAAGTCGCGATTCTCATGTCTCCTCCGGGGCGTCCGGGCGTTGGGGCATTGTGGTGCGGCCCGACCGGCCGCGAGGGCCCATTGTAACAGAATCCGCCGACGGCCCGCGCGCCTTGATTTCCCCCGGCCCGGCCCGTATGATGGGTTCACCAACTCGTCCTTTGGCGCGCCTGTAGCTCAGCTGGATAGAGCGTCGGACTTCGAATCCGCAGGTCGCCCGTTCGAATCGGGCCAGGCGCGCTTCCTTCTTGTTATTATTGATTCCCGCATCGGGCGACACTTGACCTCAAACTTAATGAGTATATATTCTCTCTAATGGGGGAATGAATTTTGTAAAATTGGAGCCATAGATGATTAGGGCCGCACATCCCGTTTCTTTATCTGATTCGATTTCCAGTAGAAGGCCACTGTTATTGACCCTGATAATGGCATTCCTGGCTGTATTGGTCGGCTCCATTCCTGTTATGCCTATCGGGAGATCAGCATCTGCGGTAGCTTTGCCGCAAGATCCATTCGAGAGATATATCGACTCGAATGACCGATTCGGAACCAAGCTCTTCAGAGATCTCCTTGCTGAGAATCCCGACAAGAATCTCGTATTTTCGCCACTCGGCATATCTTCGCTTTTCGCCTGTCTGCGCGAAGGGATGAAGGGGACTGTAAGGAACGAGCTTGATAAGGCCTTCGAGTGGGCACCCGACCAGGAGCTCAGCCCATCGCAAAAGCGTCTTGCAGCTAGGTTCATATTTCCTCCAGCTCCGTCGCAGAAGGAAACGGCACGAAGAGAAGAGTTCTGGTTGAAGAATTCGCTTCAATTCCACGGCAGCTCTGTTCAGAAGGCGTTTTCTGAGCGATTCCTAGAAATAGCGAAAAACGATTTTGGCCTGGAATTTAACGAAGTGCGGGATGCAAAGGAATGGGATGCCGCCATCTCAAGTTTCCCAGTCGTTCGGCCCATGCTGGATCTAGGTGCGAGCGAGCAGAATATTTTTGTGCTAACAAGCGTCGTGAATCTCAGGACTGAATGGAGGATGGGGTGGATTACGGCTTTCTCGGGCGAGTTCTTGACTATCAAAGGTAGCCGTGTCCCGGCTGTGATGCTTGTCAGCGATCACCATATCTATCCTTACACGAAGACGGAAAGATACGAGGCGGTAGTCTTGCCCGCTGAAAACGCCGATTTCGTAGTGGTCATGCCTAACGAAGGGGTGAGCCTTAAGACCCTTGCCGAAGAGTTCGCGGAGAAACCCGACTTCCTTGTATCGCAACTCGAACGACGCTCCGGAGAAGTTGAGTTGCCGGAATTCAGTTTCGTCGGAGAAGAAGATTTCAGGCCAAGCCTTGAAAACCTGGGAGCTAAGACCGTCTTCAACGACCTCGGGGATCTTGTGAAAATCCCTAGGTCGAGACTTCTCGCGGTGGAACAAATCGTTTCCTGCCTGGTTGATTTGAGAGGTATTCAAACAGAGGCATGGACCCATGTTGTCGGGGTGCTGGGGGGAAGGCCGATATACGACGAGGGATTTCAAATGAAGATTAATAGACCGTTCCTTTTTCAGATTCGGGACAACAAAACGGGCGTTTTGTTGTTTATGGGCGCCGTGACGGACCCCTCTCGCCATTAGCCTGCTTAACTGCGTTAATCTTCAGAATTTGCCAGCATAAGAATGTTAGCTATTTAGTACACAGCTACTGCACAATCTAAGCAAGCCGCATCTGTAACCTCCATATATAAAACCGGTTATATGCCCTGATCACGGCCCTTCGAATCCGCAGGTCGCCCGTTCGAATCGGGCCAGGCGCGCTTCGCTTTTCCCAAATAAACGGCTGAATGCCGAGGGGGATATGGAGTCCGGCCGTTTAGATCGCATTAAGCTGTTTTAAGAAGGATTCCGCGGATTATGGCCACAAATCCGGTCAGCGGCCGAAGAGATAATCAGCTCTGGTTGTTTTTCTTTCTTTTTAAATCGGATACAAGCACAAAGATAGAAAAGATAAGGAAAAAAATCGAAACGGCTAAGACACTGTTCAAGTCAAGTTCAGCGGGATTATTCCCAAGCTTGATTCCCATAAAGACAATAATAAGATATGCGGAACTAAGAATCCCAATCACCGCCAGTTTGGTCAACCTGATCATCCCAATCCCTCCTTTTTTATGCTTATTACTTAACCATCTTCGATTCAAGGAAGCGATCGCTGTCGGCTTTATGAAATAGGACGCGGCTGGCCAGCTTGATAAACGGGACAGCTCTTTGTTTCATAAGTCGATTTATCGTCGGTCGGCTTAACCTTAGAGCCTGATGCGGAAGCCCGCCTGGATGCAGAATCCGCTGAGATCGAACCTGGGCTCGCGGATGACGAGGTTGGGCGGGTCCGAGGCGGGAGGCGTGGAATCAACAAGGAACGTGTTGAAAACGATGAGCGGATCCGGAGACAAGGTCTGCGAGCGCAAATAGATCTTGCCCTCTCTCGTATCGGAGCCGCCCTCGGCCGAGGCCAAGTCAACGGAGGCCGATCCGAAATTCTCGAAGCGCGCATAGCGGCCTTGGACCTCGACGATCAGGCCCATCCTGGGCGTGATCTTGTAGTCGAGCCCCAGGCCGCCCTGATAACCCAGGTTCTTGGACAGGCTGGTCCGGGTGGCGGTGATGACCTGGGTCGAGAATATGGGGCCCTGCTCCACGTGGAAGCGATCCCTGAATCTCAGCCCGGCGTAGAAGGCCACGCCGCCATTGGCTGTCAGGCTCAGATTCCCGACGATCGGCAGAGAGTAATAGAGCCCGGCGCGGATGGGGAAGGCGCTGAGCGTTGACCCTCCCTCGAATATCATGTCTCCTGAATCGGGGGGCGTCAAGGTCATGTCCGCATTCCCCGCGCTTCTCAGAAAACCAATGCCGATGCCCACGCCGAACCGCGAGCTGAGCAACAGGATGACGTCCGCCCCGGCATCGTAGCCGCCGTGAAGGGGCTCATAACCTCCGTTATAAGTATAGTCGCCGTCCAGGGCGAAGAGCTTGTAGAATTCGACCATGCCGCCGGATCCCGTGTTCACGTCGCCGGCCGCGAGACGGCTGAAGCCTCCGTGGATCCGGAGGTCGAACTTCAGGCCTCCGCCTTCCGCCAGGGCCGGCGCGGGTGCAGACAGGATCGCAGCGAGGAAAATTATGATGGTTAGAGATCCGAGCTTTTTGGCGGGAGCGGACATTATGGATACCTCCGGAAGATTGATTCGCCCATGATATCCACGGTCCCGATCAGGCGTCAAGCATTATAGGTTGGACTCGGCGCCGCAACGCCGCCGGCCCCGCTCGTGTTATAATCTCCGTCTGGCCCGTTTGACACCCCTGCCCCGAGGAGGATACATGAGACGAGGATGCCGATCGATCATTTTGACGGCCGCGGCCGCCTGGCTGGTTTCGGCCCTGGCCCCGTCGGCTTTCGCCCAGGACGCCGCCGCGCCGGGGAACCCGCCCCTGGCGCACCTCAAGGCCTACGTCGAGGCCTTCAACTCCGGCGTCCCCGGACAGATGAAGGCCTTCTTCGAAGCCCACTTCGCGGCCTCCGCGCTCAAGGAGGTCCCCCTCCAGCAGCGCCTGACCCGATTCCGCGGGGCCAAGGCCCAGCTCAAGTCCCTCCAGATCGAACGGGTCGTCACCGACGAGCCCCTCCACGCCTCCCTCCTGACCAAATCCGGCGACGGCGGGTTCCTCCTCCTCAACGGCACGGTCGAGAAGACCCCCCCGTACAAGCTGCTGACGCTGATGATCGATATGGTCGAGGACCCGGACGAGATCATCGCTCCCGATCCCAAGGCCGGCGACAAGGAATTGGCCGCCGCCGTCAAGGCCTTCCTCGAGGAGAGGACCCGGGCCGACGAGTTCTCGGGGGTCGTGCTCATCGCCAAGGACTTCCGCGTCCTGTTCCACGAAGCCTACGGGCTCGCCGACCGGGACGCCAAGGTCCCCAACCGGAAGGACACCAAGTTCAATCTCGGCTCGATCAACAAGAGCTTCACCCGGGTCGCCATTCATCAGCTCGTGCGCCAGGGCAAGCTCTCGCTCGACGACACGATCAAGAAGATCCTGCCCGACTACCCCAACGCCCAGGCCGCCGAAAAGGTGACCGTCCGGCACCTGCTCAACATGACCTCCGGCATCGGCGACTTCTTCGGCGAGCGCTACGACGCCACGCCCAAGGAGAAGATCCTGTCGCTCCGGGATTACCTGCCGCTCTTCGTCGACCAGCCGCTCGAATTCGAGCCGGGGACATCGAACAGGTATTCGAACGGCGGCTACATCGTCCTGGGGCTCATCATCGAGAAGCTCACCGGGGTCGACTATTACGCCTACGTCCGGGAGAATATCTTCAAGCCCTGCGGCATGACGGATACGGACGCCTTCCCCCGAGAGGCGGAAGACGCCGAACCTGGCCCGGGGCTACGTCCGCGAGAGCGAAGCGGCCGGGAGCCCGCGCGTCGTCAACTTCGCGACGCTCCCGGGACGCGGCAGCTCGGCCGGCGGCGGCTACTCGACGGCGGCGGATATGCTAAAATATATCCAGGCCCTGAAAGACGAGAAGATCTACCTGCCCGATGTCGCCAACGGGCTGGGGATCGCCGGCGGGGCCCCGGGCATCAACTCCGTCGTCGAGTGGGACCCGCGAAGCGGCTACGTCGTCATCGTCCTGACGAACTTCGACCCGCCCACGGCCGGGCAGACGGCCCGCCAGATCGCCGCCTGGCTGCCCCGATAGCGACTCGGGCGGGAAGTTAAGCGCCCTCCGGGCGTCTAAATGGGCGAGTGTCGCTTTGCGCCCGACGGGGAGCGGCCGGACCGGAAATCTCGAAAGGAAATAGACCGATAGCCATGAAGACGATATCCCGCCGTTCCCGAAGACTGAGCGCCCTGATCTCGGGGCTGATCGCTATCGGCGCGCTGCCTCTCGCGCTGCGCGCCCAGGACGTCACGTGCGTCCGCGTCGCGGAGAGCCCCCGCATCGACGGGCGCCTCGACGACAAGGCCTGGCAGGGGGCGCCGGTCATCGACGGCTTCCGCATGGTCGAGCCGCGGCCCGGCGAGGACCCGAGCGAGCGGACGGAAGCCCGGGTCGTCTTCGACGGCGCACAGCCTCTACATCGGGGTCTACTGCCACGACAGCGAGCCCGACCGCATCTCGGCCAACTCCATGGCCCACGACAGCGGCGAGCGGGGGCGGCGGCATGTACGGGGGCTACGGCTACGGGCACCGCGGGTCCTCGATGTCGAGCGACGACATCGTCCGGGTCCTCCTCGACCCGTTCCAGGACAAGCGCAACGCCTACGTCTTCTTCGTCAATCCCCGCGGGGCCCGCGGCGAAGGCCTGGTCTATGCCGGCGACTCGAGCCTCAACTGGGACGGGATCTGGGAGGCCGAAAGCGTCCGCCTCGACGACGGCTGGTCGGCCGAGTTCCGCATCCCCTTCAAGACGATCTCCTTCAAGCCCGGGCTCAGCGTCTGGGGCCTCAACATCGAGCGGACGATCGCCCGCAAGATGGAGACGATCCGGCTCTCCGGCACGACCCTCGACAGCAACTTCAACAATCCCAACGAAGCGGCCACGCTGCAGGGCATCGAGGGCGTCAAGCAGGGCATGGGCATCACCTTCCGGCCCTACGGCCTGGCCAGCGCCGCCAAAGACAACCTGGTATCGAACCGGTACGACACCGCGGTCGACGGCGGGTTCGACCTCTACAAGAGCTTCACGCCCAACCTCGTCGGCGTCGTCAGCTACAACATGGACTTCGCCGAGACCGAGGTCGACGAGCGCCGCATCAACCTGACCCGCTTCCCGATGTTCTTCCCGGAGAAGCGGATGTTCTTCCTCGAGGGGTCCGAGAACTTCAGCTTCAGCTCGAGCATCAGCTTCACGCCCTTCTTCAGCCGGACGGTCGGCCTCTTCAGCGGGACACAGATCCCGGTCCTGTTCGGGACGAAGCTCTACGGCAAGATCGGGAACACCAACCTGACCTTGCTCGACGTCCAGACCCGGACCACGGCGGTGCCCAGCGGCACGCCGGGCGGCACGTTCGACCTTCCGGGCCGCAACCTCCTGGCCGCCCGGGTGACCCAGAACATCTTCGCCCAGAGCAAGGTCGGCTTCATCTTCACCAACGGCAGCCAGACGGGGGAGAGGAACTCGCTCTTCGGCATGGACTTCAACTACTCGTCGTCGAAGTTCCTCGGCGACAAGAACATCATGCTGGCCGCCTGGGGCGTCTACAACTGGAACGAGACCGAGGCGGGACGGCACCACGGCTTCGGCTTCCGGGCCAACTACCCGAACGACCTCTGGAACGTCCAGACGACCTACGCCTACTACGGCGAGGCCCTCAATCCCGGCCTGGGCTACATGATGCGGCAGGGGATCCAGACGGGCTTCGTCCGGGTCGGCTTCCAGCCGCGGCCGAAAGGGGGATTCCTCGGCGAGCTTCGTCCGGCAGTTCTACTTCGACGTCAGCGCCGACTATTACTGGGACCTCGCGGGCGCCCTCGCGACGAGCACGCTGAGCGCGTCGCCGCTCAGCTTCCGGACCCAGAGCGGGGAGTCGTTCGGCTTCAGCGTCGTCGCCAATCACGACGACCTGCCCTTCGACTGGACGGTCTCGGACGGCATTGTCCTGCCGGCCGGCGTCTACAGCTTCGAGAGCTTCCGGCTCAACGCGAGCTCGGCCGGCCACAGGCCCGTCGTCCTCGAGGCGGGCTGGAATTTCGGCGGCTATTACTCGGGGCGCTACGACGACGTGAGCCTGGGACTGACGATGAAGCTCAAGGGCTACGCCACCCTGGCCTTCGACGCCAACCTCGTCCGGGGCCGGATGCCGACGGGCAACTTCAGCGAGAACGTCTATCAGCTCAAGGCCGACATCTTCCTTTCGCCCGACCTGGGCCTCATGAACTACATTCAATACGACACCATGTCCAGGCAGCTGGGCTGGAACGCCCGGCTGCGCTGGCAGATCTCGCCCGGCAACGAGATCTACCTGGTCTACAACAGGAACTGGGAGAGGGTCTGGGACCCCCGGAGCCGGTTCATGCCGCTCGCCGACCGCGGCGTCATCAAGATCTCCCTCTCCATCCGCCCCTAACCGGACGGGGTCAAACCTGTAGTTCTTATACTTTTTGCAAACCTGTCACGCGTTTAATGCTTGACCGGGAAGTAAAAACGTATAAGAATTAAGGTTTGACCCCGTCTTACCTGTAAAGGGCGGCGTAAAACTGCTTAACGGCCGGTGAGGAGGCCTGCCCCGCGGTCAGGCGGGAAGAGGCCCCTTTTCCTTGACAAATTCCTTGGCACATTAATTGCAGCGCAACTTAATAACCGTCTAAAACGTATAACCTAACGAGGGCGGCGCCTAAGTTTGGAGGATCCGAGGAGGACGGTCTCGAAGAACGAGGTCGGAAGAAAAACGGACAATGGCCACCCTCTGCCCCACCTGCCGCACGGAAAACTCGGAAACGGCGAATTTCTGCAGTAACTGCGCCACGACGCTTCGCCGGCCCGACGGCGGCGCGGTCACCCTCCCCCTGCCGGATTCGGCCACCCAAACCTACGAATCCCGCTCCTGGGACCTGCCGACCGGCACGCTCTTCGGCGGCCGCTACCAGATCATCGAATCGCTCGGCCGGGGCGGCATGGGCCGCGTCTACCGGGCCCTCGACACGAAAGCCCGCGAAGAGGTCGCCATCAAGCTCATCCGGCCCGACATCGCCGAGGACAAGCGGACCCTCGAGCGCTTCGTCAACGAGATCAAGCTGGCCCACAAGTTCTCCCACCGCAACATCGGCAAGATGTACCACCTCGGCGAGGACCAGGGCCTCCACTACATCATCATGGAGTACGTGCCCGGCGAGGACCTGAAGAGCTTCATCCGGCGCTCCCGGCGCCTCGACATCGGCACGACCGTGGCCATCGCCAAGCAGGTCTGCAGCGGCCTCAGCGAGGCCCACGACGAGGGCATCGTCCACCGCGACCTCAAGCCCAGCAACATCATGATCGACAAGGAAGGCAACGCCAAGATCCTCGACTTCGGCATCGCCCGGGCCGATCGGCACGCCGGGGCGTCACGGCCGAGGGGAGCGTCATCGGCACGCCCGAGTACATGTCGCCCGAGCAGGTCGAGGGCCGCGAGGCCGACCGGCGCTCGGACATCTATTCCTTCGGCGTCATCCTGTTCGAGATGGTGACCGGGCGGCTGCCGTTCGCCGCCGACACGCCCTTCGTCGTCGCCTTCAAGCAGCAGTCCGAGACGCCCGCCCGCGCCCGAGGGGCTGAATCCCGCAGACCCCGCCCCAGCTGAGCGCCATCATCCTCCGCTGCCTCCAGAAGGACCGCGAAAAGCGGTATCAGACGACCGAGGACGTCTGCCGCGACCTCGGCCAGGTCGAGGAGACGATCCACGCGACGCCCCTGCCCTCGCCCTGGGTCAAGCCGACGACGCGGATGACGGCCCTGCGGTCCGCCGTCCAGCGCTTCCCCTGGCGCAAGGCCCTCCTTCCGGTCATCGGCTTCCTCGGGATCATGGCCGCGGGAGTCGCTCATCCGACAGGTGCTGCCCAAAGCCAAGGGGGCCGTCCGCACCGTCGCCGTCGTCGGCTTCGAGAACCTGACCGGCGAGGCGGCCTACGAATACCTGAAAAAGGCCATCCCCAACCTCCTGATCACCAGCCTCGAGCAGTCGAAATACCTCGACGTCATCTCCTGGGAGCGGCTGAACGACCTGGCCGGCCCGAAAGACCGGGACGTGGCCACGGCCGCGGACCGGGACATCTGGTTCGAGGCCTGCCGCCGCGCCGGGGTCGACGCCATCGTCATGGGCAGCTTCACCAAAGCCGAGAACCTGTTCGCCACCGACGCCAAGATCTACGACGTCCAGACGAAGAACCTCCTCAAGAGCGCGGGCTCGCGCGGCGAGGGCGTCGGGAGCATCCTCAGGACGCAGATCGACGAGCTCAGCCGCGAGATCGCCCGGGGCGTCGGCCTCTCGGACCGGGCGGTGACAAAGGACGCCAAGCCCATCGCCGAAGTCACGACGGCCTCCATGGAGGCCTACCAATACTTCGTCAAGGGGCAGGATGAATTCGAGCGCTACTACTTCGACGATGCCCGCCACTCTCTCGAGAAGGCCGTCGAAAAAGACCCGTCCTTCGCCCTGCCTCATTATTATCTGACGCGCGTTTATAAGAACCTGGCCGACGCGCCGCGGGCGATGAAGGCCTTGGATCAGTTCAAGAAGCTGAGCAAGGTCAGCCCCGGCAAGGGCAAGGACGCCCTTTACGTCACCGCGCTGACGGCCTTCGTCGATAACGACATCGAGGGCTACGTCCGGGGGTTGAACGAGATCATCAAGGCCGACCCCAAGGACAAGAGGGCCCATGCCGACCTGGGCTGGATCTATCGGAACGAGAAGAAGCACCCGGAGGCGGTCGCGGAGTTCGAAAAGGCCCTGGCCATCGATCCGGATTTCGGCTATGCCCTGAACCTGCTGGCCTACACCTACAACGAGATGGGCGAGAAGGACAAGGCCATCGCGACGTTCGACCGCTATGCCGCGGTCCAGCCCGGAGACGCCAATCCCCTCGACTCCATGGGCGACCTCTATTTCCTGAGCGGGGAGTTCGACAAGGCCCGGGGCAAGTACCAGCAGGCGCTGGCGGTCCGGCCCGATTTCCCGTCGACCTGGAAGCTGGCCTATCTCTACGCCATGGACGGCGATTACGACGCGTCCCTGCGCTGGGTCGACAACATGATCACCCAGGCCAAGACCGACGGCATGCGGGCGGACGGGCACCAGTGGAAAGGGCTCTATTATTCCCTGCTCGGCCGGTTCGACGAAGCGCTCGCCGAGCTGGGCGTGGCGGAAACCCTGGCCAAGACCTCGGGCAACCAAGCCCTGGCCGACGTCATCCTCCGGGATGCCCTGTGGGTCAGCTACGACTGGGGCCGCCTGGACCTCTTCAAGACCTACCTCGACAAGCGCATGGCCTACAGGGCCGAAACGAAGACGGGCACGGAGAGCCTGAACAAGATCTATGAGCTCCTCTATACGGGGCTTTACGATGTCAAGTCCGGGGATGTCGCCTCGGCCAGAAAGAAGCTCGAGGAGATGGCGGCCCTGACCGGTTCGATCGGCGAGAAGGAGAAGAAGTTCAACGAGCTCGCCTCGAACCACCTCAAGCGCGAGATCCTCTTCGCCGAGGGCGATTACGACGGGGCGATCAAGGCCTTCCAAGAAGGGCCGCCGATCATGATCGACCTCAGCGCCGCGGTGACGGTCCAGGGCAAGAACCTGCCGTACGTGGCGGATTTCGTCGCCCGGGCCTACCTCAAGAAGGGCGAGACGAGCCGGGCCATCAAGGAATACGAGCGGCTGGTGTCCGCCGATCCCAAGGCGCGCGAGAACGCCCTGATCCATCCCTTCAGCCGCCTCCGGCTGGCCGCCCTCTACGAGACCGCGGGGCGGATCGACCAGGCCATCGAGCAATACAAGATCCTGGCGACGACCTGGAAGAACGCCGACCCGGGGCTCCCCGAGGTCGTGACCGTCCGCAAGAAGCTCGCCAAGCTCAAGGGCCGGGCCCCCAGCTCCGGCGGCGCGACGGTCGAGGCCTTCTTCACCCTCCCGTTCATCGGCTCCCTGTAAGAACGGGGCCGTCAAACCTATACCTTTTTAATTTCCAAGATCATCCGGATATTTCCCAGAAGCGCGTCTCCGAGCCGCTCCGACGCACTTCTGATGGTCGCTCCTCCGAATCCGCTCCCTGCCGTAGGTTTGACCCCATAACGGGGTTTTGGTACAAATGGGGCCGTGTGAGGAGGGACAGATGCCCCTGAAGAGTCGCTCGGCATCGATGACCGCGCCGCTTGGACCGTTCCTGGCCGCCGCCCTGGGGCTGGCGCTCGTCGCCGTGACGGCCGCCTCCGCCGCAGGCCCGCGCGGAGGACCTGATCAGCGGCATCGGCTTGACCCAGCTCACCGTCTATGACCAGCGCCCCGCGCCCGACGGGTTGATGTCCGGCTCTCCCCACGTCCACGCCGTCACCGACGAAGGCTACTACGTGATCAGCGGACGGGGAGCCGTAGAGCTCCACGACCTCGAGAACGGCTTCCGCACGGTCGAGCTCTCGCCCGGGCGCTACCTCCAGTTCCCGCCCGGGACGCTCCACCGGCTGGTCAACACCGACCATCTGGTCATCCTCGTGGTCATGGGCAACGCCGGGCTGGCCGAGAGGGGAGACGCCCGCATCTACTTCGGCAAGGCCGTCGACGACGACCCGGCGGAGTTCGACCGGCTCGTCGGCCTGGCCAAGGCCAAGGGGCTCGAAGGGCGCCCTGGACCGGAGGGACGCGGCCGTCCGCGCGTACATGGGCCTCGTCGAGCTGTGGACGAAGGACCAGCCCGCGTATTACGCGGAGCTGGCCCGCTTCATCCGCGTCCACACGCAGGCCGCGGCCCGACAGGTGTCGAGCTTCGGCCGCGCCGTCGAGGCCGGCCCGATGGCCTGGGGCCTGCGTGTTCCGCAAGCGGCTCGAGAACCTGCCCCGCGGGTCCGAAGAGGCCGGCCCCATCCTCCATGTCCCTCCGTCCGGAACGACGCTCGGCATGTGCGGCGTCCTCCGTCCCGTGACCGGATTCGAGACCGTGGGGCCGGCCAAGGACGCCGGGCCCCGGAAGTAGGCGGACGCGCGTGCCGGACGAGCGCCCGGCCGACGACCTCCGCCGCGGTCTGCCCATGGTCGGGTCGCGGGACCCCGAGGCCCTCGAGCGCGAAAAGGCCCGGCTGCGCGAGATCGATTCCCGTCCCGGCTTGCTGGCGGCGCTGGCGCGGCTACTGGTCGCTCTCCGGCCCGGGCTGGGTCCAGAGCGCCCTGACGCTCGGCGCCGGTTCGGCCGGCTCGTCCATCTTCGCCGGGGCGGTCTTCGGCTACGACCTGCTCTGGGTCCAGCCCGTGGCCATGTTCCTCGGGGTCGTCGTGTTCTCGGCCATCGGTCACCAGCTGCTCGTGACCCAGGCCCGGCCGTACGACGTCTTCCGGAAGAAGCTCCACCCCGCCCTGGCCTTCGCCTGGGGCGGCGGTCGTTCTCCTGGCCTCCATCATCTGGCAATTCCCCCAATACGCCCTGGCCACGAGCGTCGGCCGCGACATCTTCGACGTGGCCGGCCTCGACGTCCCCCGGGCGCCCATCGCCCTGGGCCTCCTCGTCGCCGGCACGGCCCTCTGCTGGAGCTACGGGCAGGGGAGCCGCCGGTCCGTCCGCCTTTTCGAGCGCGTCCTGAAGTACCTCGTCCTCCTCATGTCGCTCTTTTTCCTTCTCGTCGTCATCAAGACGGGCATCGACTTCAAGGCCCTCCTCCGCGGGTTCTTCGGGTTCCATATCCCCCACGACCGCGAGGGCCTGACCATCGTCCTCGGCGCGCTCGGGCGCGGCCGTCGGCGTCAACATGACCTTCCTCTATCCCTACACGCTCCTGGCGCGCGGCTGGGGCCGGGAGCACCGGGGCCTCAAGAACTTCGACCTCATCGTCTCGATGTTCGCGCCGTTCGTCCTGACGACGAGCCTCGTCGTCATCGCCTGCGCCAACACGCTCCACGTCCAGGGGATCCGGGTCCGCGAGGCGGTCGACGCCGCGCACGCCCTGGCCCCCGTCGCCGGGGTCGCCGCGGGCCGGGTCATCTTCTCGCTCGGCGTCCTCGGCATGTGCTTCACGACGCTGACGATCGAGATGGTCATCTGCGGCTTCGTCCTGAGCGAGATGCTGGGCTTCGAGCCGCGCGGCTGGCGCTACCGGGCCGCGACGATGACGGCCAACATCGGCATCCTCGGCGCGTTCACCCCCACGCCGTTCTGGCTTCCGGTCATCGCCTCGTCGGTCGCCCTGGTCATGATGCCCATCGCCTACATCGCCTTCTTCATCCTCCAGAACAAGCGCAGCTACCTCGGCGACGAGGTCAACAAGGGCTTCAAGGGCGCCGTCTGGAACATCCTCCTCCTCCTGGCCATCCTCGTCGTCGCGGCCGGCGCCATCGTCAAGATCCTTTCACTGCTTTGATGAGGACTTGAATGGGGACATGTACTCTTTGTACGTGTCCCCATTTTGAAAACCGGAGACAAACCGGGGACACTGACACGGGACCAGAATGGGGACATGAAGACGACCCGGGACACGTACATAGAGTACATGTCCCGCTCCGCCTAAGACGTCTTGACAGCGTGGGCGGGGGCAAGCCTGACGCAAATACCGATTGACGGACGGGGCACGGAACGCAATAATTAGTGATTTAGCTGCGTGGCACCGAAATCGCTGGAGGCGCCCATGAACCGTCGAAGCTTCTTGAAGGCCGCGGCCGTGACGGCGACCGCCCCGGCCATCGTCCCGTCGTCCGTCTTCGCCCGGCCCGCCCCGAGCGACACCGTCCAGTTCGGCTGCATCGGCGTCGGCCGCCAGGGCCAGGGCGACATGCAGGAGCTCATCTACCGCGGCCTCGAGACCGGGGCCCGGGTCACGGCCGTCTGCGACGTCGATTCCCACCGCCTGCGAGGACGCGCAGTGGCTGGCCGAGAAGATCTACACGCTCGAGACGGGCAAGGACGCCTCCAAGAGCGTCCGGGCCTACCGTGACTTCCGCGAGCTCCTGGCCCGCAAGGACATCGACGGCGTCCTCATCGTCACGCCCGACTTCTGGCACGCGGCCCACGCCGTCGCCGCCGCCGAACGCGGGCAAGGACATCTACCTCGAAAAGCCGCTGACCTACTCCATCGCCGAGGGCCGCAAGCTCGTCGCGGCGGTCGGCAAGAACAAGCGCATCCTCCAGGTCGGCTCGCAGCAGCGCTCCTCCATCCATTTCCTGATGGCCTGCGAGCTCGTCCGCAACGGCCGCGTCGGCAAGCTCCGGACGATCCGCGTCTGGCTCCCCGAGGACCAGGGCAGCGGCGACCCGCGGACCGCAGCCCGTGCCGCCGAACCTCGACTACGACACCTGGATGGGCCCCACGGCCGAGGCCCCGTTCACCGAGGACCGCGTCCATCCCCAGACGAGCTACGAGCGGCCCGGCTGGCTCCAGATCGAGCCCTACTGCCTGGGCATGGTCACCGGCTGGGGCTCGCACATGATGGACATCGCCCAGTGGGGCAACGGCACCGACCTCACCGGCCCCGTCAGCATCGAGGCCAAGGCCGAGTTCCCCGACCGCGGCCTGTTCAACGTCCACACGAAGTTCAAGGCCGAAGCCGTCTACGCGAACGGCGTCCGGCTGATCATGGAGACGGGCGACCCGGCCGGCGTCCGCTTCGAGGGCGACGGCGGCTGGGTCTTCGTCCAGCGCGGCGCCATCCAGGCCTCCGACCCGGAGATCCTGAAATGGAAGCCGGGCCAGGGCGAGGTCAAGCTCATCCAGAGCGGCAACCACATGAAGAACTTCCTCGAAGCGGTCCGCACCCGGAAGGACCCCGTCGCTCCGGTCGAGGTGGGCCACCGCTCCAACTCGATCTGCGTCATGACCCACATCGCCATGAAGCTCGGCCGCAAGCTCGCCTGGGACCCGGCCGCCGAGAAGTTCGTCGGGGACGACGAGGCCAACCGCCGGCTCGACTATCCCCACCGGCGGCCATGGGTCGTCTGACCGAGCCCGCTGCGCGCGGGCGCCGGCCGGCGCCCGTCGTCCTGCTGGTCTCCTTGCTCGCCGCCCTCGGCGCCTGCGCCTCGAAGCCCGGGGTCACGCTATCGCGGGACGACGCCGCGGGCCGGCTCACGGTCCTCGTCGGCGGCCGCGAGGCCCTCGTCTTCCAGTATGGCCCTGATCTCGACATGGTCCATTACTGGCCCCTGCGGTCCCCGGGCGGCAAGAACATGCTCGTCCAGAAGACCGAGCCCTATCCCCACCACCGCTCGTTCTGGTTCGCCGACACGGTCCGCGCCGAAGGAGGGGAGAGGGACCTCAGCTTCTACAACGGCCTCTACACCGGCGTCAAAGCCGCCTCCGGGGACTACGGCCCGCCCTTCCGCGACCGCATCCGCCTGGCCTCCTTCGACCGCCTCGATACGGCCAGGGACCGGGCCGTCGTCGAGGCCCGTCTCGTCTGGGAATCCGACGGACGTCCCCGTCCTCGACGAATCGCGCCGGCTCGTCGTCCACAGCCTCGGCGCCGGCGAATACCTCCTCGACTTGACCTGGACGCTCACCGCCTCCCACGGCGACGTCGCCTTCGTCAGCGACGACGTCCATTACGCCTGGCCCTTCCTCCGGCTCGATCCCGCCTGGAACGGCGAGCACGGCGGCAAGATCACGTCCGATTCCGGCGCGACCGGCCAGGAAGCCACGAACATGAAGCCGGCCCTATGGATCGATTACTCCGAACACCGTGGAAGGGGAAGCGGCGGGCGTGGCCGTCTTCCAGTGGCCCGACGGCCGCGAGCACCGCTGGCTGACCCGCGAATACGGCTGTTTCGGCCCGCGCCGTCCCGACGACCGGAGCGGCCAGCCCTTCACGCTCCGGAAGGGCGAGTCCATCACCCAGCGCGCCGGCGTCCTCGTCCACCGGGGCGACGTCTCCTCCGGCCGCGTCCGCGAGCGGTATGAGGCCTACGTCCGGGGCGCGTCGTGGTGAAGCCCGACCTGCCGCGGGCCTTTTCGAGGCTTGCCAACCCCGGCGCCCGGCCGTCCGTCTAACGGAGTGAAAGCCGGAGATGGACCTAATGGACGAAGACGCGATCATCGAGGGAATGACCCGGGGCGACGAGCGGGCCTTCCGCGAGCTCGTCGAGCGCTTCAAGAGGAAAGTCTACTTCCTGGCCCTGGACATGGCCGGGAACCCCGTCGACGCCGAGGACATCTCGCAAGAGGTCTTCCTCAAGGTCTATCGCTCCTTCGGCACGTTCCGGAAAGGGGCCAAGCTCGGCTCCTGGCTCTACCGCATCACCTATAACGCCTCGATCGACCACCTCAGGCGCAAGGGCGCCGCCCCCGAGGCCATGGCCGACGAGCTCATCGAGTCCTCGGCCGGTTCCGACGCCGGCCTGCCCCGGCGCGGCCCCGCGGACCCCGCCGCGGACCTGGAATCGCGCCAGCTCCAGGACCGGATCGCCCACGCCCTGGACAAGGTCTCGCCCCAGGAGAAGGCGGTCTTCGTGCTCCGTCATTATGAAGACCTCCAGCTCAAGGACATCGCCCTGTCCCTCGGGCTGTCGGTCGGGTCCGTCAAGAGCTATCTTTTCCGGGCCGTCCGCAAGCTCCAGAAGGAGCTCGGAACGACGGCCCTCATCTCACACGGAGATGTCTCATGAGCGACTGCACAAAATGCCGGGAGCACATGATCGATGCTCTCTACGGCGAGCTCGCCCCGGTCCACCAGGACCTTTACGACCGCCACATCGCCGCCTGCCCGGAGTGCGCGGCCGAGCACGCCGCCCTTGCGGAAACACTCAGCTTGATGGCCAAGCGCGAGCGTCGCGACCCCGGCCCGGAATTCTGGGGCGGCTATTGGGACCGGCTCTCGCGGCGGATGCTCTGGGAGGCGACCGAAGAAGGCCGCGGACCCTCGCTCGCCGCGCGGATCGGCCGCGCGTTCGGCCGCGTGTTCGCCCGCCTGCCCCGCTGGGCCTATCAAACCGCGGGCGCGGCCGCCCTGCTTCTCGTCGGGATCCTCATCGGCAGCCGCCTGATCGGACCGTCCGGCACCGCGACGACAGGAGCGCCGGGGACGACGGCGGCCGTATCCGCCCCCGCCGCGTCCGGGGCCGTGGCCCAGGCCGGCGATTTTATCGAGCGGTCCAAGGTCCTGCTCCTCGGGCTGGTCAACTTCGACCCCGCCGTCGAGGACGCCTATGCCTTCGACCTGGGCGGCAAGAAAGCCGCGTCCCGCGTCCTCGCCGCCGAAGCCCCGGCCATCCGCCAGGGGCTCAACGAGCCCGGCCAGACGGCGCCTCCGGGAGCTCGTCGGTGAGCTCGAGGTCATCATGATGCAGATCGCCAACCTCGAAGCGGGGCAGGATGTGGACGGCATCGAGCTCGTCAGACAGGGGGTCGACAGCGCGCGGCATCTTCCTCAAGATCGACCTCGACCGCATGGCCCGCGACGCCCGCCCCGCCCCGCGCGGGAGGGGCCGCGAAGCCCGTCAAGAAAAGCCAAGTTTAAGGAGATAGACCATGAAAAACAAAACAGGGATCCTCATCGGAGCCTTCCTCGCCCTCATCCTGACGGCGGGCCTCGCCCTGGCCGCGCCCGCCGCGGCCGAAGACCCGGCCGGACAGGACAAGGACGCGATCGCCTACAAGCAGGCCTACGCGCTCGTCCTCGAGGAGAAGTGGTCCCCCGCCCGGACGGCGATGGACGACCTCGTCCGCCAGTTCCCGAAGAGCGCCTGGGTCGACGACGCCCGCTTCTGGTCCTGCTACTCCCAGGAGAAGCTCGGCCAGTCCGCGGAGTCCGTCTTCAAGTGCTACCAGAAGTTCGTCGACGACTACCCCGACAGCGACTGGACCGACGACGCCAAGTCGAACATGATCCGCCTCGCCCAGGGCCTGGCCAAGGCGGGCAAGCCCGAGTACCAGACGATCATCGAATCCTACGAGGACGCGGCCGAGGACGACATCCGGATGACGGCCCTCTACGCCCTGCAGGACATCGGCGACGACGACGCCCTCAAGACGATCATCGGCATCTACGACAAGGCCTCGAGCTCCAAGCTCAAGAGCCAGATCGTGTTCATGCTCGAAGGGATGGAATCGCCCGAAGCCCAGGCCAAGCTCCGGGACATCATCCGTCGCGAGCCCGACATGGAGGTCCGCCGCGCCGCCCTCTTCGCCATCGGCTCCAAGGGCGGGCCCGAAGTCGGTCAAGGCCCTGAAGGACGTCCTCTCGTCCGACGCCCCGGCCGATCTCAAGCGCAACGCCCTCTTCGCCCTGGCCGATACCAAGGACCCCGGCCTGGTCGCCCTGTACACCCAGATCGCGCTGACGGACGCGGACCAGGAAATGGCCCGCACCGCGGCCTTCGCGCTCCAGGACATCGAAGGCCAGCCGGCGACGGAGGCCCTGCGCCGGATCCTGAAGGAGGGCAAGGACCGCGAGATCCGTCAGGCCGCCCTGTTCTCGCTCGCGGACCGCGACGACGTCCAATCGCTGCCCCTGCTCAAGGAGATCCTGCTCGACGAGTCCGACGCGGAGATGGCCCGGGTCGCCCTCTTCCAGATCGCCGACCGTGAGACCCCCGAAGCCGTGGCCATCCTCAAGCAGTACCTGGCCACGGCCAAGGACGGGGAGCTCAAGCGGAACGCGCTGATGGCCCTCGCCGATCACGGGGGCGCCGAGGCCAAGGACGTGCTCCTCCAGACCGCCCTGACGAGCGCCGACGACGAAACGGCCCAGATGGCCGTCTTCGCGCTGGCCGAGATCGAGGGGGGAGCCGACAACGAGGCCCTCCTCAAGATCATGAAGAACGCCAAGTCCCCCCAGGCGCGGCGGGCCGTCCTGATGGCCATCTCCGGAGAGGAGGGCGACGCCCCCGTCGGCATTCTCGTCGAGGTCCTCAAGAGCGAATCGGACCCCGATCTCAAGCAGCAGGCCATCTTCGCCCTGGGCGAGACCAAGAGCGACGAGGCCGTGGCCGCGCTTCTCGAGATCGCCAAGGGCAAGGACGCGCGGCTGGCCCGGTCGGCCGTCGAGGCGCTGGGGCGGATCGGAACGCCCAAGGCCAAGGCGGCCCTTCTCGAGATCCTCGAGAAGAGGGCCGAGGCCCCCGGACTGTAGAGCGCGGGAGGGGACCATGCGCAAAGCCAGCCTGATCCTCCTCCTGGCCGCGGTCGCCGCCGCCGGCCTGAGCGCGGCGGCGTCCGCCGACCGTCCGCGTCCGCCGGCCCAAGTCTTCAACTCCGCGGCGGAGCCCGGGACCCTGCAGGCCAAGCTCGACAGGGCCCTGGCCGAAGCGTCCAAAACCGGCCCGGGGCCGTTCTGGATCGGCTATGCCATCGACCGGCTCCAGGGAGAGCGCTCTCACATCGGGTCCTTTTCGGACGGTGACCGCGATCGGGGCCCGACCATCGCCGACATTCTGGCCGGGAGGGCCGCCGCGGCCGCGGCCGACAGCCACGGCGGCGGACGTGAGGAGAGCGGCGACGGCCGCCCTCGACAGGATCGACGGCCGGGACAAGCCGGAGAAGAAGGTCCTCAAGGAGCTCGGCTTCTTCCTGAAATACAAGCCCGGGAAGCCGGCGGTCCTCGCCGACGTCCGGATGAGCAACCTCGAGCTGCGCCTCGACTTCGAGGCGGCGCCCTCTTTACTGGCTCGGCAAGGCGGCCGAGGACCAGAGCATGGAGCTCGTCGCCGCCCTTTACGGCCGCAACTCCGGCGAGAAGGTCCGCGAAGACCTGATCGCCGCGGCCGGGTGCCACGGAACGGCCAAGCTGGCCCTGCCTTTCCTGGCCAAGGTGCTCGGCGGCGCCGACCCCGACGAATTGCGCAAGGACGCCGCCTTTTGGATCAGCCAGCTGGACGACGCCGAGGGCCTGCGCCTCCTGGCCAAGACGGCCCGCGCCGACAAGTCGGAAGAGGTCCGTGAAGGGGCCGTTTTCGGGATCAGCCAGATCGAGCTCCCCGCGGCCGTCGACGAGATGATCTCCTTGGCCCGGGGCGCGGAGAGAAGCGACGTCCGGAAGCAGGCCGTCTTCTGGCTCAGCCAGATGGCCTCGGAGAAGTCCGGGAAAGTCCTGGAAGAGGTCGCGCGCGAGGACGGCGCCCTCGAGGTCCAGGAGCACGCCATCTTCGCCCTGGCGGAGCTGCCCGATAAGCAGGGTCTCGACGCCCTCATCAAGCTGGCCAAGACCCACCCGGACGCGCGCCTCCGGAAGAAGGCCATCTTCTGGCTCGGAGAGATGCGACGACCCGCGGGCCTTGGAGGCCATCATCGCCATCGTCAAGGGGAAGTAGCCGGCGGCCGGTTGCCTTTTCGAGGGCCTTCCGATATAATAGATCGGAAATCAAAAGGAGGCTCTCAATGAAGAAGAATATCCGCTTTGTCTCTCTCATGGCCGTGCTGGCCGTCACCCTCGTCATCGGCGTCGTGGCCCAGCAGATGAGCGCCGATAAGGCCGTCGACCCCGTCTGCGGCATGACCGTCGTCAAGGCCAACGCCAAGGCGACCTACGACTACAAGGGCACGACCTATTATTTCTGCAGCACCGGCTGCAAGGAATCTTTCGTCAAGGACCCCGAGAAGTACCTGGCCAAGGCCACGGGTGAAGCGGCCAAGATGCCCGGCCAGATGGGGCAGATGGGCCAGATGGGCGCAGATGGGCGGCCAGATGGATGAAGCACGAAGGGATGGCCGGCTGCCCGATGATGAGCGGCCAGGCGGGCCAGATGGGCATGGGCATGATGCGCGGCCGCATGGGCATGCAGGGCGGCGGCATGATGATGGCCCCCGGCATGGGCCAGCTCTTCCAGCTCTACGGCGATAAGATCGAGATGGCCGTCGAGAACACCAAGGACGGGGCGGTCCTCAAGGTCACCTCGAAGGACCCCGAGGTCGTCAAGGCCATCCAGGTCCACATGGCCGAGCACATGACCATGATGAAGAAGATGAAGGAAGCTCCGGCCAAGACGCCGATGGCGGGCGCCGGCCATGATGCCCGAATCGGGCTGTTGCGACAATTGCCCGATGAAGAAGAAGTAAGCCGGGGAATCTCCCGGATCCCGCTCACGCATCCTCAGCCCCGTTCCGCTTCCGAACGGGGCTTTTTTATTTGACAAGCCCCCCTCCCCGTGATAATCCTTGGTGCGGATAGAGGAGGGGAATCGTGTTGGACTGTGGTGAGGACGTCTTTTTTGAAACGACCGCGTCCCGCAAGCTGGTCGACCTCATCGAGCGCAACGCCGACGAGCTGACGACGAGCTACGTCGAGGACATCCGCCGCGATCCGCGCATGCCGAGCTACCAGGGATTCGACCAGAAGGAGATCTACAAGCGGGCCTTCCGCGTCTACAGCCAGCTCGGCAAGTGGGTCTCCCACGAGGCGACCAAGGAGGAAGTGCGGAGCTATTGGACGGCCCTGGGCCGGCAGCGGCGGCGCGAGGGCTTCCCGTTCTCGGAGATCGTCCTGTCGCTCTGCCACATCCGCCGTCTCCTCTGGATGAAGATCCAGGCGGCGGGGGTTCTGGACACGGCCCTGGACCTGTACCAGGCCATGGACCTCCAGCACCGGGTCCTCGTCTTCTTCGACCGGGCCATCTACTACGCGGCCGTCGGCTACGAGGAACACACCTGAGCGCGGGCCTTTATATCCACTTCCCGTTCTGTGAGGGCAAGTGCCCCTATTGCCATTTCTATAGCGTCGCCTGGACCGCGGCGGGGGGCCGGGCCTGGCGGGAGGGCATCGAGAGGGAAGCGGAGGGGACCGGTCGGGGCGGGCTCGCGTTCGATACCGTCTATCTCGGCGGCGGCACGCCTTCTCTTCTGAACGGGGAGGAGGTCGCCTCGGTCCGCGACCTCGCCCTGGCTCGCTTCCGCCTGGAGATCGCCGAATTCACGCTGGAGGCCAATCCCTCATCCCGAGCCGATGACCGCCTTCGGGGCTGGCGGGAGGCGGGCGTCACGCGGCTGAGCGTCGGGGTCCAGTCCTTCGACGACGGCACCCTGCGGACGCTCGGCCGGCTCTACTCGGGGGAGGAGGCGCTGCGGTTCTGCCGCTCGGCGCGCGAGGCCGGCTTCGACGCGCTGGCCATCGACCTGATGGTCGGGGTCCCGGGCGAAACGGCCGGGACCGTCGGCCGCACGGTCGAGGACCTTCTCGCGATCGGGCCGGACCACGTTTCCCTCTATTTCCTGGAGAACGTCGAGGGCCTGCCTTTCGCCAAGGTCCTCGCCAAGCGGCCCGTCGACGAGGACGCCGCGGTCGAGAATTACGAGAGAGTGAAAGCCGCGCTCGAGGCGGCGGGGGTCCGCCAATACGAGATCTCGAACTTCGCCAAGCCCGGGAAAGAATGCCGCCACAATCTCAAGTATTGGCGCTACGAGCCGTATCTCGGCCTCGGGCCGTCCGCGTGCTCCCATGTCGGCCCCGGGAGATGGTGCAACAGGGAGTCGCTCGAGGGCTGGGCGGAGTCTCTCGGCCGCGGCGGGCAGGCGCGCGGCGAGACGGTCGAGCTCACGCCCAAGCAGGCCGCCCGGGAAGCCCTGATCTTCGGGCTGCGCCTCGTCCGCGGCGTCGACGTCGCGGACCTGGAGGAGCGGACAGGGGTCAACGTCTGCGCCCTCTATGCCCGGGAGATCGATGAGCTCGCCTCCGAGGGCCTCCTCGTCCAGGCCGGCGCCCGCCTGTGGATCCCCGCCGACAAGCTCCTCATCTCCAACGCCATCCTCTCCCGCTTCATCTCTGATTGATTTTCGCCGGTCCCAGGCATAGAATCGAAGTCATAACGCCGGCGCGAATGGCCGCCCCATGACGCGGAGGCCGGCCAAGGAGGTCCCATGAAAACGATCCGGGCTCTCGCTCTCGTCACCCTGGTGCTCGCCCTGACGACCCTGTCCTTCGGGCCGCAGGAGGCGCGCGTCCTGCGCTTCCCGACGGTCTCGAACGACGCCATCGTCTTCAGCTATGCCGGCGACCTCTACACGGTCCCGCTCGCCGGGGGAGTGGCCCGCAAGCTGACCGCCTACTATGAAGGCTACGAGGCCTTCGCCCGGTTCTCGCCCGACGGCGCCTCGATCGCCTTCACCGGCGAGTACGACGGCAACCGCGAGGTCTACCTCATCCCGGCCGGCGGCGGCGTCCCCAAGCGCCTGACCTACACGCCCACCCTCGGCCGCGACGACATCTCCGACCGCATGGGCCCGAACAACCTGGTCATGGGCTGGACCCACGACGGCGAGCCAGATCGTCTTCCGCTCGCGCATGGCCGAATGGAACGATTTCAACGGCCAGCTCTATCTGGCCTCGAAGGACGGCGGGACGCCGGACGAGCTGCCGCTGCCGCGCGGCGGGTTCTGCTCCTATTCGCCGGACGACACGAAGCTCGCCTACAACCGGATCTTCCGCGAGTTCCGGACCTGGAAGCGCTACCGCGGCGGCATGGCCGACGACATCTGGATCTACGACTTCGCCGCCAAGACGGTCGAGAACATCACCTCCAACCCGGCCCTCGACATCATCCCCATGTGGAGCGGCGACCGGATCTACTTCCTGTCCGACCGGGACGAGGCCAAGCGGATGAACCTCTACGTCTACGACCTCGCCTCCAAGGCGACGCGCAAGCTGACGAGCTTCGCCGAGTTCGACATCAAGTTCCCCTCGCTCGGCCCCAAGCACATCGTCTTCGAGAACGGCGGCTATCTCTACACGCTTCGACCTGGCCACCGAGCAGACGGCCCGCGTGCCCGTCGTCATCGCCGACGACCATGGTCTCGGGCGCGGGGCAAGGTCGTCAAGGTCGACAGCCGCGTCAACCACTACGAGATCGGCCCCGACGGCCAGCGGGCCCTGTTCGGCGCCCACGGCGACGTCTTCACCGTGCCCGCCAAGAACGGCAACACCCGGAACCTGACCGTGACCCCCGGCGTCCACGAGCGCAATCCCAAGTGGTCGCCCGACGGCCGGACCGATCGCCTTCATCTCCGACCGCAGCGGCACCGAGGAGATCTGGCTCATGGACCAGGACGGGACGGGCGAGCCGCGTCAGCTCACGACCGGCGGCGACACCTACAAGTACCAGTTCCGCTGGTCGCCCGACGGGACGAAGATCCTCTGGAACGACAAGATGCAGCGCCTGGCCTTCGTCGACGTCGCGTCCAAGGCGATCACGGTCGCGGCCAAGGCCGAGGCCGGCGAGATCAACGAATTCACCTGGTCGCCCGACAGCCGCTGGATCGCCTACGGCAAGCCCGAGGTCGAGGGCTCGGCCCGGATCTACCTCTACTCGCGTCGACTCTCAAAAGACCTTCGCCGTGACGGACGCCTGGTACAATTCCGGCGACCCGGCCTTCAGCGACGACGGCAAGTACCTCTTCTTCGTCTCCGACCGGGATTTCGATCCCGTCTACAGCTCGACGGAGTGGAACCATGCCTACCTGGCCATGTCCCGGGTCTACTTCGTGACCCTGTCCAAGGACGTGAAGTCGCCGTTCGCGCCGAAAAGCGACGAGGTGGCGGTCAAGGCCGAAAAGCCGGCGGCCCCCGCCGCCAAGGCGCCTGCCGGCCGACAAGAAGCCCGCCGAGAAGAAGGAGCCCGCCGCCCCGCCCGTCAAGGTGGACACCGACGGCCTCATGGACCGCATCGTCGCCCTGCCCATCGAGACGGCCAACTACGGCCTGATCTACGCCGCCGGCGACTCCGTCTATTACGGCAAGGTGAAGTCCCTCGAGCGGCAGCCCGCCCTGATGCTCTACGACCTGGCCGATCTCAAGGAAACGGACCTCGGGCAAGATCCAGCGGCTACGAGGTCTCGGCCGACGGCAAGAAGATGCTCGTCCAGAAGGACGGCGCCTACGGCATCATCGATCTGCCCCAAGGCGCCGATCAAGCTCGATGACGAAGCTCGACCTCTCGGGGATGGAGGTGGCCGTGGACCTGCCGCCAGGAATGGGACCAGATCTACGAGGAATGCTGGCGGCAGATGAAGGAGTTCTTCTACGCCCCGAACATGCACGGCGTCGATTGGGACGCCCTCCGCCTGCGCTACAAGCCGCTGGCCGCGGCGGTCAACCACCGGGCCGACCTGACCTACGTCATCGGCGAGCTCATCGGCGAGCTCAGCGCCGGCCACACCTACGTCGGCGGCGGCGATATGCCGGCCGCGCCGAAGGTCAAGGTCGGGATGCTCGGGGCCAGGTTCGAGCGCGACGCCAAGACCGGCTCTTACCGGATCGCCAAGATCCTCAAGGGCCAGAACTGGGACCGCGGCCTGCGCTCGCCCCTGACCGAGATCGGCGTCAACGTCAAGGAAGGGGAGTACATCGTCGCCGTCGACGGCCGGCCCCTCGACAAGGCCGCGAGCCTCGACGAGCTCCTCTACAACACGGTCGGCAAACAGGTCACCCTCAAGGTCGCGGCCGGCGCCGGACGGCAAGGGCGCCCGCGACGTCGTCGTCGTCCCCATCGAGACGGAGAACGCCCTCTATTACAACGACTGGGTCGAGGGCAACATCGCCAAGGTCGACAAGGCCACGGGCGGCCAGGTCGGCTACATCCACATCCCGAACATGGGGGTCGACGGCCTGAACGAGTTCGTCAAGCACTTCTATCCCCAGCTGCGCAAGAAGGCCCTGATCATCGACGTCCGCGGCAACGGCGGCGGCAACGTCTCGCCGCAGGTCATCGACCGCCTCGTCCGCGAGATGGTCATGGTCGAGGTGGCCCGCAACGGCGTCGGCGCCCCCGATCCCGGCGCGGCCTTCCTCGGGCCCAAGGTCTGCCTCTGCGACGAGTTCTCGGCCTCCGACGGCGACATCTTCCCCTACCGGTTCAAGACGCTCAAGCTCGGCAAGCTCATCGGCAAGAGGACCTGGGGCGGCGTCGTCGGCATCCGCGGCTCCCTGCCGCTTCTCGACGGCGGCTCGCTCAACAAGCCGGAGTTCGCCCCCTACAGCCCGGACGGCAAGGGCTGGATCATCGAGGGCATCGGGGTCGAGCCCGACATCGTCGTCGACAACGACCCGGCGCGGGAATTCGCCGGCGTCGACGACCAGCTCAACAAGGGCATCGAAGTCATCCTGGAGGAGCTGAAGACGAAGGGACGCGAGATCCCGCCCATCCCGCCGTTCCCGATCAAGAAGTGACGCGGCCGGCGCGGGCCGGAGCGAGGAGAGAGCCATGACCGACGAAAAAGTGAAGGTCAGCTGCGGCACGTGCGGCACGACGAACTTCTTTCCCCTCGCGTCGCGGGGCAAGACGGTCGTCTGCGGCCGCTGCAAGTCGCCGCCTGCCCGAGCCGGGGGAGATCCTCGAGCCGGGCGGGGAGGGCATCATGGCCCTCTTCCACAACTCGAGCCCTGCCCGTGCTCGCGGATTTCTATTCGGAGACCTGCGGCCCCTGCCACATGATGCACCCCATCCTGGAGCAGCTGGCCGCGCGGCGGGCCGGCGAGATCGCCGTCATCAGGATCAACGTGGAGCTCCACCAGGACCTGGCCCGCGAGTTCGGCGTCCAGGGGGTGCCGACCTTCGTCGTCGTCCACAAGGGCGCCGAGAGGGGGCGCCAGGTCGGCGCGCTGGACGAGAGCAGCTTCGCCCTCTGGGCGGCCAGCCGATCTTAGACCGGAGGCTTTGTTCGAAGAGGGATTTTGGGAATGCCGAAGGGGGGACTCGAACCCCCAAGCCCTTGCGGGCACTAACCCCTCAAGCTAGCGTGTCTGCCAATTCCACCACTTCGGCTTGAAACGAAACTACTTCTTCTCGACCGGGGCCGGGACGGCGGGCTTTTCAGCCGGCTTCTGCTCGGGCTTCTGCTCCGGCTTCGTGGCCGGCTCGGTCGCCGCCGCCTTGTCATCGGGCTTGGCGGCCGGGACGGTCGCCGCGGCCGGGGCCTTTTCGCCCCCGACGACGGACGTCGTCTCGCGGCCGGACAGGATCCACAGGCTGAGTGACGTCAGCATGAAGATGATGGCCGCCGCGGTCGTCACCTTGGAGAGCAGGCTGGTGTTTCCCCGGCCCCCGAAGGCGGTCTGGCTGCCGCCGCCGCCGAAAGCCCCGGCCAGGTCCGCGGCCTTTCCGGACTGGAGCAGGACCACCAGGATCAGGATCAGACAAACGATGACGTGCAGAATGATGATTAAAGCGCTCACTTCTCTTCCTTGTACGGCTCGAAGGGCCTCCTTGACGATGGCGACGAAGCCGCCGGCGTCGAGGGAAGCTCCTCCGACCAAAAATCCGTCGATATCCTTTTCCTGGAACAACGGATAAGAATTGGCCGGTTTGACGGAACCGCCGTAGAGGATTATAGCACAGGAGGCGGCGTCATTTCCATAGGATCCGCCAAGACGCCTCCGGATATGGGCGTGGACCTCCTCCGCCTGTCCGGGGGAGGCCGTCCGGCCCGTGCCGATGGCCCAGACGGGCTCATAGGCGATGACGACGCGGGCCATGTCCTCCCTGGAGATCCCGCCCAGGCCCCGGGCGAGCTGGTCGTCGATGCGCTCGAGCGTCCGGCCCCCGTCCCGCTCGGCCAGGACCTCGCCGACGCAGACGATGGGGGAGAGGCCGGCCTTGAGCGCGGCCCGGGTCTTGCGTTGGACGGTCTCGTCGGTCTCGCCGAAGAGCTGGCGCCGCTCGGAGTGGCCGACGAGGACGTAGGCGCACCCCGCGTCCGCGAGCATGGGCCCCGAGATCTCGCCGGTGAAGGCGCCCTGGTCCTCCCAATAGAGGTCCTGCGCCCCGAGCCGCACGTCCGAACCGGCGATCGCGCCGCCGACGGCCGCGAGGCTGGTGAACGGAGGGATGAGGACGACCGTGCTTCCGCCGGTCTCGGGCCCGGCTTCGACGATCCCGCGGGCGAGCGCCGCGGCCTCGGCCGAGCTTCAGGTGCATCTTCCAGTTGCCCGCGACGAACGGGCCGCGCTTCCGGACGGGCATGTCAGTTTTCCAGGGCGGTGATGCCGGGGAGCGTCTCGTAGGCGATGTACTCGAGAGAGGCGCCGCCGCCCGTCGAGATGTGGCTGATCCTGTCCTTGACGCCGGCCTTCTTCACCGCCGCGACGGAATCCCCGCCGCCGACGATGGAGATCGCGCCGGATTCGGCCACGGCCTTGGCGACCCCGATCGTCCCCTTGGCGAACTCCTCGATCTCGAAGATGCCCATGGGGCCGTTCCAGAAGATCGTCTTGGCCGTGGCGATGACCGCCGC
Source organism: Candidatus Aminicenantota bacterium (assembly GCA_963843505.1). Classification (GTDB taxonomy): domain Bacteria; phylum Acidobacteriota; class Aminicenantia; order Aminicenantales; family Saccharicenantaceae; genus RBG-16-66-30. The sequence continues at coordinate 509,076 of CAWJKR010000005.1, read as the reverse complement.
GTAGGCGGCGACGGTCTTGGGGCCGATGTCGACGCCCATCATGTCCTCGGGGAAGGGCAGGGACTCGACGATCCTCGAGGGCGACCCGGCCTCGGCGGCCTTGGCCAGGACATGGTCCTGCGGGAGATGGAAGCTGACCGCGTTCGTCCGGGCCTTGTCCAGGATGACGAGGGCGATCTCGATCTGGTCGTCCTCGACGAGCGACTTGCCGACGCCGAGGCCCTGGGCCTTCAGGAAGGTGTAGGCCATGGCGCCGCCGATCAGGATGTGATCGGCCTTGCCGATGCAGGCTCTCGATGATCTCGATCTTGTCCGAGACCTTGGCCCCGCCGAGGATGGCCACGTAGGGCTTCACCGGCGTGTGGACGGCCCGTTTCAGGTAGTCGACTTCCTTCTTCATCAGGTAGCCGGCGGCCTTGACGGGAACGAAATCGGTGATGCCGACGACCGAGGCGTGGGCCCGGTGGCTCGAGCCGAAGGCGTCGTTGACGAAGATGTCGATGTCCTCGGCGAGCTTGCGGGCGAACCCGGGGTCGTTCTTCTCCTCCTCCTTGTAGAACCGGACGTTCTCGAGCAGGAGCGCCTCGCCGTCGCCCAGGACCCGCTTGAGCCGGCCGACCTCGTCGCCGATGACGTCGGGGGCCATGACGACCTTGTTCGGAATGAGCTCGGCCAGCCTCTTCGCGGCCGGCTTGAGGCTCATCGTCGGGTCGACCTTGCCCTTGGGCCGCCCCAGATGGGAGGCGATGACGAGCCGGGCGCCGTGTTCGAGGAGCCAGGCGATGGTCGGCAGCGAGGCCCGGATGCGGGTGTCGTCGCGGATCTCGCCCTTGTCGTCGAGGGGGACGTTGAAGTCGACCCGGAGGAAGACGAGCTTGCCTTTGACGTCGAGGTCGGTGACGAAATTCATGCCCGGCTCACTTGGCCACGAACTTGGCCAGGTCGACGAGCCGGCAGGAGTAGCCCCACTCGTTGTCGTACCAGGCGATGACCTTGGCCAGGTTGCCGTCGATGACCTTGGTCGAGAGGAGGTCGACGATCCCGGAGCGGGGATCGCCCAGGAAGTCGCAGGAGACGAGGGGCTCGTCGGTGACGCCCAGGATGCCCTTCAGCGGCTCCGTCCGCGGCGCCCTTGAAGGCGGCGTTGATCTCCTCGGCCGTCGTCGTCTTCTTGAGCACGGCGACGAAATCGACGATCGAAACGTCGGGGGTCGGGACGCGGACCGAGAAGCCGTCGATCTTGCCCTTGAGCTCGGGCATGACCAGGCCGACGGCCTTGGCCGCCCCGGTCGTCGTCGGGATCTGGGAGACGGCGGCGGCCCGGGCCCGGCGCAGGTCCTTGTGCGGGGCGTCGAGGATCTTCTGGTCGTTCGTGTAGGAGTGGATGGTCGTCATGAAGCCCCGCTCGACGCCGAACGCGTCGTGGAGGACCTTGACGACGGGGGCCAGGCAGTTGGTCGTGCAGGAGGCGTTGGAGATGATGTGGTGCTTGGCCGGGTCGTAGGTCTTCTCGTTGACGCCCAGGACGATGCGTGACGTCCGGGTCGGTGGCCGGCGCGGAGACGATGACCTTCGAGGCGCCGCCCTTCTCGATGTGCTGGATGACGTCGGGGCGCTTGGTGTACTTGCCGGTCGACTCGATGACGACGGTAGACGCCCAGGTCCTTCCAGGGGAGCTTGCCGACCTCTTTCTCGGCCAGGACGCGGATCTTCCGGCCGTTGACGACGATGGCGTCCTCGGTCGCCTTGACGTCCTCCTTGAACGTGCCCAGGACCGAGTCGTACTTGAGCAGATGGGCCAGCGTCTTGGCGTCGGTGATATCGTTGACGGCCACGTATTCGATGGCCGGGTCGTTCCAGGACGCCCGGAGCATGTTGCGGCCGATCCGGCCGAACCCGTTGATACCTATGCGGATAGCCATGGGAACCTCCATTGTTTTGCTAGGGAAGAGTGACCTCAAAAATATCACAAACGGCCCCTGATTTCAAGGCCGCGGGGGGGCTACTTCGAGGGTCCGGACGGCCTTGTCGGGCTCGCCGCTCTTCTTGGCCCTCTTCTGCTCGTACATGAGGAGATCGGCCCGGCTCAGCAGCTCCTCGACGGCCTCCGCGCCGTCGGGCTCGCGCGTGGCGACGCCCGTGCTCAGCGACAGGCTGAAGCCGGCCTCGGCCGACGACCGGGCGTTGAAGCGGTCGAGCTTCTCCTGGAGCCGCCCGGTGAGGATGTCGACGTTCATCCGGTTCGTTTCCATGGCCAGGACGGCGAATTCGTCGCCGCCGAGCCGGCCGATGACATCGGTCTCGCGGAAGCTCTTCTTCAGGATGAAGGCGACCTCGACGAGGGCCCGGTCGCCCAGCTTGTGCCCGCCCGTGTCGTTGATCCTCTTGAGATTGTCGACGTCGAGGTAGATCAGGGCGATCGTCTTCTTCAGGCGGCTGGCGGTCTTGAGGGTGTGCTCGGCCAGGGTCATGAAGCCGCGCCGGTTGCAGAGGCGAGGTCAGCTCGTCATGGAGGGACAGGGAGCGGATCTCCTCTTCCATCTGCCTTGCGGTCGGTGATGTCGGTCAGGACGGCCATCGTGCCGCCGATCTGGGTGCCCTGGAGGCGCGGGCCGCCGCTGACGAGGAAGGTCCGCCGGCTGCCGTCGCGTGTGCAGGAAGTCGAGCTCATAGCGGTTGGAGATGCCCTTGAGGCGCTTCTCGTCGGCATCGCGGACGACGGCGTGCTGGTCCTTGGGGACGAACGAGAGGACCGGCCGGTCGATCATCTCGCCGGGGGTGTAGCCGAGCATCCGCGCGGCGGCCGGGTTGACGAAGGTGAACTTGCCGTCGGCGTCGGTCAGGACGAGGCCCTCGGTCATCGTCTGGACCGTGCTTTCGCTGAACCGCCGGAGCTGTTCGAGCTCCTCCTCGGCGCGCAGCCTCTGGGTGATGTCCTTGAGGATGCCGATGATCCCGGCGACCTTCCCGTCGGGCTGGCGGTAGGTCGTCTTGATGAAGATGACATGATGCTCGCCGTCCCAGGCCTTGAGGGGGGCCTCGTAGACCTGGTGCCCGGGCTCGGCGAGCAGCGCCTGGTCGTGCTCCAGGTGCTTCTCGACGATGTCCGGCGGGGGCGACGTCGGCGATGGTCTGGCCGATGAGCTCGCTCTTGGACTTGCCGAGGAGCCTTTCGAAGGCCGCGTTGGTGCCCCGGTAGCGGCCCTCGGTGTCCTTGAAGAAGGCCGGGTTCGGCATGACGTCGATCATGACCTGCATGAACTCGGCCATGGACTTGTTCGCCTGGTCCCACTTGGTCCGCTCGGCGCTCTCGTGGGCGGAGACGGCCAGGCGCCAGATCAGGAAGAGCAGGGCGCCGCAGAGGACGAGGAAGGCGACGGCGATGAACGGCCTGAAGCGGCCCGGCGTGAGGAGCCCCACGGCGACGCCGGCCGCGAGGAGGAACAGGATGACCGCGACGAGCTGCCAGGGGGTCCTGCGGACCATAGACGGGGTTTTGGACGGTTCCATCACAACGGTTCCCTTCATTCTATCCTGTATTCCTTAACATGGGAAAGAACCAAAGTCAACAAAACCCGATTGTGTTAAAATGACCGCCGGAGGAGAGACATGAAGATCCTGACCTCCGCGGAGATGAGGGAGATCGACCGGACGGCGATCGAAGAGCTCGGCATCCCCGGGATCGTGCTGATGGAGAACGCCGGGCTGAGGATCGTCCGGGCGCTCAAGGCGCGATTCCCGTCGATCGCCGGGGAGAGGATCGTCGTCGTGGCCGGCAAGGGCAACAACGGGGGGGACGGCTTCGTCGTCGCCAGGCACCTCTTCAACGCCGGGGCCAAGCCCGAGGTCCTCCTCCTGGCCGCCCGGGACGAGGTCAAGGGCGACGCGGCGGTCAACCTGGCCATCGCGCTCAAGATGGGCCTCGCCGTGACCGAGGTCCGGGACGCCGCGGCCTGGAAGAAGGCCCGGATCGCCGTCTCCCGCGCCTCGATCGTCGTCGACGCGCTCTTCGGGACGGGCCTGGAGCGGCCGCTCGAAGGCCTCTTCGCGTCGGCCGTCGAGGACATCAACAGGAGCGCCGCCTTCAAGGTCGCGGTCGACATCCCCTCCGGCCTCTCGGCCGACCGGTTCGAGATCATCGGGCCGAGCGTCGAGGCGGACCTGACGGTCGCGCTGGCCGCCCCGAAGATCGCCCACATCTTCCCGCCGGCCGCGGAGCGCGTGGGCGAGCTCGTCGTCGCCCCGATCGGCATCCCGCCCGCGCTCTTCGAGAACCCCGCGCTGAAGCTCGAGCTCGTCGAAGAGTCGACCGTCCGGCCGTACTTCGCCAGGCGGAAAAGGGACACCCACAAGGGCTCCTACGGCCACCTCCTCATCTTCGCCGGATCGCTCGGCAAGTCGGGGGCGTCCGTCCTGGCCGGCCGGGCCGCGCTGCGCATGGGCGCCGGCCTGGTCACCGTGGCCACGGCCGCCGGGCGTCCTGCCGTCGATCGCCCGGGGAATGGCCGAGCTCATGACCGAGCCGCTCGCCGAAACGCCGGGCCAGACGATCGCCGCGGCCGCGCTGCCGCGGGCGGCCGCCCTGCTCAAGGGCAAGAACGCCGTGCTCGTCGGGCCCGGGCTCTCGACCAACGACTCGACGGCCGAATTCGTCCTCGGACTGCTGCCGAAGATCAAGGTCCCGTGCGTCATCGACGCCGACGGGCTCAACATCCTGGCCTCGCGTCTCGAGGTCCTGGAACGGCCTCGAGGCCCCGGCCGTCCTCACGCCGCACCCGGGAGAATTCGCCCGGCTCGCGGGACGGACGACCGAAGAGGTCCTGAGCCACCGCCTCGAGCTGGCCCCGGAATTCGCGGCCAAACACGGGGTCATCCTCGTCCTCAAGGGCTACCGGACGCTCATCGCCGCCCCCGACGGACGCGTCTTCGTCAACCCGACGGGGAACCCGGGCATGGCCACAGGCGGGACGGGAGACGTCCTGGGCGGCATGATCGCCTCCCAGATCGCCCAGAAGCACGATATCCTCGGGGCCGTCCTCTCGGCCGTCTTCGCCCACGGCCTGGCCGGGGACGTCGCCGCGGACAGGCTGGGCGAGCGGTCGCTCGTCGCCGGCGACATCATCCGCTTCCTGCCGCCGGCCCTGAAAGCGCTGACCGGGGCATGAGCCCGAGGCCGGCCGTCACGACCCGCTCCGGGGAGGAGACCTTCGAGCTGGCCCGGAAGATGGCGGCCGGATTCGAAGGGAAGGAAGTCGTGCTCCTCTTCGGGGAGCTCGGGGCGGGCAAGACGGTCTTCGCCAAGGGCATCGCCGCGGGCGCCGGCGTCGCCGACCCCGACCGCGTCTCGAGCCCGTCGTTCACGCTGGTCAACGTCTACGAAGGGCGGCACCGCATCTTCCACATCGACCTCTACCGCCTCGAGCGGGAGGCCGAGATCGCCGATCTCGGGTGGGAGGATATGCTGGGGCAGGGGATCGTCGTCGTCGAGTGGGCCGAGAAGCTGACCTTCCCGGTCGACGGGATACGCGTCCGGATCGAAACGGCCGGCGACGACGACCGCCGCATCACCATCGAATAGGGGTCCGGCGGCGCTTATTTCTTACCGAGTCCCGCCAGCGCGCTCTTGAGCTTGGCCGCGGACTCGGGGATCGCGGGGGCCTTGCCGGCGAAGATGTCCTTCGGCGAGATCTCGCCGCCGTAGAAATCCCGGTTGGCCTTGCGGTCTTCCTGGATGGAAGTCCCCTGCAGGGTCAGCCCGGCGTAGAGGCCGCGGCTTCGGGAATACGAAAAGATCTCCGCCTTGAGCTCGGAATCCGTGCTGGCTTCGGCGGTGCGGCCCAGCGGCCCGGCGGCGATGCCGGCGTCCGCCCCCAGCGTGAATTTGCCCTTGCTGATGTTCTCGACGCTCCGCGGCGTGCGGAAGACGAGAACGACGTCGGCCGACTGGACGCCGGCCTGCCAGCCGATGCTTCCTCCCGTGATCTCGATGAAGGCCGGATCGCTCCAGCCGCCGCTCGTCCGGACGAGCACGACGCCCCGGCCGTGGCGGCCTCCGATGACGAGACCGGCCCGGATGACGTCGGGGATGATGGCGATCCCGGCGCAGTCCCTGATGAGGCTCTCCGGGATGCTCTTGTCCGATTCCTTCATCATCTCTTCGAGGACGCGGATGGCGTCCTCGACCTTCTTGACCTGGTCGCTCGCGTCCTTGATGGCGGCGAGGTCGCTCCCGGCCGCGGGCCGGGCCAGGCCGGGGGAAAGCGCCAGCAGAACGGCCAGCGGCAAGGCCGCCCATCTTCCCATGGTCATATCGTCCTCCTTTTCTTGATCCTATTTTGCGATAAAGCCGCCTTTCAGCTCTTCGGCGGCCCGTCTCGCGTCCGGGGCGCCGAGGATGGCCGAGACGACGGCGATGCCGTCCGCCCCGGCGGCGGCGACCTCCGCGGCGTTCCGCGGGCCGATGCCGCCGATGGCGACGACGGCGATCCCGGTCGCGCGTTTGACGAGCCCGATCCCGGCCGGCCCCAGGACGGCGAGCGGCGTGTCCTTCGTCGCCGTCGCGTAGGCCGGGCCGGCCCCGACGTAATCGGCGCCCTCCCGTTCGGCGCGGAGGGCCTCGTCGGGCGTGTTGACGGAGACGCCGATCACCGCGCCCGGCCCGAGAAGGCGGCGGGCGAGAGGGACCGGCATGTCCTCCTGGCCGAGATGGACGCCGGCGGCGCCGCAGGCCAGAGCGACGTCGACCCGGTCGTTGATGAGGAGCGGGACGCCCGTTCCCGCGAGCCGCCGGGCGATGGCCAGTCCGAGCTCGACGAAAGCGCCTCCGGGGAGGGATTTCGCCCTGAGCTGGACCACGGTCACCCCGCCGGCGACGGCCGCGTCGACGAGGTCCGGGAGCTCGCGTCCCGCGGCGTAATCGGCGTCGGCGACGAGATAGAGGGAATAGTCGGTGGCCATCCCTTCCAGTATACCCCATCCGAAAAAAGAAGGGGCCGGTCGCCTTCTCTTTGTTCATTGGATTTGATAAAGTAAGGCCTATCATGAGCATCGATCTCAAAGATTACATCCTCGACGTTCCCGACTTTCCCAAGCCGGGGATCGTCTTCAAGGACATCACCCCGATCATCCAGAGCTCCCAGGCCTTCAACGCGTCCATCGACGACCTGGCGGCCTGGGCGGCGACGAGAAAGCCGGAGATCATCGTCGGGATCGAATCCCGCGGCTTCCTCTTCGCCGCGGCCCTGGCCCGGGACCTCCGCCTCGGCATGACCGTCATCCGCAAGAAGGGCAAGCTCCCCCGGAAGTGCGCCACCGTCGTGGCCCCCAACGAATACGCCGTCGAGCACTTCGAGATGCACGAGGACGCCGTGGCCCGCGGCCAGCGCGTCCTCATCATCGACGACCTCATCGCCACCGGCTCCTCCTCGGTGAGCGCCATCAACCTGGTCAAGCTCCTCAAGGGCGAGGTCGTCGGCTTCGGCGCCGTCGTCGAGCTCATCGTTCCTGAAGGGCGTCGAGGCGATCCGCAAGGCCCACCCGGAGGTCGCGGTCCACGCCCTCGTCCGCTATTGAGGCCTGAGGCCGGCGGCCCCTCGCGCCGAGGGACGTCCTCGAGTGAAAGAAGGATGGAGATCATGATGCGATGCCAAGCCGCGGCCCCGGCCGTCTTGCTGCTGGCCCTCGCCGTTTCCGGCTGCGTCCGCGCGCCCGCGCCGGCCACGGCCCCGCGCCTCTCCGCCCCCGACAACGGCTGGGTCGCCCGGACCCTCAAGAAGATGACCGTCGAGGAGAAGGTCGGCCAGATGATCGCCTGCCGCTTCACGGCCGAGTTCCGCAACGCCGACAGCGCGTCTATCCGCGAGCTCGAATCGCTCGTCTCGAGGTCCGGGATCGGCGGCCTGATCCTCTTCGCGCCCGCGCGCGTCTACGAGACGGCCGAGCTCGCCAACGCCTTCCAGAAGCTGGCCAAGGTGCCGCTCCTCATGGCCTCCGATTTCGAGCGGGGCGCCGCCAACCGGGTCACGGGCGCGACCCTCTTCCCGCCGCTCATGGGGCTCGGGCGCGACCGGCTCGGAGGACGACGCCTACGCCATGGGCCGGATCACCGCCCTCGAGGGCCGGGCCATGGGCATCCACATGGCCTACGCCCCGGTCGTCGACGTCAACATCAATCCCGACAACCCCATCATCAACACCCGTTCGATCGGCGCCGACCCGGCCCTCGTCGAGCCGCCTGGCCGAGCGCCTTCATCCGCGGCGTCCAGGACAACGGCATGATCGCCACGGCCAAGCACTTCCCGGGCCACGGCGACACGCTCGCAGGATTCCCACAGCCTCCTGCCGACGATCGCCGCCGACCTCGACCGCCTCGAGAAGGTCGAGCTCTTCCCCTTCAAGCGGGCCATCGACGCCGGCGTCCGGGCCGTCATGACCGCGCACCTGGCCGTGCCGGCCCTCGACCCGACGCCCGGGCTCCCGGCGACCCTGTCCGCGCCGATCATGACCGGCGTCCTGCGCGGGAAGATGGGCTTCAAGGGCCTCATCGTGACCGACGCGCTCGAGATGGGCGGCGTGACGAACGCCTACTCGACCGAGGAGGCCTCGCTGCGGGCCGTGCTGGCCGGCGTCGACCAGCTCCTTCTCCCGCCCGAGCCGGACAAGGTCATCGCCTATCTCGCCGCCGCCGTCCGGGACGGCCGCGTCCCGATGGCCCGGATCGACGCGTCGGTGCGCCGCATCCTCGAGGCCAAGGCCTCGCTCGGCCTCCACCGCGATCGCTTCGTCAAGATCGATCGCCTCCGCCGCGCGATCGCGCCCCAGGCCTACCTCGATCGGGCCGCGAAGATCGTGGAGGGCTCGGCGACGCTGGTCCGCAACGAAGGCGGCGTCCTGCCGCTCGCCGTCGCGCCCGAGAAGCTGGCCATCCTCTCGTTGAGCAGCGACCTCGGCGATTATTTCGCCGGGCAGGCCTTCGTCTCGGCGATGCGGTCCCGGTTCCCCGAGGCCGCCGCTTTCTACGCGGACGCGGACACCGGGCAGGACCGTCTCGACGAGGCCTTCGCCAAGGCCGCGACGGCCGAGACCGTCGTCCTGGCCCTGTTCTCGAGGCTCGTCGACAGGAAGGGGAGCGTCGGCCTCGAGCCAGGCCACATCGATCTCATCCGCAAGCTGGCCGCGCTCCCGGACGGGCCGAAGATCGTCGCCGTCTCCTTCGGCAGTCCCTATCTCCTGAGGGAGTTCCCCGAGGTCGACGCGTACCTCTGCCTGTACAAGGACACGCCGGAGACGCAAGCGACGGCGGCCCGGGCCCTGGCCGGGGAGATGGACGTCACCGGCAAGCTGCCCGTTTCGATCCCCGACCTCTATCCGATCGGGCACGGGCTCGAGCTGAAGAAGAAGATCCAGTAAAGAGGGAGGCCGCGATGAACTACAAATTCCTGGGCAAGACCGGGGTCAAGGTCTCGGCCATCGCCTACGGGACGATGTCCTTCGGCGGCGACGCCGACGAGTCCGGTTCGAAGGCCCTCTTCGCGGCCTGCCGCGACGCCGGCGTCAACGTCTTCGATTGCGCCGACATGTACTCCGCCGGCCGGGCCGAGGAGATCCTGGGCCGCCTCATCAAGGACTGCCGGGAAGAGGTGATCATCACCAGCAAGGCCTACTTCCCGACCTCCAAAGACGTCAACGCCATGGGCGCGTCGCGCCGCCATATCATGTACGCCGTCGAGGCCTCGCTCCGCCGCCTCCAGACCGACCGCGTCGACATCTACTACGTCCACCGCTTCGACGACCGGACGGCGCTCGAGGAGACCCTGCGCGCCCTCGACGACCTCGTCCGGCAGGGCAAGGTCGTCTATACGGGGGCCAGCAATTTCGCCGCCTGGCAGGTCGCCAAGGCCCTCGGCATCTCGGCGAAAGAGGGCCTGGCGCCGTTCGCCTGCATCCAGCCCATGTTCAATCTTCTCAAGCGCCAGGCGGAATCCGAGATCCTGCCCATGGCCCAGTCCGAAGGGCTGGGCGTCTTCCCCTACGGCCCTCTCGCGGGCGGCCTGCTCTCGGGCAAGTACGGCCCGGCCCGCCGGCCCGAGACGGGGCGGCTCATCACCAACAAGATCTACGCGACCCGCTACGCGGACTCCCTGAACTACGAGGTCGCCGAGCGCTTCACCGCCTTCGCCGCGGAGCGCGGCTTCGACCCGGCCGGACTGGCCGTGGCCTGGGCCGCGTCCCACCCGGCGGTGACGGCGCCCCTCATCGGCGCCCGGAACACGGCCCAGCTCGCGCCCCTGCTCGCGGCCGCGGACATTCCCGATGACGCCGGAGCTCAGGGCCGAGATCTCGGCCCTCTCGCCCGAGCCCGCCCCGGCCACGGACCGGAACGAGGAGCGGACGGGCTTCAACTTCGGCGTCCGCTGACAAGAAGGGGTCAAATCTACTCATCGTTATTTCTGCCTGGTCTTTCGACGGGAAAAAGTAACGAAGGGTAGATTTGACCCCTTCTGAGGCGCCTGTTTGACGCCGTGTCCGGCGAGGCCTATAGTGGCTCCGAGCCAGGGAGCAGACCCATGACACATTTCCAGCGCGCGGCATGTACCGCCGCCGTTGTCCTCGCGATCTTCGCCGCCGGCCTCGTTCCGGCCCGGGCCCTCGAGCCGCCGACGAAAGAACAGATCGCGCGCTACAGGCTCGACGGCACCCTGGCCGCCCGGGTCGCCCAGGCCAAGGCCTTCGGCAACCACAAGGTCCCCCGGCGCGTCCAGGACCGGCTCCGGACAAAGCTCGCCCGCCTGACGCCCGGCCGCGGCCTTCTCTCCGCCCGCCCCGCCTCCGTCTCCGTCCTGGCCCCGCCGTCCGCCTGGGACGGCATGCCGACGACCGGGACCGTCAAGGTCCTGGCCCTGCTCATCTCCTTTTCGGATTATCCCGGAACGACCCTCCCGGCGACCTTCACCTCCCGCCTCTTCGGGGCCGGCGCCGGCGCGCCGCCCTTTGACAGCCTGAGGAACTTCTACCAGCGCTCCTCCTACGATCAGCTGACCATCACGGGGAACGTCCTCGGCTGGTACCAGGCGCCCTACGCCCGGAGCGCCGTCGCCGAGACCGATGCCGGCCGCCAGAACGTGATCAAGGAGGCCCTGGCCTATTACGACGCCCAGGGGCACGACTTCTCGCAGTACGACAACGACGGCGACGGGGCGATCGATTATTTCTGCGTTTTCTGGACCGGCCCGCACGGCGAGTGGGCCGAGTTCTGGTGGGGCTACTATACCTGGTTCGGGGACTCGTCCTACCGCGTCGACGGCAAGCGGCTGACGAGCTATTCCTGGCAATGGGAGCTCTATAATTACCCGAGCGGCGCCTTCTCCCCGAGCACGATCATCCACGAGACCGGCCACGCCCTGGGCGTGCCGGACTACTACGACTACGACGACGCCATCGGGCCCCGGGGCGGCGTCGGCAGCCTCGACATCATGGACGGCACCGGCGACCACAACTGCTTCTCCAAATTCATGCTGGATTGGATCACGCCGACGGTCGTCTCGGGGGGCTCGCAGACGATCAGCCTGAGGGCCTCCGGCCTCTACCCGGACGCGGCCCTGTTCATGCCGGGCGCCGTGCCCGGCCGGATCTTCGACGAGTACTTCATGGTCCAGAACCGGTACCGGTCCGGCAACGACGCGGGCCTCTTCACCGGCTCCGACGGCCTCGTCGTCTGGCACGTCGACGCCCGTCTCAACACCTGGGGGAGCGATTACCTCTACGACAATTCCTACACGGGGCACAAGCTCCTCCGCCTCATGGAAGCGGACGGCCTGGAGGAGATCGAGACCTGGGCGGGCTCGGCCGACGCCGGGGATTACTACAAGGCGGGGATGACGCTCGGGCCGCTGACCTTCCCGAATTCGGCCCGGTACGACGGCGCGGCCACGGCCATGACCCTGTCGGCCATCGCCGGGACGACGACCCCCATGAGCCTGACGATCACCGCCGCCGACTCCCCGCCGACGGCCGCCATCACCAACCTCGTCGACGGGCAGAGGGTCAACGGCACGATCGCCGTCGAGGTCGCCGCGAACGACGATCTCGGCCTGGCCCGGGTCGAGCTCTACGGCGACGCGACCCTGAGCCAGACGCTGAGCGCGCCGCCGTTCTCGTTCCTGTTCGACACGACCCTCTTCTCGAACGGGACCCACACGATCCGGGCCGTGGCCTACGATTCGATCGGCCTCACCGCCGACGACGCCGTCTCGGTCGTCGCGGACAACATCTTCCCCCCGCTCAACCTCAAGGCGTCCAAAGTCGTCGAACCGGAGCCTGCTTCTCCGGGAATACGTCAATATCCTGACCTGGGCGGACAATTCCCGGAACACCGGCGTGCTGAAGTACCGGATCTACCGGGTGACCGGCGGCGTCCGCGCGCTCGTCGCCGAGCTGCCCAAGGCCTCCGGCAACACGGTCTACCGCTATCTCCACCGGGGCGATCGCCGCGACGGAGCTCTACACGTACCTGGTCCTCGGAGTGGGTGACCTCGACCGGGAGGGGATCGCCGCTTCGATCACGGCGAGGTGATCACCGGGGGGAAAGGCCGGCGCGGCCCGTCCCCCCGGCGGATTGAGCGGTTCTCAGCCGTCCCTTATTCGTAGACGAGGATCTCGACCCGCCTGTTCTGGCTGCGGCCGTCGCGCGTCCCGTTGTCGGCGAGCGGCATGGAGCTGCCGAGGCTGACGACGGACATGCGATGGAGCGGGATCTTGTACTGCTGATAGAGATACATCATGACCGATTCGGCCCGCTTCCGGCCGAGGGCCATGTTGACCTCGTCGGTCCCGGTGCTGTCGGTGTGGCCCTGGATCTCGATGTAGACGCCCTTGTTCTCGGTGACGAGCCTCTGGACGAACGCGTCGAGAACGCCCTTGGCTTCGGGGCTGAGCGTGGCGTTGTTGAAGGCGAACTTGGCGTCGTCGTTCTTCAGCGTGGCCGTCATGACGAGGTTGCCCTTGATGAGGGTCTTGACCTCGCCGATCTCGCCCTCGACAGCCTTGAACTGGTTGTCGTGCTGGGAGATGAGCGAGCCGATCGTGGTCAGCTTCTCGTCGTGTTCCGAGATCCGCTTCTGGCTGGCCTCGACCTCGGTCGAGACCTCCGAGATCTTCTGGTCGAGGGTGGCCGATTCCGTCCGGACGAATTTCTTGGTGGCGCAAGCCGGTCCCGTGACGACGGCGACCAGAAGGACGAAGCCGGCCATGAGGATGAGTTGTTTGTTCTTCATGAGAACCTCCTGACGTTGATTCTTGACGGGCGACGCGAACGTCGCCGACGCTCCCTAAACCCCGCATGCAACAATCTTAGGCGTTTTCACGCGAAAAATAAAGGGCCGGGGGGCAAAATACCCCCAAGGGGGGATTTCGGGATCAGTCCCTGACGGGACGCTGGATGCCTCAGTAGCCCTGGCGGGTGCGGATCTTATGCTTGTAATTCGGCGTCGTCACCCGGATCCAGCGGTAGAGCTCCGAGGTGTCCTGATAGGACGTGTAGCCGATGATGTACTGGTGGCTCTGCTCGTTCTTGATCTCCTGGACGACGGCCGCCAGGTCGGTCGCCTCGTTCAGGAACCAGGCCTTGGCGCCCGTGGCCTTGGAGAACTTGTCCAGGGTCTCGACGATGCCGGTCGACGGTCAGGCCGGACGCCCGCTTGTGGGCCGCGAGCTGCTCGTTGCGGGGGATCTTGTAGCCGATCGCGTAGATGGGGACGTCGACCCGCTTGGCGATCTCGAGGGCCTGTTCGGCCGTCGATTGGCTGTCGTTCTCGATCCCGTCGGTGAGGAGGAGGAGGGCCCGCTTCTCGTTCTTGGCCCGGGTCGCGAACTCGGGCGATACGGCCACGGCGTCGTTGAGGGCGGTCTGGCCGTAGGCCTTGGCCTCGTCGAGGGCCTTGAGGAACTCCGTCTTGTCCGCCGAATGCTTGGCGGCGACCTCGACCTGGCCGTCGGCGAAGAGGAGAAGGGCGATCTCGTCCCGGGGCCGGAGGAGCCGGGTGGCCAGGTCGCGGAGGGCGGCCTTGCATTCCTCGAGCTTGTTCTCGAGGGCCATGCTGCCGCTGACGTCGAGCAGGACGGTCAGGCTGAGCGGCGCCCCGAAATCGTGCATAAAGTAGGTGATCGGCTTCTTCTTGTTGTTCTCGTAGATCGTGAAGTCTTTCTCGAGGAGGTTGTTGACGTACCGCCCCTTGGAATCCTGGACGGTGACGGCCAGGGTGATGGCCCTGACGACGTATTCGTGGGCGACCTGGTCCTTGACCTGCTCCTGGGCGAAGGCCGCCCCGACCGGCCAGACGGCGGCCAGCGAGGCAAGGATGATCACAACCAGGACTTTGCTTTTCATGGCTCACTCGAGGGCTTAGTATCCATGATACCATGCCCTCTCTGGTTTTGTCGTATGGACGGCCTGACTTAGGAATCCCGGCCCGGCCCGGCCGCGGGATCGCGGGCCGGGGAGGCCCGATCAGGTCCTCAGGGTCTAGCCGAAGATCCGGTCGGCCCCCGGAGATCCGGTTTTGGCGAGGCCGAGGGGAGCCTCATCTCCGCCCGCCGTCCCGTCTTCGCCGAAAGGGTGGGCCATCCAAAGGGGGTAGTCGGGATCGATGAGCGGGATTTCACCTTCGTGCGTATCAACGACAACGGACAGGGACGGGGCGGCTTGGAGCTTCTCTTGGAGCTTCCGGCCGTCAGCCATCAGGATGAGAAAATACACTGGGATGACGAGGGAACAGATGAAGGCCGCGATGTAGGTGCTCAGCTATCTGCCCGTCCTTTTCACGAAGCCCCGCAGGTCCTTTTCCCAAACGCGTGTTATCCGCTTCCCTCCGAGGTGGAAGGCTTTGAGCTCGCCTTTGGCGATCCAGTAGTGAACGCTTCGCCGCGTGACCCCGAGCGCCTGGCAGATATCCTTGATGCTGAACATGCGCTCCATCGCTCTAGCTCCGGCCGGCCATTGCGTCATACACGGAATCGCGGGAAATATTTCACATGCATGCACATCTGTCAAGTCTTTTGTTATCAATTCTTTGCGTGTCATGTACGGGGCCCCACATGATGCGGTGCCGTCGACGGGCGCCGCAAGGGCTAGTGTGAGTCGGGGGGCTTCCATGACCTCCCCAATCTCGCACGCGGATGATGCGGGCGAATCCCCCCTTGCGAGGATTATCTGGGGGATTGGCCGCCCTCACTCCCTCGTGGCCCAATCGTGATATATTAGTAGCCGTGACACGTCCACCGATCATCTCGCTGCTCATTATCGCCGGCTTCGGTCTGCTCATTTCGGCCGCGGCTCAGCATACCGCGAAACCGCCGGACGAGGAGATCTGGCAGGGCCCTCGCCAGTATGTCACCGTCGAAGACTTCCCGGCGACGGGGATGATCCTGGATATCGGCGGGGGAGGGTGGGGGGTCATCGGCCAGCTCAAGGGCAGACAGGTCATCGCCATCGACATCAGCGACAAGGAGCTCCTGGAGGCCCCGCCCGGCCCGCTCCTCAAGATCGTCATGGACGCGAGGGACCTCCAGTTCCTGGACAACACGTTCCCCACGTCCACGGTCTTTTTCACCTTCATGTTCATGGCGCCCGCGGACCACGAGCGGGTGTTTCGCGAGCTGCAGCCGCGTGCTCGCGCCCGGCGGCCGGCTCCTCATCTGGGACGCCGTCCTGCCCCGGCTCGAAGACAAGCGGAAGAAGTTCGCCAGCATCCCGATCACGTTCAAGCTGCCCGGCAAGGAGATCAACGCGGGCTACGGCACCTATCTCGTCCCCGGCGGCCAGGGGCTGGCCCACTTCGAGGACCTGGCCGAGAAGACGGGATTCACGGTCGTCGCGAAGCGGTCCGTCCAGGATTGGTTCTTCCTGGAGCTCGTCAAGCCGCCGGCCGCGAAATAGCCGCGAGAGGCGACCCCTCGCTCAGGGACCTCAGGCCGCGCCTTCCCAATCGCTGATCGCCCTCATCGCCTCTTCGGGAGATCGCGCCGAGCGCAGGGCCTGCATGAGAGACCTGTTCTGGGAGGCCCGGCTGGCCAGGCCCAGGAGCTTGACCTGGATATCGGGGGTCTCGGCCGGGGACAGGATAAGGAAGACGATCTCGATGGGCTTGTCCGTCGCGACGTCGATGATCCCCTCCCTGATCAACCCCAGGGCGATGACCGGGGCGGCCAATCCTTCGACGCGGACATGGGGGAAAGCCACGCCCTCGTTGAAAAACGTCGAGCCCTGGGCTTCCCGCTTCATGATGGACTCGAACATGCTCTCCCCGGCTTCGGTCCCAGCCCCCCTTTGGACGGTCGAGGCCAGGGTCCTGAGGACGGTCTCCTTCTCGACGGCCGTCTCCCAGATCACGACGCGCTCCCGGGACGTCAAGAGGCTGAGGCGAGGCCGGTCGGCTGGCGAGGGGCCCGGTCCCCCGGCCGGCGGGACGGGCGAAGCTTCCTCCGGTATCTCCGGCTGAGGACGGACCGCTCCCGGCAGGGCCTCGCACGTATCGATGACGATGACCGTGACGTTATGGCAGCCCGCGATCAGATCTTCGACGATCCTCTTGTTCCGGCCGAACTTCTTCCAGGGGGGCTTCCGGGAGGCCTTGCCCACGACGATATGGCCGACCCTGTATTCCGCGGCGAACCGGAGGAGGGTGTCGACGACGTCTTCGCCTTTGTAGGTGAAGACCATGGCCCCCAGCTGCTTGGCCAGCGTCAGCGTGTCGGAAAGGTGGCGCTGGACCTGGGCGTCGATGACCGTGGCCTCTTCGGCCGGCGTCTGCACATAGACGGCGTACCAGTTCCGGTTGAACCTCCCGGCCAGGCGCGAGCCGTAGCGCAGCAGCTTCTCGCTGTTCGGCCCGTGCGAGCTGAGGCAGACCATGATCTGGTCCGAGGCGGCCCCGCCCTCCGCGCCCTGGGCCTCGCGCCGGCGCAGGTCGATCTGCGCCGCGACCTCGCGCAGCGTCAGCTCGCGGAGCTTCTCCAGGTTGGACCCCGTGAAGAAATTGGCCATCGCGGTCCCGATGCGCTCGGCCGGGTAGATCTTCCCTTCCTCGAGCCGCTTCCGGAGGTCCGCGGTGGCCAGGTCGACGTCGACGATCTCGTCGGCCTCGGCCAGGATGGAATCCGGCAGACGCTCGCGGACCTTGACCCCGACCGCCGTCTCGACGATGTTGTAGAGGCTCTCGAGGTGCTGGACGTTGAGCGTGCTGATGACGTGGATGCCCGCGGCCAGGATGTCCTGGACGTCCTCGTACCTCTTGGCGTTCCGGCTGCCCGGGATGTTCGTGTGGGCGAGCTCGTCGATCAGGGCCACCTGGGGCTTGCGGGCGATGATCGCGTCCGCGTCCATCTCCTCGATGGTGATGCCGCGGTACTCCTGGGAGCGGCGGGGGACGACTTCGAGGCCCTCGGCCAGCCGGGCGATATCGGCCCGGCCGTGCGTTTCGAGCAGGCCGATGACGACGTCGATGCCCTCGCTCTTGAGCCGGTGGCCTTCCTGGAGCATCTGGTAGGTCTTGCCGACGCCGGCCGAGTAGCCGAGATAGATCTTCAGCCGGCCCCGCTGGGAGCGGCGGATCATCCGCAGGAACGCGTCGGCCCTATCTTCCGGCATCGCGGGCTCCGTCGAGAGCCAGGTTCAGGCGCACGACGTTCACGCGGGGCTCGCCCAGGAAGCCCAGGGTCCGGCCCTCGGTGAAGGACTCGATCAGGCGCGAGGACGTCGGCCTCGGCCAGGCCCCGGGCCTTGGCCACGCGCGGCGCCTGGAGACGGGCGTTTCGCGGCGAGATATGGGGGTCGAGCCCGCTCGCCGAGGCCGTGACGGCGTCGGCCGGCACCGAGGCTCGCCGGCGGAAGCCCGTTCTCGTCCCGATAGGCGGCGACGCGCCGGCGGACCGTTTCGATGAGGTCCTTCGACAGGGGGCCCAGGTTGATCCCCGGACGAGGCCGAGCGTCGTAGCCGTCTCCCGGCCGCCGAAGGCCGCGGATGAAAATAGGCCGGCGACGGAGAACCGTCTGGCCGATGAGGCCCGATCCGACGATCGCGCCGTCCCTGACGATGAGCGAGCCGTTGGCCCGGCCGGGAAAGAGCCCCTGGCCAAGGACCCAGGCGGCGAGCGGGTAGAGGCCGCACAGGATGACGGCCAGGACGGCCACGGCCAGGAACGACCTCCGCAGCTCGGCCAGTCCAGCTCTTCATGTCCGCGCGTCCTTTCTCATGTTAGACAAGATGCAGGGCATTGACAATGACGTCGATGAGCTTGATCCCGGGGAACGGGGCGATGAGCCCGCCCAGGCCGTAGATCAGGAGATTGCGCCGGAGCAGGGCCGCCGCGCCCAGGGGCCGGAAGCGCACGCCGCGGAGCGCCAGGGGGATGAGGGCGATGATGATCAGGGCGTTGAAGATGACCGCGCTCAGGATGGCGCTCTGCGGCGAACGGAGCCCCATGATGTTGAGGGGCGCGATGACCGGGAAGACGCCGACCAGCATGGCCGGGATGATGGCGAAATACTTGGCCACGTCGTTGGCGATGCTGAACGTCGTCAGCGCGCCCCGGGTGATGAGCATCTGCTTGCCGATCTCGACGACCTCGATGAGCTTGGTCGGGTTGGAGTCGAGGTCGACCATGTTGCCGGCCTCCTTGGCGGCCTGCGTCCCCGTATTCATGGCCACGCCGACGTCCGCCTGGGCCAGGGCCGGGCGCGTCGTTCGTGCCGTCGCCGGTCATGGCCACGAGGTGGCCGGCGGCCTGCTCCTTCCGGATGAGCGTCAGCTTGTCCTCGGGCTTGGCCTCGGCGACGAAATCGTCGACCCCCGCTTCCCGGGCGATGGCCGCCGCGGTCAGGGGATTGTCGCCGGTGATCATGACCGTCTTGATGCCCATGGCCCGGAACCGCTCGAAGCGGTCCTTCAGGCCGCCCTTGACGATGTCCTTGAGATGGACGACGCCCAGGACCTTGCTCTCCGTCGGCGACGAGGAGAGGCGTCCCTCCCTGAAGGGCGATGTGCTCGACCGAGTCGTCGACCTCGAGGGGAACGCTCGCCCCGATGAATCCCCGGATGGCGTCCGGGGCCCCTTTGCGGATGCGGTGCGGCCTCGAAGTCCACGCCGCTCATCCGGGTCTGGGCGGAGAAGGCGATGAAGCGCGGCCCCGGGCATGTCGGAGATGGACCGTCCCCGGAGTCCGTATTTCTTGGCCAGGACGACGATGCTCCGGCCTTCGGGCGTTTCGTCGGCCAGGGAGGCGAGCTGGGCGGCATCGGCCAGCTCCTCGACCGTGACGCCCGGCGCCGGGAGAAAGGCCGCGGCCTGGCGGTCGCCCAGGGTGATCGTCCCGGTCTTGTCGAGGAGCAGGACGTCGACGTCGCCCGCGGCCTCGACGGCGCGCCCGCTCATGGCCAGGACGTTCTTCTGGACCATGCGGTCGATGCCGGCGATGCCGATGGCGTTCAGCAGGCCGCCGATCGTCGTCGGGATCAGGCAGACGAGGAGGGCGACGAGCACGGTCATCGTCAGGGTCGACCCCGGAATACGCGCCGAAGGGCTTCAGGGACATGATGACGACGAGGAAGATGATCGTCAGGGCCGAGAGCAGGATGGTCAGGGCGATCTCGTTCGGCGTCTTCTGGCGCCGCGCCCCCTCGACGAGGCCGATCATCCGGTCGAGGAAGCTCTTCCCGGGATCGGCCGTGACCCGGACCTTGATCCGGTCGGACAGGACGCGGGTCCCGCCGGTGACCGCGCTCCGGTCGCCGCCCGCTTCGCGGATGACCGGGGCGGACTCGCCGGTGATGGCCGATTCGTCGACCATGGCCGCGCCCTCGATGATCTCGCCGTCGGCCGGGATGATCTCGCGGGCGGAGATCGAGACCAGGTCGCCCTTGAGCAGGCGCTCGGCAGGCGACGGTCTCGACCGAACCGTCGTCCCGGAGGAGGCGGGCCGATGGTGGAGGCCCGCGTCTTGCGGAGCTCGTCGGCCTGGGCCTTGCCCCGGCCTTCGGCCATGGCCTCGGCGAAATTGGCGAAGAGGACCGTGAACCAGAGCCAGACGGCGATCTGGAGCGCGAAGCCGGCCGGCTCGCCCTTGGACCTCACGAGCCAGGCCGGCCGTCGTCAGGAGGGCCCCGACCTCGGTGACGAAGATGACGGGATTCTTGAGCAGGTGGAGCGGATTGAGCTTCCTGACGGCGTCGAGCGCCGCCCGGCCGACGATGGCCCGGTCGAAGAGGGAATGGTTCTTGGCTCGCACGTTCATCCCTCTCAGTACAGGATCCCCGACCCGGTCATGAGAAAGTGCTCGACGACGGGGCCGAGGGCCAGGGCCGGCAGGAAGGTCAGGGCGCCGACGACGATCACGGTCCCGATCAGGATGATGACGAAGGTCGGGCCGCTCGCCGGGAAGCTCGCTTCGCTCGGCGGGAGGATCTTCTTTCCGGCCAGGTTCCCGGCCAGGGCCAGGACGGGGACCAGCATGACGAAACGGCCGAAGAGCATGGCCAGGGCCAGGGTGATATTGTACAGGGACCGTATTGCCGCTCAATCCGGCGAAGGCGCTGCCGTTGTTGCCCGCGCCCGACGAGAAGGCGTAGAGGATCTCGCTCAAGCCGTGCGGCCCGGAATTGGCCGGCCCGGCCAGGCCCCAGCGGCTGGCCGCGGCCCAGGCGGAGAAGCCGAGGATGGTGAAGACCAGGATGAGCACGCGCCAGGACGGAGACCTTCACGTCGTAGGCTTCGATCTTCTTGCCCAAGTACTCCGGGGTCCGTCCGACCATCAGGCCGGTGAGGAAGACGGCCAGGATGACGAAGATGAGCATCCCGTAGAGCCCCGCGCCGACGCCGCCGAAGACCACTTCGCCGAGCTGGATGTTGAACAGCGGGACCAGGCCGCCGAGCGGGGTGAACGAATCGTGCATCGAGTTGACCGCGCCGCACGAGGCCGCGGTCGTGACGGTGGCGAAGAGGCTCGAGCCGGAGACGCCGAAGCGGACCTCCTTGCCCTCCATGTTGCCCCCGGCCGCGTCGACGCCCAGGGCCTGCAGCCGGGGGTTGCCGGCGGCTTTCGGCCTTCCAGCAGACGAGCGCCGCGGCCAGAAAGAGAATGGCCATGGCGCTCCAGACGGCCCAGCCGTGCTTCTGGTTCTTGACCTTCCGGCCGAGGTAATAGGTCAGGCCGCTGGGGATGAGAAAGATGGACAGCATCTGAATGAAGTTCGACAGGGGCGTGGGATTCTCGTAGGGGTGGGCGGCGTTGGCGTTGAAGAAGCCGCCGCCGTTCGTTCCCAGCATCTTGATGGCCACCTGGGAGGCCACGGGTCCCTGGGCGATGGTCTGGACGGCCTCGGGCGTGTCCGGCGAGGCCCCCGTCGCGCTCTCGACCGTCGCGGCCCGGACGGACGGCTTGAAGTTCTGGATCATCCCCTGCGAGGTCAGAAAGAGCGAGAAGACGATCGAGATGGGCAGAAGAAGATAGAGGTTGATCCGGACGAGGTCGACCCAGAAGTTGCCGATGGTCTTGGCCGAATGCCGGGCGATGCCCCGGACGAGGGCCGCGGCCGCGGCGATGCCCGGCGGCCGCCGAAACGAAATTGTGGAAGACGAGCCCGACCATCTGCGAAAAATAGGACAGCGTCGTTTCGCCCCCGTAGTTCTGCCAGTTCGTGTTGGTCGTGAAGCTGGCCGCGGTATTGAAGGCCAGGTCGGCCCGGACGGGCCCGAAGTGCTGGGGATTGAGGGGCAGGAGATGCTGGAGCCGAAGCACGGCGTAAGTGAACAGCATGCCGGCCAGGCTGAAGACGAGAAGGGACATCGCGTAGCGCGGCCAATCCTGCTCCGTCTTCGGGTCGACGCGGAGGAGCCGATAGATGAGGCGCTCGACCGGCCGGATCGGGCGGTCAAGCCAGGTCCTGCCCTCGGGCTCGAGGACCCGGACGAGGTAGAGCCCCACGGGCTTGGCGACGGCGAAGAGCAGGCCGACGAAGAGAGCCAGTTGAAGCCAGCCGTAAAGGCTCATCGCCGCTCCCTCATCAGAATTTCTCCGGCCGCAGGACGCTCAAGAGAAGATAGCCGAGGAGCAGGATGCCGACGATGAGCCCGATGATGTTGGCCATGGTCAAAGCCTTCGCAGCCCTGGCGTACAGGGCGCATAGCCGAAGAACAGATGTCAGCAGAATGAGAGCGCATCCATCATGGGTGTTTCCTTCTCTCGGGAACCGGTCGGCCCGGCGCAGGGTGAAGGAGAAGGTGGATCCCTCCCCCTCGCGGCTTTCGACATCCACCGTGCCGCCGTGGGCTTCGACGATCTCCTTGACGATGGCCAGCCCGAGCCCCGCGCCCGTCTCGTTGGCGCGGCCGGGGACGCGGAAGAAGGGCTCGAAGACCCTGGTCAGGAACGCCGCCGGGATGCCCTCGCCCGTGTCGGAGACATGAAATCGGACCCAAGCGTCTTCGGCCTCGGCGGTCAGGGCGATCCGGCCGCCGGGGGAGGTGTGTTTGAGCGCGTTCGAGAGAAGGTTGTCGAAAACGTGGCCGATCCGGGTCGTGTCCGCCCAGACGTCGGGGAGGTCGCCGGGGACGTCGATCTGAAGGGCCAGCCCCCGGTCCTGGGCCGTCCGGCGGACGGGCTCGACGGCATCCGTGACGATCGACCGCGGGGAGAGGGCCTTGAATTCCATCTGGGCCTTGCCGGATTCGAAGCGGCTGAGGTCGAGAAGGCTGGCCAGGATCTCGTGGAGGCGGTCGCTGTCCTCGCGGGCCGACATCAGAAGCTCCGCCTGTTTCTCGTTCAGCGGGCCGATCTTCTCGCCGAGGAGGAGATGGATGGCCATGCGCACCGAGGTGAGCGGAGTGTTCAACTGGTGCGACACGGTCCGCACGACGCCCCTCTTGATCTCGTCCTGCTGCCGGAGCTGGGTGACGTCCTTGAGGACGAGGATCACCCCGGTCGCCAGGCGTTCGTTGTCCAGGATGGGCACCGCCTCGGGGCGGATAGTAGCGCTCTTCGCCGTTGACGAATTGCTGGATGGACCTCTGTCCGTCGAGACAGGCCGCGCGCCCCTCCTGTCGCGCGTCGCGCCAGAGATCGGCCATCCAGCCGAAAGGCAGGTCCGCGACCTCCGCCCCGGGTTTCAGCCCGAAGACGGTCCGGGCCGATTCCGTGGCCACCTCGACCTTCCCGTCCGCGTCGATGACCGCGATGGCGTCGGGAAGGCTGTCGAAGGCCTGCTGGGTGGCCCTTTGGACGCGGAGGAGCTTGGCCTGGTCCGTCCGGCGGAACTCCCGCAGGCTCGCGGCCATGGCGTTGAACGCCTCGGACAGGTGCCCGATCTCGTCCCGGGAGTCGGCGGCCACGACGAGGTCGAGGTTGCCGCGCCGGATCTCGTCCGCCGAGCGGATGAGGCGGTGGATCGGCCGCAGGATCCAACGTCCGGTGAAGAAGATGAAAACGATGGCCAGGGCCGTCCCGACGGACAGGAGGATGTACATCTGCCGTCTGGCGGACGCGGCGCTCCGGCGGGCGCGGTCGTTGGCATCGCTCATGTTCTGCTGGTTCAGCTGCAGGATCTCGTCGGCCTGGTTCTTGATCTCGCCGAAAAGGGGAAGGAGCCCCGCGAAATAGGCCTGGCTCCTGACGTCCGCGGGTTGGGCCGGGTCCGATGACGCCTTTCAGGAGGGTCTCGTATTGCCTGAAAAGGTCCCGGAGCCGGGCGGCCTTCTCTCCCTCGGCCGGAAGCGTGATGTTGCTCGAGCTCGATCTGAAGGGACGCTTCGAAGGCGCCCAGGTTGTCGCGGATGAGCTCGTCCCCCTGCCGCGTGTGGCCGAGAAGGCCGAAAAGGACTCCGCTGTCGATGCGCTCCAGCGCCTCCTTCATCTGCTGGCAGGCGATGACGCTCCGGTAGTTCTCGCGCAGGATGACGTCGATCGAAACGCCCAGCTGGGAGAGGTGGAGAATGCTCTGGGTCCCGATGACGACGATGATGACGAGAAGCGCGCCGAATCCGAGGGAGATCTTTTGGCGAAGTCCAAGCATATTTCAACCTTCAGGCTAGTGTTTAGCAAGACTTATGCCAAGCTGGATTTATCGTTAAGTATATTATAATGAAGTAGATAATAATAATGTCGGGGGCTGGCCCATTGTATTCATCAATGATCGGCCGAACGGGCCATTGAAAAATGCAATGCGCCCGGCGAGCTAGATGCCGTATGTTTTGCGCCGCCGCCAGAGGGTGGCCTGGTCGATGCCGAGAACCGCGGCCGCTTCCTGAAGAGATCTCGAGGCAGCCAGAACGCGCCGGATATGGGCTTCCTCGATCTTGTCGAGGCTGACGGGATCGCCGATCTTGACCTCGGCGTCTCCCGGGCAGGAGATTCGCCGGGAGGCATTCCGCGCCGATGCGGTCGGTCGGGCAGAGGATGGCGGCCCGTTCGATGGCGTTGCTCAATTCCCGGACGTTCCCGGGCCAGCGATAAGCGGCGAGCGCCCGGAGCGCGTCGTCGTTGAATCCCAGGAAGGACCGGTGATTGCTCCGGGCATGGAAGGCCAGCAGGCGCTCCGCGATGACGGGGATGTCGTCCGGTCTCTCCCGGAGGGGAGGCATCTCGATCGGGATCACGCTGAGGCGGAAATAGAGGTCCTCCCGGAACCGGCCTTCCTTGACGGCCTCCGCCAGGTTCGTGTTCGTGGCCGCGATCAGCCGGACGTCCGCTTTCCTGGTGACGGTTTCGCCGAGGCGCTCGTATTCCCGGTCCTGGACGAAACGCAGGAGCTTCGGCTGAAGGGGGAGGGGCAGGTCGCCGATCTCGTCGAGAAGAACGGTGCCGCCGTCGGTCGCCGCGATCCGGCCGGGATTGTCACGGACGGCCCCCGTGAAGGCCCCCTTGGCGTGTCCGAAAAGCTCGCTTTCCAGAAGCTCGGGCGGGAAGGAAGGGCAGGAGATGAGGCTGAACGGCTTGGCCGCCCGGCCGCTCCAGGAGTGGATGGCCCGGGCCAGGACGGTCTTGCCCGTTCCGCTCTCGCCGCAGAGGAGGATCGTGGCCTCCGAAGCGGCGGCCTGGCGGGCCATGTTCACGGCCCTCTGCATCCCGGGGCTCGAGCTCGCGAAATCGATCTCGGGACGCTGGCGCCCGAGGTCCTCCTGGAGCGCGGCGACCTTCTGCTCCAAGGACCGGACCTCGAACACCTTGCCGACGGCCAGATTGATCTGGGCCGGCGTGAACGGTTTGGGAATATAATCGGTGGCCCCTCGCCGGATGGCCTCGACGGCCGTATCGATGGACGCGTAGGCGGTGATGACGATGATCTTGAGCCACGGCGTGGCGGCCAGGAGGGCCGGGATGAGGTCGAGGCCGTCGTCCGTGCCCAGCCGGAGGTCCACGAACGCCAGGTCGAAGGACCTGCGCGAGGCCTCCGCCAGGGCGTCCTTGAAGTTGCTGACGGCGGTGACGCTGTGGCCTTCCGTCTCGAGACAAACGGTCAGCGTCTTGCGGATGTTGATCTCGTCGTCGACGACGAGAATGCGGAGAGGGGAGTCCGGCACGAACTTCTCGTCAGGTTCTGCGGCCGGCGGCCGCGTCGAGCTTGGTCTCCAGCAAGTTGATCCCCTCCAGAATGATGAAGGCCTCGTCCTTCGTCTTGATATCAAGGGCGATGCCGGATTTCTCGAGCAGCGCCTTCATCCTATCCGACAGGTAGGCGATCGAATTGGAGACGTAAAAGGGGAAATACCAGAAATATCCGAGCGCCAGGATCAGGCACAGGGCCCCGATGATGGCTATGAGGCGGATGAACCTGGCCGAATCCTGCTTGGCCATCCCGCTTCTCCGCTCCACCGCCTGCATGTTGATATCGTTGATGTTATTGACGACCTGGCGGAGCTTCTCGAAGGCCGGCTGGTACTCGTGGAAATAGAGAGCGCTGTCGCCCTGCCCTTTGACGAGGCGAAGGCAGAGGGCCGAGTAGAGCGCATAGCCCTGGTTGAGCGCGGCCACGTATTCCTTTTCTTGGATCTCGGTGATGTTGTTGTTCTCGGACTCGAGGTTCGATTCGAATTCGGCCTTGCCGGCCTCGAAGAGCTTCAAGTAGTAGTCGGATGTCTGCGGGCCGCCGGCCGGATTGAAGACGATGCTGCCGACGGCCGTTCGCGTGTCCTCGAGCGCCTTGATCATGTTCTTGGCGTAGACGAGGGAACTGTAGTTGTCCTTCAGGATGTTCTCGGCGTCCCGAGAGAGCTGGCCGACGTAATAGGAGCAGAAGACCGCTAAGACAATGATGATCAGGAATAAGAAACCCAAGCCTAAGGTCAGCTTCTTCTTGAGAGTCATATTGGCCTCCCGGGAGGAATCAGGCATCCGGATCCTGCCCACATTGTAATCCGATTCGCGTCAAATGTCCCGACAAATGGGAGCGCCGGCCGGGCAGCGAGGTCAACGGCTTGATGATATAATCGATCCAAGCGCCGTGGAGAGGATCATGAAAAAGGCTTTCACTTGTCTTCTGGGGATCTCTGTTATGGGCCTTGTCGCCGCGGCGGCGATCTGGCCCGGGCCGGCTTCGGCGCCGGGGCCCGGGCAGGTCCCCCAGGTCACTCTGAGTCCCAACCTCACGATCGGCGTCGAGGAGGGGGATGAGAAGCTGATGTTCGGCATGGTCGTCCGCGTCGACGTCGACGGCCGGGGGAATATCTATGTCCTCGACTATAAGTTCGGCAGGGTCAGCGTATTCGACGGCAAGGGAGATCTCCTAAGGCAGATCGCCGTTCCGGAGGGGCAGGGTCCGCGGGAAACGACGGGCATGCCCGGCCTCGCCGTGACCCCCGGCGGGACGATGTTCATCAACGACACGCGAAAGGTGATCGTCTTTGATCCGGACGGCGGATATGTCCGGACCTTTTTGGCCGGCTTCACGATCTCTTCGATCGGCTGTCCCGGCACGGAAGAGCTGGTCGTCCTGGGGCCGCACGACGGAAAGATCCTGCATGTTTTCGACGCCCAAGGCCGGCGCATCGCCTCTTTCGGCGACACCTTCGTGCCGCCCAAGAAGTTCGAGACGATGAGGGGGACGCCGATGTTCGGCGCTCCTCTTCGGTTCAGTTGCGCCAAGGACGGACGCGTTTTTGTCCTGAGCCCGCACAAGTATGAGGTCTCGGTGTTCAAGGACAGGAAGCTGGAGGGCGTCATCGTGGGCCGGAATGGCGCGTTCAAGCCCGTCCAGAGGACGAGCTTCGGCTTCGCGTCCACGGTGGCGGATATCGTTTCCAGCGGCGACCTCGTCCTCGTCGCTTTCCTGACCATGGATCCAGAGGCCAAGCCGAAGGCCGACATTTTTCAAGCCGGCCGGCAGATCGGCGCGATGGACCTCCCCGGGCCGCCCATGGTCGCCGACGGCCAGGGTGTGATCTTCGTGATCGGACAGGAAGCGGTCCTGCTTGGGGAAGCGGGCTTCCCCAAGGTCGTCCGCTACTCGGTCGTAAGGAACTGAGACGCAGGGCCGGTCGCCGGTCGCCGATCGCGTTCAAGCCCCGATGAGGATCAGGTGATATCCCCGGACCGATCGATAAAGACACGGGACGTGCGGCCCAGCACCGCGCGCTTTCTCTCCTTGAAGTCCAGGATCTTCTTGCGCATGCGGAGCGACACGGGCGTGACCTCGAGCAGCTCGTCCTCGTTGATATAGTCCATCATCTGGTCCAGCGCCAGGATGGCGGGCGCGTCGATCTTGGCGGCGATATCCGACGTGGAGGACCTCATGTTCGTGAGGTGTTTCTGCTTGGTGGGATTGACCGTCAAGTCCTGGGCCTGCATGGTCTCGCCGACGATCTGCCCGGCGTAGACCATGTCCCCGGCGGACACGAAAAGACGGCCGCGGTCCTGGATGTTCGCCACGGCATATGTGGCGACGGTCCCGGCCCGGTCGGAGACCAGGACGCCGTTCCTGCGGCCGGTGATCTTCCCGGCCCACTCGCGGTAGCCGAGATACGTATGGGCCATGACGCCGTTGCCCCTCGTCTGGCTCAGGAACTCCATCCGGAAACCGAAAAGCCCGCGCATGGGAACGGTAAAGGTCAGACGGGAATAGGCGCCCTTGAGGTCGATGATCCTCTCCAGCACGCCCTTTTTCTCGCCCAGCATGCGGATGACCGTGCCGGCGCACTCTTTGGGCATGTCCGCGACCAGGGTCTCGTAGGGTTCCAGCACGGCGCTTCCGTCCGTCTTCGTGATGACCTGGGGCATCGAGACCTGGAACTCGTAGCCTTCACGGCGCATCTGTTCGATGAGGACGGCCAGCTGCAGCTCGCCGCGGCCGGCGACCGTGAACCGGTCGGTGGAGTCCCCCCAATCGACGGAGATGGACACGTTCGTCCTCAGCTCCTTTTCGACGCGCTCGCGCAATTTGCGGGAGGTGACATGCTGACCTTCCCGGCCTCCGAACGGGCTGTTGTTGACCAGGAAGATCATGGAAACGGTCGGCGGCTCGATGGTCAGCACGTTGAGCCGGATGGGCATCTCGGGGTCGGCGATGGAATCGCCGATGGTCACGGAAGGGACGCCCGCGAAGGCGAAGAGCTCGCCCGCCTCGACGACGGGCACCGCCGTCCGTTCCAGTCCCTCGAAAACGAACAGCTTCTGGACCTCGCCGAGGACCTGCTTGTCGTCCCCGGACAGGACCGCGATCGGGTCGCCGGTCCGGACCCGGCCTCCCAAAAGGCGGCCGATGCCGATGCGTCCGATATAATCGTCATAGCTGATGTTGGTGATCAGTCCCGAGAGCGGGCTCTCGGGATCGCATTCCGGGGCCGGCACATGATCGAGAATGGACTGGAAGAGAGGGGTCAGGTCCCGCGCCGGCTCGGCCAGGTCCGTCGTCGACGTGCCGTTCCGGCCCGACGCGTAGATGACCGGGAAATCCCATTGCTCGTCGTCGGCGTCGAGCTCGATGAAGAGATCGACGGTCTCGTCGAGGACCTCCTGGACCCGGGCGTCGGGGCGGTCGATCTTGTTGATGACGACGATGGGCCGGAGGCCCAGCTCCAGGGCCTTCTTGAGCACGAAACGGGTCTGCGGCAGCGGGCCTTCCGCCGCGTCGATGAGCAGCAGGACGCCGTCGACCATCCGGAGGACGCGTTCCACTTCGCCGCCGAAGTCCGAGTGGCCGGGCGTATCGACGATGTTGATCTTGACGCCCTGCCAGACGAGCGACATGTTCTTGGCGACGATGGTGATGCCCCGCTCGCGCTCGAGATCGCCCGAATCGAGGATGCAGTCGCCCATCTGGTCGATATTGCGGAACAGCTTGCACTGCCGCATCATCGCGTCGACGAGCGTCGTTTTCCCGTGATCGACATGGGCGATGATGGCGACGTTGCGAATATCTTGTCTGCGCACAGGGCTCCTTTATGCCTTCTGTTGTCCGTGTCCCCGGTAGTGCCCGCCCAGAGGAAAACGGGGAAATCAGGGTGGGAAATGACAATAATAGCATTTTTGACGCTTCTCCGCCACTTTTCGGTGCCTCCTCGACATCGAGTATCAGGATCCTCGAAATCGCGAGGGGAATTGAAAATCTGGACTTGCTCGCTCTCTCCGGATTATTATTGAGCGGGTCGTTGAATGGAGTCGACCGGGGGACCGATATCACCGTCACAGGAGGGCTCGATGTGGACGATGGAACTGGTTTTAGTTTGGGCAGTTTGTGTACTGATCGTCGGCGTGGGGTTTTGCGGTAAACAACTCACGAAGTTGACCTTAAAGGAAAAGGAAGCGAACCTGGCGGGGAATGTTTTCTTTGGAATAATGTGTTTGCTTGCCGGCTTGATCATTTACATCTCCACGATCGTCATGGCCGTCAACAATCGGCCATCATGAGCCAACTCCGTTTTTGAGATTGGCTTGGAGGACCTACCTGCCCGACCGGCGTTCGCCCGTCTCCGGGCCTCCCATAGTCCCTCTCAGTCCTCTTATCAGCTGTTTTGTTGATGTCGCCTTGACGCCTTTTTCCCGAAGATCTATGATGCGGCTAACGTGGGGAGCCGGATGAAATTTATTAGAAGCGCTCTGACAGTCGCGGTTCTAGCGGTTTTAGTTCAATCGAGCCTTGGCCAATCCGATTACAGGAACCAACCTCCGCAAGATGTGTCACTATTTGAGTTAATAGAGAATGGGACGGTCTATAGTAATTGCCGGGTCCGGGTCCGTGGAGAATATCCGCTCTGGCAGGGCAGCGTTGGCATCACGGATCCCAAAAAAGGAAACGTCTTGGTGAGTACGCTGCTGGAATTCAAAGATGATCTTGAGGTCGTTAAGGAGTGTAGACCGTTTAAAGACATTGATTTCGTCAGACTGGCTCAATCAGGAGAGCTGCAACGCACCTTAGATAAGATCCCTTGGCTCGTTCCTCTTCCCGTAAATCCAGTACCTGCCGACCAACTCGAGGCAGTTCGTAAACTCTGGAAAAGGAAGGACTATAAGACGGTCGAGGTCGTCGTCGTCGGAAGGTTTGATTATATAGGGAACGGAGGTCGACTCATTTTGCGCCGAGACGGAACTACCTCTTGGACTGGCGGATTTGGGCAGGGACACTGGGGAGATAGGATCGTCGTGGAATCGATCGTCATTCAAAAGAAGGCGAAACGAGGTTATTCAAAAAAAGGGCGTGTGGGGTGAGTGAGGGGAATCGAACCCCCAACCTTCGGATCCACAGTCCGATGCTCTAACCGTTGAGCTACACTCACCGTCCGGATGGCGATAGATTATCGCATTAGAAGAAAAAGTAGTCAAATCAGGGGGAAGAGTAGGAAAATAGGGGACACGAAATCGAAAGGGACACGAAAGCAAAAAGGGACGCGTACCGAGAGTAATGTCCCCCGAACATCAAGAAAGGGGACACGTACCAAGGGTACATGTCCCCGGACGTCCCCGAACGTCAGCCCTTCTGGCCTTCGATGAGGTCGAGGACGTCCTCGGAGTCGCGCCAGTTCTCGCGGACGCGCACCTGGAGCTCCAGGTAGACCTTGTGTCCGATGTACTCGACGATCTCCTGGCGGGCCTCGATGCCGATCTGCTTGATGAGCGAGCCGTGGCGGCCGATGATGATCTTCCGGTGGTTGTCCTTCTCGACGAAGATCGAGGCCCGGATGTAGGTCATGGGCCGCGACTCGCCGGGCTTCTTCCAGTCCTCCTGGGCCTTGTTCTCGATGGATTCGATGTAGACCGCGGTGACGAACGGCAGCTCTTCGCTCACGTACTTGAGGATCTTCTCCCGGATGATCTCGGCGAAGAGGAAGCGCTCCGACTGGTCGGAGATCTCCTCGTCCGAGTAGAGCTTGGGCGCCACGGGCAGGGCCTCGAAGAGGAGCTTCTCCAGGACGTCGAGGTTGACGCCCTTGAGGGCCGAGATGGGGATGATCTCCTTGAAGGGGAAGAGGCCGTTGTAGTGCTCGATCATGGGCAGCACTTTGTCCTTGCGGACGATGTCGACCTTGTTGATGAGGAGGAAGACGGGCGTCTTGACCTTGCGCAGGATCTCCAGGACGAACTCGTCGCCGTGGCCGAACTTCTCGGTCGCGTCGACGAGGAGGCAGACGACGTCCGAGGTCTCGAGGGCCGAATAGACGAAGTTCATCATCCTCTTGTTCAGGGTGTGGAGCGGCTTGTGGATGCCCGGGTTGTCGACGAAGATGGTCTGGCCCTTGTCCGTCGTCTTGATGCCCAGGATGCTGATGCGGGTCGTCTGGGGCTTGTCGGAGACGATGGCGATCTTCTGGCCGAGCAGGGCGTTGAGGAGAGTCGATTTCCCCGCGTTGGGCCGGCCGATGAGCGCGATGTAGCCGGTCTTGTAGACCGGCTTGGGCTCCGCCTTCTTCCGGGGGGCCCTTTTCTTCGGGGCGGCTTTCGCGGCGGCGGGAGCGGCCGTCGCCGCCTTCGCCTCCACCGCCGCCGCGGCGGCTTCGGGCGCCGTCTTCTTCTTTCGGGTCGTCTTGGCTTTGGCCGTCGCCGTCATCTGTCCCCCTCGGCCTCTAGGCGGCCTTGCGGATCCTCAGCTTCTTGACCTTCTTCTGGTCGACGTCGAGGACCTCGAGCTGGAGGCCCTTGATCGTCAGGGTCTCGCCCTTGAACGGCAGCCGCCCGAGGTCGTGGGTGATGAGGCCGCCGACGGTGATGAAATCGTCCTCGGCGAGCTCGACGTCGAAGAGCTCCTCGAGCTCCTCGACCTCGGTCGCCCCGGACACGGTGAAATCGAGCGGGCCGTTCTCGACGATCTGGGCCTCCTCCGTGTCGTACTCGTCCTGGATCTCGCCGACGATCTCCTCGACGACGTCCTCCATGGTCACCAGGCCGGAGACGCCCGCCGTGCTCGTCGACGACGATGGCCATCTTCGTTCTTGACCTTCTGGAACTCGCGCAGGAGGTCCGGGACGGGCATGGCCTCGGGGACGAAAGCGACCGGCCGGATGAGGGCCTCGATGGGCTGGAGCTTGTGCTTGTC
This sequence comes from Candidatus Aminicenantota bacterium, assembly GCA_963843505.1. Lineage (GTDB taxonomy): Bacteria > Acidobacteriota > Aminicenantia > Aminicenantales > Saccharicenantaceae > RBG-16-66-30. The sequence goes on along the minus strand of CAWJKR010000005.1, from coordinate 476,572 downwards.
GTCGGAGTACTCGAGGATGTCCTTGGCCATGACGATCCCCTCGATGTTGTCGAGCCGGTCCTTGTAGACGGGGATCCGCGAGTACTTCTCCCTGATGATGAGGTCCTTGAGATTGTCGATGGTGGCGTCCTTGCGGATGCAGACCATGTTGAGCCGGGGCGTCATGACCTCCCGGACGACCGTGTCGCCGAACTCGACGACGCTCCGCAGCAGCTCGTCCTCGCCCTTGTCGATGATGCCTTCCTCGGTCGCCTCGTCGATGAACGTCTCGATCTCCTCCTCCGAGGCCTCCCGGTCCTCTTCCTTCTCCTCGCGCTGCTCCTCGCGGGCGATGAGATTGCGGGAGATGGCGAGCAGGGGGAAGGCGAGGACGCGGACGAGAGGGAAGGCCGGCAGGAACATCCCCAGGATGCCCGGCTTGGCGACGAGGACGAGGAGGCGGGGGACGAGATCGAGGCCGACGGCGTAGACGGCCAGGGCGGCCAGGAAGAGCCAGAGCGGCCGCACACCCAAGCCGCCCGCGGCCGTGAACCCATAGACGGCGAGGGCCAGGATGATGACGATCCGGAGGAACTCGACGGCCAGCTGGGTCTCCTCGAAGTTCCTGAGGATCCCGGCCCGGTCCGGCGTGTTCCTGTTCTCGAGGAAGCGGCTGAAGCGAGATCTTCGAATAGGCCCCCAGGACGATGTGGAAGAGCGACAGGAGGAACGCGGCGGCGAAGGCCAGGGCCAGACCGGTCCAGAGCAGCGCCGTCATCGTCATGCCAGGTAGATCCGATGGAGCTTCCGCTCCTCCTCCTCGATGCCGGCGAAATGGTCGTAGCCGAGGAGGTGGAGGAAACCGTGGATGGCGAGCAGGCGGAGCTCGCGGTCGAGGCTGTGGCCCTTCTGCCTGGCCTGGCGGAAGGCGACCGGCACGGCGATGACGATGTCGCCCAGGTAGAACTTGCCGTCGGGGCCCTTCTCGCCGAGCGGGAAGCTCAGGACGTCGGTCGGCCGGTCCTTCTTCATGAACTTGCGGTTGAGCGTCTGGATGGCCCGGTCGCCGACGAAGGCCAGGCTGACCTCGGGGTCGGCCAGCCGGTAGCGCCGGGCGAGCTCCGCGAGGAGCCGCTCAAACGCCTTGGTCTGGACCCGGTGTTTTTTCTGGCGGTTGAGGATCGTGATCATTGTCTTTCTTGCCGTTAGCGCGTTGTTCTTGTTGCCGTTCTTGCCGGGGCCTTCTTCTTGCCGTTGGGCCGTCCCTCGAAGCTGAAGCCGGGGTATTCGACCCGCGGGTGGTAGATGGCGTAGAGCACGGTCAGGAAGGCCGCGGCGACCGTGCGCAGCTCGCGCAAAGAGAAGTCGCAGGCGTCGAGCTGGCCGTCCTGGAGCGTCCCGTTGATGATGTCGGTGATGACCCGCTTGAGGTTGTCCTTGGTCGGCGCCTTGAGGCTCCGCGAGGCGGCCTCGATCGCGTCGGCCAGCATGACCAGGCCGGCCTCCTTCGTCTGCGGCGGCGGTCCGGGGTAGCGGAAGGACTCCTCGCCCACGGTCTGCTCCTCGGGGTCGTAGGTCTGCTTGGCCTTGGCGTAGAAGAAGCGGACGAGGGAGTTGCCGTGGTGCTGCTCGATGATCTCCCGCAGGGCCCGGGGCAGCTTGAGCTTGCGGGCCAGCTCGGCGCCCTCCTTGACGTGGTTCTTGATGACGAGCGTGCTCATCGAAGGCGTCAGGTCCTTGTGGAGGTCGAACTCGCGGCTCCGGTTCTCGATGAAGTACTCCGGCATCTTGGTCTTGCCGATGTCGTGGTAGAGCGCCCCGGCCTTGGCCAGCTGGGTGTCGAGCCCCAGCTCCTCGGCGGCCTTCTCGGCGAGCGAGGCGACGATGAGGGAGTGGTGGTAGGAGCCGGGCGCCTCCTCCGAGAGCTGGCGGAAGATCGGCAGGTCCGAGTTCGTGAGCTCCAGGAGCTTCGAGCCGGTGACGAACCCGAAGGCCGATTCGACGAGAGGGAGGAGGATAAAGGCGAAGACGGCGCTGGCCGCGCCGCCGAAGACGCCCATGGCGACCTCGGCGGGGAAGGCCGTGAAGTTCGGGTCCCTGAGGATGAGGTGGAAGGCCAGGATGATCAGGGCGTTGACGGCCGGCAGGACGATGAACCCGGCCCGCAGGGTCGCGGCCCGGTAGCGCCGGCGGTAGAGCTTGACGCCGTAGACGGCGGCCAGGCCTCCGACGAAGGAGAAGATGGTCAGGACGAAGTTGCCGCCGAACAGCAGCCCGGCGGTCAGGCTGTTGACGATGATGAAGAGAAGCGTCACCGGGTCGGGCAGGAGGAACGAGAAGATCAGGGTCGCCGCCTGGAAGGGGAAGGCGTAATAGTAGACCTCGACCCCGGACAGGGTCGGCGTCGTGAGCGCCCCGCTGACGATCGTGGCCAGGGTGAGGAACGCCTTGTAGAGGACGAGGCTGCTGATCAGGCCGCCCGACATCATCCGGAAGTACCTGTCGGCCAGCGGTTGCTTGTAGGCCCGGCGGAGATAGGACCACAGGGTGATGAAGATGAACAAGTAGAGGATGAGGATGCCGGAGAGATTGGGCACCCAGCCCGAGCGCCGGCGGATCCTCTGATTGTACTGGTCCAGGACCTTGAGGGTGTCGGCCGTGACCTCGTCGCCCTTGCGGACGATGACCCGGTCCTTCTTGACGGTGATGGCGACCGTGGGGATCGCCCCCCGGGCCAGGGCCTTCCGCTTCTCGGTCTCGATCTTGTTGTAGGTGACGTTGGCGGTCAGGAAGATCTGCCCCAGGTTGGCGAGCGCGGCCCGGCTCCGGGCCGGCATCTCGATCCGGGCCAGATCGTCGTTGAAGCGGCGCTCGCTCTCGCCGATGTCCAGGAGGTCCGAGACCCGGACGGGACGCTCGCGGCCCTCCGTGTCGAACAGGGTCAGGCCGCGCTCGTCCTCGCCGTGGATGAAGAGGTTCTTGGAAACGATGATGCCCTGGCTGTAGGTCTTGGCGGCCAGGCTGATCAGCGTCTCCTCGAGGTCGGCCGGGAACTTCAGGCGGGCCAGGGTCTGGACGTCGGGGAGCTCCATGTCGACGCCGTGCTTTTCGAGGAAGAGCCGCCGGAGCCCCTCGGTCTGGTCGCCCCCGGGGTTGCGGGCGGTCCAGTCGCGTCCCTCGGCGAAGAGCAGGCGGACCTTCTCTTCGACGTTGGCGTAGACGTTGGCGTCGTAGGTGTAGACCGGGAGGACCGCGGCTTCCGCCTCGGCTTTCTTCGGGGCCGTCGCTTCGGGGTCCTCGATGATGAGGTCGAACGGGGCCACGACGTCCGCCGGGGCGATCTCGCCCTTGGCCAGCGTCGACAGGCTTTGCGAAGGCAGGCGCGCCAGCAAGAGGGCGATGATGACCGTGGTCAGGACGAGGATCGGCCAGGGGTCTCTGATGAGCCGCCGGAAGAACGCCGGCGGCTTCTCCTCGGCGGGCGGCTCGACGGCGGGCCGGCCGGGCTGGATCTCGGCGCCCTTGAACAGCTTGATCTTGTCGAAGAACGAGGCCGGCATGGTCGCTCAGGCCTCGCTCGACTCGGCCTTCTGGTAGGCCTTGATGATCTTCTGGACGAGGGGGTGGCGGACGACGTCCTTGTCGTTGAAGCGGATGAAGGCGATCTCCGGGAGGGGCGCCAGGATCTTCATGGCGTGGATGACGCCGGACTTGCGCGGGCTGGGGCAGGTCGATCTGGGTGATGTCGGCCGTGATGACGAGCTTCGAATCGAACCCGGCCCGGGTCAGGATCATCTTCATCTGCTCCCGGGTCGTGTTCTGGGCCTCGTCGAGGATGATGAAGGCGCCGTTGAGCGTCCGGCCGCGCATGAAGGCCAGGGGGGCGATCTCGATGACGCCGCGCTCGATCAGCCGGTTGGCCTGGTCGTACTGGAACAGGTCGAACAGGGCGTCGTAGAGGGGCCGGAGATAGGGGTTGATCTTCTGGATGAGGTCCCCGGGGAGGAAGCCGAGCTTCTCGCCCGCCTCGACCGCGGGGCGGGTCAGGATGATGCGGTTGACGGCCTTGTTCTGGAGGAAGGCCAGGGCCATGGCCATGGCCAGATAGGTCTTGCCCGTGCCGGCCGGGCCGATGCCGAAGACGAGGTCGTGGGTCTTGATGGCCTGGAGGTAGGCCTGCTGGTTCAAGCTCTTGGGATTGACGGACTTGCGGGACAGGTTCAGGGGCTCGGCGGGGGAATAGTCGTCGAGGCAGGTGGGCGGGCCCTCTTCGAGCATGTCCAGGGCGATGAGCAGGTCCTCCTCCCGGAGCTGATGGCCCTTTTCCCCGAGCTCCCGGAGCTTGTCGAAGTAGTGCCGGGCGGCGGCGACCTTGACGGCGTCCCCGTCGATGAGGAGCTGGTCGCCGCGAAGCGACAGGCTGACGCCCAGGCGGGATTCGAGCTTTTTCAGGGTTTTCCCCTGGACGCCGGACAGGGCGGATTCGTTCATCAGAGGAATGAGTGACTTTTTCCATGTTCAGGGGTGGGATGGCCAGGGGTCTTCGTTTTCGGCATTACCACGGCATTATAACCACGGCAGGAGCCGGGCTTGTCAAGCCGACGCCCCGGGGGGCGGGTCGGCCCTTGCCTCCCGGGTTCCCCCGTCCGGGCTTGAAAAAACGGGCCTTCTGGTATATAAAACAGGCATGGAAAAAGAGTTCACGACCGTATCGATACCCACCTCGCTTCACAAGAAGATCGAGGAGTATCATCAAGGGGACGGAGTTCGGCTCGGTCTCGAGCTACGCGGCCAAGGTCCTCAGGGAGAGCCTGTCCAAGGCGGAGCCCGCGGCCGAGGTGTTCACCAAGGACGAAGAGGAGAAGGTCAAAGAGCGCCTGAAAGCGCTGGGATACATCGACTGACCTGTCCGGCCGTCCGACCCCCCCGTTTCTCCCGGTCCCGGGCAAAGGAGTAACCCATGATCCAACCCCACGGCGGCAAGCTCGTCGATAGGGTCCTCGAGGGCAAGAAGAAGGACGACGGCCCTGGCGCGGCCCGGCGCAAGGCCCCCCGCCTGAAGATCGACGCCGAGCTCGTCTCGGACGTCGAGAATATCGCCACGGGCGTCTACAGCCCCCTCGAGGGGTTCCTCGGCGAGGCCGATTTCCGGGGCGTTCTCGACTGCGAGCCGGCTCCGGACGGACGTGGCCTGGACCATTCCCATCGTCCTCGACGTCGACCGCAAGACGGCCGACAGCCTGAAGATAGGGGAGGAGGTCGTGCTCGAGGCCGAGGCCGGGCACCCCGTGGCCATCCTCCACCTCGAAGAAAAGTACGGCTACGACAAGGGCGAGACGGCCCAGAAGATCTTCGGCACGCGCGACCCGGCCCACCCCGGCGTCGCCAAGGTCCTGGGCATGAAGGACGTGCTGCTCGCCGGGCCGGTCGACCTGCTGGAGATGACGCCCACCCCGTTCGACCGCTGGAAGCTCACGCCCAAGGAGACGCGGGTCCTGTTCGAGGCCAAGGGCTGGCGCACGGTCGTCGGCTTCCAGACCCGCAACACCCCCCACATCGGGCACGAATACGTCCAGAAGGCCGCCCTGACCTTCACCGACGGCCTGTTCATCAACCCGGTGATCGGGCGGAAGAAGAAGGGCGATTTCAAGGACGAGGTCATCCTGGCGTCCTATGAGGAGGCCATCCGCCGCTACTACATCAAGGAGCGGACGACCATGGCCATCCTCCAGATGGAGATGCGCTACGCCGGGCCCCGGGAGGCCATCCACCACGCCATCATCCGCAAGAACTTCGGCTGCACCCACATCATCATCGGCCGGGACCACGCGGGCGTCGGGTCCTATTACCCGCCGTTCGCGGCCCAGGACATCTTCGCGGCCTTCCCCGACCTGGGCATCGTGCCGATGTTCTTCCGGTCCTTCTCCTACTGCCGGACGTGCGGCTCGGTCGTCAACGAGAAGATCTGCCCGCACCCGGCGGACGAGCATATCCAGTTCAGCGGCACGAAGATCCGCGACCTCCTGGTCAAGGGCGAGTGCCCGCCGCCCGAGCTCATGCGGCCGGAGGTGGCCAAGGTCATCATGGCCTTCAAGGACCCGTTCAATGAATGACCGGAAGGTCCTCGTGGTCGGGCTCGACTGCGCCCCGCCCGAGATCGTCTTCGACCGGCGAGACGAGCTCCCGGTCCTCAAGGGGCTCATGGAGAAGGGGCTGTGGGGCAAGCTCCGCAGCTCCGACCCGCCCATCACCATCCCGGCCTGGATGGTCATGACGACCGGGGCCGACCCGGGGCGGCTGGGTCTCTACGGCTTCCGCCACCGCAAGGGCTATTCCTACGACCAGATGTGGATCGCCAATTCCAAGGCGGTGCACGAGAAGAGGCTCTGGGACTACATCGGCGAGGCGGGCGGGGCGAGCACGCTCGTCAGCGTGCCGCCGAGCTACCCGCCGTACCCGGTCGCCGGGAACCTCATCTCCTGCTTCATCACGCCGCCGGGGCCCGGGAAAGAGACGACCTATCCGTCCGGGCTCAAGGCCGAGATCGAGGAGCGCTTCGGGCCGTACATCTTCGACGTCGTCTTCCGGACCGAGGACCGCGACCAGATCCTGCGCGAGATCTACGCCATGACGGAGAAGCGGTTCGAGGTCATGGACTGGCTGATCGAGGCCAAGCCCTGGAACCTGTTCATGTTCGTCGAGATCGGCGTCGACCGGGTCCACCACGCCTTCTGGAAGTACATGGACCACGACCATCACCTGTACGAGCCGGGGAACCGCTTCGAGAACGCCATCATCGATTACTACAAGTTCCTCGACGCGAAGATCGGCCGGCTCATCGACAAGGCCGGGAGCGACACGGCGGTGCTGGTCGTCTCGGACCACGGCGCGAAGCGGATGAAGGGCGCCTTCTGCGTCAACGAGTGGCTCATCGACAAGGGCTGGCTCGTGGTCAAGGAGCGGCCGTCGAAGCCGACGAGCATCGACGACCTGCCCATCGACTGGGAGAAGACCCGGGCCTGGGCCTGGGGCGGCTATTACGCGCGCGTGTTCCTCAACGTCGAGGGACGCGAGCCCAAGGGCATCATCCCGGCCGACGATTACGAGAAGGTGCGGGACGAGCTCCTGGCCGAGATCGAGGGCGTCCGGGGGCCGGCCGGGGAGGCCTGGGCGACGCGCGTCATCAAGCCGCAGGAATATTACGAGGAGCTCGAGGGCGAATACCCCGACCTCATGGTCTACTTCGACGACCTCTACTGGCGGTCGGCGGGGACGCTGGGCCACGGGACGATGTACCTCCCGGAGAACGACACCGGGCCGGACGACGCCGTCCACGCCCAGCACGGGATCTACATCCTCCACGACCCGGAGAGCGGCCGGACGGGGAGGCGCGACGGCGACATCCTCGACATCGCGCCCGACGGTGCTCGACATCATGGGCCTGCCCGCGCCCGAACGCTTGAAGGGCCGGGTTCTCAGGCCCTGAACGAAAGGACATACGGCGAATGTGCGAAGAACATGAAGGCTTCACGCTCTGGTTCACGGGGCTGCCGTGCTCCGGGAAATCGGCCGTCGGCGACCGCGTCGCCGAGATCCTGAAGGAGAAGGGGCACCGGGTCGAGCGCCTGGACGGGGACGTCGTCCGCCAGGACCTGACCCGGGACCTCGGCTTCTCCAAGAAGGACCGGGACGAGAACATCCGCCGGGTCACGTTCGTGGCCAAGCTCCTGTCGCGCAACGGCGTCGCCGTCCTGACCTCGTTCATCTCCCCCTACCGGGAGATGCGGGACAGGGCCCGGAAGGAGACGACCAACTTCGTCGAGATCTACGCCAAGTGCCCCCCTGGAGGTCTGCATCCAGCGGGACGTCAAGGGCATGTACCAGAAGGCCATCCGGGGCGAGATCAAGGAGTTCACCGGGATCTCCGACCCCTACGAGGAGCCGCTCAACGCCGAGATCGTCCTCGAGACGGACAAGGAGACGGTCGACGAGAGCGTCCGGAAGGTCCTCCGCCGCCTGGGAGAGCTGGGCCTCGTCTGATGAACCCGTCCCCATTTTATTGTCTTGAGCGACTAAATTGATTTAATATAATCAACGTTTTAGGAACCACAAGCATGGCGAGGTATCTGGTCACCGGCGGAGCGGGCTTCATCGGCTCGCACATCGCCGAGACCCTGGTCAGGCGGGGCGACGAGGTCCGCGTCCTCGACAACCTCTCGACCGGGAAGACGGAGAACCTGGCAGGGATCGCCGGGAATTTCGAGTTCATCGAGGGCGACATCCGGGACCTCGAGACCTGCCGCCGGGCCGTCGGCGGGCGTCGGGACGGTCTTCCACGAGGCCGCCCTCGCCTCGGTGGCGCGCTCGGTCGCCGACCCCGTCCTCAACGACGCCATCAACGTCCGGGGCACGCTCAACATGCTCGTCGCGGCCAAGGACGCCGGGGTCCGGCAGCTTCGTCCTGGCCTCGTCGTCGGCCGTCTACGGCGACGACCCGGCCCTGCCCAAGGTCGAAGGCCGCGAAGGGAAGCCCCTGTCGCCCTACGGCGTCAGCAAGTTCGTCGACGAGAAATACGCCCAGGTCTTCCATGCCCTCCACGGCATGAACGCCGTCGCCCTGCGCTATTTCAACGTCTTCGGTCCGCGCCAGGACCCGACCTCCGAGTATTCCGCCGTCATTCCGCTGTTCATCACCAAGATGCTCCGGGGCGAGCGCCCGACGATCTACGGCGACGGCCTGCAGTCCCGGGATTTCATCTTCGTGGGCGACGTCGTCCGGGCCAACCTCGCGGCCGCGGCGTCGCCGGCCGCGGCGGGGGAGGCCATCAACGTCGCCTGCGGCGTCGGGACGACGGTCAACGCCCTCCTCGAGGCCGTGAACGCCGGCCTCGGCACGAAGATCGAGGCCGCCCACGCGGCGGCGCGCCCCGGCGACATCCTGCATTCGACCGCCGACATCACCAAGGCCCGGCGCCTCATGGGCTACGCGCCCGAGCCTGTCTTTCGCGGACGGCCTCAGAGAGACCGTCGCCTGGTACAAAAAAAGGAGTTGACACATGAACGCTGAAGCCACCAAGCTGCTCAAGAAGATCGAAGCGAAGGAGGCCCGCATCGGGGTCATCGGCCTCGGCTACGTCGGCCTGCCTCTCGTCAAGACGTTCCTCCAGAAGGGATTCAAGGTCACCGGGTTCGACGTCGACCAGAAAAAGGTCGACATGCTCAACCGCGGCAAGACCTACATCCGCCACATCTCGGCGGCCGAGCTCAAGGACTTCCTGGGCCGGAAGAAATTCCGGGCCACCTCGGAGTTCCAGGGCCTCCGGGACGTCGACGCCGTCCTCATCTGCGTGCCGACGCCCCTCGACGGCCACGGCAGCCCCGACCTGTCCTACGTCCTCAACTCGACCATCTCCGTCGCCGAGCACGTCCGCAAGGGCCAGCTCGTCGTCCTCGAGAGCACGACCTACCCCGGCACGACCGACGAGGAGATGCTGCCGATCCTCGAGGCCGGCGGGCTCAAGGGCGGCCGCGACTTCTTCCTGGCCTTCTCGCCCGGAGCGCGAGGACCCGGGCAACAAGAATTTCTCGACGGCCACGACGCCCAAGGTCGTCGGCGGCCTGACCCCCGATTGCCTCAAGCTGGCCAAGGCCCTCTACGACCAGATCATCGTCAAGACCGTGCCCGTCTCCTCGACCAAGGCCGCCGAGTCGACCAAGCTCCTGGAGAACATCTTCCGCTCGGTCAACATCGCCCTGGTCAACGAGCTGAAGATGATCTTCGACCGCATGGGCATCGACGTCTGGGAGGTCATCCGGGCCGCCTCGTCCAAGCCCTTCGGCTTCATGCCCTTCTATCCCGGGCCCGGGCCTCGGCGGGCACTGCATCCCGATCGACCCCTTCTACCTGACCTGGAAGGCCAAGGAGGTCGATTACCAGACCAAGTTCATCGAGCTCGCCGGCGAGATCAACACCTTCATGCCCTATTACGTGATCAACAAGACGGTCGAGGCGCTCAACGAGCACGGCAAGTCGATCAAGGGGGCCAAGGTCCTCGTCCTCGGCCTGGCCTACAAGAAGGACATCGACGACTCGCGCGAATCGCCGTCCCTGAAGATCATCAGCCTTCTCCAGGCAGAAGGGCGCCAAGGTGTCCTACAACGACCCGTACGTCCCGCATGTCGTCGGGCACCGCGAGTACCCCGGGCTCGAGCTCAAGTCGGTCCCGCTGACGACGGCCCTGCTCAAGAGATCCGACGCCGTCGTCATCTCGACCGACCACACGGCCTACGATTACGACTGGATCGTCAAGAACGCCCGCCTCGTCGTCGACTCCCGGAACGCCGTCAAGCGCCGCCGGAAAAACGTCGTCAAGGCCTAAAGAGAAGAAGGGGTCAAACCTATACTTTTTAATTTTTCTAGGACCCTTCCCAGAGAGCTCGATCGCGCAGAAAGTTAAAAGATTAGGTTTGACCCCTTCTTAGCAGATGCGGGGGAGGAGCTCGGAGGTCAGGGGCTCGAGGAGGCGCAGGCCGCCGACCCCCGTCCGGAGAAGGAGCTCGCCGGGGCGGCCGATCTTGTCCTGGACCTCGCCGATGACGGCCGCTTTGCGGCCCAGGGGATGCGCGCGCAGGCGCTTGAGAAAATCGCCGGCCTTGGCCGCCGGCGCGATCGACGACCGCCTTCCCTTCGCAGGCCATGTAGAGAGGGTCGATCCCGAGAAGCTCGCTCGCGGCCACGACCGGCCTCGACAGCGGGATGCTATCCTCTTCGATAAGAACAGGATAGGGGAGACGCTCGGCCAGCTCGAAAAGGACCGTCGCCAGGCCGCCGCGGGTGACGTCGCGCATCCACAGGGCGCCCTTCTTCCAGAGCGGCAGGAGGAAGAGGAGCGGGGCGCAGTCGCTCCGGACGTCCGACTTCAGGCCGAAATCGCCCGCGGGCGAGCATCACGGCCAGACTGTGGTCGCCGAGCGTTCCGGTCAGGATGACCTTGTCGCCCCGCCGGATCTTCGCCGGCCGCGGCCGGGCGATCGACCGCCCCACCCCGGCCGTGTTGATATAGACCTTGTCCCCCTGGCCGCGCCGGACGACCTTGGTGTCGCCCGTGACGACGCGGACCCCGGCCGCCTTGGCCGCCGCCCGGATCGAGCGGATGACCCGGTCGAGGACGTCCGACTCCAGGCCTTCCTCGAGGATGAAGGCGAGCGACAGGAACCGCGGCTCCGCCCCCGAAACGACGAGATCGTTGACCGTCCCGTTGACGGCCAGGCGCCCGATGTCGCCGCCGGGGAAGAAGAGCGGGTCGACGACGTAGCTGTCGGTCGTGAAGGCGATCCCCCCGGGCAGGTGGACCGCGTCGCCGAGCTCGCCGAGCAGGGGATCGCCGAAGGCCGGCACGATCCGCCCGGCGATGAAGTCCCGCATCAGCCGGCCGCCGCTGCCGAGCTCGAGGCTGATCTTGGTCACGACCGGCCGCTCCTCTCCCGCTCCCTTCCCTCTCCGGGCCGTACTTGTAGTGGATGAGGCACGCGCCCTCGTAGGACACCATGCACGGGCCGAGCGGGGAATCGGGCAGGCATTTCTTCCCGAACAGGGGACAGCCCTCCGGGCGGATGACGCCGCGCAGGACCTCGCCGCAGCGGCAGCCCGCCAGATCGCGGCCGGACATCGTCCGTTTTCAGGCCGAACCGGGGCGCGGCGTCGAATCCTTCGAACCCCTTCCTGAAGCGGAGCCCGCTCGCCGGGATCGTCCCCAGGCCCCGCCAGCTCGCGTCGTACGGCTCGAGGATCTCCGCCATGAGCGCCCTGGCCACGGGGTTGCCTTCGCGGCCGATGGCCCGCGAATACTCGAGAGCGACCCGGGGCTTCTCTTCGATGACCTGTTCCAGGACCGAACGGATGGCCAGCAGGATGTCCCCCGGCTCGAATCCGGCGATGGCCCCCGGCACGCCGAAGTCGCGGGCGACGAACTCGTAGGGCTCGGTGCCGATGACGGCGCTGACGTGGCCGGGATAGATGAACCCGTCGACCGCGACCTCGCCGCCCTCGAGGATGGCCCTCAGGGCCGGCGGGACGAGCCACAGGGCCGGCAGGACCGAGAAGTTCCTCAGCCCCTCCGCCGCGGCCCGCTTGACCGTATAGGCGATCGCCGGGATGGTCGTCTCGAACCCGGCGCCGAAGAAGACGACCGGCCGGGCCGGCTCGCGCCGGGCCTCGTCCAGGGCCTCCTCGGGGGAGTAGACGATCCTCAGCCGCGAGCCGCAGGCCGGGACCGCGGTCTGCAGCGACCCCTTGCGGGTCGGCACGCGGGTCATGTCGCCGAAGGCGGCCAGGGTCGCCCCTTCGGTCTCCGTGAGGATGGCGATCGCCGCCTCGTGGATGCCGTTGGGGGTGATGCACACCGGGCAGCCCGGTCCCGAGACCATCTCGACCCCCGCCTCGGCCAGAAGCGGCGTCAGGCCGCTCTTGTAGAGGGCCATGGTGTGGGTGCCGCAGACCTCCATCAGGCGCGGCTTCCGCCCGATCTTCCGGACCTTCTCCCCGATGTCCTCGAGGAGCTTCCGGAGGGCGGCCGGGTCCCTCAGCTCCTTCATGGGTGGGACGTCCCGGCCAGCTCCTTGAAGAGGCGGAGCGTTTCCCGGGCCTCCTTGGCGTTCATGACCGAGATGGCGAACCCGGCGTGGATGATGACCCAGTCGCCCAGCCGGGCCTGCGGGACGAGGACGAGATTGACCTGGACCTCGCTCCCCATATAGCTGGCCGTCCCCTGGCCGGATTCGTCGATCCGGGTGATCTTGGCGGGCACGGCCAGGCACATCGTGTTCTTCTCCGGAAACTCACTTTAGCAGAATCGCCCGGCCCGGTCCACCTTATGCTATAATGGGGGGCCGATGGAGAAGCACCTCGAGGAATTTTTCCCGCCGGGGACCGAAGAGCACGGCCTTCTCCTCAAGGTCGATCCCGACCGCCTTCCCCGCCACATCGCCGTCATCATGGACGGCAACGGCCGCTGGGCCGCCCAGCGCGGGCTGCCCCGGGTCGAGGGCCACAAGGCCGGCGCCGCGTCCGTCCGCGAGATCGTCGAGGCCTCGGCCCGCCTCGGCATCGACGTCCTGACCCTCTTCGCCTTCTCGAGCGAGAACTGGAAAAGGCCCCGCCCCGAGGTCGGCCGGCTCTGGCGGCTCCTCCGGGAGAACCTGATCAGGGACGACGGGCTTCTCGTCAAGAACGACCTCCGGCTCAAGGTCATCGGCCGCCGGGAGGGCATCCCCGGGCCCGCGCTCAAGGAGCTCGAGCGGGTCGAGGCCCTGACCCGGATCCAACCGGCACATGACCGTCGTCTTCGCCCTCAACTACGGCGGCCGCGACGAGATCGTCGACGCGGCCCGGCGGATCCTGGCCGAGGGGAAGCATCACGGCCTCCCGCCTCGACGAAAAGACCTTCGCCGCCCACCTCTCGACCGCGGGCCTGCCCGACCCGGACCTTCTCATCCGGACGAGCGGCGAGATGCGGGTGTCGAATTTCCTCCTCTGGCAGATCGCCTACACGGAGATCGTCGTCACGCCCGTGCTCTGGCCGGACTTCCGCAGGCGCGACCTGCTCGAGGCCGTCCTCGAATACCAGGGGCGGGACCGCAGGTTCGGCGACGTCCGCGCCGCCTCCGCCTCCAAGCGCCCCGCGGAAGGACATAAGCCCGCATGAACCTCATCAAGCGCACCCTCACGGCGGTCGTGCTGCTCGGGTCCCTTTTCGTCATCATCCAGTACGCCCCGAACTGGGTCTTCTTCCTGTTCGGCGCGGCCTTCGTGCTGGCCGCCCTCCTCGAGTTCTATGCCCTGACCGGGAAAAAGGGCCTGGGCCCTCAGAAGGTCCTCGGCGCGGTCCTGGCCGCCCTGGTCCTCCTGACCTACTATTTCCGCGGCGATCCCGCTCGACGCCGCTCTCTTCGCCGGGGTCCTCGTGGCCTGCGTCTACTATGTCATCGCGGTCAACACCCCCGCCAAGCTGGAGGCCTTCCCCGCCTCCTTCGTCACGACCCTGGCCGGCGTCATCTATGTCGTTTTTCCCCTGGGCTTCCTCTTCCGCATCCGTCTCGAGGACGGCCCGTTCTATCTTTACTTCCTGGCGGGCATCGTATTCCTCGGCGACACCGGGGCCTTTTTCGTCGGCAAGCCCTTCGGCCGGCACAAGATGACGCCCATCGCCAGCCCCAACAAGAGCTGGGAGGGGAGCGCCGGCGGGTTCCTGTTCGCCGTGGGCGGGGCCCTTCTCGCCCGCGTCATCCTCCTTCCCGAGGTCCCGCTCCTGACGGCCATCCTGACGGCCGTCGTGGTCCACGCCGCGGCCCAGGTCAGCGATCCTCTCGAGTCCCTTTTCAAGAGGGCCGTCGGGGTCAAGGACTCCTCGAACAGCCTGCCCGGGCACGGCGGCTTCCTCGACCGGATCGACAGCCTCATCCTGGCCGGCCCGCTTTTCTATTTCATCATCCGCTACATCTGGAAGTAGGGCGTGGGACAGCCGACCGAGACCGTCGCCATCCTCGGCTCGACCGGGTCGATCGGCACATCCGTCCTCGACGTCGTCGACCGCCTGGACGGGCGCTTCCGGGTCGTGGCCCTGGCCGCCGGATCCAATATCGCCCTCCTCGCCGCCCAGATCCGAGAAGTACCGTCCCGCGCTCGTCTCCGTCGGGGACAGGCGCGACGCCGGGAAGCTCCGCGGCCTCGGCCGGGGATGGCGGATGAAGGTCGTTCACGGGCCGGACGGGGCCGCCGAAGTCGCCGGCGTCCGCCGGCGTCGACGTCGTCGTCTCGGCCATCACCGGCATGAGCGGCTTCGGACCGACCCTCGAGGCGGTCAAGGCCGGCCGCCGCGTGGCCCTGGCCAACAAGGAATCCATGGTCGTCGGCGGGGCCCTGCTCCGGCGCGAAGCGGCCCGCTCGGGGGCCCGGATCATCCCCGTCGACAGCGAGCACAGCGGCGTCTTCCAGTGCCTGGCCAAGGAAAAGCGGCGGAACGTCCGCAAGGTCATCCTGACCGCCTCGGGCGGCCCCTTCCTGAAGACCCCCCTCGAGGACCTCAAGACGAAGACGCTCGAGGAGGCCCTCCGCCACCCCCGCTGGGTCATGGGCCGGAAGGTGACCGTCGATTCGGCGACGCTGATGAACAAGGGGCTCGAGCTCATCGAGGCCCGCTGGCTTTTCGACCTGGACGCCTCGGAGCTCGACGTCCTCATCCATCCCCAGAGCGTCGTTCATGCCCTCGTCGAGATGAAGGACGGCTCGGTCCTGGCCCAGCTCAGCGCCGACGGACATGCGCCTGCCCATCCAGTACGCCCTGACCTGGCCGGAGAGGCGGGATTCGGGCCTGCCCGGGCTCGACCTGGCCGCGCTCGGCCGCCTCGAGTTCCGCCGCGTCGACGAGAGGCGCTTCCCGCTCTTCGGGCTGGCCCGGCAGGCCCTGGGCGCCGGGGGCAGCGTCCCCGTGGCCCTCAACGCCGCCAACGAGGTCGCCGTCGCGGCCTTTCTCGAGAAAAGGATCCCGTTCGGCGACATCCCCGCCGTCGTCGCCAAGGTCATGGACGGGCACTCTTCCCGTCCGGCCGATTCCGCCGGGGAGATCGTCGACATCGACACGTGACGCGCGGCGCGAAGCCCGCCGACACATCCCGCAGAGGTAGACATGGTAAACGTACTCGGAACCATTCTGGCGTTCACGATCGTCTTCGGCATCCTCGTCTTCGTCCACGAGTTCGGCCATTTCTTCATGGCCAAGCTCGTCGGCGTCCGGGTCGAGGTCTTCTCCTTCGGCTACGGCAAGCGCCTCTTCGGCGTGAAGAAGGGCGAGACGGACTACCGGATCAGCCTGCTGCCCCTGGGCGGCTACGTCAAGCTCCTGGGCGAAGGGATGTTCGAGAAGGACCGGCCCCTGGCCCCGGACGACCTGATGGCCAAGACGCGCGGCCAGCGTCTCCTGATCATGGCCATGGGCTCGATCATGAACATCATCCTGGCCGTCCTCATCGTGGCCTTCATGAACGTCGTCGGGACCGAGGTCGCCGCGTACCTCGACGACAAGCCGGTCATCGGCTACATCGAGACCGGCTCGCCCGCGGAGAAGGCCGGGCTGAGGATCGACGACGAGATCGTCCGCATCGGCGGCCGCGAGGTCAAGACCTGGACCGACGTCGAGATGGCCGTCGGCACCAAGCCCGACCGGCTCGTCCGGATCGACATCCGCAGGGACGGCGAGAGCCTGCCGGTCGACCTGCAGACGGAATCGGTGACCCGGTACCAGATGGGCTATGCCGGCTTCGAGGGCAAGATCCTGACCCAGATCCAGATGGTCCTGTCCGAATCGCCGGCCGAGAAGGCCGGCCTCAAGGCCGGGGACGTCATCCTGGCCATCGACGGCGACCCCGCCTACTTATACCAGTTCATCGAGCATCATCCAGAAGAGCGCCGGCAAGGAGCTCCTCTTCGACGGTCGACCGGGGCGGGCGAGACGCTCACGATCCCGGTGACGCCCCGCAAGGAAGGGCGAGGTCGGCAAGATCGGCGTCTCCCACGGGCCCGCAGTCGGTCATCAAGAAATACGCCTTCTTCACGGCCATCGGCCAGATCGGTCAAGAAGAACCTGAGCGACGTCTTCCTGGTCATCCGGTTCATCAAGGAGCTCTTCACGGGCGAGGCTTCGACGCGCCAGCTCGGCGGGCCGCTCGAGATCGCCAACTTCTCCTACACGGCCTTCCGCCTCGGCTGGATGCCGCTCCTGGCCTGGATCGCCGTCATCAGCCTCCAGCTCGGCGTCCTGAACCTCTTCCCCATCCCGGTCTTCGACGGCGGCCAGATCTTCGTCCTGATCATCGAGTCGATCTTCCGCCGCGACCTCGGGCCCAAGGCCCGTCAGATCTGGATGTCGATCGGCTTCGTCATCTTCGTCGTCCTGATCGTCTTCGTCGTTCTCAACGACATCGTCAAGAGGCTGCCCAACGGCTGGGGCAGCCTGGTGCCGTTCTAAGGCTGGAGGAGGAGCGGATGTTCCCGCGCCGGAAAACGCGTCCCGTCAGGGTCGGCGGCGTCGTCATCGGCGGCGACGCGCCCGTCGTCGTCCAGGCCATGACCAAGACGGACACCCGGGACGTCCGGAGCGACCGCGGCCCAGGTCCGGCGGCTGGAACGGGCCGGGGCCGAGATCGTGCGCCTGGCCGTGCCCGACCGGGCGGCGGCGGCGGCGCTCCGCGAGATCCGGAAGCGCGCCCGCGTCCCCCTCATCGCCGACATCCATTTCGATCACCGCCTGGCCCTGGCCGCGCTCGAGGCCGGGCGTCGACGGCCTGCGGCTCAACCCCGGCAACATCGGCTCGGCGGACAAGGTCCGCGAGGTCGTCCGGGCGGCGGGGGAGAGGGGCGTCCCCATCCGGATCGGCGTCAACTCCGGGTCGCTCGAGAAGGACATCCTGGCCAGGGCCGGCGGGGCGACCGCCGCGGCCATGGTCGAGAGCGCCTTGCGCCACGTGCGCCTGCTCGAGGACCTCGACTTCCGGCTCATCAAGATCTCGCTCAAGGCGTCCGACGTTCCCCGGACCCTCGAGGCCTACCGGCTCCTGGCCGAGCGGGTGGACTACCCGTTCCACGCCGGGATCACCGAAGCCGGGCCGGCTTCTCGCCGGGAGCGTCAAGTCCTCGGCCGGGCTTGGCCCTCCTCCTCGCCGAGGGTCTCGCCGACACCGTCCGCGTCTCCCTGACGGCGCCTCCGGAGAAGGAGGTCTTCGTCGCCTGGCAGATCCTCCAGGCTCTGGGCCTCCGGAGGCGGGGGGCGACCTTCGTCTCCTGCCCGACCTGCGGGCGCTGCGAGGTCGACATGATGGCCGTGGCCGCCCGCGTCGAGAAGGCGGTCCTGGCGCTCGAGGCGCCCCTGACCGTGGCCGTCATGGGTTGCACGGTCAACGGGCCCGGCGAGGCCAAGGAAGCCGACATCGGCCTGGCCTGCGGCCGCGGCGGCGGGGTGATCTTCAAGGGGGGCAAGGTGCTGCGCAAGGTCCCGGCTTCCCGCATGGCCGACGAGCTCATCTCCGAGGTCCTCAAGCTCGCCTCCTCCCTCCGCTAGGCCATTTCTTCCTCCTCGTTCTCTCCGATCGCTTTCGATCCCGTCTTGTTCTTTGCCGAAATCTGCTACTTCCTTCACTTGCCGTATGTCGCGAGATCACGTCCTGTCATTCTGAGGATGAGTTCATCGAGCGGCCGCGAGGGATGTCTACCCAAGGCCCCCGTGAGGGAAGGGGGACCCGCCGAAGGCGGGGGAAACCGTCTACGAAGGTTTCCGGGGTGCGGGGGCAAGGGTAGATATCCCGAGTAAAGCCGATTGATGAACTTGACCTTATAGGTCGGAGCGGTGAAGGCTGGAGCAAAAAAAAGGGGGAAGGAAGCGATCACTCGCTTCCTTCCCCCGGCGTGTCTCGTTCAGACTTGAAGGTGCACGGGAGATCGAACCGCGCTAGTCGCCCTTTTCCGTCTTCTTCTCCGTGATGATGCCGATAGACTCGATGCCGGCGGCCCGGATAATGTCCCAGATCGGATCAACGAAGATACCGTACTCGAGCTCCGAGTCCGCTTTGAGGTACAGCTTCTTGTCGGGGACGGTCAGGAACGCTTCTTCGAGCGCGTTCTGCAAGGTCTCCACCGTCACCTTGTCCTGGTTGACGTAAAGGAGGAAACCCTTGGGGTCGCGCGCGTCCTTCTTGATGGCCAGAACGACGTCGGGGTTCTCCGGCATGTTGACGGTGAACTGAGCGTTCGGCAACCGGACGTCGACGCCCTTCTGGATGAGGGGCGTCACGATCATGAAGATGATGAGAAGGACGAGCAGGACGTCACAGAGAGGGACGACATTCGGTTCGGACCTGATAGGCTCTTTCCCGTTTGTCGATACTGAGAATCCCATTGTATACCTCTCTCTCAATCCGGCCCGAGGGGACCGGAACCTAAGCCCTTAATGAGTTTCGCCGGCCTTGATGAAGAAGTCGACGACCTGAGATTCCGTATTGGCCATCTCGGCGTCGTAGACCTCGATCTTCGAGTTCAGCGTGTTGAAGACCCACAGGGCCAGGACCGCGACGCCGATGCCGACGGCCGTGGTGACGAGGGCCTCAGCGATCCCGCCGGCGACGGCGCCGATGCCGCCCGAGCCGGTCAGCTGCATGCCGCGGAACGCGTTGATGATGCCGAAGATGGTGCCGAACAGCCCGATGAAGGGGGCCGACGTGGCGATGGTGGCCAGCATCGGCAGGCCGCGATGGAGCTCACGGCTGAACAGGACCTTGGCGCGTTCGCTGCCGCGGGTCGCCGTCTCGATCTGCTCATCGAAGCCGAGCTTGGCTTCCTTGCCCTCGATGAAGTTCTGGATGCCGGCCGAGGTCACGCGGGCCAGGTGGCTGCCCTTGTACTCCTTCTTGCTGGAGAGGGCCAGGGCGTCCTTGAGGTTGCCGCTCTTCAGAAGATCGGCGAGCTTCGGCGCCACGGCGCGGGATGTCTTGCTCGCCCGGGCGAAGACAAGCAGCCGCTCGATGAACATGTAGATGGTGATGATCGACAGCCCGATCAGGATGATCGCGACCGTCTTGGCCACGGCTCCCATGGCCGCCCACATTTCGAGAAGACCGAATTGCATGGGTTATACCTCCTGTAGAATATCAAAAGCCATTGACTGACTTTACCGACTACTTCAGCTGGAACCGGACGGTGACGGTGAAGACGACGGGCCGGGGCCTGCCGTTGATGATCATCGGCTCGTAGACCCACTGGCGGACCGCGTCGATGGCCGCCTGGTCGAGCAGCGGGATCGACCGCAGCACCTTGACGCTCGTGACCCGCCCGTAGACGTCCGTCGTCGCCTCGACGATGACGATGCCCTCGACCCGCGCCTGCCGGGCGATCTCCGGGTAGACCGGCTGCACTTCCTGGACGAGCTTGGGCGGCTTGACGTCGCCGATGGCCCGCACGGGCGCTTCGACCTCTCCGACGACGCCGCCCAGGACGCCGCCGACAACGCCGCCCAGGACGCCTCCGACGACGCCGCCTTCGACGCCGCCTTCGACGCCGCCCTCGACGCCGATGTCAGAGAGCGTTTCCTCGGCGATCTCCTCGGGGATCTCGACGGGGGCGACGAGCCGGCCCGCTTCGACCGGGGCCTGGGTCTGGACGCGCTTGATCCGGGCGGTCGTCGTCGTGGCCTTCCGCTTGGCCGGCGGCGGCGGCGGGGGGGGCGGCGGCGGCGGGGGCGCCAGGAAGGCGCTGTAGACCTCGACCGTCGGCAGTTCGCCGGTCGAGAGCAGCGGGAGAACGATGGCCGTGACGATGAGGACGACGTGGAGGACGAGGGCGATGGGAAGGACGATGGCTTTCCGCTTCGTTCCCTTCTCCGCCACGAAGAAGGAGTCCTTGAAGAGCGCCGGTACAGAGGGGGCGCTGGAAGGCTTTTTAGCTTCCGTCATGATGCTTACCTCATGCTCGGGATATTACAGAAACACACGCCTGATAGTATAAAAGAAAAAACCCCCTTTGACAAGGGATATTTATCTCCGCCCGGCTTTTTTCGGCTTGAACCATTTCTGCCAGAAAAGGACGACCGGGCACGACAGATAGATCGTCGAATAGACGCCCTCGATCGTCCCGATGAGCATCAGGAAAGCGAAATCGTTGATGACGTCGCCGCCGAAGAAGAACAGGGCGCCGACCGTCAGAAAGACCGTGCCCGAGGTGATGATCGTTCGTCCCAGGCACTGGTTGAGGCTGATGTTCATGATCTCTTCGAGCGGCTTGCCGCGCAGCAGCTTCTGGTTCTCCCGGACGCGGTCGAAGATGACGATGGTGTCGTTGATCGAGAACCCGACGATGGTCAGGATGCCGGCGATGATGGGCAGGTTGATCTCGCGGTTCGTGAACGAGTAGACGGTCATGGTGATCAGGACGTCCTGGAACAGCGTGAAGACGGCCGCGACGCCGTACTCGAGCCTGAAGCGCAGGGCGATGTAGACGAGCATGCCCAGGAGCGACCAGACGGTCGCCTGGACCGCCTTGCGCCGGAGGTCGGCCCCGACCTGGGGGCCGACGGTCTCGCGGCTGAGGACGGTCATCTTGCCGAGGTAGGTCTTGTCCTTGAGAAAGGTCAGGATCTCGGGCTTGAGCCCGAGGCCGGCGAGCTCCTGGAAATCGGAGACGATGCCGGTCTCGTTGCGGTGGGCGATGATCGCCCGGGCGGCTTCGGGCCCGGAGCCCGGGAAGGAGGCCTCGAGGAGACTGGTCAGGGATTTCTCGTCGAGGCCGTTGAGGTCGACGAGGCCGCGGGCCCGCTCGGCCTGGCCGTCGTCGCCGCGCAGGGCGTCGATGATCTTGTTGGCCAGCGCCTCGTGGGCTTCGAGCAGGTCCTCGGGGCTCGTGGCCTTGCTGCCGGCGGACTCGAGGGCCCGGATCTGGAACTCCCGGCCGGTGCTGCCCGATCTTCTGGACCTGGCTCTTGCCCAGGCCGACCGTCTGGAGGAGGTCCCGGATCTGGCCCTCGTCCGTGGCGTTCTTCATCATGACCCGGAGAAGCGTGCCTTCCCCGAAATCGACGCCGAGCTTGAGGCCCTTGAAGACGGTGATGTTGAGGACGCCGGCCAGCACGATGATGGCCGTGACGGCCAGGGCGATGTACTTGTATTTCAGGAACCGGATGTTGGGGGTCTTGAAGAGTTGCATGTCAGATACTCAGCTTCTTGGCGGATTTCTTGACCATGAGGTCGAAGATAAGGTGCGAGACGAAGACGGCCGTGAACAGGTTGGCGACCAGGCTGATCGTCAGGGTCACGGCGTAACCCCGGATGGGCCCGGTGCCGAACTGGAAGAGGAAGACGGCCGAGATGATGGTCGTCAGGTTGGAGTCGAAGATGGCCGTGAAGGCCCGCGAGAAGCCCTGCGAGACCGCGCTCGCGACGCCCTTGCCCAGGGCCAGCTCCTCCTTGATCCTCTCGAAGATCAGGACGTTGGCGTCGACGGCCATGCCGATCGGCCAGGATGATGCCGGCGATGCCGGGCAGGGTCAGGGCGGCCTTGAAGTAGGCCAGGGCGCCGAACAGGATGACGACGTTGAGGAGGAGGGCGATGATGGCGTTGATCCCGGAGACCTTGTAGAAGACGACCATGAAGGTCATGACGGCGACGATGGCCACGAGCCCGGCCATGAGGCCCTGGCGGATGGAGTCGGCGCCGAGGGCCGGGCCGATCGTCCGCTCCTCGAGGTACTTGATGCCGGCCGGCAGCGCGCCGGCCTTGAGGACGACGACGAGGTCGTCGGCTTCCTGGGCCGTGAACCGGCCGCGGATGATGCCGCCCTGGGTCCGGGAGATGCGGTCCTCGACGACCGGGGCCGATTGGACCTTCTTGTCGAGGATGATGGCGATCTGCTTGCCGATGTTGGCGCCGGTGACCTGCTCGAAGCGGGCGCCGCCGTCGGCGTTGAGGGAGAAGGAGACGGCCGGGCTGTTCCACTCGTCGGTCACCCGGCGGATGGTCCGCAGGTCCTTGCCCGTGACCGTGGCGACCTTGTCGACGAGATAGAAGCCGGCCTGGCCGCGCTTGGGATCGCCCTTGAGGACCTCGGCGTCGTCGGGGACCACCCCGTTATAGGGCTGGAGCAGGGTCGCCTCGTCGGCGGCCGGGCCGGCCTTGACGAGCTTCCATTCCAGGACGGCGGTGACCTTGATCAGCTCCTTGACGCGGTCGGGGTCGTCGACGCCGGGCAGCTCGACGATGATCTCGTCGTCGCCCTGCCTCTGGATGAGGGGCTCGGCGACGCCCAGGCCGTTGACGCGGTTGTCGATCGTTTCCTTGGCCTGGTCGACCGACTGGTCGCGGAGGAAGCTGGATGACGAGGGGCTTGAGGGTCAGGTTGGCCCGGTCGCCGGCGAAGGTGTAATCCCAGTCCCGGGAGTACTCGTCGAAGAGGTCGCGGGTCTTGCCTTCCTGGTCGGCGAGGACGCCCTGGACGGAGATCCGGCCGAGGCCTTCCTTGGTCGCCTTCGGTGAAGGTGATGCTGTTCTTCTTGAACAGCTCCTCGAGGCGGGCGATCTCCTGGTCCGTTTCGATGTTGATGGAATCGTCGGTCATGACCTGGAGGGTCAGGTGGATGCCGCCCTTGAGGTCGAGGCCGCGCTTGATCTTGGTGTCGTTGTAGGGAAAGGCGAGGAAGATCGCCAGGGCGATGACGGCCACCGTCAGGACGACCTTCCATTGCAGGTTCTTTTTCATGGGACCTTCACTCTCTCGAGGGGTTCAGGGCCGGCGAGGGGAGAGCCCCCGTCCGGGATCATTCGCCTTCGAGTCTGTCGTTGGGGTTGCGGATGACGCCGACGGCGCTCTTGGTGATCTTGATGTTGGTGTTGGAGGAGATCTTGAGCTCGATGAGGTCCTTCTGGACGCCCATGACCGTGCCGAAGATGCCCGCCGTGGTGATGATGCGGTCCCCGGACTTCAGGTTGTCCACGAGCTCGAGGTGCTTTTTCTGCTTCTTCCTCTGGGGC
Source organism: Candidatus Aminicenantota bacterium (assembly GCA_963843505.1). Lineage (GTDB taxonomy): Bacteria > Acidobacteriota > Aminicenantia > Aminicenantales > Saccharicenantaceae > RBG-16-66-30. The sequence continues at coordinate 453,033 of CAWJKR010000005.1, read as the reverse complement.
ATGATGATGAGGAAGTAGAAGATGACGAACACGAGGACGAAGGGCACGAGCATCTGAAGGGGGTTGCGCCGTGGCCACCGGCCTCTGGGCCGGCGGCTTGGGCCAGCAAAGACAAGGTTCCGAAGATCATGTCTTTTCTTCCTTTAGAGAGGCGTTAGAAATCAAACTCTTCTTCAACGAATCGAAGGAGTTAGATTGAATAGAATGGCGTATTTTCCGGAAGATGTCAAGATAGAAGTGCAGGTTGTGGATGGTGTTCAGGACGGCCGAGGTGATCTCGTCGCGCTCGTAGAGGTGGCGGAGGTAGGCCCGGCTGAAGTTCCGGCAGGTGTAGCAGGCGCAGGCCTCGTCGAGGGGCCGCGCGTCGCGGGCGTACTTGACGTTCTTGATGGCCACCCGGCCCGCGGCTCGTGAAGAGCGTGCCGTTGCGGGCGTTGCGGGTCGGCAGGACGCAGTCGAAGAGGTCCACGCCGCGGGCGACGGCCTCGACGATGTCCTCGACGTAGCCCATGCCCATGAGGTAGCGGGGCCGGTCGGCCGGGGCAGGAGGCCGTGCCCGAGCTCGAGCGTCTCGAAGAGCCGGGTCTTCGGCTCGCCGATGCCCAGCCCGCCGAAGGCGTAACCGCGAAAAGTCGAGCTCGAGGAGGCCCTCGATCGACCGCGTCCGCAGGTCGGCGATAGACGCCGCCCTGGCTGATCCCCCAGAGCTGCTGCCGCGTGTCGCGCTCGGCGAAGCGGGCCTTGGAGCGCCGGGCCCAGAGGCCGGTCAGGCGGACGGATTCCGCGACCGTCTCCTCGGAATAGGGGTAGGGCGGGAAGTGGTCGAGGCACATCAGGACGTCCGTGCCCAGCCGGAGCTGGATGTCGACGACGTCCTCGGGCCGGAGGAAGATCTTCGTGCCGTCGAGGTGGGAGGCGAAGCGGACGCCTTCGTCGCTGACGCGGACGAGGGGCGACAGGCTGTAGATCTGGAAGCCGCCGCTGTCGGTCAGGATGGGCCGGGGCCAGGAGATGAACTTGTGGAGCCCGCCCAGGGCCTCGACCGTCTCGACCCCGGGGCGCAGGAACAGGTGATAGGAATTGACCAGGATGATCTCGGCGCCGAGGCTCTCGACCTGGGCGTGGGTCAGCCCCTTGACCGTGCCCTGGCTGGCCACGGGCATGAAGGCGGGCGTCTCGACGGTGCCGTGGGCGGTCTCGAGCAGGCCGGTCCGGGCCGCCGAGAGCGGGTCCTGGGCGGTCGACGCGGAAGGCGGGGCTCATGGGGCGAACCGGAAATAGATGACGTCGCCGTCCTGGACGACGTAGTCCTTGCCCTCGAGCCGGATGGCCCCGGCCTCCTTGGCCTGGTGGAGCGTGCCGTGGCGGACGAGCTCGTCGGCGGAGATGACCTCGGCCCGGATGAAGCCCTTGGCGATGTCGGAGTGGATGGCCGCGGCGGCCTCGGCGGCCGGGGCGTCCTTCCTCACGGTCCAGGCCCGGACCTCGTCCTTGCCGACGGTGAAGAAGGTGATGCGGTCGAGGAAGGCGGCCGCCTGCCCGGTGAAGAGCGGGGCGCTCATCTCGGCCAGCCCGTACTCGGCCATGAAGCCCGCGCGCTCGGCGGGGTCGAGCTCGGCCAGGTCGGCCTCGATGCGGCCGCAGAAGGCCAGGACCCGGCGTCCGGCCCCGGAGGGGACATGTACCCGGGTACGTGTCCCGGTCGGCCGAGGCCGGGGAAGAGCGCCTCCGGCCGGCGGATCGAGGCCAGGTCCTTCTCGTCGATGTTGATGAAGTGGAGGAGGGGCTTGAGCGTGAGGAAGGCGAAGCTGCGGATGAGCTTTTCCTCGGCGGCCGTCATCGGGAGGCTCCGGAGGGCCTGGCCGGATTCGAGCGCCGGGCGGAGCCGCTGGAGCAGGTCCCGCTCCTTCTCGCCTTCGGGGTCCTTCATCTTCTTGAGGTCCTTCTCCAGGCGCTCCAGCCGGGAATCGGCGAGGACGAGGTCGGCCAGGACGAGCTCCTCCTCCATGCTCCGGATGTCCGCGAGCGGGTCGACCCGTCCCCGGGAGGGAGGATGTCCTCGCCGGCGAAGCCGCGGGCGACGTGGACGAGGCCGTCGGCCTTCCGGAGGTGGCCGAGGCAGAGGCTGGTCTTGACCTCGCCGAAGGAGATCCCGACGAGGTCGGTCAGGTCGAGGGCCGCGGCGGTCTTCTTCTTCTCCGGGTAGGCCGCGGCGATCCGGTCCAGGCGCGGGTCCGGCAGGGGCACGGTGCGCACGTTCGGCTCCCGCTTGCCGTCGTCATAGGCGCGGACGGCCGCGTGGGCGCCGGCGAGCAGGTTGAACAGGGTCGTCTTGCCCGTCTTGGGGTAGCCGAACAGGGTGACGTTCACGGGACTAGTAAATCCGGATTGGCCGGGGGTGTCAAGGCGAGGAGCGGGAACGATCTTGATGTTCGGACGCGTTTTCCTTTATAGTGACGTTCTATGCACGGTGAGAGCTATGGACAAAGACAAGAAGAAGCGAGACAAGAGCGTGTTCCGGGAGTACTTCGAGCTCATCGCGGAAACCGCCGTCTTCGTCTTCTTCGTCATGACCTTCGTCGTCCAGGCCTTCCAGATCCCGACCGGCTCCATGGAGCCGACCCTGCTCGTCGGCGATTTCCTCCTCGTCAACAAGCTCGCCTACACCCGGCCCGTCCTGCCGCTCGAGGGCGCCATCCTGCCCCGCAAGCCCATCAAGCGGGGCGACATCGTCGTCTTCAAGTACCCGAAGGACCTGACCAAGGACTTCGTCAAGCGGGTCATCGCGCTCGAGGGGCAGAAGGTCGAGGTCAAGGACAAGCAGGTCTACGTCAACGACGTGGCCGCTCGACGAATCCTACAAGGTCCACATCGACAGCCACGTCAACTCCAAGAACGACTTCTACAACTACGACGAGATCATCCGCGACAACTACGGCCCCGTCACCGTGCCGCCGGGCCAGCTGTTCGTCATGGGCGACAACCGCGACAACAGCATGGACAGCCGCTACTGGGGCTTCGTGCCGGTCGACTCGATCAAGGGCAAGCCCTGGGTCATCTATTTCTCCTACAAGGCCGAGCGCGACTCCTGGCAGAAGACGGGGTTCCGCGACCGCCTCAAGAAGCTGGTGAGCTTCATCCCCAAGGCCCGCTGGGGCCGCATGCTCCGCATCATCTAACTGATTCGGTGAAGAAAGCGACGCTCGTCACGGGCAAGGAACACCTCGACGGCGCCATCGAAGAGATCGTCTTCTACAACGCCGAGAACGGCTACACGGTCGCCAAGTTCCTGACCGAGGGCGGCGAGACGCTGACCGTCGTCGGCTCCTTCCCGCCGCTCTCCCCGGGCGAGGTCCTGCGCATCCGCGGCGGCTGGGAGATCAATCCCGCGCTTCGGCCGCCAGTTCAAGGTCGACCACTTCACCATGACCCTGCCGGCGTCGGCCAACGGCATCGAGAAGTTCCTGGCCTCCGGGCTGGTCAAGGGCATCGGCCCCGTCCTGGCCGCCCGCATCGTCGCCACCTTCGGCGCGGGCACGATCGACATCCTGACCCGGGAGCCCGAGAGGCTCCGCGAGGTCGGGGGCGTCGGCGCGGTCAAGCTCAAGGAGATCCGCCGGTCCTGGGCCGAGCACCAGGACATCCGCGACCTCATCATGTTCCTTCAGGAGCACGGCGTCTCGACGAGCCTGGCCACGAAGATCTACCGGCAGTACGGCGACCGGTCGTTCACGGTCCTCAAGACGAACCCCTACCAGCTCAGCCTCGACATCTGGGGCGTCGGCTTCAAGACCGCCGACCAGATCGCCCTCAAGCTGGGCATGGACCCGGCCTCGCTCGAGCGCGTCAAGGCCTACATCCTCTATATACTCGAAAAGGACAACGAGCAGGGCCACGTCTTCTCGATCGCCGCGGAGGTCTCTGAAAAGTGCGCCGCCGACCTGGACGTCCCCGCCGACAAGGCCGAGACAGGCGCTGGCCGGCCTCATCAAGGGCGAGAGGATCGTCGCCGAAGAGGGGGCCGGGCGGCACGGCCCTGTACCTGCCCTTCTTCTACCAGGCCCAGGAAGAGGTCGTCCGGGCCATCCACACGCTGTCCGTCGTTCCCCTGCCGGCCGCCCGACTTCGAGCTCGACCGGGCCGTCGCCGAGTCGGAGCGCGAGCTCGGGCTGGCCTTCTCGCCGCTCCAGCGCCAGGCCATCCGCGAATCGTTCGAGCGCAAGATCCTGGTCATCACCGGCGGCCCGGGCACCGGCAAGACGACCATCATCCGGGCCATCGCCGACGTCTTCCGCAAGTGGGGCAAGGACATCATCCTGGCCGCGCCGACGGGCCGCGCGGCCAAGCGCCTTGGCGAGGCCACGGGCCAGGACGCCCGGACGATCCACCGGGTCCTCGAATTCCAGCCCAAGAAGGGGACCTTCAAGCGCAACGAGAACAACACCCTCCCCGGCGAGGCCCTCGTCGTCGACGAGTTCTCGATGGTCGACCTGCCGCTCATGTTCCACCTCCTCAAGGCCGTCCCGCCGTACATGCGCCTCATCCTCGTCGGCGACAAGGACCAGCTCCCGTCGGTCGGGCCGGGGAACCTTCTCCACGACATCATCGAGTCCGGGCGCGGTCGACGTCGTCCGGCTCGACGAGATCTTCCGGCAGGAGAAGGAGAGCCTCATCGTCGTCAACGCCCACCGGGTCAACCAGGGCCTATCGCTCCTCCACGCGCCCAAGGACGACAAGAACTCCGATTTCTACTTCATCCGCCAGGACGACGACCGCAAGGCCTTCGAGACGATCCTCAAGATGTGCTCGTCGAGCATCCCCCACAAGCTCGGCCTGAGCCCGCTCTCGCCGCAGATCCAGGTCATCAGCCCGATGTACAAGGGGATCGTCGGCGTCGACAACCTCAACACCGAGCTCCAGGCCCGGCTCAACCCGGGCGGGGAGGGCCTCCCGGTCGGGACGCGCGTCTTCAAGCCCCGGGACAAGGTCATGCAGGTCCGCAACGACTACGACAAGGACGTCTTCAACGGCGACATCGGCTCCGTCGTCCACGCCGACCGGGCCAAGTACCGCCTGCTCGTCGACTTCGACGGGCGGACCGTCTGCTACGAGAAGGACGAGCTCGCCGACGTCACCCTGGCCTACGCCGTGTCCGTGCACAAGTCGCAGGGCAGCGAGTACCAGGCCGTCATCATGCCCCTGATGACCCAGCACTTCATCATGCTCCAGCGCAACCTGTTCTACACGGCCCTGACCCGGGCCAAGAAGCTGAGCGTCATCGTCGGCTCCACCAAGGCCCTCTGGATCGCCATCAAGAACGACAGCCCGGTCAAGAGGAACTCCCTGCTCGCGGAGAAGCTGGCCCGGCTCGTTGACTCCCCGGCTCGTTGAGATATAATGCGAAAGGACGATCCGACCATGACGGAAAGGCGCTTCGACTCTGTCGCCGACATCATCGCTTTCGCCATCCGCCGGGAGATCGAAGCGGCCGGGGGCTACGCCCGCATCGGCGCCGTCGCCAAGACCCCCGGGTTGAGGGAGCTCGCCGCCGAGCTCCGCCGGCAGGAGGAATCCCACCGCCGCCTGCTCGAGGATCTGCCCGTGGAGACGCTCCGGGAGCTCGGGACCGCCTTCGTCCCCGACCTCCACATCGTCGACGCCCTGCCGGACGAGAAGCTCTCGGGCGACATGTCGATCCAGGAGATGCTCATCTTCTCGGCCAAGAAAGAGGCCCAGGCCGTCGCCCTCTATGAATCGCTGGCCCGCCTCGACGGGGCCTCGGGCCACGAGCGGATCTTCGAATTCCTGGCCGGCCAGGAGCGGGAGCACAAGCTCAAGCTCGAGGCCGAATACGAGCGGCAAGTCCTGCAGGAGAACTGAAAGGAGAACGCCTTGGACAAATACGAATGCACCGCCTGCGGCTACATCTACGATCCCGCGGTCGGCGATCCGGATAACGGCATCCCGCCCGGGACGAGCTTCGAGAGCCTTCCCGACACCTGGGTCTGCCCGCAGTGCGGCGTCCCCAAGGACCTTTTCGTCAAGCTCGGCTAGGGTCCGGGCCGGAGCCTTCACGGACGTGAACGTGGTCATCGTCGGCGGCGGGTTGGCGGGCACCATGGCCGCCAAGACCCTGCGTGAGCTCGATCAGGACGTCCGGATCGAGATCTTCACGGAAGAGCCGTGCCCCTACTATCCCCGCCCCAACCTGGTCGAGTTCGTGGCCGGCCGCATGCCCTGCGAGAAGCTCTTCGCTTTCCCCGAAGGCTGGGCCGAGAAGCAGAGGATCGTCCTCCACCTCGGCGAGAAGATCGTGCGGGTCCGGCCCGAGGACAAGACGGTCGAGACGGCCTCGGGCTCCTCGAGCCGCTACGACGCGCTGCTGCTCGCGACGGGCGCCCGGGCCGCCGTCCCGCCCATCGCGGGCTCGGACCGGAAAGGCGTCTTCGTGCTGCGGACGCTCGACGACGCGCAGGACCTCATCGAGCATCTCGGCACCCACCGGCGCGTCGCCATCCTCGGGGGCGGACTCCTCGGCCTGGAGATCGCCCGGGCCATCCGCGGCCGCGAGGCCGAGGTCGACGTCATCGAGTTCTTCGACCGGCTCCTGCCCCGCCAGCTCGATCCGCAGGCCGCCGCCCTTCTCAGGACGCAGTTCGAGAAGTCCGGGATCTCGGTCCGGCTCGGCACGGCGACCAAGGAGATCTTCGGGAACGGGGGCGTGCGGGGCCTGCGGTTCGAATCGGGCGGCGAGCTCGCTCGCGGACGCCGTCATCGTCGCCGCCGGCATCAAGCCCGAGACCGCCGCGGCCGTCGAAGCGGGCCTGCAAGTCGCCCGGGGGATCGTCGTCGACGACCGCCTGCGGACCTCCGCGCCCGGGATCTTCGCCGCCGGGGACGTCGCGGAGCACCGGGGCCGGATCTACGGCATCATCCCGGCCGCCTTCGAGCAGGCCCGGGCCGCGGCCTACAACATGCTCGGCCAGGACAAGCCCTACGCCGGCACGATGCCGTTCAACACGCTCAAGGTCGCCGGCCTCTACCTGACCTCCGTGGGCGAGATCGACGCGGCGGGGCCCGGTTATGAATCGCTCGTCCGGACCGTCCCCGAAGCCGGACTCTACAAGAAGATCGTCCTCCAGGAAGGCCGCCTCGTCGGGGCGATCTGGATGGGCACGAAAAAAGGGGCCTCGGAGATCAGCCGGCTCGTCACCCTCCACAAGGACGTCGAGACCCGAAAGCAGGACCTCCTCGAGGACGAATTCGATTTCGGGGAGATCCTATGAGCCACAAGTCCGCCTTCGCCGCCGCCGCCCTCGTCCTCGCCCTCGCGCTCCCGGCCCGGAGCCAGGTCAAGTACGGGGGCTATCTGGCCATGGAGTACATCAAGGGGCAGGCCGAAAGCGCCTTTCCCCACGGGAATCTCGAGAACCTCCTGGCCGGCTTCCTGGCCGGAGGCCGGGTCGGGGAGAAGTTCGGCTTCACCGTCGAGTTCCGCGCCCTCGGCGTCGACACCTTCGACCTGAACCAGGCCTGGGCCGGCTTCCTGCCTTCCGAGGCCGTCACCGTCCGGGCCGGGCTCTATCTCGTGCCCTTCGGCGGCTGGAACACGGCCAGCCGTCCCCACGAGACACTTCTCCTCCGGACGCCCCTCAACCTGGAATACCTCTACCCGGCGAGCTGGCGCGACCTCGGCGTCGTCGTCGAGGGGCGGTTCGGGGTCCTGACCTACGCGGCCTACCTCGGCAACGGCCTCACCGAGCTCCCCGAAACGGACACGCTCTCCTACGGCCAGCAGTTCCGCGACAACAACACGGACAAGTCCAAGGGCGGACGGATCGGGCTCAACGCCGGTCAGGCGATCAAGGTGGGCGTCTCCTACTACACGGGCAAGTACGACGATCAGGACATGCGCGACCTGACCCTCGAAGGCGCGGACCTGTCCTGGGTGACCGAGCAGTGGGAGATCCACGGCGAGTACACCAAGGCCCTCATCGAGAACCCGCAGCCCTTCGAGAGGGGAGAGGCGGAAGGCTATTCCATCTGGGCGTGCATGGGCTTCAAGGGCCTGCAGCCCGTCGGCAGCTTCCAGAAGCTCAAGGTCTCGGACACCTATCACGGCGGCGGGATCGATCTCGACCGCAGCCGCTGGACCGCGGGGCTGCGCTACGTCCTGAGCTCCGCCTTCTTCGTCAAGGCCGAATACGATTGGAACAGGGAGAAGGGCACGGTCCTCAAGAACAACCAGTGGCAGGTCCAGGTGGGGCTGAGCTTCTGAGCCCCGCGGCATTCCCCGTCAAAGGATAAGGCATGGCCAATCTGCTCGTTCTCGGAACCCAGTGGGGAGACGAAGGCAAGGGCAAGATCGTCGACCTGCTGACACCGGCCTTCGACGTCGTCGCCCGATACCAGGGCGGGCATAACGCCGGCCACACGGTCTGGGTCCGCGGCCGGAAGATCGTCCTTCATCTCATCCCCTCGGGCATCCTCCACCCCGGCACCCTCTGCGTCATCGGGAACGGGCTGGTCATCGCGCCGGCCGCTTTCTTCAAGGAGACGGGCGACCTCGAGGCCCAGGGAGTCGCCGCCGGCCCCGACCGCATCGCGGTCAGCCGCGGCGCGCACCTCATCATGCCCTGGCACCCCCTGTCGGAGAAGGTCTCCGAGGACCGGCGAGGGGACAAGAGGATCGGGACGACCTGCCGCGGCATCGGCCCGGCCTATGAGGACAAGGCGGCCCGCCTGGGCGTCCGGGCCGGGGACCTGACCGACCTGCGGGTCCTGCGCGAGAAGATCGTCGACGCCGTCGCCGCCAAGGACCCCTTGTTCCGGGCCTCCGGACTGCCGGCCCTCGACGCCGAGGCGATCTACCGGGAATACGCCGGCTGGGCCGGAGAAGCTCGGCCCCTATCTCCGGGACGTCTCGGAGCTTCTCGACGAGCGGATGAAGCTCGGCCAGAACGTCCTTTTCGAAGGGCGCCCAGGGGACCCTGCTCGACCTCGATCACGGCACGTATCCTTATGTGACGTCTTCGAGCTCGACCGCCGGCGGGGCCGCGACGGGCCTCGGCGTCGGACCGCGGACGATCCACGGCGTCCTCGGCATCACCAAGGCCTACACGACGCGCGTCGGCAGCGGGCCGTTCCCGACCGAGCTCAACGACGAGATGGGCCGGACGATCGCGACGCGCGGCGACGAGTTCGGGGCCACGACGGGACGGGCCCGCCGCTGCGGCTGGTTCGACGCCGTGGCCGTGCGCTACGCGTGCCGGGTCAACGGGGTCGACAGGATCGCGCTGACGAAGCCCGACGTCCTGGCCGGGCTCGGGGACATCCCCGTCTGCACCGGCTATCGTTACAAGGGCCAGGTCCTCAAGAGCTTTCCGGCCGAGCCCTGGATCCTCGAGGAGGTCGTGCCCGAGTATCGGAGCCTGCCGGGCTGGCCCGAGTCCATTCACGGGGCCGCCGAGCCGGAGGCGCTGCCGCGGGCCTTCGTCGATTACGTCGCGCGTCCTCGAGGACCTCATCGAGACCAAGGTGGCCATCGTCTCGACGGGCGTCGAGCGCGGCGAGACCGTCTTCATCGACGAGGAGCTGCGGGGGATCGTCGACCCGGTCAAGGTCCGCGCGGCCGCGGGCGTCTGAGGGAGGGGAGGAGCGGACATGGGAGGCGCGGCGGTCGAACGGATCGAGATCAGCCGGCGGGCCCTGGCCCACAACATCCGCCAGTTCCGCCGCCTCGTCGGGCCGAAGAGGAAGTTCCTGGCCGTCGTCAAGGCCAACGCCTACGGTCACGGCATCCTCGAGGTCGCCGCGATCGCCGTCGACGAGGGCGTCGACTGGCTCGGCGTCGACTCCGTCGACGAGGGCGCCGCGCTGCGCCGGGCCGGCATCGGCGCGCCCATCCTCGTCCTCGGATACGCGCCGCTCGCCTCCCTCGAAGAGGCCGTCGTCCGGGACCTGCGCCTCACCGTCTACAACCGGGAGACGGTCGCCCGGCTCGGCGATCTGGCCGCCCGGCTCCGTAAGACCGTCCGCGTCCACGTCAAGTTGGAGACCGGGACCTGGCGCCAGGGCGTCGCGGCGAAGGACCTCGCGGCCTTCGTCCGGGACGTCCGCAAGCGGCCCGGCCTCGTCGTCGAGGGCCTGTCCTCCCACTTCGCCAACATCGAAGACACGACCAAGCACGATTACCCGCGCCGCCAGCTCGAGGTCTACCGGGCCGCCTGCCGGGCGCTCGAGAGCCGGCGGCCCGCGCGTCCCGCTCAAGCACATGTCCTGCACCGCCGCGACCATCCTCTTTCCCGAACCGGGCTTCAACCTGGCCAGGGTCGGGATCGGGCTCTACGGGCTGTGGCCGTCCAAGGAGACCTACCTCTCCTGCCTGCTCGAAAAGAAGGAGCCCCTGTCGCTCGAGCCGGTGCTCTCCTGGAAGGCCCGCATCGCCCAGGTCAAGAGAGTTCCGGCCGGGGCCGACATCGGCTACGGCTGCACCTACCGGACGACCCGGCCGACCGTTCTGGCCGTCATCCCGGTCGGGTATTTCGACGGCTACGACCGCGGCCTCTCCAACGCCGCCCACGTCCTGCTCAAGGGACGCCGGGCGCCGGTGCGGGGGAGGGTGGCCATGGACTTCTTCATGGCCGACGTCACCGACGTCCCCGGCCCGAAGCCCGAGGACGAAGTGACCCTCCTCGGGGCGGACGGCCGGGAACGGATCTCCGCCGAGGACCTGGCCGCGCTGGCCGGGACCATCAGCTACGAGATCCTGGCCCGGATCAACCCTCTCATCCCCCGCGTCGTCGTCTAGCCCGGACAATTCATAGAAAACGGGGAAGTTTCTATTTTCTTGCTTCCATACACTACTAATCCTGTAGAAATTATTGTATGATAGGCGTGTCTGGGAGGTGAGATCATGACGGTCATGGGAAAGAAAGAGGCGCTGAAGGACATCATCCGCGACCTCAACGCCGGCGGCGACGTCGACGTCCTGAAGAAGCGCTTCGCGGCGCTCGTCCAGGACGTCTCCGGCGCCGAGATCGGGGCGATGGAGCAGGAGCTCCTCGACGAGGGCCTGCCGGAGGAGAAGATCCGGAAGCTCTGCGACATCCACGTCAAGGTCTTCGAGGAATCCCTCGATGCCCAGCCCGCCCCGCAGACCGTTCCCGGGCATCCGCTGCACACGCTCGCGGAGGAGAACAAGGCCCTGAAGGGCGTCCTGGCCGAGGTCCGGGCGGCCCTCGCCGGGATCAAGCCGGAGCCCGGGATCGGGATCCCGCCGGCCGACGCGGCCCGGCTCAAGGACCTGCTCGACGACCTGTCCCAGGTCGAGAAGCACTATCTCAAGAAGGAGAACCAGCTCTTCCCCCGGCTCGAAGGCAAGGGCATCACCGGCCCGTCCAAGGTCATGTGGGCGGTCCACGACGACATCCGCGCCCATCTGAAGGACCTCCGGCGGGCGCTCCACCTCGGCGACGCCAATCTCGTCGTGCGAACGCGCGAGCTGGGTCCTCCAGGAGATCGAGGACATGATCGCCAAGGAGGAGAAGATCCTCTTCCCCATGAGCCTCGAAACGCTCGACGAATCCGACTGGGTCCGGGTCAAGAAAGGGGAGGAGGAGATCGGCTATGCCTGGATCGCTGCCGGCCCCGGCCTGGCCGCCCGCGACGGCCGGTCCGGCGGAGACCGCCGAAGCCGCCGGCGCGGCCGCGGGGCGGGATCTCGCTCGACACGGGCCGCTTGAGCGCCGAGCAGATCGACCTCATGCTGACCCGCCTGCCGGTCGACATTTCCTTCGTCGACGAGAACGACACCGTCGTCTACTATTCGGCGACGCCCGATCGGATCTTCCCCCGGTCCCCGGGCGTCATCGGCCGGAAGGTCCAGAACTGCCATCCGCCGAAGAGCCTCGACGTCGTCGAGCGCATCCTCCGGGCCTTCCGGTCGGGAGAGCGCGACGAGGCCCAGTTCTGGATCGAGTCGGGCGGCCGTTTCATCCACATCAGCTACTTCGCGATGCGGGACGGCGGGGGCGCCTACCGGGGCGCTCTCGAGGTCACCCAGGACGCCACGGCGATCCGCGGCCTCCGCGGCGAGCGGCGCCTGCTCGACTGGGACAAGCCCGGGGGAGAAGGGGACGTTTGACCTCGCCCGAAGGGCGATAGGTCCAATATATCTCTGGAGGGAGGAACGACATGGCCACCAAGAAAGCGAAGAAGCCGGCCCCCAAGGCCAAGGCGAAAGCCAAGGCCAAAGCCAAGCCCAAGGCGAAACCCAAGAACGCGCTCGAGTGCGGCGTCTGCGGCTACCGCGTCGTCGTCGACGAGGCCTGCGGCTGCGCCGAGGAGCACGTCCTCATCTGCTGCGGCGCGCCGATGGCCAAGAAGTAGCCCGGGCCGGACCTCGACGCACGGATTCCTTGTCTTGCGGCCCCGGGCGGCGTAAGATAGGAGACTGTCGCCCGGAACATTGAGGAGTTGTCTATGAAAGAAAGAGTCGAGAAGGCTTTGGCTAAGGTCCGCCCGGTCCTCCAGGCCGACGGCGGCGACGTCGAGCTCGTCGAGGTCGGAGAGGACGGCATCGTGAAGGTCCGGCTCAAGGGCGCCTGCGGCGGCTGTCCGATGTCCCAGATGACCCTGAAGATGGGCATCGAGCGGATGCTGAAGAAAGAGGTCCCCGAGATCAAGTCGGTCGAAGCCGTCTGAGCCCGGCCGCCGGGATTCCGGCTCCGGCGCTCCGAGGAGGCTGCTGCTTCGGGGGCGGTCCCCGGGAGCGGCCGCGGAGGGGGGAAGCCCATGAAGAGAACCTATCTCGATCACATCGCCGCCACGCCCGTGCGTCCCGAGGTCTTCGAGGCCATGCGGCCGTTCCTGACCGAGGTCTTCGGCAACCCCCAGAGCCTGCACGCGGCCGGCCAAGAGGCCTTGGCCGCCGTCGACGCGGCCCGCGAGGAGGTCGCGGCGCTCATCGGGGCCACGGCCTCCGAGATCTATCTTCACCGCGACCGGCAGCGAGGCCAACAACTTCGCCGTCAAGGGCATGGCCGCGGGCCAGCAGGCCCGCGGCCGGCACATCGTCGTCTCGGCCATCGAGCACACCTCCGTCCTCAACTCCGTCAAGGCCCTGGAGCGGTCGGGCTTCACGTCGACCGTGGTCCCCGTCGACCGGACGGGGCTGGTCGATCCGGCCGAGGTCGAAAAGGCCCTGACCAAGGAGACGGTCCTCGTCTCCGTCATGACGGCCAACAGCGAGGTCGGGACGATCGAGCCCGTGGCCGAGATCGCCGCGGTCTGCCGCTCCCGCAACGTCCTCTTCCACACCGACGCCGTGGCCGCCGCGGGGACCGTTCCGATCGACGTCAAGGCCCTGGGCGTCGACGCCCTCAGCCTGGCCGGCGACCAGTTCTACGGCCCCAAGGGCGCCGCGGCGCTCTACGTGCGCAAGGGCGCGCGCATCCTGCCGCTCATCGACGGCGGCATCCAGGAGGGCGGCCGCCGGGGCGGAACGGAGAACGTCGCGGGCATCGTCGGGCTCGGCCGGGCCGCCGCCCTGGCGCGGGCCGAGATGGCCTCGCGCGCGGCCGCGCTCCTCCCTCTGAGGGACCGCCTCCTCGACGAGCTGCCCCGCCGGATCGCGCACGTCGGTCGTGACCGGCTCGCGGACCGCCCGTCTGCCCCACCACGCCAGCTTCTGCGTCGAGTTCGTCGAGGGCGAGGCCATGCTCCTGTTCCTCGACATGAAGGGCATCGCCGCCTCGAGCGGCTCGGCCTGCACCTCCAAGGCCCTCAAGGCCTCGCACGTGCTCCTGGCCATGGGCTTCGACCACGCCACGGCCCAGGGCTCGCTCGTCTTCAGCCTGATCGACGGCGCCACGGACGCCGACATCGAGACCCTGTTCGAGGCCTTCCCGCCCATCGTCGAGCGGCTGCGGGGGATGTCCCCGCTCTACACGCAGTATCTCAAGGAAAGAGGCTCATGATGTACAGCGACAAAGTGATGGACCATTTCGCCAATCCCCGCAACGTCGGCGTCATCGCCGACGCCGACGGCGTGGGCGAGGTCGGCAACCCCGTCTGCGGCGACATGATGACGTTCTATATCAAGGTCAAGGACGACCGGCTGGCCGACGTCAAGTTCCAGACCTTCGGCTGCGGCGCGGCCATCGCCGTCTCCAGCATGGTCAGCGAGATGGCCAAGGGCAAGACGCTGGACGAGGCCATGGCCATCACCAACGAGTCGGTGGCCGAGGAGCTCGGCGGGCTGCCCAAGAACAAGATGCACTGCTCCAACCTCGGCGCCGACGCCCTCCACGAGGCCATCAAGAACTACCGGGACAGGCAGGCCGGCCGGGAGGCGAAGGCCGCCGGGACGGCCGACCATCATGAGCACGAGAGCGGCGCCTGCCCCTACTGCGACACCGCCCTCGAAGAAGAGGACAAGACCGTCTGCCGGGCCTGCCGGGTCGAATTCGAGGAATGCCCCGCCTGCGGCGGCATCACCAAGAAGGGCGACGCCGCGTGCGTCCACTGCGGCAAGCCGCTCGGCCCAAAGGCCTGACGCGATGGACGTCCTGGCCCGGATCGCCGAGCTGAAACGGCAGAAGGACGCCGTCATTCTCGCCCACAACTACCAGATCGCGGAGGTCCAGGACGCGGCCGATTTCGTCGGCGACTCCCTCGAGCTCAGCCGCAAGGCGGCCGGCCTCGAGGCCGCCACGATCGTCTTCTGCGGCGTCCACTTCATGGCCGAAACGGCGGCCGTGCTGGCCCCGGGAAAGACGGTCCTGCTGCCCGAGATCGAAGCCGGCTGTCCCATGGCCGACATGATCAACGGCCGCGAGCTCCGGGCCTGGAAGGCCGCCTACCCCGGGCTTCCGGTCGTCTGCTACGTCAACACGAGCGCCGAGGTCAAGGCCGAGAGCGACATCTGCTGCACGTCGAGCAACGCCGCGGCCGTGGTCAACTCCCTCGGCGTCGACCGGCTCCTCTTCGTCCCCGACAAGAACCTGGCCGCCAACGTCGCCCGGGAAACGGGGAAAACGATCATCGCCTGGGACGGGTACTGCTACGTCCATCACCGCTTCACCCCGCGGGACATCGAGGAATCCCGGGCCCGCCACCCGGAGGCCGAGGTCTGGGTCCACCCCGAGTGTCCGCCCGACGTCGTCGCCCTCGCGGACAAGGTCCTGTCGACGGGCAAGATGGTCCTCGAGGCGCGGGCGACTTCCCGGCGGGAGATCGTCCTGGGCACCGAGAAGGGCATCATCCACCGCCTGAACAAGGAAAACCCGGCGGTGAGATTCTACCCCGCGCGGGAGTCGCGCCGTCTGCGCCCACATGAAGATGACGACGCTCCCCAAGGTCCTCCGGGCCCTCGAGACCGGCGCCTACCGGGTGGAGGTCCCTCCCGACATCGCCGACAGGGCGCGGGGGGCCATCCAAGCCATGCTCAGAATATCTTGAGAAGGAGATCCTCATGGCCATCGACAAGAATCTCGCGGCCTGGCAGATCCTCGGCGTCGCCATCCGCTCGGAGATCGACGCCGCCGCCTTTTACACGCGGCTCCAGGGACGGGTCAAGAACGTCCTCCTCGTCCAGAAGCTGAAGTTCCTGGCCCTCGAAGAGGAACACCACAGGAAGATCGTCGAGCACCTCCTCGCCCAGAGGTACCCGGACAAGCCGAAGGACGTCCCGGAGTCTTCGCTGATGCCGCCGATCGGCGTCGCCCTGCCCGCCGACCCGGACGTTCCGGCCCTGTTCGAAGCGGCCCTCAAGGCCGAGGAGATCTCCGAAGCGTATTACGGCGACGCGGCGGAGCGGGTGGAGGACGAGGCCGGACGCAGGATCCTGGCCTATCTCGGCCGGGTGGAGCGGAGCCATCAGGCCATGATCCGCTCCGAGATCGACCTCATCCGCAAGTTCCCCGATTACTATCGCGTCGAGGACTTCCACCTCGCCCAGGATCTCTTTCACGTCGGCCCCTGAGCGGGCCGCAGGGGAGGCCGTCATGGACGCCGCGCGGCTGCGCATCAAGCCGATCATCCGCCTGCTCAGGAAGCGCTACGCGCATCCCGGGACCGCCCTCGAATACAGCAATCCGCTCGAGATCCTCGTGGCCACGGTCCTGGCCGCCCAGAGCACCGACAAGCTGGTCAACACGGTGACCCCGGAGCTCTTCCGGAAATACCCCACGGCCGAGGCCTTTGCCCGGGCCGACCGGGCCGAGCTCGAGCGGATGATCCATTCGACGGGGTTCTTCCGGATGAAGGCCAAGCACATCATCGGGGCGGCGCAGCGGATCGTCGAGGCCTATGGCGGCGTCGTCCCGGACTCCATGGCGGAGCTCGTGACGCTGCCGGGCGTGGCCCGCAAGACGGCCAACATCGTCCTCTCGGCGGGCTACGGAAAGGCCGAGGGCATCGCCGTCGACACCCACGCCGGGCGCCTGTCGCGGCGGCTCGGATTGAGCCGGGAGGAGGACCCGGTCAAGGTCGAGCGCGACCTCATGGCCCTCGTCCCCGAGAAGGACTGGCTCGATTTCAACTTCCTCCTCGTCGAACACGGCCGGGCGATCTGCACGGCCCTCCGGCCGAAGTGCCCCGCGTGCTTCCTGCGCCGGCTCTGCCCTTCGGCCGTCAAATTCTTTCCCGAGCTCAAGACGAAATGATCCGCGAAGCCATGCTCTGGGACAAGGCCGATGCCGGGGCCGTCGACTGCCGGCTCTGCGCCCATCGCTGCCATATCGCGCCGGGAAAGCTCGGCGTCTGCGCCGTCCGCGAGAACCGGGAGGGGCGGCTCGTGACCCACGTCTACGGCGAGGTCGTCGCGGCCCACGTCGATCCCATCGAAAAGAAGCCGCTCTACCATTTCCTGCCGGGCTCGAAGGCCATGTCCATCGCCACTCCGGGCTGCAATTTCCGCTGCGGCTTCTGCCAGAACTGGCAGATCTCCCAGGCCCCGCGGCGCAAGGAGGGCGGCATCGCGGGCGAGCCGTTCCCTCCCGAAGCCGTCGTCCGCGCGGCCCTCGACTCGGGCTGCCGCAGCATCTCCTACACCTACACGGAGCCGACCATCTTTTTCGAATATGCCTACGACACGGCCCGCCTGGCCCGCGAGGCCGGCCTGGCCAACGCTTTCGTGACCAACGGCTACATGACGGCCGAGGCCCTGGAGACGATCCGCCCCTACCTCGACGCGGCCAACGTCGATCTCAAGGCTTTCCGGGACGAGAGCTACAAGAAGACCTGCGGCGCGCGCCTGGAGCCCGTCCTCGATTCGATCCGGCTGATGAAGACGCTCGGGATCTGGGTCGAGGTGACGACGCTCGTCGTCCCCGGCCTGAACGACGGCGCCCCGACGAGCTCGAGGCGATCGCCGGGTTCATCGCCTCGGTCGACCCGGACATCCCCTGGCACATCAGCCGCTTCCACCCCGACTTCGAGTACACCGAGGCCCCGGCGACGCCCGTCGCGACGCTCCGCGCCGCCGCCGCCGCGGGCCATCGCGAAGGCCTCCGCTCCATCTATGTCGGGAACGTCCCGGGCGAAGGGGAGGACACCCTCTGCCGGACCTGCGGGACCGTCCTCATCCGCCGGCGCGGCTTCACGGTCGTCGCGAACGTCCTCCGGGGTTCCGCCTGCCCGACCTGCGGCACCGTTCTCGCCGGCCGGTTCGGCTGAGCTCTCTTCCGCTGCCGTTCTTTTCGGGCAATATCTTGGCCAATCCTCTATAATGGCTGTCTTTCGTGGAGGCCTCAATGAACTTGAAGACGCGGCTGAGGGCGGCCATCGTCCTCCTTCTCACCGTTTCGATCGGCGCTTCGGTCAGACTCGCGGCCCAGGGCCGTCAGGCCCCGCCCCCCGAATACCAGGAGCTCGTCGCGGCCTCCCAGCTCGCGGACCCGGCCCTGCGGCTGAAGGAGTTCGAGAGGATCAAGGCCGCCTATCCGAACACCCAATATCGGGAGGCCATCGAGGCCAGCATCCTGGACGCCAAGGTGATGCTGGCCGCGACCCTCGACGACGTGATCGCCCTGCAGAGGGCTTTCCTGGCCGAGGGCCAGGGACCGGCCCGGCTCCAGAAGCCCGTGGCCATGGCCGTTCAGCTCCTCAACCACCCCCGCCTGGAGTCCTTCGATCACACCAAGGTCCTCGACTATCGCCCTGGCCTACCGCGGGGCGGCCCTCAAGGCCGCGGCCGATCCCGGCCTCTTTCGAGGGCGTCCCCCAAGAGCAGCGGGATCTTTTCAAGACCAGCATCCTCAGCGCCGTCGAGCTGCTGACGGCCCGGGCCTTTCTCAACGCGGGGGACACGGAGAAGGCCACGGCCTCGATCGAGGCCTACAAGAAGGCCGGCGGGGCCACGGGCGGGAACTATCACTACGTCCTGGCCGGGATCCTGGAGAGCACCGGCAAGACCGCCGAAGCCTTGGAGTCCTATCTCGCGGCCGCCGTCGAGGAGTACGCCGACGCCGCCGCAAAAGGCAAGAGGCTTTATGCCACCCTCCACGGCTCGGACGAGGGCTTCGACGCCGCGCTCGCGGCCAAGGTCAAGGCCCTGCCCTTCGCGCCGGGCCCCTTCAAGGCCCCGGCCGGGTGGAAGGGCAAGGCCGTCCTGGCGGAGCTCTTCACGGGTTCGGAATGCCCTCCCTGCGTCGGGGCCGACCTGGCCTTCGACGCGCTCATCGAGACATTCCCGGCCAAGTATCTGGCCGTCCTCGTCTACCATCTGCCCATCCCGCGGCCGGACCCGATGATGAACCCGGCGACCGCCCTGCGCGCCGGCGCCTATGGCGTCGGCAGCACGCCGACCGTCATCATCGACGGCACGAACAAGTCCCTCGGCGGCGGCGGCCGGGGCGCGGCCGAGGGCAAGTTCGCCCAATACCGGGCCGCGATCGAGCCGCTTCTCGCCGAAGCGCCCGGCGTTTCCCTGATCGCCCGCGCCTCGCTCGCCGGCGATACGGTCACGGTGGCCTACGATCTCGACAAGGCGGTCCCGGGCGCCGAGTACATCCTCGTCCTCGTCCAGGACGAGCAGGAGCACCGGGGGTCCAACGGCGTCGCAGTTCCACAAGATGGTCGTCCGCGACCTCGTCATGGTCGACCCGGCCGCGCCGAAGATCGGCGTCGTTCGACCTGGCCGCCTCGGAAAAGGCGGCCGACGCCTTTCTCACGGAATTCGAAAAGACCTATACGCGGGTGCCCGGATTCAAGTGGGAGGTCCGGCGCAACGCGCTCCCGCGCCAAGGCCTGAGGGTGGTCCTCTTCGTCCAGGACAAGGCGTCGGGCAAGGTCCTGAACGCCGTCGTCGCCGAGGTCAAGTAGCCGCCCGGCTGACTTTTCCGCCCGATTCGGGTACCATGGCGGGAGAGGGGGCCCCGGCCATGGAGAGATACCGGATCCTTCCCCACACGGCCGACGGCAAGTTCCAGGCCTTCGGCCGGACGCTCGAAGAGGCCTTCGGGAACGCCGCCCTGGCCCTGGCCTCGCTGATGTGGGATTGGGCCGCGATCGAGCCCAAGGCCCGGCATTTCGTCCACGTCACGGGCATCGACCGGGAACAGCTCCTGGTCAAGTTCCTCGGCGAGATCATCTATCTCTTCGAGACGCGGCAGTTCCTTCTCGGCAAGGTGGACGGCCTCCGGATCCGGCCGCAGTTCGAGGGCTTCAGCCTCGAAGCGGTCCTCGGCGGCGACACCCTCTCGGCCGGCCACGAGATCTACGGCGACGTCAAGGCCGTGACATACAACGAACTCAAGATCGAGGCCTGCGACGGCTTCACCGTCCAGGTCGTCGTGGACATGTGAGCGAGACCATGGACCTGCAGAAGATCGACGACAACACCTGGGAGATCCCGGCCGAGGGCGCGATGCGCGTCCCGGCCCGCGTCTACGCCTCGGCGCGGCTCCTCGCGGACATCCGCCGCGACCAGACGCTCGCCCAGGCCCGCAACGTCGCCTGCCTGCCCGGCATCGAGCGGAGGTCCTACGTCATGCCCGACGCCCACCAGGGCTACGGCTTCCCGATCGGCGGCGTCGCGGCCTTCGACCTCGACGAGGGGATCATCTCGCCGGGCGGGGTCGGCTACGACATCAACTGCGGCGTCCGTCTCCTGCGGACGGATTACACGGAGGACGACGTCGCGCCCAAGAGCAAGGAGCTGCTGGCCGAGATCTTCCGGGAGGTCCCGGCCGGGGTGGGGAAGGGCGGCGTCACGAAGCTCAGCCGGGCCGTGCTCAAGGACATCCTGGTCAAGGGCGCGGAGTGGGCCGTCGAGAACGGCTACGGCCGGAAGGAGGACCTCGAGCGGACCGAGGAGCGCGGCCGGATGAAGGACGCCTCGGCCGAGGACGTCTCCGAACGGGCCCTGGAGCGGGGCATCCCCCAGCTCGGCACGCTCGGCGCGGGCAACCACTTCCTGGAGATCCAGAAGGTCCTCGAGATCTTCGACGAGGCCGCGGCCCGGGCCTTCGGGCTCGACGGCCCCGGGCCAGGTCCTGGTCATGGTCCACTGCGGCAGCCGCGGCCTCGGCCACCAGGTGGCCACCGATTTCATCGAGACGATGGAGAACGCCTTCGGCGTCGCCGGCCTGCCCGACCGCGAGCTCGTCCACGCCCCGTTCAAGTCGGCCGAGGGCCAGCGCTACTACCGGGCCATGTGCGCGGCGGTCAACTACGCCTTCGCCAACCGCCAGATGATCGCCCACTGGATCCGCGACGTCTTCGCCCGCGTCCTCGGCACGTCCAAGGGCATGGACCAGATCTACGACGTCTGCCACAACGTGGCCAAGGTCGAGGAGCACGACGCGGGCGGGCGATCCAAGCGGCTCGTCGTCCACCGCAAGGGCGCGACCCGGAGCTTCGGGCCGGGCCGGCCCGAGGTCCCGGCGGTCTATCGCGCCGTCGGCCAGCCCGTCATCATCCCGGGCAGCATGGGCACGGCGTCGTTCCTCCTGGCCGGGACCAAGGAGGCCGAGGCGCTGAGCTTCGGCTCGACCGCGCACGGCGCCGGCCGGGTCATGTCGCGGCACGAAGCCCTGCGGCGGTTCCGCGGCGAAAAGATCCGCGACGACCTGGCCCGCCGGGGCATCGAGCTCAAGTCGACGAGCCTGAAGGGCGTCGCCGAGGAGGCCTCCGAGGCCTACAAGGACGTCGACGAGGTCGTGCGCGTCTCGAACGAGGTCGGCCTGGGCCGCGTCGTGGCCAAGCTCGTCCCCATGGGCGTCATGAAGGGCTAGCCGGCTTTCTTCTCTCCGGGAGGGAGGGCGAGCTCGATATCGAGCCCGATCTTCCAGATCCCGGACGCGTTCTTGCGCCAGATGCGCAGGAAGGCGGTCTTTTCAGCCGCGCTCCCGGTCTTTGTGAGCTCCGAGGTCCCGAAGCTGTAGGCGAGATCGCCCGACCAGGCCACGCCGACCTGATAGTCGCCGAGGCGCCGCTCCGTCCCGGGCGCGATGCGTCCGGCCTCCGCGGGAATGAGCTCCTTGATGCCGCGCTTGCCGACGGCCGGCGGCTTTCCGGGCCGGTAGACGCGGACATCGTCCGAGGCGAATTCCTCGAGGGCCCGCCGCGTCCCCTTCGCGCCGGCGGCCTGATCGAACGAACCCGCGAGCCGGCCGAACGCGTATTCTTCTTCGCGCAGCGCTTCCGGCGACAAAGGGGCGTAGCGGGCCGTGACGGCGGGGGAGGCGACCTCCGGGCCGGCGGGCGGAGGTCCCGCGGCGCCGTGCTGGACGCCGATGTCCAGGAAGACCTTCCAGCTGCCGTCGGGCTGCGTCTTCCAGATCGAGATGTAATGGCCGAAGCCGGACGGCTCCGCGCTGCGGCGCGGCCGGACCTCGTACGGGCCCGTGGTATAGCCGACCTCGCCCGACGCGGCGATGTCCGCGAATTCCGGTCCCCAGGTCAGAAGGGTCGGATTGGCCGGGTCCGTCTTTTCGTAGACCGGCCGCCCCGCGACCGGTCCGGGCCGGAAGACGACCGAGTCGGGCGCGAGCCAGGTCAGGAAGGCTTCGCGGATGCCTTTCTCTTCGGACGTCCGGGCGAAGGCCCTCTCCGCCTCGACGAGCGACGCGAGCGCTTGGCCGCGTTCGTCCTGTCCGCCTCCCGCGCCGAGTCCTGCCACGACGAGTGAAGCAACGACCGACAACCCTATGCTCTTCTTTATTACGCGGCATTGATCTTCCCCTCCCTCTAAGGTACTCTAAACGGCGCCATCAAGGAAGGTTTGGGACATATCCCAGGTCGAGCCAGGGCTGTTTTGGCATTATTGACAATATCCGCGGCGGACTCTAAGGTAGGGACACCATGAGAGTCATTCTGGCCGGGTACAACGTCGACAGCGCCGTGCTCGACGAGCTCAAGAAGAACTCGCCCGCCCGCGAGGACGTCACGCCCGAGACGCTGTCCGCGTCCTACGCCCGCATCTCGCGCGACCCGCGGCCGGTCGACGAGCTCAGGGCCGCGGCCCGGGCCGAGGTCGACAGGACCCGGCGGTCGAACCGGTCCATCATCTTCAAGATGGGCCACCACTCCGTCGCCGAGCACGCCGTCTTCAACTTCGACATCATCGGCGTCAGCCGTCTGGCCATCGAGGAGATCGAGCGCTTCCGGCTGATGTCGTTCACCGAGAAATCGCAGCGGTACATCACGCTCGGCGAGGACTTCGTCGTCCCGGACGAGGTCAAGCGGGCGGGCCGGGAGGCCCTCTTCGTCCGCACGGTCAAGGCCCAGAACGCCCTCTATCACCGGCTCTACGCGCGGCTCAAGCCGTTCGTCTTCGCCAAGCATCGCCGTGGCCGCCGCCGACCCGGGGAACGCCGTCGTCCTCGACGGCTGGGCCAAGGAGGATGCCCGCTATGTCGTCAGCCTGGCCACGGAGGGCCAGCTCGGCCTGACGGCCAACGCCCGCAGCCTCGAGCTCCTCATCCGCCGCTTCGCGGCGAGCGGGTCTGGCCGAGGTCAGGGCCCTCAACGCCAGGCTCTTCGAGCTGGCCAAGGAGGTCGCGCCGTCCATCATCCTGTTCACCGAGCCGAGCCCCTTCGACGCCGAGACCTATCAGGACCTGGCCGCGGCCGCCGCGGCTTGGCCGGCGCCGGCCGCGAAAGGCGTCCGGAAACGCCGGGGCGCTCAACGGAGCGTCGTCCTGGCCGGAGCCGCCGCCGACGGCGACTCTCGCGTCATCGCCGCCCTGCTCCATTCGGTCACCCGGCTTTCTTACGAGGAATGTCTCGCGCGGGCCGGCGAGGCCTCGCCGGCCGCCCGGAAGGACCTCATTCGCCGGGCCCTTTCGCGCATGGAGTTCTACGATTTCCCGCCCCGGGAATTCGAGCACGCCGATCTCGTTTACGACATCGTGCTGTCGGCGTCGTGTTTCGCCCAGCTCAAGCGGCACCGGATGGCCACCCTGACCTGGCAGCGCTACGATCCCGCCCTCGGCGTCACGGTCCCGCCTTCGGTCCGCGAGGCCGGGGCCGAGAAGGAATTCCTGGACGTCATCGACCGGACGAACGAAGCCCACGCCGGGCTCGAAAAGGACATCGGGCCGGCCGCCGATTATGTCCTGACGAACGCCCACAGGCGCCGGGCCCTGCTCAAGATCAACGTCCGGGAGCTCTACCACATCTCGCGGCTCCGCCAGGACGCCACGGCCCAGTGGGAGATCCGGCAGGTGGCGGCGGAGATGGGCCGGCTGGCCGCCAAGGTCATGCCCCTCGCGTGTCTTCTTCTGGGCGGCAAGGACGCCTATCCCGGAGATCTACGGCCGGGTTTATCGGCCGGCCGCCGAAGATGGTCCCGCCCAAGATCGTCAAGTGAGCGTCCGGTCCGACGCCCGGCGGATCGCCGGCGAGCGCCGCCAGGAAGGCCACGAGCGCCCCCGCGCCCCTTACCGCGTCGACGGGGGAAACGCCGTGCCAGAGCACGCGCCGGGCCGCGTCGACGGCGTGGAACGAAAGGACGCTGACGAACGACACGGCCAGGTAGGCGGCCAGACCGATCCCGGCCCACCACAGGGAGCGATGCGGACCCGGTCTTCCGGATGGCCCTTATAAAGAGGATGAAGAGGCCCAGGCCCGCGGCGGCCACCGCGGCCATGATCGCTTTCTGCGCGGGCCGGCGCAGCTCGTAGACGCCTTGCTCCTCCGCCAAGCGCCGGCCCCAGGCGGTGATATGGCCGGCGATCCCGGAGATCTCCATGACCGCGCCGGCCGCGAGCAGGACGGCGAACGCCAGCCAGACGGCGCTCTCTCCGCGCTCCTCCCGGGACCGCCTTCGCCCTCGACCGCCCCGCCTCTGAGCCAGGCAGAAGACGGCCGCGGCGAGAAGGAGGAGCGCCGAGGAGGGGATGGACCCACACCGAGGGCCGGCCCGGAGGCCGCTCGCGTCCTGGCCCGCGCCTGCGCTCTCGCCGACTCGGCGGCGGTCGGGTAGCGGTAGACCTGGGTCTTCCGGAGGCCGAGGTCTCGCCGCCGCCGGAGCGTCTCTCGCGACGGGCAGATACTTCGTGGTCGCCGCCCGCGTCCCGTCCTCCCATTGGCCGGTCGGGCTCAGATAGACCAGCGCGAAGGCATAGGCGGTGTCCTCGCGCTCGGGCACGCGCTCGAAAACGAACGTGAAGGTCTCGCCTCCGGCCGCCGGCCGCGAGGGCCCGGAGGAGGCCAGGTATCCCCAGCCCTTCCTCTCGGCGTTGGCGCGGTGCAGGCGTGCAGTTGATCTGGGTCGGTTCGACGGATCTCTTGAGGGTGACGCGGACCTCGAGCGGCCGCCCGACGACGGCGACCTCGGGCGCCTCGACGGTCAGCCACCCGGGGTGGTCGTCCGTGAGGCTGAGCGCGATCCAGGTCGCGGCGAAGACGAGAACGAGCGAGGCGACGGCCGCGGCGCGTCCGAAGCGGCGGCAGCGGTCATTGCGCATGCGGTCCCACCCGCGGGGAGGCCGTCTCAAGCGCCGGGCTCGAGGACGAAGACGCGGCGTCCCCGGACCTCGAGGCGCCCCTCGAAGTACAGGCGGACGGCCTCGGGGTAGATCTTGTGCTCCTCGACGAGGATGCGCGCCGCGAGCGTGTCCTCCGTGTCGTCCTGGAGGACGGGAACGGCGGCTTGCAGGATGATCGGGCCCATGTCGACCTCGGCCGCGACGAAATGCACCGTGCAGCCCGAGAACCGGACGCCCCAATCGATGGCCTTCTGCTGGACGTGGAGGCCGGGGAAAGAGGGCAGGAGGGCCGGGTGGATGTTGACGATGCGGTACTTGAAGGCGTCGCACAGCCCGGCGGTCAGGACCCTCATGTAGCCGGCCAGGCAGATGAGGTCGATCCGCCGCCGCTCGATCTCCCCGATGACGGCCCGGTCGTAGTCCTCGCGCGAGGCGAAGAGCTTGGGATCGAGGAAGAGCGTCTCGAGCCCCCAGTCGCGGGCCTTGAGAAGGCCGGGCGCGTCGGCCTTGTTGCTCAGGACGAGGGCGATCTCGGCGTCGATCGCGCCCCGCTCGACGGCCTCGCGGATGGCCGTGAAGTTCGAGCCGCGGCCGGAAAGGAAGACGGCGATGCGCCCTTTCTTGCGCGGGCTGCGGAAGACGACCTCGTCCATGGTCCCCCCTAGGTCCGGACCTTGAAAAAGCCCGGCAGACTGTCTTTCCAGGCGCGGAAACCCGTTTCGACCGGGACGCGCAGGATCTCCCGGCCCTTCCGGCTGACCGCGATGGCGTCGCCGCCGACGCGCCCGATCGCCCGGGCCGGCACGCCCCGGGCCGCGGCCAGCTCCAGCACGCGTCCGAGGTTCGCCCGGCGGCAGGTCATGACGATCCGCGATTGCGATTCCCCGAAGAGGAGGGCGTCGTCGCGGAGGTCGTCCTCGAGGTCGATCCCGCAGCCGGTCTTCCCCTCGGACTTGAAGGCGCACTCGGCCAGGGCCACGGCCAGCCCGCCTTCGGAGAGATCGTGGGCGGAGCGGACGAGCCCGGCGTCGATCGAGCTCGAGCAGGCATTCCTGGTTGCGCTTCTCCTGCTCGAGGTCGATCGCCGGCGGGGCTCCCGCCTCGAGGCCGTGGACGATCCGGAGATACTCCGTGCCGCCCACTTCCTCCAGGTTCTCGCCGATGAGGACGACGGCGTCCCCGGCGGCCCGGAATCCGGGCCGGACGGCCTTGCGGATGTCGTCGATGAGGCCGACGATCCCCAGGACCGGCGTCGGGTGGATCGACAGGCCTTCGGTGTCGTTGTAGAAGCTGACGTTGCCGCCGGTGACGGGGATGCCGAACGTCCGGCAGGCCTCGGCCAGGCCGGTGACGGCCTGCTCGAACTGGCCCATGACCTCGGGCTTCTCGGGATTGCCGAAGTTCAGGCAGTTGGTGACGCCGATCGGCCGGGCCCCGACGCAGGCCAGGTTCCGGCAGGCCTCGGCCACGGCGATCCGGGCCCCCGTCCTCGGGTCGAGCCGGGTGTAGACGGACGTTGCCGTCCAGGGTCATGGCCAGGGCCTTCTTCGAGCCCTTGATCCGGAGAACGGCCGCGTCGGCGCCGGGCAGGAAGACCGTGTTCAGCTGGACCATGTGGTCGTACTGCCGGAAGACCCATTCCTTGTCGGCGATCGTCGGCGAGGCCAGGAGCCGCAGGAGGACGTCGCCGAGGTCGCCGGGCAGGGGCAGGGCCCCGAGCGGCGGCGCGGCCGGCGGGGGAGAGGGCGGCGGCGATCGGCCGGTTGTAGGCGGGGCAGAGGTTGACGACGGCGTCGACGGGGATGTCGACGACGACCTCGCCCTTGAACGAGATGCGGGCCCGGCCGCCCTCGACGACCTCGCCGATGACCGGGCGCGTCGAGGTCCCACTTGGCGAAGACGTCCTGGACCGCGGCGACCTTCTCCGGCGTGGCCACGAGGAGCATGCGCTCCTGGGACTCCGAGAGCAGGATCTCGTACGGCGTCATGCCGGCCTCGCGCTGGGGGACCTGGTCGAGGTCGACGACGATGCCCATGCCGCCCTTGGCGGCCATCTCGGTCGTCGAGCAGGTCAGGCCGGCGGCGCCCATGTCCTGGATGCCGACGATGAGGCCCCGGTCCATGACCTCGAGGCAGGCCTCGAGGAGGAGCTTCTCCTTGAACGGGTCGCCGACCTGGACGTTGGGCCGCTTGTGCTCGGTCTCCTCGCCGAACTCGGCCGAGGCCATGGTCGCGCCGTGGATGCCGTCGCGCCCGGTCTTGGCCCCGACGTAGAGGACCTTGTTGCCGGCCCCCTCGGCCTTGGCGTAGAAGATCTTGTCCTTGTCGGCCAGGCCGAGGCAGAACACGTTGACCAGGGGATTGAGGTCGTAGCAGGGATCGAAATAGACCTCGCCGCCGACGGTCGGGACGCCGATCGAATTGCCGTAGCCGGAGATGCCGGAGACGACGCCCTCCATGACCGACCGGTTCTTCGGGTCGTCGGGCGGGCCGAAGCGCAGGGAGTCCAGGACGGCGATGGGCCGGGCGCCCATGGTGAAGATGTCGCGGAGGATGCCGCCGACGCCCGTGGCCGCGCCCTGGTAGGGCTCGATGTAGGACGGGTGGTTGTGGGACTCGATCTTGAAGACGACGACCTGGCCGTCGCCGATGTCGAGGATGCCGGCGTTCTCGCCCGGCCCCTGCACGACGCGGGCGCCCTCGGTCGGGAGCTTCTTGAGGTGGACGCGCGAGCTCTTGTAGCCGCAGTGCTCGGACCACATGACCGAGAAGATGCCGAGCTCGGTCAGGTTCGGCTCCTTGCCGATGAGCTCGACGATGAGCCGGTATTCGTCTTCGGTGAGGTTGTGCTGGTCGAGGAGGGCCTTATCGATCATGGCGGGCCTTTTTCCCGGGGGCCGGCCGGCGGGCCGGCTTCCGCCGCTCGAGGCTGAGGATGAGGGATTCGAAGATCGTCCGGCCGTCCTCGCTCCCGAGCAGGGCCTCCGAGGCCCGCTCCGGGTGGGGCATCAGCCCGAGGACGTTGCCCGCCGCGTTCCGGATGCCGGCGATGCCGGCCATGGAGCCGTTGACGTTGGCCTCCGGGGTGACCTCGGCCGCCGGCGTCGCAGTAGCGGAAGACGACCTGCCCGTTCCGCTCGATGTCCCGCAGGACGCGCGGGCGGGGCGTAGTAGTTGCCGTCGAAGTGGGCGATGGGGATGCGCAGGACCTGGCCCTTCCGGGCCGCGCGGGTGAAGTCGGTCCGGGCGTCCTCGACGCGGATGTGGACGTGCTGGCAGAGGAACTTGAGATGCTTGTTCCGGAGCATGGCCCCGGGCAGGAGGCCGAGCTCGAGGAGGACCTGGAAGCCGTTGCAGATGCCCAGGACGCGGCCGCCGCCGGCGGCGAAGGTCTTGACCTCCTGCATGAGAGGGGAGAAGCGGGCGATGGCGCCGACGCGCAGGTAGTCGCCGTAGGCGAACCCGCCCGGCAGGACGACGCAGTCGACGCCCTGGAGGTCGTGGTCCTTGTGCCAGAGCATGACCGTCGGCCGCTTCATCACGTTCCGCAGGACGTGAAAAGCGTCGAAATCGCAGTTGGAGCCGGGGAATTGGACGACGCCGAACTTCATGGCCGTGGCGCTCAGCGGCCCTTGAGGATTTCCCAGTCGAATTTCTCGATGATCGGGTTGGCCAGGACGCGGTGGGCGATCTCGGGGACCAGGGCCTCGGCCTCCTTCCGGGTCGCCCCCTCGAGGTCGAGCTCGAAGACCTTGCCCTGCCGGACGTCCTTGACCGCCGCGTAGCCCATGGTGTGCAGGGCGTTCTTGACCGTCTGCCCCTGCGGGTCGAGGACGCTGTCCTTGAAGGAGACGAGGATCCTAACTCTCATGGCGGAGAACCCTTTCGAAGATGTAATCGATCTTGGCGAGATAGGGGTCGAGGGAGAAGCAGCGCTCGATCTCCTCGGCGCCGAGGACCCGGGCGACGTCCGGGTCGGCGGCGACGAGGGCGCGGAAGTCGAGGCCCTCGTTCCAGGCCTTGAGGCTGTTGCGCTGGACGACCTTGTAGGCCTCCTCGCGGACGACGCCCTTCCGGGTCAGCGCCAGCAGGACGCTCTGCGAGAAGATGAGGCCGCGGGTCGCGTCGATGTTGGCCCGCATGCGGTCCGGATGGACGACCCAGTTCCCGACGATGTCGGCCGCGTCGGCGAGCAGGAAATCCGTCAGGATGAACGAGTCGGGGAAGACGACCCGCTCGGCCGAGGAGTGGGAGATGTCGCGCTCGTGCCAGAGGACGACGTTCTCCAGGCCGACCCCGGCGTTGGCCCGGACGAGGCGGGCCAGGCCCGAGATCCGCTCGCAGCGGACCGGGTTCTTCTTGTGGGGCATGGACGACGAGCCCTTCTGCCCCGCGGTGAAAGGCTCCTCGACCTCGCCGACCTCGGTCCGCTGGAGGTGGCGGATCTCGACGGCGAACTTCTCGATGGACGTCGCCAGCAGGGCCAGGGCCGAGAGGACCTCGGCGTGGCGGTCCCGCTGCAGGACCTGGGTCGAGACCTTGGCCGGCCGGAGCTTGAGCTTCCGGAGGGCCATGACCTCGACCCGGGGATCGAGGTGGATGAAGGTCCCGACCGAGCCGGAGATCCGGCCGACGGAGATCGTCCGCAGGGCGCTCTCGAGCCGGACGATGTGGCGGCCGATCTCCTCGTACCAGACGAGGAGCTTGAAGCCGAAGGTCACCGGCTCGGCGTGGATGCCGTGCGTGCGGCCGATGCAGACGGTCATGCGGTGCTTGAGGGCCTGCCGCTTGAGCAGGCGGTGGAAGGCGCGAAGGTCGTTGAGGATCTTCTCGAGCGACTCCTTGATGAGCATCGACAGGGCCGTGTCGACGACGTCGTAGGAGGTCAGGCCGAGGTGGATGTGGCGGGAATCGGGCCCGACCTTCTCGGCGACCGACGTCAGGAAGGCGACGATGTCGTGCTTGACGACCTTCTCGATGGCGTCGATGCGGTCGACGGAGAAACCGGCCTTCTTCCGGATCGTCCGCAGGGCGGCGGGGGGATCTTCCCCAGCCGGGCCCAGGCCTCGCAGACGGCCAGCTCGACGTCCAGCCACTTGCGGTACTTGTTCTCCTCGGTCCAGATGGCGCCCATGGCGGGGCGGGTGTAGCGTTCGATCATGGCGTCTCGGCCTTTCGTTCCGGAGACACGTGATGATAACAGCAGGGCGGCGGACTTGTCAACGAATGGACGCCCCGAATCGGGCCTCGAAATCGGGGACACGATACCATGTCCCGATTTTCCGCCCGGGTCCGTCGATGAAATGGGGAACAGGTATTGTGTCCCCGATAAGAAGCAAAGGAACGGGTATAATGGCCGTCTAAAGGAGTGAGGACGCGATGGATGAACGCCCGGAAGAGCTTCTCGTCGAAGAGGCCCGGAAGGGCGGGCGCGAGGCCTTCGCCGAGCTCGCCCGGCGCCACGAGCGCCGGGTCCACGGCGTCGCCCTGCGCATGGCCGGCAACGTCTCCGACGCGGACGACCTGGCCCAGGAGGTCTTCTTGACGGCCTGGAAGGCGATCGGCTCGTTCCGCAGCGGCTCGAGCTTCTACACCTGGCTGTACCGGATCGCCGTCAACACGTCGCTGACGTTTCTGAAAAAGAGGGGCCGGGAGAAGAACCGCGCCCCGTTCGACGAGAACCTTCTCGTCGGAACGGCGGACCGGGGACTCCCGCGCGGGCCTGAGGCGGGCGCGGCCGTGAACGAGCTCGGGGCCCGGATCGGCGAGGCCGTCGCGGCGCTTCCGATCCACTTCCGGGCCGCGTTCGCGCTCGTCGTCGACCAGGGCCTCAGCCACGCCGACGCGGCCCGCGTCCTCGGCTGCTCGGAGAACACGGTGTCGTGGAGGATGCACAAGGCCCGCAAGATCCTCCAAGCCCGGCTGAAGCCCTATCTCGAGGAGGTCCGGTCATGAGATGCGCCACGGCCCGCAAGCGGCTCTCGGACGCGATCGACGGGGCCCTCCGCCCCGGGCGCCGGCCCGGCGTCGAAGCCCACTTGAGAGGTTGCGTGTCCTGCCGGTCCTATCGGGACGGTCTCGCGCGCATCCAAACGGAGGCCGCGCTCCCCGATGCCCGCCCCCCGGATCCTGGGCGGCTTTCGAGAGGGACCTCGACCGGAAGCTGGCGGCCGCGGAGGCGGGCCGGGCCGCCGTCGCCCCGCCGTTCCCCGTCCGCCGGCGCTTGGCGTGGGCGGGCGCGGCCGCGATGGTCCTCGTCGGCGCGGTGATCTGGTACGCGCTCCTGCGGCCGCGGACGGCCGTGATCGAAGCCTGGGTCCCCTACGAGGACGTCCTGGATCCCCTGGTTCAGGCCGCCGAGGCCGACCCGGAGCTGGCCGCGGCTCGTCGACCGGGAGGTCCGCGCCGCGATCGACGAGATGACGCCCGCCGCCCCCGACGCCGACGCCGTCTTGCTGACCGCCGCGGACCCTCTCTTCTGGGAGGGCCTGAGCGACGATGAGCTCAGGGACATCGTCGCGGAGCTCGAAGACGAAACAGGACGTGGAGGTCCGCAATGAAGACAAAGCCCCTTATCCTGGCCGGCCTGGTCATGTCGATGGCCCTGGCGGTCTGGCCCAGCCCCGCGGCGGGTCAGGCGGGCGGGACCCAGCCGCGGACGCGGCTCAGGGAGAGGATCAGCGACCTTTATCTTCTCAGGCTGACCCGCGCTCTCGAGCTCACGGAGGAGCAGACGGCCAGGCTCTACCCCGTCCTGACCCGCGCCGAGAAGCAAAAGGCCGACCTCCAGGCCCGGATGGGCCTGGATCTCCGGGACCTCCGGGCCGAGCTGGCCAAGACGCCGCCCAGGGAGGCGACCGCCCTCCTGCTGGCCGACAGGATCCGCGACGCCCGCAGGGCGATCCGGCAGGTCGATGACGGCGTCGAGGCGGCCCTCGACCAGGCCCTGACCCCCGTCCAGAGGGCCCGCTACCTCATTTTCACGGTCGATTTCCTGAGGACGGGTAGGGGAGAACGTGGACAGGGCCAGGGCGGGCCGCGGCCTTACAAAAAGAACCCCTTGACAAGATTCCCGATTTCCTCTAGCATAGCCGTTGGTCGTTCTGTATATTTCAGATTAAATCTCTGAAAAAAAGAACACATTCGAGCTCGAGGAGAGAAGGTTTTTCTTTTTTTCATCTCTTTTTCCGTATTTCCCCCGTTCAAGAGCAGGCAGCGGCGAGACAGGTTGAGGGCACGCCAGCGTAGCTCAGTCAGGTAGAGCGGCTGATTTGTAATCAGCGGGTCAGGGGTTCGAATCCCTTCGCTGGCTCAGACGCGGCGTATCGAGGGCGACGATGATGCACCATAATACGGGCAGGTTCCAGAGTGGCCAAATGGGACGGGCTGTAAACCCGTTGCGGAAACGCTTCGGAGGTTCGAATCCTTCCCTGCCCATTTTCGCGTCCGCGGGAATAGCTCAGTTGGTAGAGCGTCAGCCTTCCAAGCTGAACGTCGCGGGTTCGAATCCCGTTTCCCGCTCTTTTTCGAGGTTGCCGGGCCCAAGTAGCTCAGTTGGTAGAGCACGTCCTTGGTAAGGACGGGGTCACCAGTTCAATTCTGGTCTTGGGCTTTTTCCTGATTTCGACGAGGGCCCGCCGGGGCCGGGAAGGACCGACATGCGAGAGATCATCACGCTCCAGTGCGGCGAGTGCAAGCGGCGCAACTACAGCACGACGCGGAACAAGAAGAAGCAGACGGAGAAGCTCGAGACGAGCAAGTACTGCCCCTTCTGCCGCAAGCACACGGACCACAAGGAAACGAAATAGCGAGGAGACGACAGGTGAGTAGCTCAATTGGTAGAGCAGCGGTCTCCAAAACCGCAGGTTGCGGGTTCGAGCCCTGCCTCACCTGCCAATGTCCCTTTCGGAGACGGACGGCTGAGGGCCCGGAGGCCCCGCCGCGGACCACGGAAAGAGAGAACGCCATGACAGACAAGATCCGTTGGTACAAGCGGCTCGGGAACTTCTTCAAGGACGTCCGGGCCGAGCTCAAGAAGGTCACCTGGCCGTCCAAGAACGAGGTCACCAGCACGACCATCGTCGTCATCGCCGCCACGATCTTCTTCGGCTTCTACCTGTTCTTCATGGACATCATCTTCTCCTGGGTCATCGGCCAGATCAAATCCCTCTTCGGGTAAGCGCAAGGACCCGGACGATGGCAAAGAACTGGTTCGTCGTTCACACCTACTCGGGCTTCGAGAAATTCGTCGCCGAGTCGATCAAGCAGAAGGCGATCGAGCTGCACCTCGAGGACCAGGTCGGGCAGATCATCATCCCGACCGAGGACGTCATCGAGATCCGGGGCGGCAAGAAGGTCGTCTCCACGAAGCGGTCGTACCCCGGCTACATCCTCGTCGAGATGGAGATGAACGACGAGAACTGGCTCATGATCCGCCAGGTCCCGAAGGTCACCGGCTTCGTCGGCTCCGGCCGGACCCCGACCCCGCTCAGCAAGAAGGAGGTCGGCCAGATCGTCGAGCACATGGAGACGACGTCGGAGAAGCCCAAGCCGAAGCACTCGTTCGAGAAGGGCGAGGCCGTCCGCATCATCGACGGGCCCTTCTTCAACTTCAACGGGATCGTCGAAGAGGTCCACCCCGAGCGGAGCACCCTCAAGGTCCTGGTCACCATCTTCGGCCGGTCGACCCCGGTCGAGCTCGAGTTCCTGCAGGTCGAGAAGCTTTAGGAGGACGTCATGTCGAAAGAAGTCGTCGCCAAGATCAAGCTGGAGATCGTCGCCGGGCAGGCCAGCCCCGCCCCGCCCGTCGGGCCGGCCCTGGGCCAGCACGGCGTCAATATCATGGGCTTCGTCCGCGAATTCAACGAGCGGACGAAG
Source organism: Candidatus Aminicenantota bacterium (assembly GCA_963843505.1). GTDB lineage: Bacteria > Acidobacteriota > Aminicenantia > Aminicenantales > Saccharicenantaceae > RBG-16-66-30. The sequence continues at coordinate 419,218 of CAWJKR010000005.1, read as the reverse complement.
AAGATGGACGAGGGCACCGTCGTCCCGGTCCTCATCACCGTCTTCAAGGACAAGTCGTTCAACTTCGTCGTCAAGACCCCGCCGGCCTCCTATCTCCTGAAGAAGGCGGCCGGGATCGCCAAGGGCTCCGGCTCGCCGAACAAGGAGAAGGTCGGCAAGGTCACGATGAAGCAGATCGAGGACATCGCCCGGACGAAGCTCGCCGACCTCAACGCCTACGACGTCGAGGCGGCCAAGAAGATCATCGAGGGGACGGCGAGAAACATGGGATTGGAGATCGTCAGTGAGTAAGCACGGCAAGAACACCATCAAGGCCCGGGCCGTCAAGGGCGACGAGATCAAGCAGTACACCCTCGAGGAGGCCGTCAGCCTCCTCAAGAAGGCCCACTTCGCCAAGTTCGACGAATCCGTCGACGTCGACGTCCGGCTGGGGGTCAACCCCAAGTATTCGGACCAGATGGTCCGCGGCACCATCGTCCTGCCCCACGGCACGGGCAAGACGAAGAAGATCTGCGTCATCGCCTCCGGCGAGAAGGTCAAGGAGGCCGAGGAGGCCGGGGCCGATTACTTCGGCGGCGACGAGATCATCGAGAAGATCGCCGGCGGCTGGATCGACTTCGACATCGTCATCGCCACCCCCGACGTCATGCGCGGCGTCGGCAAGCTCGGCCGCATCCTGGGCACCAAGGGCCTCATGCCCAACCCCAAGTCCGGCACCGTCACCTTCGACATCCGCAAGGCCGTCGAGGAGACCAAGGCCGGCAAGGTCGAGTTCCGGGTCGACAAGACGAGCATCGTCCACTCGACGGTCGGCAAGGTCTCCTTCGAGGAGGCCCAGCTCGTCGACAACCTGAAGACGTTCGTCCAGGCCATCGTGCACGCCAAGCCGCCGGCCGCCAAGGGCAAGTACATCCGGACGATGTTCGTGTCCTCGACGATGGGCCCGTCGTTCCGGATTTCCGAGGACATTCTCGAGAGCTAGAGGAGAGCGCCGTGAAGAAGGAAGAGAAACAGCCCATCGTCGAGACGCTCGAGCGCCTCTTCGACACCAACAGCACCTACTACCTGATCGACTTCAAGCGGATGAAGGTCGCCCAGTCGGTCGAGCTGCGCAAGATCCTGCGCAAGAACGCCTTCACCTACAAGGTCATCAAGAACCGCCTGGCCCTGCGGGCCCTGGGCGAGAAGTGCCCCGAGGCCCTGCGCCCGGTCTTCCAGAAGCCGACGGCCATCGCCTTCGCCGGCCGGGACCCCATCCAGCTGGCCAAGATCCTCAAGGACTTCTCCAACCAGGGGAAGATCCTGGCGGTCAAGGGCGGCCGGGTCGAGGGCCAGCTCATGCCGGCCGAGCGGTTCGACGAGGTCACCCGGCTCGGGTCCCGCAAGGACCTCCTGGGCAAGGTCGGCTATCTCATGGCCAACCCCCTCCACCGGCTGATGCGGACCCTCCAGGCCCCGCTCGGCAACGTCGGGATCCTTCTCGGCGAGCTCAAGAAGACGAAAAACACCTGAAATTCCATATTATAAGTAAGGAGACGCGTGACATGGAAAAACTCACCAAGGAACAGTTCTTCACCCACCTGGACAACCTGACGATCCTCGAGCTCTCGGACTACATCAAGGAGTTCGAGACCCGCTACGGCATCAGCGCCGCCGCCGCCGCCCCCGTCATGATGGCCGGTGCCGCCCCCGCCGCCGAGGCCGCCAAGGCCGAGGAGAAGACGGAGTTCGCCGCCGTGCTGAAGTCCGTGGGCGACAAGAAGATCAACGTCATCAAGGTCGTCCGCGAGGTCACCAGCCTGGGCCTCAAGGAAGCCAAGGACCTCGTCGACGGCGCCCCCAAGACGGTCAAGGAAGGCATCACCAAGGAAGAGGCCGAAGCGATCAAGGCCAAGTTCGCCGAAGTCGGAGCCGTCATCGAGCTTCAGTAAGTGACCCGGTTGGCTGAGCGTCCGTCCGTCCGGTCCCGGAAACGAGGGCACTCGATCTCTGCTTGAGAGTGAGACAACATGGTCAATGAATCCAGAACAACCGTCCCGCGAGAGGGTCGATTTCTCGAAGATCAAGGCGGTCTACCCGATGCCCGATCTTCTGGACATCCAGACCCAGTCCTACCGCGAGTTCCTCCAGATGGAGCTCCTGCCCGAAGAGCGGAAGGACACCGGCCTCCAGGCCGCGCTGAAGGATGTCTTCCCCATCTCCGATTTCAAGGAGACGACCGAGCTGGAGTTCCTCAGCTACTCGATCGGGACCTGGGAGTGCAAGTGCGGCCGGCTCAAGGGGGTCGAGAACTCCCGGGCCAAGTGCACGGCCTGCCAGACGCTCCTCCCCGCGGACATGGAGCTCACCGAAAAAGAGGTCTGCCCGTTCTGCGGCGCGGCCCGGAAGATCGAGCTGCCCCTCTGCGAGCACTGCGGCGACCGCGTCGGCCTCCGCATCAAGTACACCCCCATGGAGTGCATCCAGAAGGGCTACACCTACTCCATCCCTCTCAAGCTCAAGGTCCAGCTCGTGTCCTGGGAAAAGGACGCCGTGACCAAGGCCAAGCGCCTCAAGCACATCAAGCAGCAGGAAGTCTATTTCGGCGACATCGCGCTCATGACCGAGAAGGGGACGTTCATCTTCAACGGCATCGAGCGGGTCGTCGTCAGCCAGCTCCAGCGCTCGCCGGGCGTGTTCTTCCGCCAGGCCGAGGCCAAGGGCTTCTTCATCGCCAAGATCATCCCGTACCGCGGCGCCTGGGTCGAGTTCGAGCACGACGCCAAGAGCCTGCTCTGGGTCCGCCTCGACCGCAAGAAGAAATTCCTGGCCACCGTCTTCCTCCGGGCCCTGGGCCTGGGCAGCGACGAGGACCTCCTCAAGCTCTTCCACAAGGTCTCCAAGGTCGTCGTGGAGGACGGCAAGCTCTTCTGGGAGGTCGGCGACGGCCTGGTCGGCCGGACCGCGGCCGACGACGTCACCGACGCCAAGGGCCGCAAGGTCCTGGCCCCGGCCAAGAAGAAGATCACGCCGGACGTCCTGGCCGCGCTTCGCGAGGCCGGGGTCACGCGCGTCCCGCTCGTCAAGAAGGAGCTCCTCGGCGCCTATTCCCTGGCCACCGTCAAGGGCAAGGTCCGGCCGAACGAGCCGCTCGAGGACACCCAGCTCGAGCTCCTCGTCGCCCGGGCCGAGCCGTTCGAGGTCTTCTTCCCCGAGGCCGACCGGGCCGGGCTCATCATCAGCACGACGCTCAAGAAGGACCTGCGCAAGGACCAGCCCTCGGCCCTCGGCGAGATCTACCGCAAGCTGCGGCCGGGCGAGCCCCACACCCAGGAGAGCGCCCACAACCTCTTCCAGAGCCTGTTCTTCAATCCCCAGAAATACAACTTCTCCCGCATCGGCCGCCTCAAGTTCAACATCAAGCTGGGCCTCGAAACGCCGCTCGAGGACAAGACGCTCTCGCCCGCGGACTACGTCCAGGTCCTCAAGTACCTGCTCAACCTGCGCTTCGGCGAGGGCACGGTCGACGACATCGACCACCTCGGCAACCGCCGGGTCCGGTCCGTCGGCGAGCTCGTCGAGAACGCCTTCCGCATCGGCCTGACCCGGATGGAGCGGACGATCAAGGAGAAGATGACCATCACCGCGGACCTGGCGGCGGCCATGCCCCAGGACCTCATCAACTCCAAGCCCGTCATCGCCGCCCTCAAGGAGTTCTTCGGCAGCTCGCAGCTGTCCCAGTTCATGGACCAGATCAACGCCCTGGCCGAGATCACCCACAAGCGGCGCCTCTCGGCCCTCGGCCCCGGCGGCCTCAGCCGCGAGCGGGCCGGCTTCGAGGTCCGCGACATCCAGACCTCCCACTACGGCCGGATCTGCCCGGTCGAGACGCCGGAAGGCCCGAACATCGGCCTGATCTCGTCCCTCAGCTGCTTCGCCCGGGTCAACGAGTACGGCTTCATCGAGACCCCCTACCGGAAGGTCGAGAACGGCCGGATCGTCGATTTCGTCAAGGTCCTCCACCCCGGCAGCAGCGACTACAAGATCGGCGCCGTCGTCAAGAAGGACGAGATGCTCAAGGCCGTCGAGCGGCTCAAGGACCAGAAGGGCCGGCACCTCCCGACGTTCGAGCCCTTCTGCTATTACCTCACCGCCTGGGAGGAAGAGAAGCACAACATCGCCCAGGCCAACGCGCCGGTCGACGAGCGCGGCCGCTTCGTGAACGACCTCGTCAGCGCCCGCGAGCGCGGCAACTTCAAGAACATCCCCCGCGAGCAGATCCACTACATCGACGTCTCGCCGAAGCAGCTCGTCTCCCTGTCCGCGGCCCTCATCCCGTTCCTCGAGCACGACGACGCCAACCGCGCCCTCATGGGCTCGAACATGCAGCGCCAGGCCGTGCCCCTCCTCCGGCCGGAGGCCCCCCTCATCGGCACCGGCATCGAGGACCTCGTCGCCGTCGGCTCCGGCGACGTCGTCGTCTGCCGCCGGGCCGGCGTCATCGAGTTCGTCGACGCCGAGCGGATCATCGTCCGCGTCGACGAGAAGGAAGCCGGCCGGAGCTACGACGTCGGCACGGACCTCTACACCCTGGTCAAGTTCCTGCGGACCAACCAGAACACCTCGACCAACCACCGGCCCATCGTCCGCAAGGGCGACAAGGTCGTCCGCGGCCAGGTCCTGGCCGACAGCTCCTGCACGGACGGCGGCGAGCTGGCCCTCGGCCGCAACGTCCTCTGCGCCTTCATGCCCTGGCGGGGCTACAACTTCGAGGACGCCATCATCGTCAGCGAGAAGCTCATCAAGGAGGACATCTTCACCTCCCTCCACATCGTCGAGGAGACGATCGAGGCCCGCGACACCAAGCTCGGCCCCGAGGAGATCACCCGCGACATCCCCAACGTCCCCGAGAACCTCCTCCGCAACCTCGACGAGAACGGCATCGTCCGCATCGGCGCCCACGTCAAGTCGGGCGACATCCTCGTCGGCAAGGTCGCGCCGAAGGGGGAGACCCAGCTCTCGCCCGAGGAGAAGCTGCTCAAGGCGATCTTCGGCGAGAAGGCCCTCGACGTCAAGGACGCCTCCCTCTACTGTTCGCCCGGCGTCGAAGGGACCATCATCGACGTCCGCATCTTCTCCCGCCGCGGCATCGAGAAGGGCCCCCGGGCCAAGGCCATCGAGAAGGACGAGATCGCGACGCTCAAGCGCAACCTCGACGACGAGATCGTCATCATGGAGAACGAGAAGTGGGAGAAGGTCCGGGCCCTCCTCAAGGGCTCGGTCGTCGAGAAGGGCCAGAAGGCCGGCGGACAGACCCTCGACAAGGGCACCAAGCTGACCGAGAAGCTCCTCGAGACCCTGGACTTCGACGACGCCATGAAGCTCAAGCTCAACGACGACGAGGACCGCGACCGCGAGATCAAGGACCTCGACAAGAAGGTCAAGCGCCAGATCGAGGCCCTGCGGTCCATCTTCAAGGAGAAGGTCGACAGCCTCAAGAAGGGCGACGAGCTGGCCCCCGGCGTCATCCAGTCGATCAAGGTCTTCATCGCCATGAAGCGGAAGCTGTCGGTCGGCGACAAGGTCTCCGGCCGCCACGGCAACAAGGGCATCGTCGCCAAGATCGTGCCCGAGGAGGACATGCCCCGGCTGCCCGACGGCCTGCCGGTCGAGATCGTCCTCAACCCCCTCGGCGTCCCCTCCCGCATGAACGTCGGCCAGATCCTCGAGACGCACGCCGGCTGGGCCGCGCGGACGCTCAACTTCTGGATGGCCACGCCCGTCTTCGACGGGGCCAGCGAGATCGAGATCAAGCAGCTCCTCAAGAAGGCCGGCCTGCCGGAGAGCGGCAAGACCTCCTCTACGACGGCGTCGCCGGCGAGCTCTTCGACCAGGAGATCACCGTCGGCTACATCTACATGATGAAGCTCTACCACCTCGTCGACGACAAGATCCACGCCCGCTCGACGGGCCCGTACTCCCTCATCACCCAGCAGCCGCTCGGCGGCAAGGCCCAGTTCGGCGGCCAGCGGTTCGGCGAGATGGAGGTCTGGGCCCTCGAAGCCTACGGCGCGGCCTACTGCCTCCAGGAGCTCCTGACGGTCAAGTCCGACGACGTCGAGGGGCGGGCCAAGATCTACGAGGCCATCGTCAAGGGCGACCTCGACTTCACGCCCGGGCTGCCCGAATCGGTCAACGTCCTCATCCGCGAGCTCCAGTCGCCTGTGCCTGAACGTCGAGCTCGAGAAGGGCGACAAGGAAGACGTCCTGCCCTGGGGCATCGCCGTGCCCCAGCCGGGCAAAGGAGAAGTCTGATGGACATCCGACCCCCGATGACGACGGCCCCCCGGCCCCGGCTCGAGTTCGACCGGGTCCGGATCAGCATCGCCTCCCCCGACAAGATCAAGAGCTGGTCCTGGGGCGAGGTGACCAAGCCCGAGACGATCAACTACCGGACCTTCAAGCCCGAGAAGGACGGCCTGTTCTGCGCCAAGATCTTCGGGCCCATCAACGACTACGAGTGCCTCTGCGGCAAGTATAAGAGGATGAAGTACCGCGGCATCATCTGCGAGCGCTGCGGCGTCGAGGTCACCAAGAGCAAGGTCCGCCGCGAGCGCATGGGCCACATCCAGCTGGCCTCGCCCGTCGCCCACATCTGGTTCTTCAAGAGCCCGCCGAGCCGCATCGGGCTCGTCCTCGACCTGTCGATCAAGGACCTCGAGAAGGTCCTCTACTTCGAGTCCTACATCGTCATCGACCCGGCCGACACGCCGCTCAAGGAGAAGCAGCTCCTCAACGAGGAGGAGTTCAAGGACGCCCAGGAGAAGTACGGCGACAAGTTCGAGGCCTCCATCGGGGCCGAGGCCATCAAGGTCCTCCTGGAGAAGATCAACATCCAGAAGGAGACCGAGCGCCTGCGCAAGCTGATGAAGAAGGAGACCTCGCAGCAGCGCAAGCTCCGCTACGCCAAGCGGCTGCGCGTCTTCAAGGCCCTCAAGCGCTCCGGCAACCGGCCGGAGTGGATGGTCCTCGACGTCGTCCCGGTCATCCCGCCCGACCTGCGGCCCCTCGTCCGCCTCGACGGCGGCCGCTTCGCCACCTCCGACCTCAACGACCTCTACCGCCGGGTCATCAACCGCAACAACCGGCTCAAGAAGCTCATCGAGCTCAAGGCCCCCGAGCTCATCATCCGCAACGAGAAGCGGATGCTCCAGGAGGCCGTCGACGCCCTGTTCGACAACGGCAAGCGCGGCCGCGTCCACCTCGGCGCCAACCGCCGGCCCCTCAAGTCCCTGAGCGAGGCCCTGCGCGGCAAGCAGGGGCGGTTCCGCCAGAACCTCCTCGGCAAGCGCGTCGACTACTCGGGCCGGTCCGTCATCGTCGTCGGCCCCGAGCTCAAGCTCAACCAGTGCGGCCTGCCCAAGAAGATGGCCCTCGAGCTCTTCAAGCCGTTCATCTTCAACAAGCTGGAGAAGGAAGGCCTCGTCCCGAGCGTCAAGGTCGCCCGGGAGTGGCACGAGCAGGAGCGGCCCGAGGTCTGGGACTACCTCGAGGAGGTCGTCCGCGAGCACCCCATCTTCCTCAACCGCGCGCCCGACGCTGCACCGCCTGGGCATCCAGGCCTTCGAGCCCATCCTCGTCGAGGGCAAGGCCATCCAGATCCACCCGCTCGTCTGCGCCGCCTTCAACGCCGACTTCGACGGCGACCAGATGGCCGTCCACATCCCGCTCTCGGTCGAGGCCCAGATCGAGGCCCAGACCCTGATGCTGTCGACCAACAACATCCTCTCGCCGGCCCACGGCCGGCCCCTGACCATCCCCAGCCAGGACATGGTCCTCGGCTGCTACTACCTGACCCTCGAGAAGAAGGGCCTGAAAGGGGAGGGCCGCATCTTCGGCACGCCCGAAGCGGCCCTCCTGGCCATGGAGAGCGGCGAGATCGCGCTCCAGAGCATCATCAAGCTGCGCTTCAGCGGGCCGTTCATGAACCTGGCCACCTACTACGACGACCAGGGCGTCATGACCTGCCCCGTCCAGGACTTCAAGAGCGAGCTCGTCGAGACGACCCCCGGCCGGATCATCTTCAACAGCGTCCTGCCCAAGGGCTTCCCCTTCGTCAACGGGATGATCCGGAAGAAGGGCATGGAGAACCTGGTCTTCTTCGCCTACCTCAAGGTCGGCCTCAAGGCCACCGTCGTCATCCTCGACGCCATGAAGGAGCTCGGCTTCAAGTACGCCACCCAGGCCGGCTTCTCCCTCGGCATCGACGACTTCGTCATCCCCGCGCGAGAAGAAGGCCCTCGTCGAGAAGGCCGAGAAGGAGGTCCTGTCGATCGAGAGCCTCTACCGGGACGGCACCATCTCCTCCGGCGAGCGCTTCAACCGCGTCGTCGAGATCTGGGGCACGGTCACGGACAAGGTCTCGAGCGCCATGATCGAGGAGATGAAGCGGATCAGCCTCGAGGGCAAGGAGCTCAACCCGCTCTTCGTCATGTCCGACTCCGGCTCCCGCGGCAACAAGCAGCAGATCCGCCAGCTGGCCGGGATGCGCGGCCTGATGTCGAAGCCCTCGGGCGAGATCCTGGAGACGCCCGATCACCGCCAACCTCCGGGAGGGCCTGAACGTCCTCCAGTACTTCATCTCGACCCACGGCGCCCGCAAGGGCCTGGCCGACACGGCCCTCAAGACGGCCAATTCCGGCTACCTGACCCGCAAGCTCGTCGACGTCTGCCAGGAGGTCATCGTCGACGAGCACGACTGCGGCACGCTCAAGGGCATCAACGTCTCGGCCATCGTCGAGAACGGCGAGATCATCGAGCCCTTCATCGACCGGATCGTCGGCCGGGTCGCCCTCGAGCAGGTCGTCCACCCCGACACGGGCGAGACGATCGTCGACATGAACGCGGAGATCACCGAGAAGGTCGCCCAGCAGTTCCAGAACCTGGGCATCGAGCGGGTCAAGATCCGCTCGGTCCTGGCCTGCGAGGCCAAGCGGGGCATCTGCCAGCTCTGCTACGGCCGCTCGCCGGCCTCCGGCAAGATGGTCGAGCTCGGCGAGGCCTGCGGCATCGTCGCCGCCCAGTCCATCGGCGAGCCCGGCACGCAGCTGACGATGCGGACCTTCCACGTCGGCGGCATCGCCATGGGCGGCGCCGAGCGGTCCAAGATCGAGGCCAAGAACGACGGCGTCCTCAAGTTCAACAACCTCAAGTCCGTCGAGAACAGGGAAGGGACGCTCATCGTCGTCAACCGGAACGCCAACATCGCCGTCCTCGACCACCGCGGCCGCGAGGTCGAGCACTACCAGGTGCCCTACGGCGCCAGGATCCTCGTCGGCGGAGGGCCAGGAGGTCAAGTCCCGCCAGGCCTTCGCCGAGTGGGACCCCTTCAACACCTTCATCCTGACCGAGGAGACGGGGACGGTCCGCTTCCACGACGTCGTCCTCGGCGTCAGCATGGAGGAGGTCCAGGACGAGTTCACCGGCCTCATCGGAAGCAGGTCATCATCGACCCCAAGGACGAGAAGCTCCAGCCCCAGATCGAGATCCTCGATCCCGAGAGGACGGACGACAAGGGCCGGCCCGTCATCCTGCGGAAGTACTTCCTGCCCTCGGGGGCCAACCTCGAGATCAAGGACGAGGAGAAGGTCTTCGCCGGCGCACGTCCTGGCCAAGATCCCCCGCGAGGCGGCCCGCACCAAGGACATCACGGGCGGCCTGCCCCGGGCCGAAGAGCTGTTCGAGGCCCGGCGGCCCAAGCTCCCGGCCGTCATCTCCGAGATCGACGGGATCGTCCAGATCGGCGGCCTCGTCCGCGGCTACCGCAAGATCACCGTCAAGAACGAGCGCGGCGGCGAGAAGGAATACCTCATCCCCAAGGGCGCCCACCTGAGCGTCTCCGACGGGGAGCGGATCCGGGCCGGCGACGCCCTCATGGACGGGCCGGTCAACCCGCACGACATCCTCCGCGTCCTCGGGGAGAAGGAGCTGGCCGAGTACCTCCTCAAGGAGGTCCAGGCCGTCTACCGGCTCCAGGGCGTCGCGATCAACGACAAGCACATCGAGACGATCATCCGGATGATGCTGCGCTGGGTCAAGGTCGAGGAGGTCGGGGACACCGAGTTCCTGATCGACGAGCAGGTCGACAAGTTCGTCTTCCAGGCGGAGAACGAGAAGGTCATGAAGAAGAAGCGGCAAGCCGGCCAAGGCCCGGCCGCTCCTCCTGGGCATCACCAAGAGCGCCCTGAGCACGGACAGCTGGATCTCGGCCGCCTCCTTCCAGGAGACGACCCGGGTCCTGACCGAGGCCTGCCTGTACGGGAAGGTCGACTACCTCCGCCGCCTCAAGGAGAACATCATCATGGGCCGGCTCATCCCGGCGGGCACGGGCTACAAGTGCTACCGGAACGTCGAGCTGAAGGAGGAGATGCAGCCGCTCCTCCCCGAGAAGGAAGAGGAGGAGGTCGTCCCGGAGGCCTGAGGCCGTCAGGGAGCCGGGAAAAGCGCCAAATTTCTTGACAGAGAGGCCGGATTTTGCTAATATCCGCATATTCGTCTCGGGCTATCCCCCTGGGGATGAATAAAACCTACATTAGGAATTTTGTGTAGAGGAGTATTTTTCATTGCCGACCGTCAATCAGCTCATCCGAAAAGGCCGAACGCCCAAGAAATACAAGAGTAAATCTCCGGCCCTCGATGCCTGCCCCCAGAAGCGGGGCGTCTGCACGCGCGTGTTCACGACGACGCCCAAGAAGCCGAACTCGGCCATGCGCAAGGTCGCCCGCGTCAGGCTGACGAACAACATCGAGGTCACGGGCTACATCCCCGGGATCGGCCACAACCTCCAGGAGCATTCGATCGTCATGATCCGGGGCGGCCGCATCAAGGACCTGCCCGGCGTCCGCTACCACATCATCCGCGGCAAGCTCGACGCCGAAGGGGTGCAGAACCGCTTCAAGGCGCGGTCCCGGTATGGGGCGAAGAGGCCGAAAGAGAAACGGGCGTCGGCCTAGACAGGAGCATTCCCATGCCGAGACGCGGAACCATCAAGAAGCGCAAAGCGCCGGCCGACTCCCTTTACGGGAGCACGCTGGTCGCCCGGTTCATCAACCTCTTCCTCCGCAAGGGGAAGAAGACGACCGCCGAGAGGGTCGTCTACGGCACGATGGAGATCCTCAAGGCCAAGACCAAGGAAGACCCCCTCAAGGTCCTGGAGAAGGCCCTCGAGAACGTCCGGCCCTTCCTCGAGACCAAGTCGCGGCGCGTCGGCGGCGCGAACTACCAGGTCCCCATCGAGGTCACGCCCGGGCGGTCCTACTCCCTGGGCTTCCGCTGGCTGGTCAAGTACGCCAAGGAGCGCGGCGGCAAGAGCATGCAGGAGAAGCTCTCCGCCGAGATCATCGACGCCATCAACAACCGCGGCGGCGCGGTCAAGAAGCGCGAGGACACGCACAAGATGGCCGAGGCGAACCGGGCGTTCGCGCACTATAAATGGTAGTCTTCAAGAGAGAGCTCGGTCTGTGATCCGGTACGATATGGAGCGAAGGCTTGATGCGGTCATACCCGATCGAGAGAGTACGGAACATCGGTATCATGGCCCATATCGACGCCGGGAAGACGACGACGACCGAGCGGATCCTGTTTTATACGGGTATGACGCTACAAGATGGGCGAGGTGGACGAAGGGACGGCCGTGATGGACTGGATGGTCCAGGAGCAGGAGCGCGGGATCACCATCACCTCGGCCGCGACGACGTGCGCCTGGCGTGACCACCGTATCAATATCATCGATACGCCGGGTCACGTGGATTTTACCGCGGAGGTCGAGCGCTCCCTGAGAGTGCTCGACGGCGCGATAGCCATACTGTGTGGAGTTGGCGGCGTCGAACCGCAGTCCGAGACAGTGTGGCGCCAGGCCGATAAGTACCGGGTCCCGCGGATCGTGTTCATCAACAAGATGGACCGGATCGGGGCCGACCCGGAACGGGCGGTCCTCATGCTGAGGACGCGGGTGGCGGCCAAGCCTCTGCCGATCCAGATTCCCCTGGGCCGGGAAGACGGATTCCGCGGTGTGGTCGACCTCATCGACCGCAAGGTCTACGACTGGGGTCAGGACATCCTGGGGACGGACTATGTCGTCCGCGAGGTCGCGGAGGAGGATCGCGAGGAAGTCGAACGGAAGCGACAGGACATGCTGGAAATGCTGAGCGAACACGACGACGGCCTGATGCAGAAGTACCTCGACGGGGTCGAGGTGCCGGCGCCGGAGCTGCGCGCGGCCGTCCGCCGGGCCACCCTGGCCCTGGAGGTCGTCCCCGTCCTCTACGGGGCCTCCTTCCGGAACAAGGGCGTCCACCCGCTGCTCGACGCCATCGTCGACTTCCTGCCGTCGCCCGGCCGACGTCCGGCCGGTCGTCGGGCATCCACCCCAAGACCCAGGCCGAGGAGACCCGCCCCGCCTCGGACGACGCGCCCTTCTCGGGCCTGGTCTTCAAGATCGCCAACGACCCGTTCCTCGGCAGCCTGGCCTATTTCCGGGTCTACTCCGGCAAGGCCAAGCTCGGCCAGGCCGTCTACAACGCGACCAAGGACGAGGAGGAGAAGCTCTCGCGCCTCCTCGAGATGCACGCCAACAAGCGCAAGGAGATCAAAGAGGTGTTCGCCGGGGACATCGCGGCCATGGGCTCGATGAAGAACATCTCCACGGGCGACACCCTCTGCCTCAAGAGCCATCCCATCGTCCTCGAGTCCATCCGCTTCCCCGAGCCGGTCATCTCGGCGACGATCGAGCCCAAGACGAAGGCCGACCACGCCAAGCTGGCCATGACCCTGGCCAAGCTCGTCCGCGAGGACCCGACCCTCAAGGTCAGCCAGGACCCGATGACGGGCCAGACCCTGCTCCGGGGGATGGGGGAGCTCCACCTCGAGATCATCATGGACCGGATGGAGCGCGAGTTCGGCGTCCGGGCCAACCTGGGCAAGCCCCAGGTCGCCTACAAGGAGACCATCCAGGCCGCCGCCGAGGGCGAGGGCAAGTACATCCGCCAGGCCGGGGGGAAGGGCCTCTACGGCCATTGCGTCCTCCGCCTCGAGCCCCTCGGGCGCGGCCGCGGCTTCGAGTTCGTCGACCGGACCCGGGGCGGCGTCATCCCGCGGGAGTTCATCGGCGACGTCGAGAACGGCGTCCGCGAGGCCCTGGAGGCGGGCGTCGTGGCCGGCTTCCCGGTGACCGACTTCCGGGCCGCCCTCGTCGGCGGGTCGACCCACGACGTCGACGCGGCGCCGGTGGCCTACAAGATCGCGGCGCTCGCTGGCCTTCCGCGAGGCCGCCAAGAAGGCCGGCCCCGGTGCTGCTCGAGCCGCTCATGAAGCTCGAGATCGTCGCCCCGGACGAATACCTCGGCGACATCGTCGGCGACATCAACGCCCGGCGGGGCAAGATCGAGGGCATGGAGATGCGCAGCGGCTCGCGCGTCATCACGATCCATGTCCCCCTGGCCGAGATGTTCGGCTACGCGACGACGCTCCGGACCCTGACCCAGGGCCGCGGCGTCTTCGCCATGGAATTCTCAAGGTACGAACGGACGCCCCAGGGCGTCCAGGACGAGATCGTCGCCCGGGTCGAGGGCCGCGTGCCCCTCCGGGCCGACGCCTAGGACCGTGATTTCGAAGCCATACAGGAGGTGAGCGATGGCGAAAGAAAAGTATGCGAGGACGAAGCCCCATGTCAACGTCGGGACGATCGGTCACATCGACCACGGCAAGACGACGCTGACGGCCGCCATTACCAAGGTCCTGGCGACCAAGGGCCTGGCCAAGGCGCAGAGCTATGACGACGTCGCCAAGGCCGATGCCAAGATGTTCCGCCGGGACGCGACCAAGATCCTGACGGTCGCCCTGAGCCACGTCGAGTACGAGAGCGAGAAGCGGCACTACGCCCACATCGACTGCCCCGGCCACGCCGACTACATCAAGAACATGATCTCCGGCGCGGCCCAGATGGACGGCGCCATCCTGGTCGTGTCCGCGGCCGACGGCCCCATGCCCCAGACGCGCGAGCACATCCTGCTCGCCCACCAGGTCAACGTGCCGGCCATCGTCGTGTTCATGAACAAGTGCGACCTCGTCGACGACCCCGAGATCCTCGACCTCGTCGAGCTCGAGGTCCGCGAGCTGCTGTCGAAGTACGACTTCCCCGGCGACAAGCTGCCCGTCATCCGCGGCAGCGCCACGAAGGCCGCGGCGGACGCCAACGGCGAGGGCGCCAAGTGCATCTGGGATCTGGTCCAGGCCCTGGACGACTACATCCCCGAGCCCCTGCGCGAGGTCGACAAGCCCTTCCAGATGGCCATCGAGGACGTCTTCTCGATCACCGGCCGCGGCACCGTCGTCACGGGCCGCGTCGAGCGCGGCGTCGTCAAGGTCGGCGACGAGTGTCGAGATCGTCGGGCTCCGGGAGACCCGCAAGACCGTCGTCACGGGCGTCGAGATGTTCCGCAAGCTCCTCGACCAGGCCCAGGCCGGCGACAACATCGGGGCCCTGCTCCGCGGCGTCGGCAAGGACGAGGTCGAGCGCGGCCAGGTCCTGGCCAAGCCCGGCTCGATCAAGCCGCACCGGAAGTTCCGGGCCACGGTCGTCGCCCTGACCAAGGAAGAGGGCGGCCGCCACACGCCGTTCTTCAAGGGCTACCGGCCGCAGTTCTATTTCCGGACGACCGACGTGACCGGGTCCGTCAAGCTCCCCGACAACGTCGAGATGGTCATGCCCGGCGACTCCATCAACCTGGAGATCGAGCTGATCACCGACGTCGCCATGGAGAAGACCCTGCGCTTCGCCATCCGCGAGGGCGGCCGGACGGTCGGCGCCGGCACGGTCACCGAGATCATCGAGTAACAGCGAGCGCCGCCGAGGGTCCGCCGGGCCGCGGGGCCCGGGAGGCGTTCGGAGAACAGAGGAACGAACGATGGAAAAAATCAGAATCCGCTTACAGTCCTTTGACCACCGCCTGCTCGACCAGTCCGTCAAGGACATCGTCGTCAAAGCGAAACGCACCGGCGCCAGCGTCGCCGGCCCCATCCCCCTGCCGACGCGCATCCACAAGTTCTGCGTCCTCCGTTCCCCGCACGTCGACAAGAAGTCGCGCGAGCATTTCGAGATGCGGATCCACAAGCGGCTCATCGACATCAGCGAATACAACAACGAGACGATCGAGGAGCTCCAGAAGCTCGATCTGCCGGCCGGGATCGACGTCGAGATCCAGGCCTACGGGGCGGGAGAGTGACCATGATCCAGGGACTGATCGCCAAGAAGATCGGCATGAGCCAGCAGTTCGACGACGCCGGCAACGTCATCCCCGTCACCATCCTCAAGGCCGGGCCGTGCACCGTCATCCAGAAGAAGACGGCCGAGAAGGACGGCTACGTGGCCGTCCAGCTGGGCTTCGTCGAGGAGCGGGCCGTCCGCAAGCCGCTCAAGCCCCAGACGGGGCACTTCAAGAAGGCGGGCGTTCCCGTCGTCAGGAAGCTCCAGGAATTCGGCTGTTCCGACCCCGCCGCCGTCAAGGAAGGCGACCAGGTCCTCGTCGACATCTTCGAGATCGGCGAGACGATCGACGTCGTCGGGACGAGCAAGGGCAAGGGCTTCGCCGGGGTCGTCAAGCGGCACCACTTCGCCGGCGGCGACGCCGCCCACGGCTCGATGTTCCACCGCGCCCCGGGCTCGATCGGCGCCTCGTCCTACCCGTCGCGGGTCGTCAAGGGCATGCGCATGGGCGGCCACATGGGCCACGAGCGGGTGACGGTCCGCAAGCTCACGGTCGTCGCCACGGACAAGGACCAGAACCTCCTCATCGTCAAGGGCGCCGTGCCCGGCGCCAAGGGGGGCTACCTCCTGGTCAAGAAAGGGCCGTCCGCTCCCGCGCGGGCGAAGTGAACGGGAGAGAAGGCACCATGGCCAAACTCGACATCATCGACAGGAACGGCAAGACGGCCGACCAGGTGGACCTGCCGGAGAGCGTCTTCTCCGGGGCCGCGAAAGACCACCTGATCTACGAGGCCGTCGTCAGCTACCGCGCCAACCAGCGCCAGGGGACCGCGGCCACGAAGACCCGGGCCTTCGTCAGCGGCGGCGGCAAGAAGCCCTGGCGGCAGAAGGGGACCGGCCGGGCCCGCGTCGGCAGCACGCGCTCACCTCTCTGGAAGAAGGGCGGGACGGTCTTCGGGCCGCAGCCCCGCGACTATTCCTACGAGCTGCCGAAGAAGGCCCGCCGGGGCGCCCTGCGCTCGGCCCTGGCCGGGAAGCACGCCGCCCAGGAGCTCATCGTCGCGAGCGAGCTCGAGGTCAAGGCGCCCAAGACCAAGGAGGCCGTCGCCCTGCTCAAGGCGTTCAAGCTCGACTCGGCCCTCCTCGTCGACCTGCACGAGAACGCCAACCTGTTCCTGGCCGTCCGGAACCTGCCCGGGGTCAAGGCGGTCGACATCGCCGGCCTCAACATCTACGACGTCCTCGCCTACAAGTCGGTCGTCTTCAGCCGGCGGGCGTTCGAGGCCGTCATGGAGAAACTGACGTGATCAAAGACCCTCATAAAATCATCATCCGCCCGGTGATCACGGAGAAGACGACCCGGCTCAAGGCCACGAGCGGGGTCATCTGCTTCGAGGTCGCCCGGGGCGCCAACAAGATCGAGATCAAGCGGGCCATCGAGCTGCTGTTCAAGACCAAGGTCGCCGAGGTCCGGACCCAGGCCAAGGCGGGCAAGGTCCGCCGGGTCGGCCGCAACGCGGGCAAGACGAAGGACTGGAAGAAGGCCTTCGTCCGGCTCCGCGAAGGCGAGAAACCGATCGAATACTTCGAGGCGGCGTAACATGGGCATCAAGACATACCGGCCAATCACCCCCGGCCTGCGCCACAGGACGGGCAACCGCTTACGACGAGCTGAGCGGGGACGGCCCCTACAAGCCCCTGCTCGTGTCCCTGTCCAAGTCGGGCGGGCGCGACAGCCGCGGCCACCTGTCCATGCGGAACAGGGGCGGCGGGCACAAGCAGATGTACCGCGTCGTCGACTTCAAGCGGGACAAGATCGACATCCCCGGGCACCGTCGAGACCGTCGAGTACGACCCCAACCGGTCCTCGTTCATCTCCCTCGTGAAGTACCGCGACGGCGAGAGGCGCTACATCATCTATCCCGGTGGGCCTCCAGGTCGGGCAGGAGGTCGTCTCGACCGACCGCCAGGCCGACATCCTGCCGGGCAACGCCATGCCGCTGCGCTTCATCCCGCTCGGGACGGTCATCCACAACATCGAGCTCCGGAAGGACAAGGGCGGCCAGGTCGCCAAGTCCGCCGGGGCGGGCGCCCAGATCCTGGCCAAGGAAGGGGACTACGCCCAGGTCCGGCTGCCGTCGTCGGAGATCCGCAAGGTCCACCTGGACTGCCGGGCGACGATCGGCCAGATCGGCAACGTCGACCACTCGAACATCAGCGTCGGCAAGGCCGGCCGGAGCCGCTGGAAAGGCATCCGGCCGCACGTCCGCGGCACGGCCATGAACCCCATCGACCATCCGCACGGCGGCGGCGAGGGGAAGGCCAAGGGCGGCCGCCATCCGGTCAGCCCCGAGGGCATCCCGACCAAGGGCTTCAAGACCCGCCAGAACAAGCGGACCCAGTCCTTCATCGTCCGGCGCAGGAGCAAGTAACCATGAGCAGATCCCTCAGCAAGGGCCCCTTCATCGACGGCCATCTCCTCGAGAAGGTCCAGGCCCTGTCGACGCCCGCGGGCAAGCGCCAGCTCATCAAGACCTGGTCCCGCCGGTCGACGATCATCCCGGAGATGGTCGGCATGACCATCGGCGTCCACAACGGCCGCAAGTTCATCCCCGTCTTCGTCACCGAGAACATGGTCGGGCACAAGCTCGGCGAGTTCTCCCCGACGCGGCACTTCAAGGGCCACACCTCCCGGACCGCCAAGCAGCTGAAAGTGGGGAAGACGCCATGAGCGCCCAGCCGCCCCTCTCCCATGCCATCGCCCGCTTCGTGCGGATGAGCCCGCAGAAGGGCCGCCTCGTGGCCGACCTCGTCCGGGACCGCTACGTCGGCGAGGCCCTGACGATCCTGCGCTTCAGCGAGCGCAAGAAGATCAGCGCCATCCTCGAGAAGGTCCTCCGCTCGGCCATCGCCAACGCCCAGCAGAAGTCGCCCAACGTCGACGTCGACACGCTCTACGTCTCGCAGATCCAGATCAACGGCGGCCCCATGGCCAAGCGGATCCGCCCGGCGCCCCAGGGCCGCGCCTACCGCATCCAGAAGCGGATGAGCCACGTCCACATCTATTTGAACGAAAAGGGGAAATGACCGTGGGACAGAAAACGCACCCGTTCGGATTCCGGCTCGGCTTCAACAAGCCCTGGTCGTCCCGCTGGTTCGCCAAGGGCCCGGATTACGCCCGCCTCATCCACGAAGACCTGCGGATGAAGAAGGCCATCAAGGAAAAGTACTTCCACGCCGGCATCGCCGGCGTCGACGTCGAGCGCGTCGGCCCGAAGATCCGGGTCATCATCCACACCGCCCGGCCCGGGATCATCATCGGCCGCGGCGGCAAGGAGATCGAGAGCCTCAAGGGCTACCTCGAGACGATCGCCAAGCGCGACGTCTACGTCGACATCCGCGAGGTCGACAAGCCCGAGCTCAACGCCCTGCTCGTCGGCGAGAGCATCGCCGTCCAGCTCGAGAAGCGCATCGCCTACCGGCGGGCCATGCGCAAGGCCGTCGAGTTCGCCCTCAAGATGGGGGCCAAGGGCATCAAGGTCATGTGCGCCGGCCGCCTGGGCGGCGTCGAGATCGCCCGCTCCGAGTGGTACCTCAAGGGGCAGCTGCCCCTGCAGACGCTCCGGGCCGACATCGACTACGCCTTCACCGAGGCCTTCACGACCTACGGCCAGATCGGCATCAAGGTCTGGGTCTACCGGGCCGACGTCGAAAAGCCCAAGTTCACTTCCCAGATGGCCGAAGTCGAGGAGATCTAACCATGTTGATGCCCGCGAAAGTCAAATACCGCAAGCAGCAGCGGGGCCGCATGCGGGGGACGGCCCTGCGCGGCGGCACGCTGACGTTCGGGGAGTTCGGCCTCCAGGCCCTCGAGCCCGGCTGGCTGTCCTCCCGGCAGATCGAGGCCGGCCGCATCACGATCACCCGGCACATGAAGAGAAAAGGCAAGCTCTGGATCCGGACCTTCCCCTGGAAGTCCGTCACCAAGAAGCCGACCGAGGTCCGCATGGGCAAGGGCAAGGGCGACCCCGAATTCTGGGTCGACGTCATCCGCCCGGGCAAGATCCTCTTCGAGCTCGAAGGCATCGACCTCGCCGAGGCCCGGGAGGCCATGCGCCTGGCCTCCCACAAGCTGCCCATCAAGACGCGGTTCATCTCCCGGGAATTGAGGGAGCTCAGATGAAGATCAAGGAACTCGCGGAACTTTCGCCCGAGGAACTGAAGCACCGGGAAGGGGAGCTCGTCGACCAGCTCTTCAAGCTCCGCTTCCAGCAGTCCCTCGGACAGCTCGAGAGCCCGATGAAGATCAAGAACATCAAGCGGGACATCGCCCGCATCAAGACGCTCTTGAACCGGGCCCCGCAGGCAACGGAGTAGCCCATGGACACCCCCAAACAGGCGGCGCGGAAGACGACCAAGGTCGGGACCGTCGTCGCCAAGAAGATGAAGAAGACGGTCACGGTCCAGGTGGAGCGGCAGATCCGCCACCCCCTGTACCGGAAGACGATCCGGAGGAAGCAGACCTTCCTCGTCCACGACGAAGCCGAGACGTGCAAGGTCGGCGACATCGTCCGCATCATCGAGACGCGGCCGATCAGCAAGACCAAGCGCTGGCGCGTCCTGGCCGTCATCGGGCTGACGCCGGCCCTGACGGCGACCCCGATCGAGACCAACCCGATCGAGGCCAAGGCCGGCCGCGGCTGAGCCGGTCGAGACGAAGCCGGCCGAGCCCGAGACGGGAGGATCCCAATGATCCAGATGCGCACGATGCTCAAGGTGGCCGACAACTCCGGCGCGCGGCGGATCCAGGCGATCACGCCCCTCGGCGGCAGCGTCGGGCGCGTCGCCCGGATCGGGGACATCGTCTCGGCGACCGTCAAGGAAGCCGACCCGGAGAGCAAGGTCCAGAAGGGCAAGGTCATCCGGGCCGTCATCGTCCGGACCCGCAAGGAGATGCGCCGCCGGGACGGCTCCTACATCCGCTTCGAGGACAACGCCGCGGTCATCATCGACAAGACGAACGAGCCCGTGGGGACGCGCGTCTTCGGCCCGGTCGGGCGCGAGCTCCGGGAGCGGAAGTTCACCAAGATCATCTCCCTCGCGCCGGAGGTCCTCTGATGCACAAGATCGCGCTCAAGAAGAACGACCTCGTCGTCGTCATCCGGGGCAAGGACAAGGGCAAGCAGGGGAAGGTCCTGAAGCTCATCCCCGAGACCAACCGGGTCATCGTCGAGAGGATCAACTTCTCCAAGCACTTCGTCAAGGCCGACCGCAGCCGGAACCAGCAGGGCGGCGTCATGGAGAAGGAGGCCCCGATCGCCGTGTCCAACGTCATGCTCTACTGCTCGGAGTGCGGTCAGGGCGTCCGCGCCCGGGCCCGGCGGCTCGAGGACGGCAGCAAGGTCCGGCACTGCCACCGCTGCGACACCATGATCGAAAGGGAGAAGTGAGGAACCGCCCATGAGCCGCTTATACGACAAGTACAAGAAGGACGTGGTCCCCGCGCTCCAGGAGGAGCTCGGCATCACGAATATCATGGCCGTGCCGCGCCTCGAGAAGATCATCGTCAACGTCGGGGTCGGCGACGCCATCACGAACGTCAAGCTCCTCGACACGGCCAAGGCCGAGCTGGCCCAGATCACCGGCCAGCTGCCCGGCGTCGGGCGGGCCAAGAAGTCCATCTCGGCCTTCAAGCTGAGGAAGGGCCAGCCGATCGCCTGCTACGTCACGCTGCGCAACCAGCGGATGTACGAGTTCTTCGACCGGCTCGTCAACATCGTCCTGCCGCGCGTCCGCGACTTCCGCGGCGTCCCGGCCGACGTCCTTCGACAGCCGCGGCAACTACACCCTGGGGATGCGCGACCAGCTGACGTTCCCCGAGATCGACTACACCAAGGTCGAGCGGCCCCGGGGCATGAACATCACCATCGTCACGTCGGCCCGGACGGACAAGGAAGCCCTGGCCCTCCTCAAGAGGCTGGGCATGCCGTTCCGGGAATCCTGAGAAGCGAGGTCGAAATGGCAACCAAAGCGCGCAAGGCCAAGATGGTCCGCCCCCTCAAGTACGCCATCCGGGTCCGCCACCGCTGCCGCCTCTGCGGCCGGCCCCGGGCCTATTACCGGAAGTTCGATCTCTGCCGTCTCTGCTTCCGCGAGCTCGCCCTCCGGGGCGAGATCCCGGGCGTGACCAAGTCGTCCTGGTGAGATCGGAGAAAGGAACAATCATGGATTCGTTATCTGACCTGCTCACCCGGATCCGCAACGGCGTGAAGTCCAAGAAGCGGGAAGTCAACATCCCCTCCTTCCGTTTGGGGATCGAGGTCGTCAAGATCCTCAAGGAGGAGGGCTACATCAAGAACTACAAGGTCATCGACGACAAGAAGCAGGGGATCCTCAACGTGACGCTCAAGTACACCGAGGACAACAAGAGCGTCATCAGCGGCCTCAAGCGGGTCAGCACCCCGGGCTGCCGGATCTACTGCACCCGGGATTCCGTCCCCAAGGTCCTGGACGGCCTGGGCCTGGCCATCGTCTCGACGTCCCGCGGCGTCCTGACCGGCCGCGCCTGCGAGGAGCTCGGGGCGGGCGGCGAAGTCCTCTGCAGCATCTGGTAGGCGGGAGAGAGGGTACCATGTCGAGAGTCGGGAAGAAACCCATCGCGATACCGGCGGGCGTGACCGTCACGGTCCACCCGGACAGGATCGACTTCGAAGGCAAGAAGGGCAAGCTCACGACGCCGCTCCAGCCGGGCATCACGGCCGCGCTGGACGGTCAGAGCCTCGTCTTCTCCAGGTCCGACGAGAACCAGCAGACCCGGGCCAACCACGGCCTCGGCCGGGCCCTGGCCCACAACGCCGTCGTCGGCGTCAGCGAGGGCTACATGAAGCAGCTCGAGATCGTCGGCGTCGGCTACAAGGCCAAGGTCGATAAGGGCAAGCTCGAGATCAACCTGGGCTATTCCCGGCCGATCTCCTACGCCATCCCGGAGGGGATCGAGATCGTCGCCGAGAAGCCGACCCTGCTCACCGTGCGCGGCATCGACCGGCAGAAGGTGGGCCAGGTCGCCGACGACATCAAGCGCCTCCGCATCCCGGACCCCTACAAGCAGAAGGGCGTCCGCTACCTCGGCGAGCGGCTCATCAAGAAAGAACGAAAGGCGGGAGTGACCGGTGCTTAAAGACAAGACAAGCGAGAGAAAGGTCCGCGACGACCGTCTGCGGAAGCGCATCCGCGAGCGCGTCCAGGGGACGCCCGAGCGGCCCCGGGTCCACGTGTTCAAGAGCAACGCCTACATCTATCTCCAGGTCATCAACGACCGGGAGGGCGCCGTTCTCCTGACCGCGTCGACGCTGGAGAAGGAGTTCCGGGCCAAGGCCAAGAGCACCAAGAACAAGGACGCCTGCGGCCAGCTCGGGGCGCTCCTGGGCCAGCGCCTCAAGGCGGCCAAGATCGAAAAGGTCGTCTTCGACCGGGGCACCCATCCCTACCACGGACGCATCAAGACCCTGGCGGACGCGATCCGCAAGGAAGGCATCCAGTTCTGAGCGGACGGACGAACAAGGAGACACACACGTGGACGATCGCAGACACCAAAGGAAAGTCGGGGTCCTCGACGAAGAGGGCATGGAGCTCAAGGACCAGGTCATTTCCATCCGCCGGGTCACCAAGGTCGTCAAGGGCGGCAAGAACCTGAGCTTCTCGGCCCTCGTCGCCGTCGGCGACGAGCGCGGCCGGGTCGGCATCGGCAAGGGCAAGGCCCGCGAAGTGCCCCAGGCCATCGCCAAGGGCGTCGAAGCGGCCCGCAAGAGCATGATCCGGGTGCCCCTGGCCGAGACGACCATCCCGCACCTCGTCAAGGGCGTCGACGGCGCCGGCCTGGTCGTCCTCCGCCCGGCCTCGAAGGGCACGGGCGTCATCGCCGGCGGGGCCGTCCGCGTCATCATGCAGCTCGCCGGGATCAAGGACATCCTGACCAAGTCCATCCGCAGCAACAACCCGATCAGCGTGGCCAACGCGACCCTGGACGCCCTGCGGCACATCCGGAACCCCGAGGACGTGGCCAGGATCCGCGGAAAGGCGAAAGGTGCGCTATGACCGCCGTCGTGAAGAAAGCCAAGAGAGCGCCTGAGCCCGCCGGCAAGACGGCGGAGGACCGGTACATCAAGGTCACGCTCGTCCGCAGCATGATCGGCTACCCGCGCGCCCAGAAAGAGACGG
Source organism: Candidatus Aminicenantota bacterium (assembly GCA_963843505.1). Lineage (GTDB taxonomy): Bacteria > Acidobacteriota > Aminicenantia > Aminicenantales > Saccharicenantaceae > RBG-16-66-30. The sequence goes on along the minus strand of CAWJKR010000005.1, from coordinate 395,760 downwards.
CCAAGGGCCTGGGCCTGCGAAAGCCCCAGTCGAGCGCGGTCCTCAAGGAGACGCCCGCGGTCAAGGGGATGGTCCGCAAGATCGTCCACGCCCTCAAAGTGGAAACGGTGGAGAAGCCATGAACCTCAGCAACCTGAAACCGGCCAAGGGATCGAGAAAGGACCGCAAGCGCATCGGCCGCGGCCCCGGCTCGGGCTGGGGCAAGACCGCCGGGCGCGGCAGCAAGGGCCAGCTCCAGGGGAGCGGCTATTCGCGCAAGCGCGGCTTCGAGGGCGGCCAGATGCCCCTGACCCGGCTCCTCCCCAAGCGCGGCTTCACCAACATCTTCCGCGTGGAGATCGCCGTCGTCAACCTGGACAAGCCTGGCCAAGCTCCGCAAGGAGGAGGTCGGGCCCAAGGAGATGGCCGAGCACCGCCTGATCCGGAAGGACACCGACCGGGTCAAGGTCCTGGGGCGGGGCGAGCTCGCTTCGGCCAAGACCGTCCGCGCCCACGAGTTCTCCGAATCGGCCGTGAAGAAGATCGAGGCCAAGGGCGGCAAGGCCGTGATCATCGGGAAAGTCTGATGTTAGACAGCATCCGCAACATCTTCAGCGTCCCCGAGCTCCGGAAGAGGGTCATCTTCACCCTCCTCCTGCTCGCGGTCTACCGGGTCGGCGGACAGCTCCCCATCCCCGGCCTGAGCTCCGCGGCCCTGCAGGAGTTCTGGCAGTCCCAGAAGGGGTCCCTGTTCGACTTCATCAACCTGTTCTCGGGCGGGAACATGTCCCGGATGACGATCTTCGCCCTGGGCATCATGCCCTACATCAGCTCGTCCATCATCCTGCAGCTCCTGACCGTCGTCTGGCCCTACCTCGAGCGGCTGTCGAAGGAAGGCGAGCTCGGCCGGAAGAAGATCACCCAGTACACCCGCTACGGCACGATCCTCATCTGCCTCGTCCAGGGCATCGGCATCGCCTTCTTCCTCCAGAACACGACGACCCCCGCCGGGGCGCGCATCGTCCCTCATCCGGGCTGGGGCTTCATCCTGCTGACCCTCCTGACCCTGACGACCGGCACGGTCTTCGTCATGTGGCTCGGCGAGCAGATCTCGGAGCGGGGCATCGGCAACGGCATCTCGCTCATCATCTTCGCCGGCATCGTCGTCGACTTCCCGAGCGGCCTCATGAGCATGATCTCCGGCCTGAGGACCGGGGACATGAACCCGCTGAAGATGATCTTCCTCGGCGCCCTCATGGTCGTGGTCGTCGGCTTCATCGTCTTCGTCGAGCGCGGCCAGCGGCGCATCCCCGTCTCCTACGCCAAGCGGGTCGTCGGCCGCAAGGTCTACGGCGGGCAGTCGCACGCACCTGCCGCTCCGGGTCAACACCGGCGGCGTCATCCCGATCATCTTCGCCGCCTCGGTCATCACCATCCCGGCCACGATCGCCAACCTCATCAAGGTGCCGTGGATCCAGGCCATCGCCGCGCAGTTCGGCCTGGGCATGCCGCTCTACAACGTCGTCTACATCGCGGCCATCATCTTCTTCACCTATTTCTACATCTCGATCATCTTCAACCCGGTCGACGTCGCCGACAACCTCCGCAAGTACGGCGGCTTCATCCCGGGCATCCGTCCGGGCAAGAACACCTCCGACTACATCGACGACGTCCTCAGCCGGATCACGCTGGCCGGGGCCATCTACCTGGCCGCCGTGGCCATCCTGCCCGAGTTCCTGATCACGGGCTTCAAGGTCCAGGGCCTGCCCTGGATCGGCCCCTGGCTCGAGGCCAACCTGCCCCAGTTCATCACCCAGGGCATCGGCCTCAACTTCATGTTCGGCGGCACCTCGCTCCTCATCGTCGTCGGCGTGGCCATGGACACGATGCAGCAGATCGAGGCCCAGCTGGTCATGCGCAACTACGACGGCTTCATGCGCCGGAGCCGGATCCGCGGGAGGCGCGGATGAGGATCATCCTCCTGGGCGCCCCCGGAAGCGGGAAGGGGACCGTCGCCGAGGCCCTGCGCTCGGCCTACGGCTTCCCCAAGATCTCCACGGGAGACCTGCTCCGGGAAGCCGTCCGGGAGAAGACGCCGCTCGGCCTCGTCGCCGCGTCCCAGATGGGCAAGGGCGGTCTCGTCGACGATGACACCGTCCTGGCCCTGCTCCGCGAGCGCCTGGGCCGGATCCGACTGCCGCGACGGCTACGTCCTCGACGGCTATCCCCGGAACCTGGCCCAGGCGGACAGCCTGGACGCCCTCGGCCTGCCCGGTCCGGAGATCGTCATCGACCTCGATGTCGCCGACGAGGTCGTCCTCGAGCGGCTGGCCAACCGGCGGACCTGCCCCAAGTGCGAGGCCATCTACCATCTCGTCAACAAGCCGCCGAAGAAGGCCGGGATCTGCGACGTCTGCGGCACGGCCCTCGTCCAGAGGACACGACGACACGCCCGAGGTCATCCGGGAGCGGCTCAAGACCCATCACGCCAAGACCGAGCCCCTCGTCGAGCGCTACGCGGCCAAGTGCACCCTGCGCAAGATCGACGGCAACGGCCCGGCCGGCGAGGTCATCGGCGAGGTCCGGCGGATCCTCGACGCCGCTGCTCGGGCATCCGGACGGGGCGGGGAGGCGGGCGATGATCACCTTCAAGTCCGCGACCGAGCTCGAGGCCATGCGCCAGAGCAGCCGCATCGTGGCCGTGGTCCTCGGCGAGCTCGAGCCGCTCATCCGGCCCGGCATCCGGACGCGCGACCTCGACCTCTATGCCGAGAAGCGGACCCGGGAGCTCGGCGCCGTGCCGGCCTTCAAGGGCTACCGCGGCTATCCGGCCTCGGTCTGCGTCTCGGTCAACGAGGAGATCATCCACGGCATCCCCTCGGGGCGCATCCTCCAGGAGGGCGACATCGTCAGCCTGGACTTCGGCGTCCTCTACGAGGGCTTCTACAGCGACTCGGCCCTGACGGCCCCGGTCGGCCGGGCGAGCGCCGAGGCGCTCAAGCTCATCGCCGCGGCCGAGAGGTCCTTTTTCAAGGGCCTCGAGCAGATGAAGGAGGGCAACCGCCTGTCCGACATCTCGGCGGCCATCCAGGCGTCGGTCGAGAGCGAGGGCTACGGGGTCATCCGCCAGTTCGTCGGGCACGGCATCGGCCGGGCCCTCCACGAGGAGCCCCAGGTCCCGAACTTCGGGGCGCCGGGGCGCGGTCCGAAGATCCGGACGGGCATGACCCTGGCCATCGAGCCCATGATCGCCGCCGGGGCCTACGACATCGAGATCCTGGCGGACGGCTGGACGGCCGTCACCCGGGACCGCAGCCTGGCCGCCCACTACGAGCACACCGTGGCCCTGACCGAGAACGGCCCGGAGGTCCTCAGCGCGAGGCTCCCGGTCCCGGCCGGCCGTCGGCGCGCCTTCCCAAGGAGAGCCCTCATGCCTAGACAGGACATGTTCGAAGCCGAGGGCGTCGTCCTGGAGACCCTGCCGAACGCCATGTTCCGGGTCGAGCTTCAGAACAAGCACGTCATCCTGGCCCACATCTCCGGGAAGATGCGCAAGCACTTCATCCGCATCCTGCCGGGCGACCGGGTCCTCCTGGAGCTGTCGCCCTACGACCTGACCAAGGGCCGGATCACCTATCGATTCAAATAAAGGACGGGACGATGAAAGTCAAAGCTTCCGTGAAAAAGATCTGCCGGAACTGCAAGATCGTCCGGCGCAAGGGCGTGGTGCGGGTCATCTGCTCCAACCCGAGGCACAAACAAAAACAGGGATAGACGAGGTACGCACATGGCAAGAATCGCAGGCATCACGCTCCCGCCGGAGAAGCGGATCGAGGTCGGGCTGACCTACATCTACGGCATCGGCCGGTCCAAGAGCAACAAGATCCTCGAAGAGGCCAAGATCGACAAGAACAAGAAGGTCAAGGCCCTGTCCGAGGACGAAGTCGACAAGATCCGCCGGATCATCGAGAAGCGGGAGAAGATCGAGGGCGACCTCCGCAAGGAAGTCACCATGAACATCAAGCGGCTGGTCGACATCGGCTGCTACCGGGGCCTCCGGCACAAGAAGAAACTGCCCGTCCGGGGCCAGCGGACCAAGACCAACGCCCGGACCCGCAAGGGCAGCAAGGGCCAACGGATCAAGAAGCTCAAAGAGCCGAAGAAAGGGTAAGGAGAGCCAGCCGCCATGCCGCCAAAAACGAGCGCCAAGAAGAAGAAAGTACGCCGGGAGATCGGATTCGGGGTGGCCCACATCCAGTCCACCTTCAACAATACGATCATCACCATCACCGACAACGTCGGCGCCACGGTCGTCTGGGCCAGCGCCGGCACGTCCGGCTTCAAGGGAGCCCGGAAGGGGACGCCCTTCGCCGCCCAGCTCGCGGCCAAGGACTGCGCCACGAAGGCCCGGGAGTTCGGCGTCCGCTACGTCGACGTCCTGCTCAAGGGGCCGGGCGCGGGGCGGGAGTCCTCGATCCGGGCCATGCAGGCCGCCGGCCTGGAGATCAAGTCCATCAAGGACGTGACGCCGATCCCGCACAACGGCTGCCGCGTCCGCCGCCGCCGGCGGGTCTGAGGGTCGGGAGGAGACAATCATGGCGAAATTCCAAGGAGCCGATTGCCGGCTCTGCCGCGTCGAAAAGAACAAGCTGTATTTCAAGGGCGCCAAGTGCCTGACCGACAAGTGCCCCCTGGAACGGAGGGCCTACGCCCCGGGCCAGCACGGGCGCTCGCGCAAGCGGGTGCTGGGATATGCCATCCAGCTCCGCGAGAAGCAGAAGCTGAAAAGGTACTACGGCATGTCGGAGGAGCAGTTCCACTTCTTCTTCGAGCGGGCCGAGAGGCAGAAGGGGGTCACCGGCGAGAACCTTCTGACCATGCTCGAGCGCCGGCTCGACAACGCCGTCTTCCTGATGGGCTTCTCCCTGTCCCGGGGGCACGCCCGCCAGCTCATCGGCCACGGGCACTTCCGGCTCAACGATCACAAGTCCGACATCGCGTCGGCCCTCGTCAAGCCCGGGCGACGTCATCGCCTTCCGGCCGCGCTCGGCCAAGAGCGAGGACATCCAGGCCGTCGTGGCCTCGAACCGGTCCAAGACCGTGCCCGGCTGGCTCGAGGTCGATTGGGAGAACCTGAAGGGCCGGGTCCTGGCGCTGCCCACGCGCGCCGACGTCACCCTTCCGGTCGAGGAACACCTGGTCGTCGAGCTGTACTCCAAGTAAGGTCCCGGACCGAACGGAGCGCATCTCCCAAAGGAGGTCACATGACAGAAACGAATTTCCAGAGACCCAAGTTCTTGGAGTGCGATTTCGAGACGCTGACCGGCCATTACGGGCGCTTCCAGGCCCAGCCGTTCGAGCGGGGATACGGGGTGACGGTGGGGAACGCCCTGCGGCGCATCCTGCTGTCCTCGATCACCGGGGCGGCCATCACGTCCGTGCGCATCCACGGCGTCCTCCATGAGTTCTCGACCATCCCCGGGGTCGTCGAAGACGTCACCGACATCATCCTCAACCTCAAATCGATCCCCCTGAAGCTCCAGGGCGACGAGCCGAGGCGGATGTCGATCAAGAAGACCGGCCCGGCCACGGTCACGGCGGCCGATATCGCCCACGACTCCGAGATCGAGATCCTCGACCCGGCCGTCCCCGTCGCCTCCCTCGACATCGACGGGACGCTCGAGGTCGAGATGGTCGTCAAGAACGGCCGCGGCTACGTCCCGGCCGACCAGAACTTCGACGAGGACCAGAGCCTCGACTACATCCCGCTCGACTCCTCCCACTCGCCCGTCATCAAGGTCAACTACAAGGTCGAGCCGGCCCGCGTCGGCAAGCGGATCGATTACGAGGGCCTGACCCTCGAGATCTGGACGACCGGGGCCATCCGGCCCATGGACGCCCTGTCCCAGGCGGCCAAGCTCATGCGCGACCACCTCGGCATCTTCCTCAACGTCATCGACGAGCCGCTCGAGCGCGAATCGGCGCCCTCGAAGAAGGAGATCCCGCTGCTCCAGCAGGCGGACGTCCTGGCCAAGACGATCGACCACCTGGAGCTCTCGGTCCGCTCCAACAACTGCCTCCGCTCGGCCGGCATCGAGCGGATCTACGAGCTCGTGCAGAAGACCGAGGACGAGCTCCTCAAGACGAAGAACTTCGGCCGCAAGTCGCTGGCCGAGATCAAGGAAACGCTGGCCAATCTGAACCTCGGGCTGAACCTCGAGCTCCACCCCCGGCTCCTCGAGCGCATCCAGGCTGAGGTCAAGAGCGGAACGCCCGAGAAGGAGACGGAGGCATGAGGCATCAGGTCAAAAAGGGCATGCTCGGAAGGAACACCGCCCACCGGCGGGCGCTCATGCGCAACATGGTGACGTCGTTCCTCGAGCGCGAGCGGGTGCGGACGACCATCGCCAAGGCCAGGTCGCTCCGGCCTGTCGCCGAGAAGATGATCACCCTGGGCAAGCGGGGCACCCTGCACGCCCGGCGCCAGGCCCTGGCCTACATGACCAAGGAAGAGGCGGTGAAGAAGCTGTTCGACGACCTCGGCCCCCGCTTCAAGGAGCGTCCGGGCGGCTACACCCGGATCGTCAAGCTCGACCGGCGGGCCGGCGACGGCGCCGAGATGGCCATGATCGAGCTCGTCGGCACGGAGTTCAAGGCCAAGACCAAGAAAAAGAAGAAAGACGCCAAGAAGCCCGCCGCCAAGTAAGCTCAACCGGGGACATGTACGCCTCGTACGTGTCCCCTTTTTTTTGGCCGTTCTTAATGCGGTTGCCCGTTCACTTCGGCCACGCGGCGCGCCGCCTGGTAGATCTTGGTCCAGCGCTCTTCCTTGAGCCGGTCGATCCGGACGCACGGCGTTTTGTAGGTCGTCGCGTTGATGAAATACTCGCCGTCGATCATCATGCCGACGTGGCTGATCCGGTCGATGGCCCCCCCGAAGAAGATGAGGTCGCCGGCCCGCTCCTGGCCCTTGGGGACCTCGGCCAGGCCGCTCTTGGTCATCTGGATGTCGGCGTCGCGCAGGATGGGGACGCCGGACATCTTGTAGATCAGCTGGGCGAAACCCGAGCAGTCGAGCCCGAGCGGGGAGGTCCCGCCCCAGAGGTAATTGATCCCGAGAAAGCGCTTCGACAGGGCGACCGTGTCGGCGACGGGGAGGCGCGGCCAGGTCCAGGGCGCCTCGCGGATGTCGCCGTCGCCCTTCTGGACCCAGGCCCGATGGCCGCACGGCAGGGCGACCTCGAGCCAGCGCTCGCCCTTTTCGCCGACGATCTCGAGGGCGGCGCTGATGGGGGCGATCTTGAGCGGCTTGTGGGCCGTGACGTCCGGCTCGCGATAGGTGTTGGCCAGCAGGGCCGACACGACGAAGATGCGGCCGGCCGAGGCGTAGGGCTTCTCGCCGGGCTTCAGGAAGCGCAGGGCGGAGGCGATGACCCAGCCCTGGTAGGTGTCGGGCGTCTCGATCTGGCACCAGTCCTCGCCCTGGGCGTTCTTTTCCTTCTTCAGGACCTTGACGTTGTCGCCGAGAAGGGCCTGGCTGACGACGTCGGTGTCCTCGGTCGCGCTGCGGAACATGTTCTCCACGGACTTGACGACGACCGCCGCCTCGGGCCCGGCCGGGTCCTGCCCGGCCCAGGTCAGGGCGGGGGAGAGGACGATCAGAAAAGCCGCCATCAGGATCTTGGTCATGAGGGCCTCCTCGCGAATATCCGAACGCCTATCATACCGGGGAATAGAGGGGGACACAATACCATTTCCCGCCGGGCCCCGATTTACTTTATAATGCCCGGGAGAGGTGCCGAAATGGAACGCAAAGAATTCCTCAAGCTGGGACTCGCCGCCGCGGCGGGCTCGATGTTGTCCGGCTGCACGCGGGGCCCCGAAACGTCGAGCGCGGCGTCTTCCGGAACGACCCAGGTGACCGTCAAGATCTTCGATCTCAAGCTCCGCTACGTCTGGGGCCTGTCCCGAGGGACCTGGACGACGCGACGCAACGCCTTCGTCCGTCTCGAGAAGGACGGCGTCGTCGGCATCGGCGAAGCCGCTCCGATCGCCCGCTACAACGAGACCGCCGAGAGCGCCGCGGCCTTCATCGAGAAGGCCCGCCCGGTCCTCGACCGGGACCTCCGCGACTACGCCGTGCGCTTCGGCCGAGATCGATGCCGTCGGACCCGGCGAGCACGCGGCCAAGGCCGCCCTGGACATGGCCATCCTGGATTGGTATCGGCAAGACGCTCGGCGTCCCCCTCTGGCGGCTGCTCGGGCTCGGCCGGGACAAGGTCGTGACGACGACGTACACCATCGGCATCGACGAGGTCCCGGTCATGCAGCAGAAGCTCCGGGAGGCCTCCGATTTCGGCGTCTACAAGATCAAGGTCGGGACGGCCGACGACCGGAAGATCATCGAGGGCCTCCGCGAGGTCACGGACAAGCCGCTTCGGGCCGACGCCAACGAAGGCTGGAAGACCAAGGAAGAAGCCCTGGAGATGATCAACTGGATGGCCGGCCTGGGCGTCGAGCTCATCGAGCAGCCCCTCCCGGCCGCCCAGCTCGAGGACTATGCCTGGCTCAAGGAGCAGGGTCAAGATCCCCGTCTTCGCGGACGAGAGCCTCATCCTGCCCTCGGACCTGCCGCGGATCGCGCCGTATTTCCACGGCGTCAACGTCAAGCTGATGAAGTGCGGCGGGGTCCAGGAGGCCGTCCGGCTGGCGGCCATGGGCCGGGCCCTCGGTCTCAAGCTCATGATCGGCTGCATGGTCGAGAGCTCGGTCGGCATTTCGGCCGGCGCGGCCGTGGCCTCCCTCTTCGACCACGCCGACCTCGACGGCACCCTGCTCATCTCGAACGACCCGTTCAAGGGGGTCGAGGTCGTCAAGGACCGGCTCGTCCTCAACGACAAGCCGGGCCTGGGCGTCGAGGGCTGGCCCTTCTAGGCCGGGGCTCAGAGGCTCCGCAGGGCCTCGGCGACGGGGCGGCGCACGGCCCGGATGGCCGGCGGAACGCCTCCGACGAGGCCCATCAGCAGGGCGAAGGCGAGGCCCTGCATGAGCAGGCCGGGCGTGATGCGGAACGCGAAGGCCAGGTGGGAGAAGGTCTGCCAGTTGATCGTCCCGGTCGTGAAGCCGTTCATCGGCAGGACGACCAGGCAGCCGACCAGGCCCCCGATCAGGGCGATGAAGAGCGATTCGATGATGAAGGACAGCACGACGATCCCGCCCCCGAAGCCGAGGGCCCTCATCGTCGCGACCTCGCGGGACCGCTCGGCGACGGCCGAATACATCGTGTTCAGGGCCGCGAAGACCGCGCCGATCCCCATCACCAGGGCGACGAGGAACCCCAGGATCCGGATGAGGTCCGTCAGCGTCCGCGATTGGGCCCGGTAATAGTCCGTCTCCCGGTCCACCTGGACCGACAGGCGCGGGTCGGACGTCAGCGCGTCCTTGAAGCGGGCCAGCGAGGCCGGCGATTCGAGGCGGACGGTCACCGACTGGAAGATGTTCGTCGGCCGCTTGTAGATCTCGCTGAGGACGTTGGCGTCGCACCAGATCTCGGAATCGAAGGCGCTCCCCCCGGCGTCGAAGACGCCGGTCACCGTCCAGGTGCCGCCGCCGAACCGGACGGTGCCGCCGAGGGCGAGGCCCGCTGTAGGACGTGATGGCGTTCGAGCCGACGATGAGCTCGGCCAGGCCCGGCCGGAAGAACCGCCCGGCGGTCATCCGCACGTTGGCGCGGACGTCGAGGACCCTGGCGGAGACGCCGCGAACCTGGACGTTGGCGTCCGTGCCCGTCCGGGCCAGCGGGAAGGCGGCGATGACGACGACTTCGCCCGAGGCCAGCGGCCCTCGCGCGTCCCGGGCGACCCCGGCCGCGTCCTCGATCGTCCGGAGCTCTTCCAGGGTGATCGCGCTGACCATTTCGGAATCGGCGCCGGCCCGGCGGACGATGGCGTTCCCCGGCGAGCCCGAGGCGACGAGCGTGGCCCGGAAGCCCTGGGCCATGGCCAGCATGGCGACGAAGACGCCCACCGTCCCGGCGATGCCGAGGACGGCCACGATGGCCGAGGACCAGCGCTGGAGGACGCTGCGCACGTTGTAAACGATGGGGATGGCCATGTCAGACCCTCCTCAGGGCGTCCACGACCCTGAGCCTCATCGCGCCGATCGCCGGGAGCAGCCCGGCCGCCGCCCCGACGCGCGAGCGCCAAGCCGAATCCGGCGGCGAACGTGGCCGGCGAAACGTACAGCACGCCGAGCATGGGCAGGACGCGGGACAGGGCGGGGATGACGATCCTGGCCAAGGCCAGGCCGATCAGGCCGCCCTGCCCGGCGATGAGGACGGCCTCGGCCAGAATGAGCCCCAGGACGCGCGAGGTCGGAGAAGCCGACCGTTTTCAGCACGGCCAGCTCGCCGGACCGCTCCCGGACGGCGATGGCCATGGTGTTCCCGGTGACCAGGAGGAGGGTGAAGAAGACCACCGCCCCGATCGTGAGGATCAGCAGCTCGATGTTCCCCATCTGCTTGACGAAGGACGCGGCGAAGGCCTTCTCCGTCTGGGTCAGGGTTTCGAAGGGCGAATTCGCGAACAGCGCGTCGATGGCCTTGGTGACCTGGACCGCGTCCTCCGGGTCGCGGAGCTTGACGACGTACCAGCCGACGGTGCCCTTCCCGAACTGGCGGTTCTCCTCGAGATAATCGGCCCGGAAGAACATGCCGGTGGTGTCGGCCTCCGGCCGGTTGCCGTCGTAGACGCCGACGATGTTGAACTCCCAGTCGCCGCCCCAGATCGTCCCCCGGAGGGGGATCCTGTCGCCGACCTTGAAGCCGAACCGCTTGGCCAGGGCCCGGCCGACCATGCACGCCTGCCGGTCCTTCATGAACGCGTCACGCCCTTCCGGGGTGACGACATAGTCCGCGTAGACGTCGAACCAGGTGTCCTTGTCCACCGCGAACTGGGGAAAGAAGTTGCGCTCGTCCTGATAGACGCCGCCGAACCAGGAGGCGTACGTGACATTGGCCGACGCCCGGGACCTGGAGAATGCGGTCCCGGTAGGACAGGGGCAGGGGCAGGATGAGGGAAACCCGGTTGATCACGTCCAGCCGGTCGGCGCCCGCCGCGTCGGCGCCTGCCCCGGAAGCCCATCGCGGATCGCGGCGAGAAGCCCGAAGAGGAAAAGGGCCACGGCGAACGATCCGACGGTCAGGGTCGTCCGGACTTTTTTGCGGCGAAGATTGGCCCAGACCAGCCGGAAGAACCTCACGCGCCGCCTCCGGCCCTGGCCGCTTCCATCAGGACGCCCTTGTCGAGGTGGAGAACGACCTTGGCCCGCTCGGCGGCCCGCGGATCGTGGCTGACCATCAGGACGGTCTTGCCGTGCTCCCTGACGAGACGGTCGATGATGTCCATGATCTCGTCCGCGCTCTTGCGGTCGAGGTCGCCCGTGGGCTCGTCGCACAGGAGGAAGGTCGGGTCGGCGACGATCGCCCGGGCGATGGCCACCCGCTGCTCCTGCCCGCCGGAGAGCTGCCGGGGATAGTGCCTCATGCGGTCGGAGAGCCCGACCACGGCGAGCGCGGTCTCGACGTGCTCCCGGCGCTCGGCCTTCGAGAGCTTGGTCAGGAGCAGGGGCAGTTCCACGTTCTGGAAAGCGGTCAGGACGGGGATGAGGTTGTAGAGCTGGAAGATGAAGCCGACGTGGCGCGCCCGCCAGGACGTCAGCTTCCCGGCCGACATCCGGGTGATCTCGTCGCCGGCGACGGTGATGCTTCCCGACGTCGGCACGTCGAGCCCGCCGAGCAGGTTGAGGAGCGTCGTCTTGCCCGAGCCGCTGGGGCCCATGAAGGCCACGAAATCGCCCGCGTCGACGTCCAGGTTCAGGCCCTGGAGGACGTGGATCTCCTCGTTGCCGCGGGTGTATTTCTTGTCCAGGCTGCGGACCCGCACGAGGGCGGCGCCGTTCCCCTTCCCGTCGATCCTCACCATCTTCGCCTCCTCATCTCATCTGGCCTTGACCCGCTGGCCGTCGCGGAGACCGGCGGGCCCCTCGACGACGACCTTGTCCCCGGGCGCGAGGCCCGCCGTGACCTCGATGTCGGCCCCGATCTCGAGACCCAGCCTGACGGCCCTGCGCTCCAGGACGCCGTCCCGGTCGAGGAAGACGACCGACTGGCCGTCCACGGTCCGGACCGCTTGGCGCGGGACGACGGCCTTGGCCGCCGGCCGCGCCGCCCCTTGCTCCCCGGCCAGGAACGAGACCTTGACGCCCATGTCCGGAAGGATGCGGGGATCGAGCTTGTCGAAGGCGATGCGGACCTTCACGGTGGCTTTCTGGCGGTCGGCCGTCGGGATGACCGTCCGGACGCCGGCCGGGATGCGCCAGTCGGGATAGGCGTCGAGGACCGCTTCGACGCGCTGCCCCGGGACGACCCGGGCGATATACGATTCGTTGACGTCCACCTCGATCTCGATCGAATCCATGTCGACGATCGTGGCGATGCCCGTCCGGGTGAATCCGCCGCCGGCCGAGATGGGGGAGACCATCTCGCCCCGTTGGGCGTCCTTGGAGACAACGACGCCGCCGAAGGGCGCCCGGACCGTGCAATTGTCGACGTCCTGGCGGGCCAGCGCGATCTGGGAGTCGGCCGCCTTGACCTGTTCCTCGACGGCCGCGATCTGGGCCCTCAGGCTCTCGGCCGCCGTGCGGGCCTGGTCGAGGGCCTGGACGCTGGTGAAACCGTCCGCGGCCAGGCCTTCGTTCCGGCCGAGCTCGCGCTCGGCGTTGAGCGAGATTGACCTTGAGGCTGGCGCTCTGCGCGGCGGTGGCGTCCCGCTGGGTCCGGGCGGCCTGCAGCCGCCGCTGCGCGTCCGAATCGTCGAGCCGGGCCAGGAGCTGCCCCTCGGTGACGGCCATCCCTTCGTCGACGTAGACGTCGACGACCCGGGCGGTGATCTTGGCCGCGACCGTGGCCCGGCGCCGCGGGGTGACGTAGCCGCTGGCGTTCAGGAGGGCCGCGGCGGCCGGATCTCCCGCGGGGCGCGCTTCGGCGAGCGTGACGACGGCGGTCCGGCCGCGGAGCCCCAAGAAGGCCCCGAGGACGATGGCGCCCGCGACGACGGACCAGGCGATGAGACGCCGGGTCCTCCGTCCCATGCCGGAGGCGCGGACGCGCTCGTCGATCCTCAGCCCTGACAGGTCCGGGCCCAAAGAAGGGGTTTGTTCGCTCATTCCCGTTAACCCTCCGGAGTCTCCCGGGCGCGGCTCATGGATCCCGCGCCGGCATTGACCGAATCATCATAGCGGGCCCGCCGGATTCCGTCAACACAAAGGATCGCCCGCGGCGTCGACTCCGCCGGGGCGGGGACGAGCTCCGGAAAAGCCCAGGCTCAGGAGGTCTTGCCGACCTCGATGACGAGCTTCTGGCCGACGGCGAGGATATCGGAGACGAGGCCGTTCCCGGCCTTGATCTTCTCCACGGTCGTCCGGTAGATCTTGGCGATCTGGAAGAGATTGTCCCCGTTCTTGACGATGTGCGTGACCGTCTCGCCCGTCTTGGCGGCCGGTTCCGGCGCCGCGGCCGGCGTCTCGACGCCGCCCCGGGAGGGGACGCGCAGGACCTGGCCGGGACGGATGAGGTTCGACCGCAGGCCGTTGAGGCTCTTGATGGCGTTGACGGAGGTCCGGTAGCGGCGGGCGATCGCCCCGAGCGTGTCGCCCGAGCGGACGGTGTGACGGTCCGTGACCACGTCGGGCGGGATGTATTGGGGCAGCGAGGCGATGCAGGCCAGGCACTGGTCGCCGTAGCCGTCCGGAACGCGGAGGTCGTAGGCGTAATTCGGCGTCGAATCGTGCCGCAGCTCGGAGTTGAGGGTGACGAGCTGGACCGGATCGAGGCCGAGATTCTGCGACAGCGTCGCCAGCTTGACCGCGGCGTTGACCTTGATCGATTCGAACTGGAGCGGCGGGTCGGGCGCGGGCAGCTGGAAGCCGTATTTCGCCGGGTCGCCGACGATGAGGAGCGTGGCGATGAACCGGGGCACGTGCCGGGCCGTCTCGAAGGGCAGGTTGGCGAAGATGTCCCAGAAGCTGTCGAAGTAGTCGACCTTCTGGGCCCGGATGACCCTCTGGACGGCCGCCTCGCCGCAGTTGTAGGCGGCGACGGCCGTCGTCCAGTCGCCGAACATGTCGTGGAGCTCGATCATGTACTGGATGGCCGCCCGGGTGGCCTTGACCGGGTCCATGCGCTCGTCGACGTACTTGTCCTGCTTGAGGCCGTAACGGTAGCCCGTCGAGCGGATGAACTGCCACATGCCCAGGGCCCGGGCCCGGGACAGGGCCCGCGGCTTGAAGGCGCTCTCGATGAGCGGGATCCAGGCCAGCTGCTCCGGCAGGCGCTCCTTGCGCAGCTCCTGGAGGATCATGTCCCGGTACTGGCCGGACCGCCGGAAGGATTCCTCGAAGGCCTTTCGCTCGACCGTCTGGAACGACTTGATCTCCCGCGTGACCCACTGGTTCTCGACGAGGGGGATGGAGCCGTTGACCGAGGAGGCCAGGGTCGTCCGGGAGACCGAGATCTTCTGGATCCGCTGGGCGATGAGGAGGCGAAGGTCCTGCTTCTCCTGGAGAAGAGGGGAGTCGGCCGGGACGGACATCCTCAAAAGGACGCCGTAGGCCTCGTCGAGCTTGGCCAGGGCCCCCTCCATGTCCTCCCGCCCCAGGGCCTCCTGCGCGTCCTCGTAGGCCGCGAACGCGTCTTCGAGGAGGGCCGAGGCGTCCTTCTCCTCGAGCTCGTCCTTTGGCGGTCTGGATCGGAACGTCCTGAGCGGGTTCGCCGGCGGGACGGACGGTTTCCACGGCCGCGTCGGGCTTGACGGCTTCCGGCCGCGCCGCTTCGGCCGACGGGACGGCGGCCGGGGCGGGCTTGGGGCGCCGTCTTGACCGCCTTGGGTGACGAGGAACAGGCCGCCAGCGCGAGAAGGATCAGGGGAAGGACGGCCCAGGTGGGATGGATGCGTCGCTTACATGTCATTTCAAATATGTTATATAGCATACCGTCCGGAACGGTCAATACCCGTTTTAGGGGGATGCGCTCAGCGGGCCTTGCGGTGCCAGTTCCAGGCCGTCTCGACGATCGTCTCGAGCGAGGACAGCCGGGCTTTCCAGCCGAGGAGCTTTTCGGCCTTGGCCTTGGAGGCCAGGAGCACGGCCACGTCGCCCTGGCGCCGCGGCGCGACGTCGTAAGGGACCGGGGCGTCCGGTCACTCTTCTCGGCCGCGCGGATGACCTCGAGGACGGAATGGCCCTCCTCGGTGCCGAGATTGACGACGTCGCCGGGGCCTCCGGCGAGGAGCGACCGCAGGGCCAGGACGTGGGCCGCGGCCAGGTCCGTGACATGGATGTAGTCGCGGAGGGCCGTGCCGTCGGGCGTCGGGAAATCGCCGCCGAAGACCCGCAGGCGCGGCCTCTTCCCGAGGACGCTGAGGAGGATGTTGGGGACGAGGTGCGTCTCGGGGTCGTGGCATTCCCCGGCCGTGCCGTCGACGGCCGCCCCGGCGGCGTTGAAGTAGCGGAGCGAGATCGAGCGCAGGCCGTGGGCCCGCTCGTAGTCGCGGAGGATGTCCTCGACCATGAGCTTGGCCCGGCCGTAGGGATTGGCCGGCCGCGTCGGGTGGCTTTCGGGGATGGGCGTCCGCTCGGGCTCGCCGTAGACGGCCGCCGTCGAGGAGAAGATGAGGGTCTTGGCGCCGGCCTCGAGCATGGCGTCGAACAGGTTCAGGCTCGTCGTCAGGTTGTGGGTGTAGTATTTGCGCGGGTCGGCGTAGGATTCGCCGACCTGGATGAGCGAGGCGAAGTGGAGGACGGCGGCGATGTCGTGGCCGCGGAAGACCCGCCGCAGGGCGTCGCGGTCGAGAAGGTCGGCCTTGACGCGCGGGACGTCCCCGATGAGCTCCGGCCGGCCGCTCGAGAAATTGTCGAGGACGAGGACGTCGAAGCCCTCCCGGACGAGCTCCTTGACCGTGTGCGAGCCGATATAGCCGGCGCCGCCGGCGACGAGGATGGTCATGGGGTCGTCCTTTCGACCAGGCGGCGGGCCCGCTCGAGGCCCTCGGCCTTGGTCTCGAAGCCGTTGTCGAGCTGGGCCTTGTAGAGCTTCTTGAGGATGCGGCCCATCTCCGGGCCGGGCGGGACGCCCAGCTTGATGAGGTCCCGGCCCATGACCAGGGGCTTGATGGTCTCCCGGTTGACCCTGAGCTCGTCGAACTTCTTGAACAGCCAGCGGGCCTGCCTGTCGAGGCCGCGGACGAGGCGGGCCGCGCGGCCGGCCCGGTCGGCGGCGTCGAGAAGGACGACGAGATCGATCTCGCCCTGGACGTCCGCGGCCAGGCGGTTGAAGGCCTTCTTGGTGACCTCGTCGCGGTTCGTCCACAGCTCGCCGGCCCGGTGGTGGGTCCGGATGAGCAGGGGGACCATGCGGCCGATGGCGTAGCCGTTCCAGGTCTGGACCTTGAACCGCGCCAGGACGCGCCGGGCCGCCCGCTCGCTCTGGATATCGTGGCCGCACGAGGTCACGGCCATGCGGCCGCGCTTGTATTCCCAGCGGGTCGTCGTGGTCTTGCCCAGGTCGTGGTAGAGCGCGGCCAGGAGCAGGGCCAGCCGCTTCGGGGTCGGGAGGCCCGGCGCGTCCGGCCCAGGGCGGCGGCCTGGTCGACGCTGAGCTTGGTGTGGGCCCAGACCGTGTGGTGGCCGAAGGCGTCCTGTCTCGGGGTGGAAGACCGAGTCCTGGATGACCAGGGCCAGGGCCTGGAGCTCGGGGAACCACTGCTCGAGGACGCCGAGGCGGAACATCTCCTCGAGGCCGACGGAAGGCCGCGGCGAGTCGAGGAGCAGCTTGAACATCTCGTCGTTGACCCGCTCGACGCTGAGGCCGGCGAGGTCGACGGCCCGGGCCGCCGGGTAGATGGCCGGATCGACCTTGAAGCCCAGGACCGAGGCGAAGCGGGCCACCCGGACGACGCGCAGGGGGTCGTCGGGGAAGGCCGCCGGGTTGGTCAGACGGATGCGCTTGGCCAGCGTGTCCTTGCGGCCCTCGAAGGGATCGATGAGCGTCCCGTCCTTCAGGCGGAGAGCCATGCTGTTGGTCCGGAAATCGCGCCGCTCGAGGTCCTTTTCGACGGGCAGGCCGGGGTCGGCGGCGACGATGATGTCCTTGTGGCCCGCGCGTCCCCTCGACGCCGGCCCGGTCGATCCGCGGCAGCGCGACGTCGTAGGTCCGGCCTTGGCGCGTGAACTTGATGATGCCGAAGCTCCTGCCGACGAGGTCGACGCGGCCGTGCTTTTCGAGCTTGCGGACGATCGTCGTCGAGGGGGTGGCGGGCGACGAGGAGGTCGATCTCCGTCGAGGGCCGGCCGAGGACGAGGTCGCGGACGAAGCCGCCGACCGCGTAGACGTCCCCGCCGAAGAGCCGGACGAAGAGCGCCCGGTCGGGGAAGTCGAACGCGAGCGGCATGGTCATTCTGGCGGCCGGGAACTTCTCCAGGACCTCCTTGGCGGCGTCCTTGTGGACCATGAACATCAGGCATTTCAGGCGAACGTAGTCGTCCTGGTAGAAGAAATAGCCCTTGGCCTTGCCCCACCAGGCGTTCTCCCAGGAGTCCTTGATGAGGTACCAGTTGCCCTTGCCCGACTCGAGATAGCCGACGCAATGGACGGCGTGGTCGTCGGTCGACGTGCCGTTCGCGAAGCGGTAGCTCCCGGCTGGACTGGTCGATGTAGGCCGACGGGATGTCGAAGGTGGGCACCATGGCCAGGTCGCTCTCGCCGAGATAGCCCGGCTCCGAGAAGTCGACCGCCAGCGTCGCGGTGTAGCCCTTGCGCAGGGCCCGGAGGAGGGCCAGCGAGAATTCGTAAAGCGGCAGGTTGTGGAACTCGCCGCTGTGCCACCAGTTGTCCGGGACGCGGTAGGATCGCCCTGCGTGTAAAAGGGGAGATACATGAAGCTGATGAAGGAGACGTAGTCGTCCGGGACGAGGCCGAGGGACAGCGAGGTATTCGAGCGGCGTCAGCGTCCGGCCGTCGACGCTGATCCGGTCCGGGGGGCGGCCCAGGTGCCGGTCGAGGATGGCCCGGACGCCGGCGATGGCGGGGTCCTCGTCCCAGGTGTTCTTGGCGGCCGAGCCCGGTCGAGATAGTCCCGGATCTCGCGGAAGAGCGTCCCGTGATCGTGGGCGGTCCGGCCGTCGATGAGCCCCGGGTAATCGGTCTCGCGGACGAGGCCGTACTGCTTGATCGCGGGCCAGGGCGGAATTGGGCTCGGAGCCCTGGCCGAGGAAGGAGGTGCCCTTTTCGCGGACGAAGCGGCGCGCCTTTTCGACGTATTCCCAGTAGACCGTGTGCATCTCGGACAGCTTGACCTCGGCTTTTCCCTGGCGCCTCAGCTCGGATTCGAGGAGGGACGTCGCCGCGAACGACCAGCAGGTCCCGGTCTTGCCCTGCTCGACGGGCGGCAGGTGGAAGAGCTTGGTGAACTCGAGCAGGGTCGGTCGGATGGGTGAAGGCGGAGAGGTCGGCCGCGAGGAAGGTCTGGTCCGCGCTGTCGGGCCTCTCGCGGGCGTAGAGGGCCTGGTCGTGCTTGGGCTGTCCGAGGGCGGTCCCCGGCGGGGCAGGCTCCTTGCGGCCGCACGAGAGGGCGAGTCCCCGCGAGGGCCATGACAACGAGGCCGAGAACGGCCGTCCGGCGTCTGCTCATCGGTGTGCCTCCTCCCGGAGATTCATGCCCGGGCATGGACCCTCATTATAGGGCCCGCGGCCCCGAACTGCAATGGCTGATCGCCTTGCCAGCAGGGGCGGATTTAGGTATTCTGGTAGGACACATGGAGCTCACAAAAAGCCGCGAGAGGAGCCGCGCTCGGCGCCGTCTGCCTGGCCTTCTTCCTGGCGGGCGTCCCCCGGGCGGCCGCCTCGACCCCGGCCGCCGCGGCCAGGGACGAGATCACCCTGTCCCTCAGGGAGAAGGTCATCAAGAACCTGAGCTCCTCGGGCCTCGTCCTGGCCTTCCACGTCGCCGTCTACCAATCCCGCGGCCGCGCCCCGCGAGCTCGTTCGCTATCGGTACAGGGTCAGGATCGACCAGAAGGAGTACATCAACACCGCCGTCACCCTGGAGGCGCCCCTGACCGTGCCGCCGGACGGCGAGACGCTCATCGCCCTGCCGGTCAAGATCACCTACGAGCTGCTGCGGCAGGCCATCGGCCCGATCGAGGGCCAGGCCCTCTGCGACATCGTCGGCGACATGGTATTTCCTCAACGAGCGCGAACAAGGAGCAGAAGGTGTCCTTCGCTTACAGCGGGGAGTTCCCGATCTTCCAGGACCCCGAGGTCGACCTGCTGCCGCTCGAGGTCCTGGACCTGACCGTGGGCGGCGCCGACGTCGTCTTCCGTCCCCGCTTCAAGAACCTCAACGGCTACGACCTCATCCTCGACACCGTCGACTTCGAGCTCTTTTTCAGCGGCCACCCCGTCCTCGCCGGGGCCATCGAGGGGGACAAGAGCCTGCCGCGGACGGGTGAAAAGATCTTCGCCCTGCCCTTCCTCGTCGATTTCTTCGAGGCCGGAGAGGACGTCCGCGCGGGCTTCGCCAAGGACGAGTTCCCCTGCCGGTTCACCGGCCGCATCGTGATCGCCTCGGTCTGGGGGCCGCTCGTCATCCGCTTCGACAGGACCCAGCCGCTCCGCCTCGAAAAAGAACCTAAAAAAAGGGGACACGGACCCGAGGTCCGTGTCCCCTCGATCGAAATCCGGAGATCAGAACCAGTAGCTGAGGCCGAGCGGTCAGGGCCAGCCCGCCGACCTCGAAGTCATCGAAGTCCACGAACAGATCGTTGAACCGGGCCTTGGCCGAGTGATAGCGGGCTTCGGCCTCGATCGTCGCCCGGTACCCGATGGGGACCTGGAAGCCGCCGAAGGCGTGCCAGCCGAACGACGGTCGCGGTCTCCCGCGCGCTGAGCGCGCTCGACGGGATAGATGTCGATGTCGCCGAGGTCGGGATCGGTGTAGATCCAGGGGTCGGAGAAATTGACCATGTCGCCGAACATGCGGACGCTGGTAGAAGACCAGGCTCGCGCCGCCGCCGACGTAGGGGATGATCTTGGTCCTCCGGCCGAGCGGGAGGAACTTGAGCGAGAGCTGGACCGGGCGTGATGCCGACCCGGAAGGAGTGGACGATGTCGTCGCCCTCGTAGAGCTCGAAGGGGAAGGCGAAATCGCCCTCGGTCGAGGGTGTTGAGCGACCCAGTCGTTGTAGTAGCCCACCTGGCTCTTGTTGTACGCGTCCACGGTCAAGGCACAGGCTGAGGTTCTGGCTCGAGGAAGTGATCGTAGCTGAAGCCGATCATCCCGCCGCGATAGTCCTTCGGGGCGAAGCTCATCTGATCGAGCTCGATCGTCCAGAGGCTGTCGGGGTGGAGGCTCAGATAGGAATTGGACAGGGCCCGGGGCATGAAATAGCCGCCCCGGAGGGAGATCGAATCGGAGAAGGCTCAGGGCCGGGACGAGAAGGAGAAGTCCGGCGGCGAGAACGGTCAGTTTTTTCATTTCGTTCCTCCTATACGACCGACATTATAGCAAAAAATATGCCAGCCCGGGCCGGGCCCCCATCAGGCAGGGCGCCTCCGGGGGACTGTGCCCAAAACAGGTCAGGTGTCCTCCGGGGCGGGACGGCCGGCATGTTTGACTTTTGGACAGGGGGCGGTTACCATCCCCGGCGGGAAGGCCCGCTTGAGCGAAACGCGCGTCGTCCGGCTGGATCCCGAAGCCGCCGACGCCCTCCCGGACGCCGGCGAGATCGCCGCGGCCCTGCTCGACGGGGCCGTGGCGGCGTATCCCACGGAACGTTCTACGCCCTCGGGGCGGCGGCCTTCTCGAAGAAGGGCGTGGAGCGGGTCTTTCGGCCTGAAGAAGCGGGAGGCTTCGAAGCCCCTGTCCTTCATCGTCTCGGACCTGGACATGGTCAAGGAGATCGTCGTCCGCGCTGCCCCCGGCGTTCACGGCCCTGGCCGGCGAGTTCTGGCCGGGCCCGCTGACGCTCGTTCTCCCCGCCGCGCCCGGCCTGCCGGAGCGCCTCCTCGGACCGGGACGGACGATCGCCGTCCGCATCCCGCCGCTCGCCTGGCTCCGCGCTCTCGTCCGGGAGCTCGAGGAGCCCCTGACGGCCACGAGCGCCAACGTGGCCGGGGAGAGGGCCCTGGCCGATCCGTCGGAGGTGATGGCCGCTTTCGGCGGCCGGATCGATCTCCTGATCGACGGCGGCCCGGCCCCGGGCGGCCTCGCCGTCGACCATCGTCGATATCGCCGGCGACCGGCCGCGGATCCTCCGCGAGGGCCGGATCCCGGCGGCCCGGATCGAGGCCCTTCTCGGCAGGGCTTACTTGACGATCGCGCCCGGCCGCGATGTCGCGGTCGAAGAAGGGGATGAGGGCCTTGTTGTCGGGCGTGATGGCCGCGAGGAGCATGGCCTGCGACTCGATGCCCCGGATGACGGCCGGCTTGAGGTTGACGATGACGATGAGCTTCTTGCCGACCAGGTCCTCGGGGGCGTAGGTCTCGGCGATCCCGGCGATCATCTGCCGCTGCTCCGTGCCGATATCGATCTTGAGCTTGAGGATCTTGGTCGCGCCGGGAACGCGCTCCGCTTCGAGGATCTGGGCCACCCGGAGGTCCATTCTTCTTGAATTCTTCGTAGGTGATCTGGTCCATGGCGATGACTCCCTTCGTGGTCGGTTCGGGCCGCCGCGGCCGGGGCGGCGGCCGGCGCGCCGGCCTCGTCGCCCAGGAAATCCTTCAGGGCGACCCTCGGGAAGAGCGCGTGCGGCGTCCCGACCTTCCGGCCGGGGCCGAAGTCGCCGAACGCGAGCGTCTCCCAGAGGACCTCCGCCGGCTTCTTCGTTTCGCCGAGAAAGCCCCAGATCTTCTCGGCCGACCCGGGCATGACGGGATAGACGAGGTAGCTCACGCCGCGGATGGCCGCCGCGGCCTGGAGCAGGACGCGGGCCAGCCGGGGCCGCCGGGACGCGTCCTTGGCCATGATCCAGGGCTCGTTCGTCGCCAGGTACCGGTTGACCATGCCGATGTAGGCCCAGATCTCCTCCAGGGCCTTGTTGAGGGCGCAGGCGTCGTAGAGGTCGAAGACGCGGGCCTTGAGCGCCTCGAAATCCGTCCGCACCCGGGCGTCCTCGGCCGTCTCCTCGTCCGGGCCGGCGATCTCGCCGCCGAAGTAGTTGCCGATCATGGTCAGCGTCCGCTGGACGAGGTTCCCGAGATCGTTGGCCAGGTCGGAGTTGACCCGGTGGAGAAAGCCCTCGTGGGAGAAGTTGCCGTCCTGGCCGATGGGGATCTCGCGGAGCAGGAAATAGCGCAGCGGGTCCGGCCCGAAGACCTTCAGCAGGACGTGGGGATCGAGGACGTTGCCCTTGGACTTGGACATCTTGGTGTCGTCCTTGAGCCACCAGCCGTGCCCGATAGACCGTCCGGGGCAGGGGCAGGCCCGAAGCCATGAGGAAGGCCGGCCAGTAGACGGCGTGGAACCTCAGAATGTCCTTTCCGACGAGCTGGACGTCGGCCGGCCAGAACTTCTCGTAGCGGGCCATGTTCCAGTCGTAGCCGATGGCCGTGACGTAGTTGTGGAGGGCGTCGAACCAGACGTAGATCGTATGCTTGGGGTCGCCCGGCACGGGGATGCCCCACTTGACGGTCGTCCGGGTGATGCTGAGGTCCTTGAGCCCGCCGCGGACGAAGCTCGAGACCTCGTTGAGGCGGCTCTGCGGCCGGACGAACTCGGGGTGCTCCTCGTAGAGATCGGAGGAGCCGGTCCTGGTAGGCGGACAGCCGGAAAAAGTAGGTCTCCTCGGAGACGACCGAGGCCTTCTTGCCGCAGTCGGGGCAGATCTTGCAGCCGTCGGCCTCGAGCGGCCACGTCGTCCGGGCAGGAAATTCTCGTCGGAGACGCAGTACCAGCCCTTGTATTCGCCCTTATAGATGTCGCCCTTGTCGAGGAGCATCTGGAAGAGCTTCTGGACGCCCTTCTCGTGGAAGTCCATGGTCGTCCGGACGAAGAAATCGTAGGAGATGTCGAGGGCCTTCCACAGGTCCTGGGCCCGGCCGACGACCGAGTCGGCCAGGGCCTTCGGCGTCAGGCCCTTCTCGGCCGCCGCTTTCTCGATCTTCTGGCCGTGTTCGTCCGTCCCGGTCAGGAAAAAGACCTCCTGCCCGGCCGCTTTGTGGAAGCGGGCCAGGGTGTCGGCGATGATCGTCGTGTAGGCGTGCCCGATGTGGGGCACGTCGTTGACGTAGTAGATCGGCGTCGTGACGTAGAACGTCTTCTTAGAATTCGTTGACATTGATGGGTCCTCCCCGGATGAGCATCATGGCCTCGGCCCGCGTCGCCGGGTTTGTCCGGAACGAGCCGCGGACGGCCGAGGTCACCGTGATCGACTTGGGCTTCTTGGCCCCGCGCATCGACATGCACATGTGCTCGGCCTCGATGACGACCATGACGCCCAGGGGCTGCAGGTGCTTGTCGAGCAGGTCGGCGATCTGTTTCGTCAACCGCTCCTGGACCTGGAGCCGCCTGGACAGGGCCTCCACGACCCGGGCGATCTTGCTCAGGCCGACGATCCGCCCGGCCTTCGGAATATAGGCCACGTGGGCCACTCCCGCGAAGGGGAGGAGATGATGCTCGCACATCGAATAGAGAGGGATGTTCTTGATGAGGACCATCTCGTCGTGCTTCTCGTCCTCGATGACACGGAGGTTCCGCGTCGCCTCGCGTCTCGGAGCCGCCGAGGATCTCGGCCAGCATGCGGGCGACCCGCTTGGGCGTGGCCCGGATGCCGGCGCGGCGGATGTCCTCGCCGACGCCTTCGAGGACGAGCCTCACGCCCTTTTCGATCTTCTTGGTGTCCATCGTGGTCCTTCCGCCCCGGCCGCCGCTAGCGCTTCCTGTGGAACTCGCAGACGGCCTTGTGGGCGATCTCCTTGAGAGGCTTGCCGGTCTTGCGGGCCGCCTTGAGGACGTCCTCGTACTCCGGCTGGACGTTGACCGGTCCGCCCGCCGAGGGCCGCCATCTTGATGCCGATCTTCTCGCCGCCGACGCGGACGGTCCGGAACTCGCGCTCGAGCACGCGCCGGCCGACGGGATAGTAGCGCACGCCGATCGACGTCGTCTCCCGGAACACGGCCTCGACCAGGGCGTCCATGCGGTCGGCCCCGACGAGCAGCGAGAGCTTCGTGCCCAGGCGGTTCTTCTTCATGACGACGGGGGAGAGGGTGGCGTCGAGGGCGCCCTCTTCGAAGGCCCGCTCGAGGAAGTGGGCCAGGAGCTGCGGCGAAGCGTCGTCGATCGTCGCCTCGACGATGAAGACGCTCTTCGTTTCGTCGAAGGCCGCGGCGTCGCCGTAGTAGATCCTCAGGATGTTCGGGATCTCGGGGAATTCCTTCGTCCCGGCGCCGCGGCCGATCTTCTCGTAGACGAGCTCGGGGAGCTTCGTGAACCGCTTCGCCAGGGCCGCGACGATGGCCGCGCCGGTCGGGGTCACGAGCTCCGATTCGACCCAGGCCGCGTAGACCGGCGCCTTTTTCAGGAGCTCGGCCACGGCCGGGCGGAGGGACGGCCAGCCGGCCGTGGGAGGTCTGGACCCAGCCGGAGCCGACGTTGAGCGGCGAGCAATAGACGTCGCCGACGCCCAGCTCGTCGAGGAGGAAGGCCGTCCCGACGACGTCGACCAGGGCGTCGTCGGCCCCGGCCTCGTGGAGGTGCGCCTCCTTGAACGTCCGGCCGTGGACCTTGGCCTCGGCCTCGAAAAGCCGCCGGAAGATGAGGAGGGCCCGGTCCTTGACGGCCGGCGTGAAGCGGCCCTTGAGGATGATGCGCTCGACGTCGCCGAAATTGCGCTCGATGTGCTCGTGGCCGTGGATCTCGACGTCGACCTTGACCGCGGCGAACCCGCCCCGGCGGACCCGGCGGACGGCGATCTCGACGGGCAGGCGGAGACCGGCCATCCTCTCTTTGAAGAGGGCCGGATCGACCCCCAGGTCGAGGAGCGCGCCGAGACACATGTCGCCGCTGACCCCCGAGGATGCGTCGAGATAGACATATTTCATGGTCCATTTAGGATATCGTTTTCCCCTGAAAAATGCAAAGACCCGGGCCGGGAGGCGGCGGCTTGACTCCACCTCGCCGAAAAAGGTATATGGAATCGAGGAGGATCCATGGCCGGGAACAAGACGACCAGACTGCCCAAGGCGACGATCGGCATCCTGGGCGGCACCGGGCTCTACGAGATCGACGGTTTCAAGGACAAGCGCGAAGTCCGGCTCCGCACGCCCTTCGGCGACCCGTCCTGCGCCTATGTCGTCGGGACGCTCGAGGGCCGCCGGGTGGCTTTCCTGGCCCGCCACGGCAAGGGCCACCGGCTCCTTCCGGCCGAGGTCAACTACCGGGCTAACATATTCGGTTTCAAGAAGTTGGGCGTCGAGAGCCTCATCTCGGTCAACTCCGTCGGCTCGCTCCGTGAGCACATCCGCCCGCGGGACATCGTCCTTCCGGACCAGTTCTTCGACCGGACCCAACGGCCGAACACGTTCTTCGGCGGCGGGATCGTCGCCCACGTCAGCCTGGGACGGCCGGTCTGTCCGTCTCTCGCCAAAACCCTCTACGATGCGGCCGTCGGCCTCGGGCTGAGGGCCCATCGCGGCGGGACCTACATCTCGATCGACGGGCCGGCCTTTTCCACGAAGGCCGAGTCGCTGGCCTACAGGACCTGGGGGTGCGACGTCATCGGCATGACGAGCGCCACCGAAGCCAAGCTGTGCCGCGAGGCCGAGATCTGCTACGCCACCTTGAGCCTGGCCACGGACTACGACGTCTGGCACGAGACCGAGGAACCCGTCACGGTCGAGCTCATCCTCCAGAACCTGTCCTATAACATCGCCAACGCCAAGGCCGTCATCAAGAAGGCCCTGGCGGCGATGGGAAAGGGCGAAGCGCCGGGCTGCGACTGCGGCGCCGCGCTCAAGAACACGATCGTCACCGCCCCGTCCGCGATCCCGGCCGCGACCAGGAAGAAGCTGGGGCTCCTCGTCGGCAAGTACCTGCGCTAAGCTCGAGGGAACTTCATGAGTCTCGTCATCGTCGGTTCGGTCGCCTTCGACACCATCCGGACGCCGTGGGGCGACCGGGAGAAGATCGTCGGCGGGTCGGGGACCTATTGCTCGCTCGCGGCCAGCTACTTCACCCGGCCCCGCGTCGTCGGCGTCGTCGGCCGGGATTTCCCGCGCAAGACCCTGACGCTCCTCCGCTCGCGCGGCATCGATCTCGCGGGCCTCAAGATCAAGGCCGGCAAGACCTTCCATTGGGAAGGGAGATACGAGGACGATCCCAACCGCCGGACGACCCTGCGGACGGACCTCAACGTTTTCGCCGACTTCCGGCCGCTGGTCCCGGCCCCGTACAAGGGCTCGCGCATCGTCTATCTGGCCAACCTCAATCCCGAGCACCACGGCTTCGTCCTGGACCAGTTCCGCAAGCCGGCCCTCGTCGCCATGGACACGATCCGCCTCTGGATCGACACGAAGCGGGAGGTCCTTCTCAAGGAGCTCGGCCGGGTCGACATCTTCTTCGCCAACGACGAGGAGGCCCGGCTGATCACCGGGGAGATGAACCTCATCAGCGCCGGCAAGGCCCTGGTCGGGCTCGGCCCCTCGCTCGTCCTGCTCAAGAAGGGCGAGCACGGCGCCCTCGTCTTCGGCCGGGATTTCGTCTTCGGCGTCCTGGCCCATCCCTGCGAGCACGTCATCGACCCGACCGGGGCGGGGGACAGCTTCGCCGGCGGCTTCCTGGGGTATCTCGACCGGACGCCGGGCCTCGCCGCCCGGGACGTCCGCCGCGCGGCGGTCTACGGCAGCGTCATGGCCTCGTTCGCCATCGAGGATTTCGGCATCGGCCGCTTCCTGTCGCTCGACCGGGACCTCGTCGAGGCCCGGTTCCGCCAGTTCCGCAAAATGACGACATTCTGAGACACGCGCCGCTCCCGGCGAGGCCGGGCCCGGCTAGGGAGGATACGCATGGCAGACATCAAGCCGCCCATGGAGCCTTTCCGCATCAAGATGGTCGAGCCGCTGCGTTCGACGTCGCGGCGGGAGAGGGAGACGCTCCTCAAGCAGTCGGGCTTCAATCCCTTCGGCATCCCGGCCGAGAAGGTCACGATCGACCTCCTGACGGACTCCGGGACCTCGGCCATGAGCGACGACCAGTGGGCCGGGATCATGACCGGCGACGAGTCCTACGCCGGGGCGCGCAACTTCTATCACCTCGAGGAATCCGTCCGTTCGATCTTCGGCTTCAGCCACGTCATCCCCACGCACCAGGGACGGGCGGCCGAACGGGTCCTCTTCGGCTCGATCCTCAAGAAGGGGGACAGCGTCCCGAGCAACATCCACTTCGACACGACCCGGGCCAACATCGAGGTCCTCGAGGCCCACGCGGAGGACCTGGCCGCCGCCGCGGCCTACGACCCCGACGCCGACCTGCCTTTCAAGGGCGACATCGACGTCGCCAAGCTCAAGAGATTCATCGACAAGCGGGGCACGGACAAGGTCCCGCTGGTCATGATGACCGTGACCAACAACAGCGGCGGCGGGCAGCCCGTTTCGCTGAAGAACATCAAGGAGACGAGCGAGGTCTGCGCCCACCACGGCATCCCGTTCTTCCTCGACGCCTGCCGCTTCGCCGAGAACGCCTGGTTCATCAAGAAGCGCGAGAAGGCCTACGCCAAGAAGAGCGTCCTGGAGATCGCCCAGGAGATGTTCTCCTACGCCGACGGGGCGACCATGAGCGGCAAGAAGGACGCCCTGGTCAACATCGGCGGCTTCGTCACCCTCGACGACGACGCCCTGGCCGAGAGGATCAAGAACAACCTCATCATCAGCGAGGGCTTCCCGACCTACGGCGGCCTGGCCGGCCGCGACCTCGAGGCCATGGCCCGGGGACTGAAGGAGGTGCTCGACGAGGACTACCTCGACCACCGGATGGCCCAGACGGCCTACCTCGGCGGGTTGCTCGATCAGGCCGGCGTGCCCGTCTTCAAGCCTTTCGGCGGCCACGCCGTTTATATCCTGGCCGACCGGTTCCTGCCGCACATCCGCCGGGCCCAGTATCCCGGCTGGGCCCTGACGGTGGCGCTCTACAGGGAATACGGCGTCCGGGCCGTCGAGATCGGCGGGGTCATGTTCGGGCAGAAGTCGGGGAAGGGGAAGGCCGAGACCTTTCCGGAGCTGGAGCTCGTCCGGCTGGCCATCCCGCGCCGGGTCTACACGGCCTCGCATCTCCGCTACGTCGCGGACGCCCTGATCGAGCTCTACAAGAACCGCGACAAGGTCAGGGGGCTGCGCATCGTCCGCGAATCGCCGTTCCTGCGGCACTTCACCGCCCGATTCGAAGAAGTCTAGCCATGCGCATCGTCTCGGTTACGCGCAGGCAATATACTTGAAGGACTCCGATACTGATCCGCTTTGAGGTGCTCGTAGAAAGATAAGCGACGCTTCTATTTTTTAAATTACATGCATTTATTTTAAAAATAGCAAGCGTCCCCATTTACTGGCTCATGTCCGGATCTGGGAAGAGGGCTCGCAGCGGAGGTCGAGGCTGCCGATGCCGGCGTCGATGTCGACCTCGATGGTGATGGGGCTCTTCCCGTAAAGATCGTTGACCCAGGCCCCGGACTGCTTGGTCAGGCCGTGGGCGTCGACCGAGCCGAGCCCGCCGTCGACCTTGACCCGGACCCCGACCTCGGAGGGCAGGACGATCTTGCCGCTGCCGACGCCGCCGTCGATCTTGACCAGGAATCCCGTCTTATGCGGGCCGCGCAGATCGAGCTCCGTCTCGCCGACGCCCATGTCGATCTCGACCCGTTCGAGCGTGAGGCCCCGCAGGTCGATCTCGCTCCGGCCGGCGCCGAGGTCGACCTTGAGGTCGATCGGCACGGCGTTGCCCAAAACGAGGTCCCAACGGTTCCGGCTGCTGCCGAAATTGACGCCGCGCCGCCGGGCGTGCCGGACCTCCAGGATGCCCTTGTCGCCGAACATGCGGTAGTCGATCTCAGGGCGATTGCGCTCCCGGTTGAAGGAGAACGAGGCCTCGAGCAGCGCCTCTTGGGCGGCGCCGCGGAGCTTCATCTCCCCGGCGCCCATGTGCACGCCAACCTCGGCCCGGGCGGCTCCCCCGAGGGCGACCGTTTGGGTCTCCGTCATCATGTTCCGGTCGTCCCGGAAGTCGTCGCAGGCGGCGAAGAAACCGACCAGGCAAAGGATGGCGATCCCGATCTTCATGCGTGTCAATGACATGGCCAGGCCTCCCTCGATGGAATGATACCGTTCACCCCAATATACGAAACCGCCGGGCGCCGGGTTCCCTTCTCAGGGCCTCCGGATCTTCTTGGCCGGCAGGTCCTGTCCCCCCTGATGGAGGACGAGCCCGGTCACCGCGCCCGAGGCGTCGATGACGAAATCGACCTGGGCATCGACGACCTTGAGGAAGAACCGCGTCTCGGACTCGGGGAAGAGCTCGACCTCGGCTTGGCCGGTGGCCTGGGAGATGAGCTTGTCGCCCCGGCGGAGGATCGTCAGGATGAATTGCGGCGCCAGCTCGTATTCGCCGGCCAGGCGGTCGTAGAGCTTGGGATCGACGGCGACCTCCTTGCGCGCGGCCGGGAGGGGCTTGTCGGTCTTCGTGAAGACCTGGGCGGGGCCGATGCGGGACTTGATCCGCAGGCCGTTCACCCGGCCCGCGGCGTCCTTGACGAACAGGAAGCGGGCCGGATTGTCCTTCAGGAAGAATTCCGTCGGCGAGGCGGGATAGATCTCGTTCTTCGAGCCGCCCTGCCTCTGGGCGAAGAGCTTCGCGCCCTCCCGGCTGAAATAGTATTCCTGCTTCCGTTCGTTCACGTAGACGCCGGCGACCTTGTCGAGATCGCCGGCCGCGAGCGTGACGGTCTTCCGTTCCGGCTCGGCGAGGCCGAGGGCGAGCCAGGCGATCTTGACCGCCCGGGGCTCGGGGTCCCGGCCGGCGATGGCGCTGTTGGTCAGGATGGCGATGAAGACGCGGTCCTCCGGGAGGGTCATCTCGTAGCTCGTGAAGCCGTTGATGCCGCCGCCGTGCTCGATCGAGCGGTGGCCGGCGAGATCGCCGACGAACCATCCGTAGCCGTATCCGGACAATTCCCCGTTCGGAAGCCTGTAGGGCGTGAAGGCCTTGGCGAGCCACTCCCGCCGGACGAGCTTCCCGGCGAAGACGGCGTCGCTCCAGACGGCCAGATCGTCGACGGTCGAGAGAAGCGAGCCGGCCGCGTAGGGCTGGGTCATGCTGAGATAGGGGGCGTTGACGAAGCCGCCCTTGCACGGCTTGATAGCCGGGGACGCGCCGGGGAATGACGGGGTCGGTGTGGCCGTAGTAGGAGCCCTTCATGCCCAGCGGCTTGAAGATCTTCTCCGTGACGAATTCCTCGTAGGTCTTTCCCGAGGCCTTCTCGATGATGGCCCCGAGCAGGACGTAGCCGGAGTTGTTGTAGGCCCAGCTCCGTCCCGGCTCGAACTGCATGGGCTTGTCCTTGAAGAGATCGACGAGCTCCTTGACCGTGAAATCCTTGCGCCAGAGCGGCAGCCACTCGGGCATATCGGTGTAGCTCTGGATCCCGGACGTGTGGGTCAGGAGATGCTCGACCGTGATCCTCTTGCCCTGGGTCGGATAATCCGGCAGGAACTTCGTGATCTCGTCCTGGAGCTTGAGCTTGCCGTCCTGGGCCAGCATGAGGATGGACACGGCCGTGAACTGCTTGGTGATCGAGCCGAGGCGGAAGACCATGTCGGGCTCCACCGGCACGCCGAGCTCGAGGTCGGCCAGGCCGTAGCCCTTGCGGAAGATCGTCTGCCCGTCCTTGCGGACGATGACGGCCGCCCCGGGTTCGCCGGGCTTGTAGATCTCGGCCATGACGGCGTCGATCTTCGCGGCCAGGGCGCCGTCGTTGGCCGCGGCCGCCTGCCCGGCCGCCGAGGCCCGGGGCGAAAGACCGGAGAGCGCGAGGGCGAGAAGGGCAAGAACAGGCAGGGACATGCGTTTTGTCATGGGTCAACGACCTCCTGGCAGTCTGGAGATACCTTAATACATGTCGGCGGCGTCTGGCAACATGTTCTCCGCCTGCCCGGTCCGGGCCCCGGCCCGGTCCCGCTATGTCTTCCCGCCCTGGCCGTTCCGGGCGTAGGCGCTGATGTCGAGGAAGCCGTGCCCGCTCAGGTTGAAGAGGATCGTCCGGGCGCGCCCGTCCCTTTTCGCCGCCAGGGCCTCGTCGACGGCGACGGAGATGGCGTGGGACGGATTCAGGGGCCGGCAGGATGCCTTCCGTCTTCATGAACAGGACCGCCCGGTCGAAGACGGTCTTTTCGTCGACCGCCCGCGGCCTCCACGATGCCCATGTCCGCGAGGTGGCTGACGAGCGGGGCCATGCCGTGGTAGCGCAGGCCCCCGGCGTGAAGAGGCGGCGGCACGAAGTCCATGCCCAGCGTGTGCATGTAGAGGAGAGGGGTCATCCCGACGCTGTCGCCGAAGTCGTAGCGCAGCTTGCCCCGCGTCAGCGAGGGACAGGCCTCCGGCTCGACGGCGATGAAGCGCGTCTTTCTTTCGCCTGCGAGATCGTGCCGGACGAACGGGAAGGCCAGGCCGGCGAAGTTCGAGCCGCCGCCGACGCAGCCGATGACCGTGTCGGGGACGGCCCCCATCTCCTCCATCTGCTTTTCGGCCTCGAGCCCGATGACCGTCTGGTGCATGAGGACGCTGTCGAGGACCGAGCCCAGGGCGTACTTGACGCCGGGGGTCTTGACCGTGAGCTCGACGGCCTCGGCGATGGCGATGCCGAGGCTGCCGGGGTGGTCGTGGTCCTGATCGTAGAACTTGCGGCCGGCGTCCGTCGTCGGGCTCGGGCTTTCGAGGACCGTGCCGCCGAACATCTCCATGATGACGCGGCGTCCGGGCTTCTGGCGGAAGCTCGAGCGGACCATGAAGATCCTCGTTTCGATGCCGAAGCGCGAGCCGGCGTAGGCCAG
Source organism: Candidatus Aminicenantota bacterium (assembly GCA_963843505.1). Taxonomy (GTDB): domain Bacteria; phylum Acidobacteriota; class Aminicenantia; order Aminicenantales; family Saccharicenantaceae; genus RBG-16-66-30. The sequence continues at coordinate 363,639 of CAWJKR010000005.1, read as the reverse complement.
GGCGGAGCCCCACTGACCGGCGCCCGTCTCCGTGGCCAGCGTCTTGACGCCGTCCTGGGCCGCGAGATAGGCCTGCATGAGGGCCGTGTTCGTCTTGTGGCTGCCGACCGGGCCGACGCCCTCGTACTTGTAGAAGATGCGGGCCGGCGTGTCGAGGGCCTTCCGCAGGGCGGTGGCCTCGATGAGCGGCGTCGGCCGGAAGATCTCGATAGGCCTCGAGGACGGGCCCGGGGATGGGGACCTCGCGGGCCGTCTCGCCCCCCTGGCGGATGAAGCTCTTGGGGAAGATGGGCTCGAGGTCCTCGGGTTTGAGGGGTTCTTTCGTCCCCGGGTGCAGGGGCGGCTTGGGCGGATAGGGAAGATCGGCCTTGATGTTGTAGAAGGCCCGGGGGAGGAATTCCGGTTTTCTCGATGCGAATCGCATGATGGTCAATGTCCTTTCATGACGTCAGCCCCGTCATCGCCGGACGGGGGCCTGGGCTTTCGGGGCGGGCGCGTCAGAGCCCGGCGATGATCGCGAGGAGGGCGAGCGCACCTGTCCCAAAAAAGGGGAATGGGCGGGGGGAACGGACTTATCGGGCGGTTGGGACCGCCCACCAGTTCCAAAGCCGGGAGGACAGCACGACGGCGGTGAGGCTAAGAACGTTCAGGCTGTCCATTTCCGAAGCATCATAGGTCCCGCCGCCGGCTTTGTCAAGTGTTTGAAAGATCTCAGTACCGGCTCTTGTCCGGCATGACGAGCCAGGCGTCGAAGAGCTCCCGGCACTCGGCGCGCATGAATCCCGGCACGAGCCGGATCTTGCTTCCGCCGAGGGCCTTCATCCGCGCGTTGGATATCTTGAGCTCGTGGAACCCGGCCCGGGCCGCGTCGCGGATGCCGGCGCCGTAATAGACCGTGCCGATCCGGGCCCAGTGGATGGCCCCGAAGCACATCGGGCAGGGCTCGGTCGTCGAATAGATCTCGCACCCGGTGAGGTCGAAGGTCCCGAGCTTTTTCGAGGCCTTGCGGATGGCGTTGACCTCGGCGTGGGACGTGGCGTCGCTCGTGAGGACGGTGTTCCGGGCCACGGCGACGATGCGGCCGTCCTTGACGATGCAGGCGCCGAAGGGCCCGCCGTCCGGCCGGACGAGGTTCTTGCGCGCTTCGCGGATGGCCCTGTCCATGAAACGGCGTTCGGGCGCGGGCGGCTTCGTGCTCATGGTCCCTCCCGGCCGATTATACCTCTGTTGACCGCCGCGGCCGAAATCTGTTCTAATAACGGGGCATGAGGCATTCAGGGTCCGTCCTTCCGGTCATCCTGGTCTGCGGCCTCGTCATCGCCGCGGGCCTTCCGGTCGCGTCGTCCGAGACATCCGGGCCGGTCGCGACGACCGGGTCGGTCGCCCGGGGAAGCGCCGGATCGCTCGCCCTCATCCGCATCGCCAAAACCCCGGCCCTTCCCATCCAGGTCCTGACCCGGCTCCAGATCGACGTCCGGCAGGAGTTGACCACCTGCCTGCTGGCCTTTGCCGATAGGGACGACATCGACCGCCTGCGCCGGAACGGCGTGCGCTTTCACGGTCGTCGATCGGAACGCGGCCCGGCGCGAATACCTCGTCGTCGGGATCGCCGATCCGGGCGCCCTGGCCTCTCTCCGCGCCGCCGGGCACGCGATCGTCGTCGAGCCCGCGACGGCCGTCTTCTGGACGGAGGAGGGGAGCGCCCTGGAAGCCGTGCCGGCCGGTCTGCCGCGCAAGGCCTTCCCGCCCCGGTCTGTTCTTCCCTACGTCCGGACGCGCCCCGCAGTCGGCCCCGGCCCCGGCCGTGTCCGTCAGCCCAGGACCCGCTCGTCGAGACGATCGTCTCGCTCGTTTCGAGCTCCAACCTGGCCGCCGACGTCCAGACCCTTCAGGATTTCCAGACCCGCTACGCTTCGACGACGAACTGCGAAGCCGCCGGCGAGGCCCTCTTCGCCGCGTTCTCGGCCCTCGGCCTCGACGACGTCCATTTCGAGCCGTTCACGTTCTCCGGCGCCAACACCTCGCGCAACGTCGTCGCCGAGAAGACGGGCGAGACCTACCCCGACGACATCTTCATCATCTGCTCGCACTATGACTCGACGTCCCCCTCGCGCCTGACCCTGGCCCCGGGGGCCGACGACAACGCCAGCGGCACCGCCGCGGTCCTCGAAGCGGCCCGCGTGCTGGCGCCCTATCCGCTCGATTACACCGTCCGCTTCATCGCCTTTTCGGCCGAGGAATGGGGGCTCTGGGGGAGCCGCGCCTACGCCGCCTTGGCCCGGCTGGGCGGCCAGCCCATCCTCGGCGTCATCAACCTGGACATGATCGGCTATGCGGATGCCATGCCCGAAGACCTCCAGATCATCGTCAACGGCAACTCGACCTGGCTGGCCGATCTCTTCCTGGCCGCCGGCGCGCATTACGGCATTGTCGGGGCGACGAAGACCGTCGATCGGTCGTTCGTCTACTCCGATCACTCGCCCTTCTGGGACAACGGCTATCCGGCCCTCCTGGCCATCGAGGACAATCCCCTGACCAATCCCTATTACCATCGGACGACCGATACGCTCGACACGCTCAACATCGACTTCCTCACCAGCGCCACGCGGGCCTCCGTGGGTCTCCTCGCCGAGCTGGCCCAGCCGATCAAGGCCGGCTACCCCCGGACGCCGGTCGGCCTCTACGCCGATTTGGTCGTCTACAGATCGCTCTTCAACTCCCTGCACACCGTCCGGCTGAATTGGACGGCGCAAACGGACGCGGCGGGCTACAACATCTACAGGACGAGACACCCCTCATCTCGGTTACGTCAAGATCAATACGACGCCCGTGACCGGGACGGCCTTCTCCGACACGAATGCCGGGCTCGGAACCGACGTATTCCTACGCCGTCACGGCCGTGGGCCCGACCGGGCTCGAGAGCAATCGTTCGCGCGACGCTCAATGGATAGGCGCACACCTGGATCGGCCGGCGACACGCTCCGCCTCGATCGGGGCGTCATAGGCCGTCCCGATCTTCGGTTTCCCGGTCTTGAGAGGCATCCGATGAGAGCCGGCCGCCTCGCGGCTGGGACTGGCTCTCTTCGTGGTGGGCCTGGCCGCGGCCGCGCCGGCGCAGGAGCTGTCGCTATCCTTCGGGGCCGGAGGCTTCTTCCCCTCGGACGGACGCTTACCGCGAGATCTACGGATCGAGCCTGTCGTTCGCCGGGGACCTCTGGCTCAAGCTCAAGGGCCCCATCGGGTTCGCCGCCGGCTTCGGCCGGATGTCCGACAAGGGTGTCGCGGAGCCCATGGACGGGGGCACGGAGACGTACCCGGTGGAATTCCGGCGGACGTCCATCCCCCTCCTTGTTTTCTATCAGATCGACGCCGGACCCGTCGCGATCCGCCTCGGGGCGGGGGCGGGCTTCCACAGCTACCGGGAGACCTGGCAGACGGTCGACCTCGATTTCAGAGGGCACAAGACGTCGCCGCGGATCGTTCTCGCCGTCTCCGCGGCCGTTCTCAAGCGGGTCTCATTGTTCTGTCTCCGGGAGCTTCGAATCCATCCGCACCGGGGAGAGTTCCCTTCCCGACGCGAGCATCAATCTGGGCGGCTTCCAGGTGCTCGGAGGTCTCGAGTTCCGGGTCTTTTAAGGCCGCCATTCTATGATCGATCAGGAGGACTTATGAGCGAATCGACCAAGAACCAGAGCCGGAGGGATTTCCTCAAGATCGGGGCGGCCGCCGGATTGGGCGCCGCGGTGGCCGGTCTCGGCCTCGAGGCCAAGCCCTCCATTCCGGGCGAGGCCCGATCGCAGTTCACGGCCCCGGCCATCCCCACCGTCAAGGTCGGCTTCGTCGGCGTCGGCGGCATGGGCTCGGCCCACGTCCAGAACTACCTCAACATCGAGGGCGTCGAGATCAAGGCCATCTGCGACATCCGCCCGGCCCACGTCGAGCGGGCCCAGAAATGGGTCGTCGAGGCCGGGCAGCCGAAGCCCGCCGGGTATTCGAACGGGGAGCGGGATTTCGAGCGCATGTGCGCGAACGAGGACCTCGACCTGGTCATGACGGCGACGCCGTGGGAATGGCACGTGCCGGTGTGCCTGGCCGCGATGAGCAACGGCAAGCACGCCGCGACCGAGGTGCCCGCGGCCATGTCCCTCGAGGACTGCTGGGCCCTGGTCGAAACGGCCGAGAAATACAAGAAGCACTGCCAGATGATGGAGAACTGCTGCTACGACCGGATCGAGCTCATGACGCTCAACCTCGTCCGCAAGGGCGTCCTCGGCGAGGTCCTCCACGGCGAGGCCGGCTACCTCCACGACCTCCGCGGCGTCAAGTTCTCGAGCGAGGGCGAGGGGCTGTGGCGGCGGGCCTGGTCCGAGAAGCTCAACGGCAACCTCTATCCGACGCACGGCCTGGGTCCCGTGGCCCAGTGCATGAACATCAACCGCGGCGACGCCTTCGATTATCTCGTCTCGATGAGCTCCCCGACGCGCGGCCTCCACGAGTACGCGGTGGCGACGTTCGGGGCGGACTCGCCGCAGGCGAAAGAGCGCTACGTCCTCGGCGACGTCAACACCAGCCTCATCAAGACCAAGCTCGGCAAGACGATCATCCTCATCCACGACACCAACCTGCCGCGGCCCTACACGCGGATCAACCTCGTCCAGGGCACGAAGGGCCTGGCCCACAAGTGGCCCGACCGGATCTACATCGAGGGCAAGGCCGAGAAACCCCATCGAATGGGACGATTTCGAGAAGTTCGCCGCCGAGTTCGAGCACCCGCTCTGGAAGGCCATCGCGTCGAAGGGCGAGGGGAGGGGCCACGGCGGCATGGACTACATCGAGGACTACCGGCTCATCCAGTCTCTCCGCAAGGGCGAGCCGCTCGACCAGGACGTCTACGACGCCGCCGCCTGGAGCGCCATCGTCGGCGCCAGCGTGAAGAGCGTCGCGGGCAAGGGCCGGCCGGTCGAGATCCCCGATTTCACCCGGGGCAAGTGGAAAACGAACCCGCCGCTGGGGATCATCGAAGCCTGAGCGAGGGTCCTCACGTTGCCGGGGCGGCCGCCGTCGACCGCTTGACAAGTGACGGCAGTCCCGGGCTATAATAAAACTGTGAAAACCAAAAGAGTTTCTATAGTTTCCAGAGGCGCGGGCGCCGGCGGGTCGCTGCTCCGGCCGCGCATCGTCGAAGCGGCCCGGGGGCTGTTCCTGAGCCGGGGCTTCGTCCGGGTGACGGCCGACGACATCGCCGCCGAGCTCGGCATCAGCAAGGCCACGCTCTACAAGGAGTTCGCCAGCAAAGAGGACATCCTCAAGGCCGTCGTCCGCGACATCATGGCCGAGATCGCCGCCCGCGTCGACGCGATCATCAAGAACGACGAGCAGAGCTTCGTCGAGAGACTGGTCGCGCTGTTCGCGTTCGTCGGCGGCCGCCTGTCCCTGCTCGGACCCGTGTTCCTTCGCGACATCGAGAAGAGCGCCCCGGCGATCTGGCGGGAGATCGAGGACTTCCGCCGGGACAAGCTCCTCACCAACTTCAAGGTCATCCTGGCCGCCGGGCACAAGCAGGGGCTTTTCCGGGGCGACGTCGACGACGACCTGCTGTTGCGGATGTTCATCCGCCTCGTCGAGGGCTTCGTCAACCCCGCCGAGATGCTCCGCGCGGGACGGACCCCCGCCGAGACCTTCGAATCGGTCATCAAGGTCTTTTTCCAGGGCATCCTGACCGACAAGGGGCGCCTCGATTTTTCGTCGAGCACCCCGGCGCTGTTCGAGCCCCGAAAGGAGGGCGCGTCATGAGAACGAAGATCGCGGCGCTTGCGCTCGTCGCCGCAGCCGGCCTGGCCTGCTCGTCCCGGTCCGATAGGGCCGTCATCACCGCGTCGGGGACGATCGAGGCGGTCGAGGTCACCGTCGCCTCCAAGGTCGCCGGGCCAGCTCCTCACGCTCGCCGTCGACGAGGGGGCGAGGGTCAAGCCCGGCGACGTTCTGGCCACGGTCGATCACGGGACGGCCGACATCCAGCTCCGCCAGGCCGAGGCCGGCGTCCGGCTGGCCGAAGCCCAGCTCGCCCTCCTCGTCAAAGGGCGCGAGGAGCGAGGACATCCGGCAGGCGGAGGCCGCGCTGAAACAGGCCGAGGCGGCCCTCAAGATCGCCGCGGACGACGCCCGGCGGATGCGCGAGCTCGTTCGCGACGGGGAGCGTGACGTCGAAGCAGCGCGACGACGCCGAGGCCCGGCTCACCGTCGCCTCGGCCCAGCAGAGCGCCGCCGCCGAAGCGCTGAGCAAGGTCCGCCGGCTGGCCCGGCCGGAGGAGATCCAGGCCGCCGAGGCGCGGCTGGCCCAGGCCCGGGCCGCGGCCGATCTCCTGGCCAAGACGATCGCCGACTGCGACCGTCACCGCGCCCGTCGGCGGCATCGTCACCCACAAGGCCGTCGAGGCGGGCGAGCTCGTCACGCCGGGGTCGACCATCGTCACCCTGTCCGACCTCGACAGCGTCCACGTCATGATCTACGTCACCGAGAAGGAGCTCGGACGCGTCCGGCTCGGCGACAGCGGCCGAGATCCGGATCGACGCTTTCCCCGACAGGCCCTTCGAGGGCAAGATCACCTACATCTCCCCCGAGGCCGAGTTCACGCCCAAGAACGTCCAGACCAAGGAGGACCGGGTCAAGCTCGTCTTCGGGGTCAAGGTCGAGATCCCGAACAAGGACGGCCTGCTCAAGCCGGGCCTGCCGGCCGACGCCGTTCTCCGGGCCGCCCCGGAAGGGCGGTAAGAGAGGCGCCAGGCCATGGGCCCGCTCGCCGTCGAAACCCGCGGACTCTCGAAGCGGTTCGAGTCCGTCGAAGCCGTCCGCTCCCTCGACCTCGCGGTCCGCGAGGGGGAGATGTTCGTCGCTCGTCGGGCCGGACGGGGCGGGCAAGACGACGACGATCCGCATGCTCTGCGGCCTCCTTCCGCCCACGGCGGGCGAGGCCTCGGTCCTGGGCTACGACCTCGTCCGGGAGGCCGGGGAGGTCAAGAACCGCATCGGCTACCTGTCCCAGAAGTTCAGCCTCTACGGCGACCTGACCGTCGACGAGAACATCGAGTTCTTCGCCGAGATCCACCGCGTCCGGGACTTCCGCAAGCGCCGCGAGGAGCTGCTCGAATTCACCCGGCTGACGCCCTTCCGCGACCGGCTGGCCGAGCGGCTCTCGGGCGGCATGAGGCAGAAGCTGGCCCTGGCCTGCACCCTCGTCCACACGCCCCGGCTGATCTTCCTCGACGAGCCGACGACCGGCGTCGACCCGGTCTCGCGGCGCGACTTCTGGAAGATCCTGTCGGCCCTCCTCAAGACGGGGATCACCATCGTCATGTCCACGCCCTATCTGGACGAGGCCGAGCGGTCCTCGCGGGTCGGGCTGATCGCCGGCGGGCGGCTCGTCGCCGCGGACACGCCCCAGGCGGTCAAGGCCTTGATGCGGGGCGACGGTCGTCGAGATCGTCTGCCCGGAGATCCGCCGGGCCTTCGGCGTCCTGAAGGACCGTCCCCGGCGTCCGCGAGGTCCAGCTCTTCGGGGACCGCCTGAACATCGTCGTCGGACGATCCCGGCGCGCGAGCTCCCCGCGGATCGAGGCCGCCCTGGCCGGCGCCGGGATCCCGGTCCTCGCCGAACGGCGTCTCCCGCCGTCCCTCGAGAACGTCTTCATCTCCGTCACCAATCCGACGTCCCCGGAGGCCGCTCATGACCAGGAAGATCCTCACCGCCGCCGTCGCCCTCGTTCTGGCCCTGCCGCTCGCGGCCGGGGCCCAGAAAAGGCCGCTGTCCCTGGAAGAGGCCCTCGCCGCCGGGCTCGAGTCGAGCCCGGGGCTTCACGCCTCGCGCGCTGAAGCTCGAGGCCGCGTCGGCCAGCGCCCGGGAGATCGCGCGCCGGCCGCCTGCCCGCGCTCAAGCTCGGCGGCGGCTACACCCGGCTGAGCGAAGTCCCGCACTTTCGAGGTGACCCTGCCCATCTCGCCCAACCCGATCGTCGTCTCGCAGAGCTACTTCAACAACTTCAACCTGCGCCTGGGCGTCCAGCAGCCGCTGTTCACGGGCTTCCGTCTCCAGGCCGGGGAGGGGTCCGCCCGGATGCTCGAGGCCGCGGCCGGCCAGGACCTCGAAAAGGACCGGGCCGAGCTCGTCTTCGCCGTCAAGAACGCCTACTGGGGCCTGGCCCGGGCCAGGGAATTCGAGAAGGTCATCGACGAGAACGTCCGCGCAGGTGGCCGAGCACCTCAAGGACGTCCGGGCCTTCTTCGACCAGGGCCTGGTGACCAGGAACGATGTCCTTCGGACCGAGCTCGAGCTCTCCAACGCCGAGATCATGAGGATCGACGCCCGCAACGCGGCCGAGATCGCGCTGGCCGGGACTCGCGAGCCTCATCGGCCTGCCGCTCGATGCCGACGTCGATCTGACGACACCCGTCGAAAGCCAGGCGTCGAGGCTGGCCGCGGAGGCCGGAAGCGGGGAGGCCTCCCCGGTCGAGACGAGCCTGGCGAGGCGCCCGGAGATCAGATCGGCCGAGTTCAGGATCAACGCCGCCGAGCAGGGCGTCAAGGCGGCCCGGTCCGGGTTCTATCCTCAGGTCTTCCTGGCCGGCAACTATTACTACCTGCGGCCCGAACCCGCGGCTTCCTGCCCGCGCTCGACCGTTCAAAGGGACCTGGGACGTGGGCGTCTCCGTGTCCTTCGACGTCTGGAACTGGGGCGCAGACGAAGCGCCAGGCCGAACAGGCCGAGGCCCGGCTGGGCCAGGCCCGGGACGCCCGCAAGGCCCTCGAGGACCGGCCGTCCTCGAGATCACGCAGTGCCGGCTCGAGCTTGGCCCGGGCCGGCGAGAAGGTCCGCGTCGCCGGCGAGGCCGTCGGCCAGGCCGAGGAGAACCTCCGCGTGACGCGCGAGCGGTTCAAGCAGGGCGTCGCCCTGAACGCCGACGTCCTCGACGCCGAAGTGGCCCTGCTCCAGGCGAAGATCGGCCGGACCCAGGCCGCGATCGACCAGGTCCTGGCCCAGGCCAGGCTGCGAAAAGGCCCTGGGGAACTGAGGGCAGGGGAGCGGGGATGACGGGACGTGCCCGATCATTCGATCGACGTCACGTCGCTGACGAAGAGGTTCGGCGGCTTCACGCCGTCGACGCCGTCAGCTTCGACGTCCGCCGCGGGCGCGATCTTCGGCTTCCTCGGCGCCAACGGGGCGGGCAAGTCGACGACCATCCGCATGCTCTGCGGCCTGCTCGACCCGACCTCGGGGACGGCCACGGTCGGCGGCTTCGACGTCGGCCGCGAGCCCGAGAAGGTCAAGCGGGTCATCGGCTACATGTCCCAGAAGTTCTCCCTCTACGAGGACCTGACCGTTGAGGAGAACATCCGCTTCTTCGGCGGGCGTCTACGGGCTCGCGGGCAAGGCCGATCCAGGCGCGGCTGCCCTGGGTCCTCGAGATGGCCGGGCTCAAGGGCCGGGAGCGGAGCCTGACCCGGACGCTCTCGGTCGGCTGGAAGCAGCGGCTGGCCCTCGGCTGCGCCGTCCTCCACGAGCCCGAGATCGTCTTCCTCGACGAGCCCACGGGCGGCGTCGATCCGGCCTCGCGGCGCCGCTTCTGGGAGCTCATCAACGGGCTGTCCGAGCGGGGGGTCACCGTCTTCGTCACGACCCATTACCTGGACGAGGCCGAATACTGCAACGACATCCGGCTCATCCACGCCGGCCGGATCGTCGCCGGCGGGAGCCCGCGGCGAGCTCAAGGAAGCGATCATCCGCAACCCCATCCTCGAGGTCGAGACCGACCGGGTCGTCGACGCCATGGAGATCCTGCCGGACAGGAGCCCTGGGTCCTCGAGACCTCGATCTTCGGGACCTCCCTTCACGTCAGCGTCGCCGACGAGGCGGAGGGCCGGCGGCTCATCCGGGACCGGCTGGCCGCGGCCGGGATCGCGGTCCGGACCGCATCGACCGGATCGTGCCGTCGCTCGAGGACGTCTTCATCCACAAGATCGAGGAGCAGACCCGGGACGGGAGCGCGGAGGGGGAGCCGTGAGGACTCCGCCGCGCCTGTCGTCGGCCCGGTCATCCGGAAGGAGTTCCGCCAGATCCGGCGGCGACCCCGCTCGCTCGTCTTCCTGCTCGTCCTCCCGGCCTTCCTGCTCATCATGTTCGGCTTCGCCCTGAACTTCGACGTCAAGCACATCCCCCTGGCCGTCGTCGACCAGGACGGGCAGCCGCCAGCCGCGACCTGGCCGAGAGACTTCCGCGACGACGGAGTATTTCGACGTCAAGGCGACGCTCGACCGGACCGGGGACGATCGACGACCTCATGGCGCGAGGAGAAGATCAGGGCCGCCCTGGTCATCCCCGCGACTTCTCCGAGGACCTCCTGGCCGGGCGGGAGCCCCTCGGTCCAGGTCATCGTCGACGGCGCGAACGCCATGAGCGCAACGACGGCGGCGGGCTACGTCGGCGACCATCGTCCAGAGCTACTCGCAGCGGACGACGCTCGAGCGCTGGAGGAGCGCGGGCGCGGGCGGCGTGACGCTCCCCCTCGACGACCGAGGTCCGCGTCTGGTACAACCCGGAGCTCCGGAGCGCCAACTTCCTCGTGCCCGGGCCTCATGGCCTTCATCCTCATGGTCATCGTCGTCGATCTCGACGGCCTTCTCCATCGTCCGGGAGAAGGAGCGGGGGACCATGGAACAGATCGCCGTCTCGCCCCTGCGGCCGTCGGCGCTCATCGCCGGCAAGACTCGTTCCCTACGTCCTCATCTCCCTCGTCTCGTCCCATCTCGGTCCTGCTCCTGGGCTAGGTCCTCTTCGGCGTCGCGATCCGGGGGAACTATCTCCTTCTCCTCCTGGCGCATGATCCTGTTCCTCGTCGGCGGGCTGGGCCAGGGCCTCCTCATCTCGACCATCACCCGGACCCAGCAGGTGGCCTTCCTGCTGGCCGTCCTGACGACCTTCCTGCCGACCTTCATCCTGTCCGGATTCATCTTCCCGGTCCGGAACATGCCCCCCGTCGTCCAGGCCGTCACCTACCTCGTCCCGGCCCGGTATCTTCCTGAGTCGCGCTCCGGGGCATCATCCTCAAGGGCGCCGGGCTCCCGGCGTTCTGGGAGAGACCTGCTCCATGCTGGCCGGCGTTCGCCGTCCTGACGCTGGGCGTGAGCACGATCCGGCTGACGGCGCCGGGGCGGACGGGGGGAGGGCGGCGCGGGCGCCGAGGAGGGCCGCGATGAAGGCCGGATCCTGTCACATCCTCCGCAAGGAGTTCCTCCAGCTCCGCCGCGACCCGCAAGCTCTTCCCGATCCTCTTCATCTCCCCCATCCTCCAGCTCCTCCTCCTGGGCTACGCCGCGAACCTCGACGTCAAGAACATCCCCACGGTCGTCTGCGACCATGGACCGGTCGGCCGGCGAGCCGCGCGCTCGTCGACCGAGTTCGTGAACTCCGGCTATTTCACGGTCGCGGCCCGGGTCGAGCGCCTGGACGAGATCGACCGCTATCCTCGACAACGGCGACGCCGCCATGGCCGTCGTCATCCCCCGGGGCTTCGGCGACGACCTCGCCGCCGGGCGGCCGGCGACCGTCGGTCAGCTCATCGTCGACGGCTCGGAAAGCCAGTCGGCGACGATCGGCGTCAACTACGGGACGATGATCGTGGCGCGGCACGCCCAGAAGCATCATCCTGGAGACGTTCGAGCGGGCTCCGGGGGATCGGCGTCGAGCCGGTCCTGCGTCAAGCCCGAGGTCCGGGTCTGGTACAACCCGGAGCTCAGGAGCCGCAATTTCATGGTCCCCGGCGTCCTCGGCCTCATCCTGATGGTCATGACCATGATGCTGACCTCGATCGGCCATCGTCCGCGAGAAGGAGGCGGGGACGATGGAGCAGCTCATCGTGACGCCCGTCCGTCCCTACCAGCTCATCGTCGGCAAGCTCCTGCCGTTCGTCATCATCGGGCTCGTCGACGCGGCCTTCGTCATCGTCGTCGCCCGCGTCTTGTTCGGCGTCCCGATCCGGGGCAGCCTGCCGCTCCTCTTCGCGCTGAGCCTGGTCTTCATGCTGAAGACCCTCGGCCTCGGCCTCTTCATCTCGACGATCTCCCGGACGCAGCAGCAGGCCATGCTGACGTCGCTCTTCTTCATCATGCCCAGATCATGCTCAGCGGCTTCGTCTTCCCCATCGAGAACATGCCCCGATTCTTCCAGGCCGTGACCGACGTTCGTCCCGCTCCGCTATTTCTTCGTCATCATCCGCGGCATCATGCTCAAGGGGGCGGGCTGGCGGCACCTCTGGCCCCAGGCCGCGGCCCTCATGGTCCTGGGAACGCTCATCCTGACCCTGAGCGTCGCCCGCTTCCAGAAGAAGCTCGATTGACACCCCTCGATGCCGGCGTTATAACGACGCCATGGAAGCCAACCCCTGCCGCCTTCACGACAGTCTCTGTGCCGTCCTCGCCGCGCTTCTCTTTTGCCTGAGCGCCTGCGCGCCCGAGCCGGAAGGGACCGCCGGACAGACCCGGATGCCGGGTCCCGACCGGCTCTGGTACCGCCAGCCCGCCGTCGATTGGAACGAGGCCCTTCCCGTGGGCAACGGCCGGCTCGGGGCCATGGTCTTCGGGTATCCCGGCCGCGAGAAGCTCCAGCTCAACGAGGAGACGCTCTGGGCCGGCTCGCCCGTCGACAACAACAACCCGGCTGCCCTCGAGGCCCTGCCGCTCATCCGGCGGGCCCTGTTCGAGGGCGATTATGCCCAGGCATCGGCCTTGGCCGAGAAGTCCCTGCTCGGGACGCCGCCCCGGATCCGGTCCTACCAGCCGCTCGGGGACCTTCTTATCGATCTCGAGGAGGTCCGGGCGGGCGCGGAGTACGAGCGGGACCTCGATCTCCGGGACGGCATCGCTTCCGTCTTCTGCGAGACGCCGGAAGGGGTCAAGATCGAGCGGCAGGTCTTCTCTTCGGCGGCGGACAACGTCCTGGCCGTCGGGATCGCGGCCGGCCGCGGCGCTGAGATCACGGGGACCATTCGCCTGACCCGGGCCAGGGACGCGACGGTCCGGGCGAGCTCCCGTAACGGGATCGTCCTTTCCGGCCGCATCGTCGACACGGCGGATCCGCTCAGCGGGCCCGGGGGCGAGCACATGCGCTTCGCCGCCTCGCTTGTCGTCAGCGCCAAGGGCGGACGCGTGAAGAGGGAAGGGGAGGCGCTCCGCGTCCAGGGCGCGCGGGAAGTGACCATCCTCCTGGCCGCGGCCACGGATTACGACCCGGCCCGGCTCGACTTCGATCCCGTGGCCGATCCTGTCGCGAAGTCCGCCGAGACCCTGGCCAAGGCCCGGCGCTTCTCCTTCCGGGAGCTCCGGGACCGCCACGTCGCCGAACACCGGGCCCTCTACGACCGCGTTTCCCTCGACCTCGGCGGCTCGCCGGAGGCCTCGGGCCTGCCGACCGACGAGCGGCTCGCGCGGGTCAAGGCCGGCGGCGGGGACCCGGGCTTGGCGGCCCTCTACTTCCAGTACGGCCGCTACCTGCTCATGGGCTCGTCGCGCCGGCCGGCCGCTCTTCCGGCCAATCTTCAGGGCATCTGGAACCAGGACTTCGAGGCGGCCTGGAACTCCGACTTCCACACCAACATCAACCTGCAGATGAACTACTGGCCGGCGGAGGTCGCCAATCTTCCGGAGACCGTCGCGCCCCTGGCCGACTTCATCGGCCGCCTGACCGTCCCCGGCGCCGTCACGGCCCGCAAGACCTACGGCGCCCGCGGCTGGACCCTCCACCATCTGACCGACCCCTTCGGGCGGACCGGCGTGGCGGACGGCGTCTGGGGCGTCTCGCCCATGGCCGGGCCCTGGATGACCTTCCCCCTCTGGGACCACTACGAGTTCACGGGAGACACGGCCTTTCTCCGGAATATCGCCTATCCGATCATGAAGGGCGCGGCGGAATTCGCCGCCGATTTCCTCATTCCTTCCCCCGAAGGATGGCTGGTCACCGCGCCCTCCCATTCCCCGGAGAACGCCTATATCGACCCGAAGACGGGAAAGCCGGAATCGTTGACCTATGCCGCGACGATCGATCTCGAGATCGCCCGGGCCCTATTCGAGAATTGCGTCCGGGCCGCCGGGATCCTCGGCGTCGACGCCGAATTCTCCGCCCGCCTGAAGGAGCTCGAAAAAAAGCTGCCGCCTTTTCAGATCGGCAAGTCCGGCAACCTCCAAGAGTGGATCAAGGACTACGGCGAGGCCGAGCCCGGACATCGCCACATGTCCCACATGCTGGCCCTTTACCCCTTGGCCCAGATCACGCCCGAGACTCCCGAGCTCTTCGAAGCGGCCCGGCGGACGATCGCCCGGCGGCTCGAGCACGGCGGCGGCCAGACCGGCTGGAGCCGGGCCTGGATCGTCAGCTTCTATGCCCGGCTCCTCGAGGGCGAAACGGCTTATCAGAACCTGCTGACTTTGCTCCGGAGATCGACCCTCAAGAACCTCTTCGACACCCACCCGCCCTTCCAGATCGACGGGAACTTCGGCGGCACGGCCGGCATCGCGGAGATGCTCGTTCAATCCCATCGGGGCTTCATCCAGGTCCTCCCGGCCCTGCCCGCGGCCTGGGCCGAGGGCAAGTTCAAGGGGCTCTGCGCGCGAGGCGGTTTCGAGCTCGATGCCGCCTGGAGCGGGGGCCGGATCGTCGAGCTCCGCGTCCGCTCGAAGGCGGGGGGCCGGCTGCGGCTGGCCGATCCGTTCGCCGGTCGCGCCGTCAAGGTCTCCGGCGCCGACCCGGAGAGCGCCGCGCCCCGGCAGGGGATGATCGAGCTCGAAACGCGGCCGGGCCAGGAGATCGTCTATTCGACGACGATCTCGTCGGCGAAGAGCCAGGATTTGCCGCCGGCCCCGTAGTGCCAGTCGGGGACGGCGCCGACCGACTTGGCCCGGACCCGGACGTAGCGGGCCGGGCGCGCGGCGAACGCGGCCTCGAAGGCCTTGATGACGGTCTCGGCCAGGCGCGGAGAGACGTCGTTTTGGACCTTGGCCACGGTCTCGAATGTCGCGCCGTCGGACGAGACGGCGAATTCGACCTCGGCCGGCAGGAAGATCCACGAGTTGATATTCTGCAGGCATCTCACGGCGATCCTGCGCACGGACCGCGGCGCGCCCAGATCGATGACGGCGTCGAGATCGACGCCCTCGAAGCCCTGCCAGCGCCCGTCGTCGGCGTTCGTCGATCCGAGGAGGCCGTCGGTGAGGGCCTTGTCGCCGCCGGCCGCCCGATCGGAGCTGAACGGCGCCGCCAGCACGGGCTCGCGTCCCGAGGCGGCGTGGACGAGGAAGCGCTCGGCCGCGACGGCCGGGCTCAGGCGTTGGCCGTTATCGAACGCCGCCGCCCGGATCTCGGCCGTCCTCTTGAGCACGATGGGCTTTTTATAGCGCTTCGAAGAGGGCCCGGGATCGGCGCCGTTCGTCGTGTAGCGGATGTCGATCCCCGGGACCTCCGTCTCGAGCGTCATGGCGACCCGGTTCGAGCCGGGCGCTTCGGCGGCGGCGCGGATGCCGACGAGATAGGCGCTCCTGGAGAAATTCAAGCCGGCGGCCTCATAGCGGGCCAGAAGACCCTTGAGGCCGGCCGCGAATCTCGTCCAGTCCCGGACGCTCTTCGGCGACCAGACCGCCTCGGCCAGGGCGGCGAGGCGGGGCAGGGCCATGTACTCGGCGTGCTTCCCGTCCGGCACATACTCGGTCCAGAGATTGGCCTGGCCTCCGAGGATGTGGGTCGCCTCCGTCGCGGTCAGGACGTCGGGCACGGGCTCCAGGGCGTAGACCTTGCTGACGGGGAGATACCCTCCGATGCCCGGGGGTTCATAGGCCGGGTTCCCCTGATAATAATCGATGTAGCAATGGGACGTCGGCGTCATGACCACGTCGTGCCCGGCCTTGGCCGCGGCGATGCCGCCTTCGGTGCCGCGCCAGGACATGACGGTCGCCTGCGGGGCCAGGCCGCCCTCGAGGATCTCGTCCCAGCCGATGAGGCGCTTGCCCTTGGCGTTGAGGATCTTCTCGATCCGCCGGATGAAATAGCTCTGCAGCTCGTTCTCGTCCTTGAGGCCTTCCGCCTTCATCCGGGCCTGGCACTTGGGGCAGCGCTTCCACTCGGTCTTGTCGGCCTCGTCGCCGCCGATGTGGATGAAGGGGCCCGGGAAGAGATCCACGACCTCGGCCAGGACGTTTTCCAGGAACTCGAACGTGCCGTCCTTGCCGGGACAGAAGATGTCCGTGATCGGCCAGACTCCGCCCGGGGTAACGGTGAAGGGTCCGCCGGTGCACGAGAATTCGGGATAGGCCGCCAGGGCCCCCTTGGCGTGCGCCGGGCATCTCGATCTCGGGCACGATCGTCACGTAGCGGGCCGCGGCATAGGCGACGATCTCGCGGATGTCGTCCTGGGTGTAGAAACCGCCGTAGGTCGCGGCCTCGCCCGGCTGCTGCGGCTTCGCGGGCGTTCCAGTGCTGGTCCTCCCGGTCGACGCGCCAGGCGCCGATCTCGGTGAGCTTCGGATATCGCTTGATCTCGATGCGCCAGCCCTGGTCGTCGGTGAGATGCCAGTGGAACGTGTTCATCTTGTGCCTGGCCAGGATGTCGATCCAGCGCTTGACGAATTCCTTGGGGAAGAAATGCCTCGAGCAATCGAGCAGCGCTCCGCGCCAGGAGAACCGGGGTTTGTCCTCGATGCTGACGCAGGGGACCGTCCACGACGGCGTCCCCGCGTTCCCGCCCGGGCCTTCGATCGCGGCGGGCAGGAGCTGGCGGAGGGTCTGGACGCCGTAGAAGAGCCCGGCCGGCGCCGCGCCCCGGATGAGGATCCCGTCGGTCGAGACGTCGAGAAGGTAGCCTTCTTTACCCAGACGGCCTTCGAGGTCCTCGAGCCGGAGAAGGATCGAGCCGGCCCGGACAGGGACCTCTCCGGCGAGCGCGGTCGAGACGTCGATGCCGAGATCGTATCCGGTCGGACTCCGGAGCATATCTTTGAGGGCGGAGGCCACGGGCAGGAGACCGGCCTGGCTTTCGGGGATGACGATCCTCGTCGACGGCCCGAGAGCGAAGGCCCCCGGGCGGGCTTCGAGACGTAGCGGGGCCGGGACGACAGATGGGCCGGTCGTCTTGCGTCCCGCGGGCGCGGTGGAGCAGCCCGCCGCCGCCAGCGCGGCCATGGATATCGCGAGGACGAACGAAACTCGGGTTTTTCCGGCTTTCTTCACGGCGGGCCTCCTGGGGGACTTTGTCGGGATGACGATAGTAACGGCCCCCCGGACCCAAGTCAAGGCCGAGGCCGGGTTGACAGTCTCGGCGGCCGCGGTCTATGATTCCCGCATCCGACGGCGGAGGGAGCAAGCGCCATGCGTAAGACCATCCTCCTCGTTCTTGCGTTCAGCCTGGCCGCCTGGGGCTGCCGGGGCGAAGACCGGGACCGGAGTCCCGCGGCCAAGGGCCGGGAGCCGGGCCGGGACGCTCCGGCCGCCGCCTCGTTCGTGACCGTCAAGGACGGCCGGTTCGTGCTGGCCGGAAAACCCTATTACTTCGTCGGGGCCAACTTCTGGCAGGGGATGAACCTCGGCGTCGACGGGCCGAGCGGCGATCGGGCCCGGCTCCTGCGGGAGCTCGACCGGATGCGCGACCTTGGGCTGACCAACCTCCGGGTCATGGCGTCCTCCGAGGGCCCGAACACCGAGCCCTACCGGACGGTCCCGGCCTTGATGACCTCCCCGGGGGAGTACGACGGCAGCGTCCTCGACGGCCTCGACTTCCTGCTGGCCGAGATGGGCAAGCGCGGCATGCGGGCCGTCATGGTCCTCAACAACTTCTGGCAGTGGTCGGGCGGCATGGCCCAGTACGTCTCCTGGCACGAGAAGACGCCCATCCCTTATCCGGGGGACTATGAGAAATTCATCGCCTACGCGGCGAAGTTCTATGCCTATCCGGAGTGCCAGGAATGGTTCCGCGACCACATCGCCATGATCGCCGCCCGGACCAATCCCTATACCCGCATCAAGTACCGCGACGACCCGGCCGTCTTCTCCTGGGAGCTCGGGAACGAGCCGCGGCGCTACCCCCAGAGCTGGATCGACGACACGGCCGCCTACATCAAGTCCGTCGACCCGAACCATATGGTGACGACGGGCTCGGAGGGCGAGCCGCCGGGGGAGCCGGCGCAGGATTTCGTCCGGACCCACAGCTCTCCCGGGATCGATTACGTCACCATCCACATCTGGCCCCAGAACTGGGGCTGGTACGAGCCGAAGCGGCCCGCGACCTACAAGGCCGCCGAGCCGCTGGCCGTCGCCTATTTCCTGAAGCACGCCAAGGACGCGAAGGACATGGGCAAGCCCCTCGTCCTCGAGGAGTTCGGCCTGGCCCGCGAGTGGCTGCCCCGGAAGAACAACCTCGACCCGGCCTCGCCGACGACGAATAAGGACCTCTACTATGCGGCCCTCTACAAGCTGGTCATGGACTCGATCGCGTCCGGCGGCCCGGCGATGGGCGACAACTTCTGGGCCTGGGCGGGGGAAGCCAGGCCGGGCATGTCCTGGGTCGGCGACCCGCCGCACGAGCCCGCCGGCTGGTACTCGGTCTATGACGCCGATGCCTCGACCGTGGCCGTCATCGGCGATCATGCCAGGAGAATCGCGGAGCTCTTGAAATAAGATGCCGAGGATCCTGATCGCCTCGGATTGGGCGCCGATCCGGGCCTTCGAGCCGGTCATTTCGCGGGACCCGGAAGCCGTCTATGGCGACATGCTCCCGACCCTCCGCGCCGCCGACCTCAGGATCGTCAACTGCGAGTGCGCGCTCACGGCGGCCCGCAAGCCCGTCTGGAAGAGCGGCGCGGTCTTCAAGGGCCTCCCGGCCCACGTCGCGGGCCTCGCCGCGGTCCCGTTCGAGGTGGCCTGCCTGGCCAACAACCACGTCTTCGACTATGGCCTGGCCGGATTCCGGGAGACGCTCGACGTCCTGCGCCGGAACGGCATCCGGACGGTCGGGGCGGGGCTGACGTTCGAGGAGGCCACGGCGCCGCTGACCCTGACCGTCAAGGGCGACGCGCGTCACGATCGTCAATTTCGGCGAAGGCGAGGACCTCACGGCGTCCGCGGGGCGGGCCCGGGCGTCTGCGGCTGGGAGATCGACCGGCTCGCCGGCCTCATCCGCAAGGCCAAGAAGCGGGGCGATTTCGTCATCGCCATAGGCCATGCCGGCCTCGAATACGTCCCTTTCCCGCCGCCCTATGTCGTCGAGGCCTTCCGGGCCCTGTCCGATGCCGGGGCCGACTGCGTCGTCGGCCATCATCCGCATGTCCCCCAGGGCCTGGAGGTCCGCCGCGGCCGGCTCATCGCCTACAGCCTGGGGAACTTCGCCTTCTTCCAGCCGCCCGAGCTCTATTACCGCCGGACCGGGTTCTGCCTCTCGCTCGACGTGCGGGCCGGCCGGTCTGGCGTCCTACGAGATCCATCCCTACCGGATCGCGGAGAACGGGGCTCCGCCCGCTCGACAGGGGAGAGGAGCGCGCTGTTCCGCGAGGAGCTCCGCCGGGTCTCCGGTCCGTTCAAGACCGCGCGCGGGCGTCGCCGAGGCCTGGCAGGCCTATCTCGCTTATTACGGCCCGGAAGGCTTCAAGAAGGAAGTCCTCGGCATCCTCGAAAAGATGGATTCGGAGCCCCGCAAGGGCGCGGCCATGTTCCGCAACCGCATCACGACCCTGCAGCACGCCGAGCTCTGGCGGGACGCCCTGACGCGGTTCATGTCCGAGAAGCCGGTCCCGGCGCGGCCGGCCTGGACCCGCCTCATCGACGAGTGGCTCACGACGCCGCTCCCGCCGATGCGCGCTGACGGCTCAGGAGAGCCCGTAGCGCCGTCCGGCGGAGTCGACGATCGCGCCGATGAGCTGCCGGTAATCCTCGCCCTCGCCGAGCGGCGAGCCGTGGTAGAGCGTGTAGATCTGCGGCGCCCAGCTCTTGTGGGGCTTGAGGCCGGGGATGCCGTTGACCTCGATGATGCGGAGCTTGCCGGTCCGGTCGACCCGCATGTCGATGCGGACGTGGTCCAGGCAGCCCATGGCCTCGGCCGCCGTCGTCGCCGAGCCGCCTGGGCTTCTTCCGTCCTCGCCCCGGCCAGGCCGATGCGGGTCAGGCCGACGCCCCGCAGGTCGCTCCGCAGGATGCGATAGTTCCGGAAGTGCGTGTCCTCGACCGTGACCAGGCCGGGCAGGCACTCGCGGGTCTTGCCGTTCCCGAGGACGAGGGCCGTGTATTCGTCGCCCGGCAGGAACTCCTCGACCAGGGCCGGCTCGTCGAACTCCCTTTCGATGAAGGCGACGCGCCGCCGCAGCTCCTCCTCGTTGTGGACGACGCTCTCGTCGGAGATGCCGACCGACCGGGATTCGCAGATGGGCTTGACGAAAGCGGGATAGGTGACCGCCGCGACGTCGTCGCCCGAGTGGAGGAGGACGTGGGCGGGGACGGCGACGCCCGCCGCGGCCAGGATCTCGTGGGTCTCGAACTTGTCGATCATGGCCCTCATCGTCCGGCTGTTCGAGCCGATGTACGGGATCTGTCCGCTCGTCGAGGACGTCGGCGACCCAGGTCCCCGCGGCGTTCCGGCCGATGAACGCCTCGTTCGGCGTGATGTGGTAAAGGGCGCTCCAGACGATGTCGAAATCGGGCTTGTCGACAAGGCGGAGGAACTCCGCTTCGTCGGCGACGTAGGCGATCCGGGTCGGGTGGCCGAGGGATTCCGCGGCCTCGCGCATGGATTCGGTGACCTTCATGTCGCCCCAGCCCTGGGCGTCGCCGCCCGGGCCGGTCAGCAGCAGGATCTTCATGGCGGTTCTCCCTCAGAAGAGATCGGGTATCCGGCGGTATTCGAGCAAGGCGCGGGCCGTCGTGGCCGAGATGGGTTCGATGCGCCGCGCCACGGCCTGCCGTTGGGCCTCCGGCAGATCGACCTTGGAGACGACCTCGACGGCGATGTCCCTGTCCCCGCCGACAGTCCGCCGGTGGCCGATCCCACTCATGAGGGCTTCGACGAGACGCCGGCCGGGGTCGAGGATCTCGATCTTCGCGCCGGTGTGCCGGCCGAGCGACGTCCGGAACGCTTCGGCGACGTAGGCGTAGTGGGTGCAGGCGAGCCCGGCATAGAGAAGCGCCGCGGGCGGGAGCCTCGGCGCGGCCCGAAGGACGCACTCATCGACGAGGCCCGGGATCAGCGGAGAATCGGGATCCTTGTCGATGACCGCGGCCAGGCCGTGGCACGGCTCGGCGACGATGCGCTTCGGGTCGATGCCCCGCTCGGCCAGCCTCCGGACGTGCTCGCCCGAACCGATGGTCGTCCGTGTCCCGAACAGCGCCAGGACGCCATCCGGGTCCCGGGTCAGGGCCTCGAAGAAAAGCTCGGTGCCGCCTTCCAGAATGCCCGTCACGGGGACGCCGGGGGCCCGGCTGAAGGCCGTGGCCTCGTAGATCACCGACAGCGTGTTGCAGGCGATGAGGACGAAGTCGGGATGAAAGGCCGTCATCGCGGCCAGCGCCCCGTCGAAGACAGCGGCGCGGGCGCCGAGATCGGGCAGGTCGTTGTAGCCATGGTGGGCGTCGGGCCAGGCGTTGACGTAGATGAGGCGGACGGTCCCGTCTCCGGCGGTCTCCCGCAGCCGGCGGTCGAGGTCGGCGCAGACGAGGAGGCCGCCGAGGCCCGAATCCGTGATCACGACGGTGACCGCGCCGGACTTCCTGCCGAAATCGAGGAGGCTTCTCATGGGGACGGAGGCCTCAGGCGATCCCTTCCGGCGCGTCCCCGGCCTTGGCCCGGAAATCCGCTCGGATGCGCTCGAGGAGGGCCGGCTCGGTCAGGATGCGGGCCGCGGCCGCGGCCAGGAAATAGACGCCGTCGAGGAGGGCCCGTTCGCCGCCGGCCGCGACGGCATCCCGGGCGAAGCCCTCGGTATGGATGGGGAAGTCGCTGGCCTTGATCATCGGCTCGATCGTCGGGACGACCCAGGAGACATTGGCCAGGTCGGTCGAGCCGTAGGAGTCACGGAGCCTGGCCGGGTCCGGCCGGCCCCTCTCCTCGAAGAGCGGGATGAAGATCTCTTCGAGAACGCTGTTGCGGCGGAAGGTCGTGACGCCGGGGCCGGGCTCGGTGATCCTGGCCTGGCATCCGGTATCCGCGGCGGCCTTCTCGGCGAGGCACTTGACCTCGGCGACGAGGCTTTCGAGCCTGGTCATGGTGTCCGACCGCAGCGAGAACCGGCCCCGCGCGTAATCCGGGATGATGTTCGGCGCTTCGCCCCCCGATTCGACGATGCCGTGGAAGAGAGTGCCGGCCGGGAATTTTGTCCGGGGCAGGGCGGCGGAATGATAGAAGATGACCAGGGCATCCAGGGCGTTCCGGCCCTCGAGGGGGGCGGCCGCGGCGTGGGCCTTCTTGCCGAAGAACTCGACGACGAGCGAGCGACGGGCCAGGGCCTGCCCGACGACCGTGTCGATCGAGTGGGGATGGATCTGAAGGACGACGTCCGAGTGGGCGAAAACCTTATCCTGGATCATGCGGACCTTGCCGCTGCCCCGTTCCTCGGCCGGAGTCCCGACGACCTCGATCGTTCCCGGGATATCACGGCCCAGGACGGATCTCAGGACGACGGCGGCGTAAGTCCCGGCCGTGCCGATGATGTTGTGGCCGCAGGCATGCCCCAGACCGGGCAGGGCGTCCATCTCGGCGGTGAAGGTCACGCGGGGCCCGTTCGCCGAGGGGCCGTAAACGGCCCGGAAGGAGGTCGGCAGCGCTTCGGAGGCGGGGGAGAGGTCGAAGCCCTCGGCCAGAAGGACCGATTGGAGCAGGCGCGAGGTGCGCGCTTCCTCGAAGGCGAGCTCGGGGTCGGCGTGGATGCTGCCGGCTCAGGTCGAGGATCTCGGCCCGGCGATCCTGGATGGCTTTGGCGATCAGGCTCTTGATTTCCATGTTCTGCCGGGGGCTATAATAATTCAGAAAGAAAAAGCTTGTCAAAAAGCGAGGGCCGGAAGGAGCTGGGGAATATGATAACATGACGGACGGCGCGGCGGCCTCTGGCCGAGATGCGAATGAACCGGCAAGGAGCTCGAGTGACATGAATTCGCAAAAGAAAACGGTCTGTGCCCTTGTCTTGGGCCTTGCCTTTAGCGTCGGGCCGGCGCTCAGCAGGTGTTCAGGACGGCCGGCTTCGAGATGGCGATCAACTCTCGCGGGGAGATCGTCCGGCTGGCCGGCCCGAACGGGCCGCGGAATTACGCGCCGGAAGGCCATCCCGGCCATCTCGTCCGGATCAGGGACGCCGGCGGCGTCGAGCTCGTGCCGGCAGGCCGTCAGGACCGCGAAGGACGCGCTGACCTTCACTTTCGCCGGCGGGATCGAACTCACGGTCCGGGCCGCCCGGAGATCCGGCTATCTTCGGTTCGAGCTGGTCAAGGTCGCGCGCCCCGAGAAGATCGACGCCGTGCTGTGGGGGCCGATCACGACGACGATCGGCGAGACCGTCGGCGAGGTGGTCGGGGTCGTCAGGGACGAGGATATCGCCTTCGGCATCCAGACCCTGAACTCGAAGACCTGCGGCGGCCGGCTGGTCAACGAAGAAGGGACGACGGGAGGGATGACGACGGCCACCCGGGAGCCGTTCGGGTCGAGCCTGCAGGCTTTCTGCGTCAACCAGGGCCGGGACCGGGTCATGACCGTCTGGAACCAGCACAAGAACGTGCCGGTCAAGGCGCTGCCGGGATTCGAGCTGGAGGGGAGCGCCCTGGCGATCTTCGGCGTCGCGGCGGGCGATGTCCTGCCCCTGATCGGCAAGATCGAGCGGGCCGAAGGCCTGCCCCACCCCTTGATCGACGGCGAATGGATCAAGGCCTCCGGCGCGACGGGCCGGCCCTATCTCATCGCCAACTTCGGCGAGAAGAACGTCGGCGAGATGCTGGAATACGCCCGCCGCCTGGGTTTCTATTCCCTTTATCATAGCGGCCCCTTCAAGACCTGGGGGCACTTCGACCTCCTGGAGGACCTTTTCCCGAACGGCCGGGCCGGCCTGAAGCAGTGCGTGGAAAAGGCCCGGGCCAAAGGCATCCGGATGGGGGTCCACACGCTGACCAACTTCATCACCACGAACGATCCGTTCGTCACGACCCCGGCCAACCGGGGGCTGATGGCCGCCGGTGTCGCCACCCTCCAAAACGACATCGACCCGGCGGCGACCGGGATCGCGGTCGACCGGGACGACTACTTCAAGCAGGAGTCGACCCTCAACAGTGTCCTCATCGGCAGCGAGATCATCCGTTATCAGGCCGTGGCCGGGAGCGGGCCGTACGTCCTGACGAATTGCGTCCGGGGGGCCTTCGGGACCGTCGCCGCGGCCCACGCCAAGGGCGAGGACGTCCGGAAGCTCATGGACCATCCCTACAAGACCCTCTTCCCCGATTGGCCCATGCAGGAGGAGCTCATCAGGAACCTGGCCGCGTTCTTCAACGAGACCGGGGTCTCCCACATGGACTTCGACGGCCACGAGGGCACCTGCTACCTGGGGCGCGGCGACTACGGCCACGATCATTTCGTCGAGGCCTTCCTGGCCCAGGTCAACCACCTGGTCGTCAACGGCTCGAGCAACATCGGCCATTTCTATTGGCACATGAACAGCTACATCAACTGGGGCGAGCCCTGGTACGCGAGCTTCCGGGAAAGCCAGTCCCGGGAGCGGTTCGAGCGTCAGCCGTTCCTGGAGCGCAACTACCTGCCCAACATGCTCGGCTGGTTCCTCATGACCCCCGACACGCGCCTCGAGGACATCGAGTGGATGCTGGCCCGGGCCGCGGGCTACCGCGCCGGGTACGCCTTCGTCGCCGATCCCGAGTCCTTCGAAAAGAACCCCGCTACGGACGCCATCATCGCCTCCATCCGGACGTGGGAAGAGGCCAAGGAGCTGGGCGTCTTCAGCTGACGACCAGCGGGCCCGGCTGAAAGACCAGGAGAAGGACTTCCACCTGGAGAGAACGGGACCGGACCGCTGGGCCCTGCGGAATTACGACAAGTTCTCGTTTCGAGCACGCCAAGAAGGCGCGGCAGCCGGGAGAGCCGACCTCATCGGAATGGACCTTCGAGAACGCCGCCGAGCCTCAGCCTCTTCACCTCCACCTCCTGCTCACGGGAGGGGCCGATGCTCAAGCCCAGGGGATCGAGATCGAGGTCGACCGGTTCTTCAAGATCGCCGTTCCCGCCGAGCTGAAAAAGGGGCAGTCCCTGGTCTGGGACGGCTCGGACAGGATGATCCGCTACGACGAAAAGGGCCGGAAGATCGGGACGGTCGAGGTCGGCAAGAGCCTGCCGCTCCTGCAAAAGGGGAGCACATTCGATCGCCGTCGACGCCAGGTTCTGCCGGGGACGGTCCGGTCATCAAGGGGACGGTGAAGCTCATGGGGACCGTTGAGACCATCAAGAGATAGCGGTCAGATCAGAAGCATGCAGTCGCCGTAGGAGAAGAACCGGTAGCGCTCCCGGACGGCCTCGCGGTAGGCCCGCATCACCAGGTCGTATCCGGCGAAGGCGGAGACGAGCATCAGCAGGGTCGACTGGGGCAGGTGGAAGTTCGTCAGCAGCCGGTCGACGACATGGAATTCGTATCCGGGGCGGATGAAGAGGGATGTCGCGCCGCCGGCCGGAGCGGACCGCGCCGTCTTGCCAGGCGCTTTCGAGCGTCCGGACGACCGTCGTGCCGACGGCCGTGACGGGCCGGCCTTCGGACTTCGCCGCGTTGATGGCCCTGGCCGCGGCCGGCGTGACCGCGTACGTCTCCTCGAGCATCTTGTGGTCTTCGACGAGATCCGCCCGGACCGGGCTGGAAGGTGGCCAGGCCGACGTCGAGGGTGACGCGGCGGACATCGACGCCCTTGGCCCTGAGCCCGCGCAGGACTCGTTCGGTGAAGTGAAGGCCCGCGGTCGGCGCGGCGATCGCGCCGTCCTTCCTGGCGAAGACCGTCTGGTACCGGTCGATGTCCTCGGGCCTCGCGCTCTCGTCCTGCTTGGCGCGTTTGATGTAGGGCGGCAGGGGGGCGTAGCCGGCTTCGTGGAGAAGGGCGCGGACGTCGGTCCTGCCGAAATCGAGGACGCGCCGGCCCTCGTCTCCGGTCGCCGGCCACTCGGGCCGTCGACGCCGGCGGCGAAGACGGACGGCGCCGCCTTCGCGGACCCTTTTCGCCGGCCGGCAGAGGACCTCCCAGACGCCCGGGCCCGATCTCGCGGACGAACAGGAACTCGATCTTCGCCTCGCCGCTCGTGCCCCAGAGCCGGGCCGGCAGGACCCGGGTATCGTTGAGGACGAGGAGGTCGCCCGCGGCCATGAGCCCGGGAAGTCCCGGAACCGGGCGTGCCGGATCGTCGCCGGCCTTCCGGTCGACGATCATCATCCGCGAATCGTCGCGACGGGCGAGGGGATGCTGGGCGATGAGCTCCGGCGGGAGATCGTAATCGAAATCCGAGACGCGAAGCGGTTTGCCGGAGGTCATGGCCGGTCGAGGGCTCTCTCAGTCCTTGAACAGCTTCTTCTGCCCGGCGGGCTTGGCTTTGCCGCGTTGGCCGGGCTCGCGGTAGTCGAAGCCGAGGTGGGCGTAGGCCCGGGGCGTGATGACCCGGCCGCGGATCGTCCGGTCGAGGAAGCCGATGCGCATCAGGAAGGGCTCGTAGATGCTCTCGATCGTGTCCTTCTCCTCGTCGATGGCCGCGGCGATCGTGCCGATGCCGACCGGGCCCGCCGCCGAAGTTCTCGATGATGGTCGAGAGGATCTTGCGGTCGACGTCGTCGAGGCCGAGGGCGTCGACCTCCATCATGTCCAGGGCCCGCTGGGCCTCCTTGGCCGTGATGACGCCGTCGCCCTTGACGTCGACGTAGTCGCGGACGCGCCGCAGCAGCCGGTTGGCCACGCGCGGCGTCCCCCGCGACCGCAGGGCGATCTCGCCGGCCCCGGCGTCGTCGATCTTGACCTTGAGCAGCGCGGCCGAGCGCTGGATGACCTTCTTCAGGTCCTCGTCCCGGTAGTAATCGAGCCGGTGGATGATGCCGAAGCGGCCCCGGAGCGGGGCCGTGATGCGGCCGGCCCGGGTCGTCGCCCCGATCAGGGTGAACTTCTTGATCTTGAGCTTGTGGCTGCGGGCGCCCGGCCCCTGGCCGATGACGATGTCCAGGCTGAAGTCCTCCATGGCCGAGTAGAGGATCTCCTCGACCGAGGGCTGGAGGCGGTGGATCTCGTCGATGAACAGGACCTCCTTGGTCCTGCAGGTTGGTCAGGATGGCCGAGAGGTCGCCGGTCCGCTCGATGACCGGGCCCGGCCGTCGGCTTGATGCCGACGCCCATCTCCTTGGCGATGAGGTAGGCCAGGCTCGTCTTGCCCAGTCCCGGCGGCCCGTAGAGGAGGACGTGGTCGAGGTGCTCGTCGCGCTTCCTGGCGGCCTCGATGAAGATCCTGCAGGTTGGCCTTGATGGTCTCCTGGCCGACGAACTCGTCGAAGGTCCTCGGACGGAGGCTGTCCTCGAAGAGGACGTCCTCCTTGGTCCGGACGGGGCTGAGGATGGCGGGCATCAGCGGCTCCCTCCAGTCGAGGACGTCGCGGCGCCCGCCGGCCCCTCAGAGCCTGGCCATGTGTTTCAGGCATTCCCGAAGCAGCTTTTCGAAGCCGGCGTCCTCCGGGACGGTCGGCCAGGACCTGGTCGACGGTCGGCTCGATCTCCTTCCGCCGGAAGCCCAGGTTGGTCAGGGCCGAGACGAGGTCCTCCTTCTCCGTCGAGCCCTTGGCCGCCAGGACCTTTTCCTTCTTCTCGAGCTTGTCCTGGAGCTCCATGGCGATGCGCAGGGCCG
This sequence comes from Candidatus Aminicenantota bacterium, assembly GCA_963843505.1. GTDB lineage: Bacteria > Acidobacteriota > Aminicenantia > Aminicenantales > Saccharicenantaceae > RBG-16-66-30. The sequence continues at coordinate 335,723 of CAWJKR010000005.1, read as the reverse complement.
TCTTCTTGCCGATCCCCGGGACGAGCGAGATCCGGGCGACGTCGGTGCGCCGGACGGCGTCCTCGAGGTCGGCGGCTCGATGCCCGAGAGGATGTTCATGGCCAGCTTGGGGCCGATCCCGGAGATGCCGATGAGCTTGAGGAACATGTCCTTCTCTTCGCGCGACGCGAAGCCGTAAGAGGGAGAGGGCGTCGTCGGTGAGGTGGGTGTGGATGAGGAGCTCGACCGTCGGCGCCGATCTCGCCCAGCTTGAAGAAGGTCGACAGGGGGATGGCCGCGGCGTAGCCGACGCCGCCGGTGTCGATGACGACGCGTCCGGGAGTCTTGTCGATGAGGGTCCCCTTGAGGTAGGCGATCATGTCGGGTCCTTCTCCGCGACCTTGAGCCTGGAAGAGGCGGCAGTTGAGGTGGCAGATGGCCGCGGCCAGGGCGTCCGAGGCGTCGAGCGGGATGGCGTCGTCCTCGAGGTCGAGGAGCGACCGGACCATGGTCAGGACCTGTTCCTTGTCCGCCTGGCCGTAGCCCGTGACGGCCTTCTTGATCTCGAGGGCGGAGTACTCGGCGAGGCCGCAGCCCGTCGCGGCCACGGCGACGAGGATCGCGCCCCGGACCTGGCCGAGGAGCAGGGCCGTCTTCATGTTCTGGGCGTAGAAGGCGTTCTCGATGGAGGCCTCCTCCGGCGCGTAGGTCCGGATGAGCTCTTCGAGCTCGCTCTTGATCTCGTGCGAGCTGGTCGGGTGAAGGGGAGCTTCGGCCGTCGGCTTGATGACGCCGAAGACGATGGGGACGGAGGCGGCCGTCCGGCTTCCTCGACGATCCCGAACCCGGTGGACCGGAGGCTGGGATCGATGCCGAGGACCCTCATGGCATCCGCCGGGGCTCAGGCCTGCGAGAAGCGTGGCGATCTCCTCTTCGTCGAGATGTCGAAGTTGGCCGGACACGGAATCTGGACGTCGTCGTGGTCCTCGAGCTCCTCGACGAGCCGCAGGACCTGCTGGGCCTCCTTGCCCTCGACCTTGACGTAGTTCTGGGGGATGTAGCCGACGTTCGGAGTCCGCGATCTCGATCTCGGCCTTCTTGATGGCCTCGAGGACGGCCTCGTACTTCTCGGGCGAGGTCGTGACCTCCCACAGGGAGCCTTCGTCCTTGATGTCGTCGGCGCCGGCGGTGAGGGCGATGTCCATGAGATGTCCTCCGACGGCCTTGGCCTTCTCGACGTCGATGTAGCCCATGCGCTTGAACATCCAGGCGACGGAGCCCTTCTCGCTCATCTGGCCGCCGTTCTTCATGAAGATGTGGCGGATCTCCGAGACGGTCCGGTTCTTGTTGTCGGTCAGGGCCTGCAGGAAGATGGCGACGCCGCCGGGGCCGTAGCCCTCGTAGATGACTTCCTCGAAGGCCGCGCCTTCGAGCTGGCCGGTGCCTTTCAGGATGGCCCGCTTGACGTTGTCGGCGGGCATGTTGCGGCCTTGGCGTCGTTGATGGCCTTGCGGAGGCGGGCGTTCTTGTCGGGGTCGCCGCCGCCGGCCCGGGCGGCCATGCTGATCTCGCGGATGATCTTGGTGAAGATCTTGCCGCGCTTGGAGTCGGTCGCGGCCTTTTTATGCTTGATAGAAGCCCACTTGGAATGTCCGGACATGCTTGTCTCCTTGTCTGTTCGAGCCCCAAAAGAATAGCACAAAGAACCCGCCGGCGCAACCGCGCGCGGCGATTGCCTACGGAAAGACTAGGGATTATGATAGAATCAAGATATCGCAGTAATATCGGGACATCGAAAGGAGGCTTGTATGAAGCAGAACATGGGACGTCTGGGACAGGATCCGTCAGGCTCGCCGCGGCCGGCCTCATCGCCGCGGCTTCTTGATCGCCGGGGTCCTCAAGGGGACCGTGGCCGTCATCCTGGCCATCATCGCGGCGATGTCTCGTCATCACGACCTTCGTCGGGTTCTGCCCGGTCTACATGCCGTTCCGGGATCTCGCTACGAAGCCGGGACTGTAAGGGCGGAACGGACCCCGGATCGACGTCTGAAGGCTCGGATAGCGGAGAGGCGAAGTCCGATGGTCAGGATCGACTTGGCCATCGACGGGGATGAGCTGCGCGGGCTGCGCGGCCAACGTCGAGAAGGCCCTCCGGGCGCTCGAGGGCGTGCGCCGGGCCGCTGTCAACCTGGCCACGGCCCGGGCGACCGTCGTTTATCGACCCGGGACTCGTCTCGCGCGCCGATCTCGTCCGGGCCGTCCGTGACGCCGGCTACGGGGTCGCCGCGGCCGCGGAAGAGCCCGGCGGCCGGCGCGGAGCGGGAGTACCGGTCGCTCCGCGCCTCCGTCATCTGGGGCGGCCTGCTGGCCCTCCTCATCTTCCTGGGCAGCATGCGGCACTGGTTCCCCTGGATGCCGGCCTTCCTCCAGAACTTCTTCGTCCTCTGGGCCCTGGCGACGCCGGTCCAGTTCGTCCTCGGCCTGCGTTTCTACCGCGGCGCCTGGAGCGCCCTCAAGCACGGCACGGCGGACATGAACACGCTCGTCGCCGTGGGCACGTCGGCCGCCTATCTCTTCAGCGTCGCGGCCACGGTCCTGCCCGGCTTCTTCCAGCGGGCCGGGGTCGAGCCCGCAGGTCTATTTCGACACCTCGGCCGTGATCATCGTCCTCATCCTCTTCGGCCGCATGCTCGAGGCCCGGGCCAAGGGCAAGACCTCCGACGCCATCCGCCGGCTCATGGGCCTGCGGCCGCGGACGGCCCGCGTCGTCGGACGGGGACGGCGAGCGCGAAGTCCCCGTCGAGGAGGTCCGCGCCGGCGACGTCCTCATCGTCCGGCCGGGCGAGAAGATCCCGGTCGACGGCGTCATCCTCGAAGGACGCTCGGCCGTCGACGAGTCCATGATCACCGGCGAGAGCCTGCCGGTCGACAAGGGCCCGGGCGACGAGGTCATCGGGGCCACGCTCAACAAGTCGGGGAGCTTCCGCTTCCGGGCCGTCCGGGTCGGCAAGGACACCGTCCTGGCCCAGATCATCCGGCTCGTCGAGGAGGCCCAGGGCTCCAAGGCGCCCATCCAGCGGCTGGCCGACGTCATCGCCGGCGGTTTCGTCCCGGCCGTCATCGCCATCGCCGTCCTGACCTTCGTCGTCTGGGCCCTGTTCGGCCCGGCGCCGCGCCTCGATCTTCGCCCTGCTCAATTTCGTGGCCGTCCTGATCATCGCCTGTCCCTGCGCCCTGGGCCTGGCGACGCCCGACGGCCATCATGGTCGGGACGGGGCGGGGCGCCGAGCGCGGCATCCTGATCAGGAGCGGCGAGAGCCTGGAGACCGTCCACAAGGTCGACACGTTCGTCTTCGACAAGACGGGGACGCTGACCAACGGGCGAGCCCGAGGTCGACCGACGTCCTGCCCGGCCGTCGGGCATCGGCCGCGAGGACGCTGCTTTCGCTGGCGGCCTCGGTCGAGAACGGGCTCCGAGCACCCGCTCGGCCAGGCCGTCGTCCGCAGGGCCCGGGCCGAGGGCGTCGCCCGTCGACGCGGCCGAGGGCTTCCGGGCCCTCGAGGGCATGGGGGTCGAAGGCGTCGTCGGGGGAAAGCGCGTCCTCGTCGGGCAGCCGCAGGCTCGCCGAGAGCGAAGGCGTCGATGTCGCGGCGCTGCGCCGAGGCGGCCGGCCGGCTGGCCGGGGAAGGGAAGACCGTCGTCTTCGTCGCCGTCGACGGCCGGGCCGCCGGGCTCCTGGCCCTGGCCGACACGCTCAAGCAGGGCGCCCGCGACGGCCGTCGACACGCTCCGCGGCTCCGGACGTCGCGTGGTCATGCTGACCGGGGACAACGGCCGGACCGCCGAGGCCATGGCCGCCGAAGCCGGCATCGACGAGGTCATCGGGCCGAGGTCCTGCCCGGCGAGAAGGCCGACGGGATCCGCGCGGCTCCAGGTCGGAGGGACGGCGGGTGGCCATGGTCGGCGACGGCATCAACGACGCGCCCGGCCCTGGCCCAGGCCGACGTCGGGCATCGCCCTCGGGACGGGCACCGACGTGGCCATGGCCTCGGCGGACATCACCCTCATCTCGGGGGACCTCGAGGGCGTCGCCTCGGCCGTCGAGCTCAGCCGGCGGACCATCCGGACCATCCGGCAGAACCTCTTCTGGGCCTTCGTCTACAACGTCGTCGGCATCCCGGTCGCCGCCGGGGTCGCTCTATCCGTTCTTCGGGGTGCTGCTCAACCCCATGATCGCCTCGGCGGCCATGGCCATGAGCTCGGTGTCGGTCGTGAGCAACTCCCTCCGGCTGCGGCGGGCGAAGATCTGAAGGGCTCGGGCCGATCAGAAGACGAAGCGGAGGGCCAGTCCAGCCCGGATGTAGGACGGATTGACGCTCAACCCTCCCAGGCCGATCGTCTGCTCGATCTCGTCGAGGGGGACCGTGATGATGTCGTCGTCGACGACGTGGAGCGGCAGGTTCGTTTTGGCGGCGCCGTACCAGCGCAGGTCGAGGGCCAGGATGACATGGCGGAAGGCCTCGTAGGCCGCCTCGACGCCCACGTTCATGCCGTACTTCGTCTGCGGGCCGAAGTCGACGACCATGCGGTAGGTCCCGCCGGTCAGCTGGTACTGCTCGTCCGACGAGGGCCAGGTCGAAATACGTGTAGCCGATGTGTCCGGCCTTGCCTTCGAAATGGAAGACGCTCGGCCCGGCCGAGACGCTCAGCGAGAGCGTGTCGGCGACGCGGAAGCGGGCCAGGGCGTTGAGGCTGAACGTCGTCTCGGTGAGGTTCCCGATCGAGTTTTCCCAGTCGATCGACCGGGAATAGGTCTCGACGGTGTCGTCGAAGGTCAGGAACTGCATCTCGACGAGATAGGGCGCGTTCGAGCCGCCGATGCCCGGGCGATGGTAGTCGGCCAGGACCTGAAGGCCGACGTTCTCGGTGAACAGGATGTTGAAGAAGCCGTTCATGCCGTAGGTCGTCTTGGCCTTGAAGCGGACCGTCTGGTCGGCGGCGCTGGCGACGTAGCGGTCCGGAGGCGTGAGCGTCGGCTGGTACTGGTTGACGTAGGTCGCGTTCATGGTCGGCGCGACCAGGGTCCAGCCGAAGCCGAGCTCGAACCGGATGTCGGCCGCGGCGAGGGAACCGGCCGTCCCGAAGAGGAGGATTAGGGCAAAAAGCGACGAAAGCTTCCTGATCATGGTCCTGGCGCCTCCTTAGCGGGGGAGAGCGTAACATGCCCGTGCGGGATGTCAACCCCTGGGCGCGTCCAACTCTTTTAAGATCAACTCTTTTCGGGCTGGCGGCGCTAGCCGAAAAAGACCTTGGCGATCTCGTAGAGCTCGGCGTCGACCGTCTTCGGCTCGGCCAGGGCCTCCTCGAGGGGGACGGTGCACGATGCGGTTGCCCCGCAGGCCGACCATGAAGCCGAACTTCTCTTCCTTGACGAGGTCGATCGCGGCGATCCCGTACCGGGTGGCGAGGATGCGGTCGAAGGCCGTCGGCGAGCCGCCCCGCTGGACGTGGCCGAGGACCGTCACCCGCGTGTCGATGGCCGTGCGCATCTCGATCTCGCGGGCGATCATGTTGCCGATCCCGCCCAGGCGGACGTGGCCGAAGGCGTCCTTCTCGCCCGACTGGAGGATGAGGCTCGCGTCCTTGGGCTTGGCCCCCTCGGCCACGACGACGATGCTGAAGAGCTTGCCGCGCTCCCGGCGCTTCTGGATCTGGGCGCAGATCTCGTCGAGGTCGAAGGGGAACTCGGGGATGAGGATGATGTCGGCCCCGCCGGCGAGCCCGCCCTCGACGGCGATCCAGCCGGCGTGGCGCCCCATGACCTCGACGACCATGACCCGGTGATGGGCCTCGGCCGTCGTGTGGAGCCGGTCGAGCGCCTCGGTCACGACGGAGACGGCGGTGTCGAAGCCGAAGGTGTAGTCCGTCCCGGAGAGGTCGTTGTCGATCGTCTTGGGCACGCCGATGCAGCGCAGGCCCTTCTCATAGAGCTTCTTGGCGACGCCCAGCGTGTCCTCGCCGCCGATGGCGATGACGGCGTCGAGCTCGAACTTCTCGACCTGGGAGAAGATCTTGCCGACCCCGTCCTCGACCTTGAAGGGGTTGGTGCGGGACGTGCCGAGGATGGTGCCGCCGCGCGGCAGGATGCCGGAGATGGCGTTGAGGTCGAGGGGGTAGATCTTGCCCTCGATGAGGCCCAGCCAGCCGTTCTTGATGCCGAGGATGTCGAAACCGTAGTAGACGATGCCCTTGCGCGTCACGGCGCGGATGACCGCGTTGAGCCCGGGGCAATCGCCGCCGCCGGTCAGGATGCCGACTCTCATGGTTGGGGACCTCCGATCTTCGCCTGCCGTCTCCGCGAAGTCCCGAAAATTATACCCGCGACCCCATGTCAATTCAAGCGCGGCCTGGGCTTGAATTCACGCGGGAGGGGGAGTACCTTGGTCTCAGGGATCAGAACGGCCCTCCGGGAGGCCAGCGTCGCATGATCGAGCTTCGGGGCGTTTCCAAGAAGTTCTCCGTCTTCACCGTCGTCAACGACGTCAGCTTCGCCGTCAGGCCCGGCGAGGTCCTCGGCTACCTGGGGCCGAACGGGGCCGGCAAGACCACGACCATCCGGATGCTGGCCGGTCTGCTCGAGCCGAGCCAGGGGGAGATCCTCTTCGAGGGCCGCGACATCCGAAAGGATATCGCCTCGTACAAGAAGCGCCTGGGCTACGTTCCCGAGCAATCGGAGATCTACCCGCACCTGAGCGCCGCCGATTATCTGACCATGGTCGGACGGCTGCGGCGCCTGCCCGAGCGGCCTCTCCAGGCCAAGATCATGGAATTCATGGACATCTTCGGCCTGCGCCAGGACATGGACAGCCCCTTGTCGTCCTATTCGAAGGGCATGCGGCAGAAGGTCCTGATCGCCGCCGCCCTTCTCCACGACCCCGACTTGCTCCTCCTCGACGAGCCCCTCTCCGGCCTGGACGTCACGACCGGGCTGGTCATCCGGGACCTGATCAAAAAGCTGGCCGGCGAGAACAAGGCCATCGTCTATTCCTCCCACGTTCTCGAAGTCACCGAACAGGTCTGCTCGCGGATCATCATCCTCCATCAGGGGACGATCGTGGCCAACGATTCGGTGGCCAATCTGCGGACCCTCATGCATCTGCCCTCGCTGACCGAGATCTTCAGCCAGCTCGTCGTCCACGAGGACACGGGGCTGGCGGCCCGGCGGATCGTCGAGGCGATGAAGAGGAGCGCGTGACCGACCCGCCCGTCCCGTCCCGCCGCTTCCGCGGCCTGAGGGAGGAAGGCGCCCAGATCGGGATCCTGACGAAGCATTTTTTTCAGCGCCTCTTCCGGAACGACATCGTCGACTTCGAGGACCAGATGAAGGCCCGGCTCATCGCCGTCCTGTCCATCCTGGCGGTCATCGTCGGGTGGAGCTCCTACTTTCTCATCTTCTTCAAGTACGAATTCTCGCCCGACCTCAACACGTCCTGGCAGGACAAGAACTACGTCTTCCTCTTCGTCATGATCCTCTTCGGCATCGTCACGCTCCTCGAATGGGAGGTGCTCTTCCCCGACCGAAGGGACTTCGTCAACCTGACACCCCTGCCGGTCCGGCTGCGGACGATCTTCGCGGCCAAGCTGCCTCTCGTTCATCGCCTTCATCGGCCTCTTCTCGGTGGCCATGAACAGCTTCTCGTCGGTCGCGTTCGCGCTCTTCCTGGCCCAGTGGCGGTCGAACAGCGTTCTCTTTCTGGTCCGCCACGTCTTGGCCCACCTCGTCGAGCGCCTTCGCGGCCTGTTTCTGCGTCTTCTTCGCCTGCGTCTTCGTCAATTTCTTCCTCATGGCCCTCCTCCCGTCGTCGCTCTATCGCCGCGTGTCCCTGCTCGTGCGGTTCGCGCTGATCGGCTTCTTCATCTTCCTCCTGCTGACGGTCCTGGTCGATCCCGGGAGCCTCGGCGGCGTCTTCCGTTCGCTGGCCAATCTCAAAGACCACGGATCGCCGCCGCTTTTCCGCGTCCCGTCCATGTGGTTCGTCGGCCTCTACGAAGTCCTCCTGGGGACGACGGACCCCGTGTTCAAGGCCCTGGCCCGGACGGCCGGCCTCGCGTTCGGGCTTTCGATCGGGGCCTTCGGCTTGGCCTGCGCGCTCAGCTATCTCAAGCATTTCCGCACGACCCTCGAAACCGCGAAACGAGAGCGCCGTCTGCGCCGGCTTCGAGAAGGGGTTGCCAACGCGCTCCAGAGGATCGTCCTCTGGAATCCCGAAGAGAGGGCGGTGGGGGCGTTCTTTTCGAAGACCATCCGCTCGAGCCCGAAACACCGGACCATCCTGGTCAATTGTCTGGCTCTCGGGGCCGCCCTGGTGACCCTGTCGATCGTCGCCAACAGGCGGGATCTCCAGGCCCTGAGCTCCGGGAATTCGTTCTTTCTGGCCCAATCGCTCCTCCTGGCCTTCATCCTTCTCGCCGGGCTCCGTGTCGTCGTCGACGTGCCCGCCGCGCTCGAGAGCAACTGGGTCTTCCGGGTGACGGAATCCGCCGAAAGGGGCCGTTATGTCTCGGCCCTCAAGAAGGTGATCCTGGTCCAATGGGCCTTCCCCCTCGCGACCCTGATCTTTTTCGCCCACCTTTGGCTTTGGGGGGACTGGCGGCCGGCCCTGGGTCATGCGGCCTATGTCCTGGTCCTCTCGGGGCTCGGCATCGAGGCGCTCTTCTTCCGCTTCAGGAAGATCCCCTTTGCCAGCACCCATGTCCCGGGAAAGCTCCGGCTCCAGACCCGGGGCGTCCCTTATCTCGTCGGGCTTCTGGCGCTTCTCTCCGCTCTGGCCGGTCTCGATAAGGCCCTCCTGCGCCAGCCCGGACGGTTCTGGATCTTCCTCGCCGTTGCGGCCGCTCTGGGAGCGTTCCTGGATCTCCGGAGCGCCCGTTTTCTGAACGAGAATCCGCTGATCTACGACGAAGAGCCCGAGCCGGTGATGGTCGGCTTCCCGGAAGAGCGATGAACATGAAGGTCCGCCGCGCCTCCCTCTCGATCATCCTCGTCATGCCGGCCGTCGCGGTCCTGATGTGCTGCGGCAGCGGCCATACCGGCGGATGGAGCAGCCGGGCCCGGACGATGGCCTTGACCAGCGGCCCTTCTGAGATCGTCGTGTCCTCCTCCAATGTCCCCGGCTACTGGGCCCGGGAGACCTCGGGCGGAGAGGAGTTCTTCCTCTCGACCTCGACCCGGTCTTATCACGCGGGGGACTGGGTCACGGTCGAAGGACCCTTCGGCAGCGCCTATCCGGCCGTGTTCCGCGATGAGACCGGGGAATACCGGAAGTCGTCGTTCCCGGGTCCTGTCAATATCCTTGTCGTCTGGAAGATCGGTCGGTCCCTCAGCCCCGCCGTCGACCTTGCCGAATCCCGTCCTCGGGCCCTGCCCCCGGGGCAAAATATGACGCTCGTCTCGGACGCGTTGTTCGTCCGGACGGGCCAAGGCGATTATGTCGACGGGTACCTGGCCGAATACAATACGGACTTCCGGAGAGAGCGGATGTTCATGGTCCTGGAGATCCCCCGTTACCTCAAGGGCGAACGGCTGAAGGTCACCGGAGAATTCACCGGAGACAGCGTCCGGATGACTCTTGAGGATCAAGAACAGGAAAAAGTCCCGGTGTTCCTGGTCGAGCGGGCGGCCCCGAACATCCCCAAGGCAGCTCAGATCCCGAGGCTGAAATGAGCTTCTCTTGACGATGAACGCAAGGCAGGCGGGTCTTAGATCTTTCGTTCTGAGTCTGTCCCTGTGCCTCATGGCGGCCTTCGCCTTCGGCCAGGCCGGCCATGGGACCGGGCGATTGGTGGGGATCGTCGTGGACGAAAATGAAGTCCCGATCCCCATGGCCAAGGTCGTCATCACCCTCCTCGAATACCAGGCGATGAGGGGACGCCTGCCGCTCATGCCCAAGGTCAAGGTCCGCGATTCCGCTGTTTTCGAGACGACGACCGACGCCAGAGGCCGCTGGGTCTTCAACGGCCTGTCGGGCGGGAAGTGGGAGATCAGGGTCTGGCGGGCGGGCTACGTGGCCATGAACTCCATGCGCGACGTCATCCCGTCCTCGAACAACCGCGAGGTCAAGCTCTGGCTCGAACGGGTGAAAGAGGGCTTCTACTCGCAAGACCCGGCCGCGCTGGAGCAGGCCAACGAGTCCTTCAGGCAGGGCGACTTTGAAAAAGCCCGGGCTGAATACACGGCCTACCTGGCCAAAGAACCCGGCGCCGTTTGGGTCATGATGATCATCGGCGACTGTTGGAAACAGACCGGAGACCGCCTGAAGGCCCTGGAGGCCTATCAGGAGGTCGTCGCATTGACGTCGGGAGACCCCGATCGGAAGGATGCCCTGAGCACGGCCCTGGCGAAGATCGGCGAATGTTATCTCGACCAGGGAGACCGCGAGCGCGCTCTCGACTTTTTGAGCCGCTCGGCCAAGGTCTCGCCGGACAACGGGACCGTGCAGGCCTGGCTCGGGGACCTGCTGTTCTCCCTGGGTCGCGTGGAGGAGGCCATCCGTCATTTCGAGATCGCCGTCGAGCTCGTCCCCGATAAGGACTTCTTTCATTTCAAGCTTGGGCTCGGTTACGTGAACATCGCCGATTATGTGAAGGCCAGGGCCCGCTTTTTGAAGGTCATCGATCTCGATCCCACTTCGGACCTGGCCCGGCAGTCGCGCGAATTCCTCGAGGTCCTCAAAGACAAGAAGATCCCGCCTCCCTGAGCGCAGGCGCCGGATCCCCTTGGCCTTGACCGTCCCGGCGCTTTTGTTTAAGGTAGGGGAGCGGCGATCCCGATTTCTGTAGGAGGACACCATGGCGGCGACGATCATCAGCGGCAAGGACGTTTCCTGCCAGATCCGCGAAGAGCTCAAGGGCCGCGCGGCCCGTCTCAAGGAGAAGGGTCACGTGCCCGGTCTCGCCGTCGTCCTCGTGGGCGAAGACCCCGCCTCGGTGTCGTACGTGACGGCCAAGGCCAAGGCGGCCGAGGAGATCGGCATCTTCGAGACGACGATCCGGATGGCCGCCGGACTCGTCCGAGGAGGAGATCCTCCGCCAGGTCGACAGCCTCAACCGGGACGAGCGGTACAACGGCTTCCTCGTCCAGCTGCCCTTGCCGAAGTACGTCAGCTCCGAGAAGGTCATCAACCTCATCTCCCCGGACAAGGACGTCGACGGCTTCCACCCCGTCAACGTCGGCAAGATGCTGCGCGGGCGAGCCCTGTCCGCTGCCGTGCACGCCCTACGGCGTCGTCCAGCTCCTCGTCCGGGGCGGCTACGGCCCGGACGGCAAGCACGTCGTCATCTGCGGCCGGAGCAACATCGTCGGCAAGCCGCTGGCCGCCATGCTCATCCAGAAGCGGAAGGGGGCCAACGCCACGGTGACGGTCTGCCACACCGCGACGCCCGACATCACCCGGTTCACGCTCCAGGCCGACATCCTCGTCGCCGCCATGGGCGTGCCGCGGGCGATCAAGGCCGAGATGGTCCCCGAGGGCTGCGTCGTCATCGACGTCGGCGTCAACCGCGTGCCCGACGCGACCTGCGCCCAAGGGCTTCCGCCTCGTCGGCGACGTCGATTTCGAGCCGGTCAAGGAGAAGGCCTCGGCCATCACCCCGGTGCCCGGGCGGCGTCGGGCCCATGACGGTCACGATGCTGATGATGAACACCATCGAGGCCGCCGAGCGCAAGGCCGGCCTCGGCGCCCTGAGCCGTCGGAGGCCGGCCATGAAGATCGGCAAGATCGACGAGTCCGATTTCCGCTCGCTCGTGATGGGGAAGTTCGGACGGCGCGACCCGAGCGTCCTCGTCCCGCCCATGACCGGCGTCGACGCCGGCGTCATCGATCTCGGCCGCGGCCGGGTCCTGGTCGTCGCCGAGGACCCGATCTTCACCATGCCGCGGCTGCCCCTGGAGATGTTCGGCCGCTTCACCGTCCACATCGGGGCGAGCGATGTCGCGGTCATGGGCGTCAAGCCCCGCTACATGACCTATTCGCTGCTCCTTCCGCCTGAGACGGCGCGCGAGGACATCAAGCGGATCATCGACTCCATCCACCGGGCCGCCCGCGGCCTCGGGATCGCCATCGTCGGCGGCCACACCGGGTATCTATCCGGGCTTCACGGCGCCGACGATCGGCGGCATCACGGTCTTCGCCGTGGGCCGCAAGAAGGACGTCGTGACGCCGGCCGGGGCCCGGCCCGGCGACGAGATCATCCTGACGAAAGGCCCGGCCATCGAGACGGCCGCCCTGCTCGCGGCCCTTCGCGAGGAGGAGCTGCTGGCGAGGTATCCCGCGGCCCTCGTCGCCAAGGCGAAATCCCTGGCCCGGTCCATCACGGTCGTCGAGGACGCGCTCACCGCCGCGGCGGCCGGAGGCGTCACGGCCATGCACGACGCGACCGAAGGCGGGGTCATGGGCGGGCTCTTCGAGATCGCCGCCGCGAGCCGGGTGGGGATGGAGGTCGACGAGCGGCTCTTCGTCTACCCGGACGAGGTCCGCATGGTCTGCGAGGCCTTCGGCATCGACCCGGTCCGGGCCATCGCCGAAGGCAGCCTCCTCGTCACCGTCCGGCCGGGGAAGAGCGCGGGTGTCCTGGCCCGGCTGAAGAGGAAGCGCATCGCCGCTTCGGTCATCGGAAGGGTCCTCGCGAACCGCCGCCGCCGGACGATCCGTCGAGCCGACGGCCGGACGGAGACGCTCGCGGTCCCGGATCAGGACCCGTTCTGGCCGGCGTTCTTCCGGGGGTTGGAAAAGACTTAGGAGAGCAGAGAGGCCGGGGCTGGGCCTCAGCGGCCCTTGGCCTTGAGCTTCTTGTCCTTCTTCTCGGCCATGACCATGGCGTCCTTGAGGGTGATGCTGTCGAAGTAGCCCTTCAGGAGATCCGTGGCGCCTTTCCAGATGTCGTGGGTCGGGCAGGATTCCGTGAACTCGCAGTACGTCCCGTCCTCGATGCATTCGACGAGACAGCAGTTGCCCTCGAGAGCGGTGAGGATCTCGCTGATCCGGATCTCCTCGGGCTTGCGGGCCAGGGTATAGCCGCCGCCGGCGCCGCGGATGCTCTTGACCAGGCGATTGATCTTGAGGGGGATGATGATCTGTTCGAGGTAGCGGATGGAGATCCGCTCGTCGTCGGCGATGTTCTTGAGGATGACGGCCTCGCCTGCCGACGCCGTGATGGCGGGCGAGGTTCAGCATCAGGCGGGTCCCGTAGCGTCCCTTGGTCGAGAGTCTGATCATGGCCGGCTCCTTGTCCATTCATTTTATAGGGATTTCCGGCCAATATCAACACAGACCCATAGGAATTATCAGCTTAGTCGACTCCCCGGGGACCGCAGGCCCGCCGGCCCCGGCTTGACACCCTCGCCGCCCAATGAGTATCCTAGCCCCGAAATCCCGTCGATAAAGGAACGCCCATGCCCCGTCAGATCCTCCTCGGAGACGAAGCCGTGGCCCTGGGGGCCGTTCACGCCGGCCTCTCGGCGGCCTATTCGTACCCCGGCACGCCCGCCTCCGAGATCCTCGAGTACCTCGTGCGGCTGGCCGCGCGAGACCAAGGCCTTCACGGCCGTCTGGTCGGTGAACGAGAAGGTCGCCTACGAAGAGGCCCTCGGCGCCTCGTTCGCCGGGAAGAGGGCCCTCGTCTCGTTCAAGCACGTCGGCCTCAACGTCGCCGCCGACCCGTTCATGAACTCGGCCATCACCGGCGCCAACGGCGGCTTCCTCGTCGTCAGCGCCGACGACCCCGGCATGCACAGCTCGCAGAACGAGCAGGACAGCCGCTTCTACGTCCAGTTCGCCCAGATCTTCGGCTACGAGCCGTCCGACCATCAGGAAGCCTACGACATGACCCGGGAGGCCTTCGATCTGTCCGAGCGCCTCGGCCTGCCCGTCATGATGCGCCTGGTGACGCGCCTGTCCCACAGCCGCTCGGCCGTCGAGACCCGGGAGCCGCGGCCCCAGAACGAGCTGAAGAAGGGCGCCGGGAAGGACTGGATCCTCCTCCCCGTCAACGCCCGCCGGCGCTTCACCGAGCTCCTCGACCGCCAGGGCGAGATGGTCCGCCTCTCCGACGAGTCCCGCTTCAACGTCCTGAAGCTCAACGACAAAGACCGCTCGTTCGGCGTCATCGCCTCGGGGATCGCCTACAACTATTTCCGCGAGGCCGTCGCCGGGGACGCGGCCCCGCCGTCCTTCCTCAAGATCTCGACCTATCCGCTGCCCGAAGGGCTCATCCGCGAGCTCGTCGGCCACGTCGACACGGTCCTCGTCCTCGAGGACGGCTATCCCTTCATCGAGCGCCAGATCCAGGGGCCTCTTCGGGATCCCCGGCAAGACCGTCCAGGGCAAGCTGAGCGGGGCCCTGCCGGCCTCCGGCGAGCTGACGCCCGACATCGTCCGCCGGGCCCTCGGCCGCGATCCCCTTCCCGTCCCTCCAGGCGAGCGGGCTGCCGCTCGCCGAACCGGCCCCCCCAGCTCTGCGTCGGCTGTCCCCACACCGACACCTTCAAGGCGCTCAACGAGGCCCTCGCAGGGCGCGCCGGGATCCAACGTCTTCAGCGACATCGGCTGCTACACCCTGGGCGCCCTGCCGCCCTATAACGCCATCCACACCTGCGTCTGCATGGGCGCGAGCATCGGCATGGCCCGGGGCGCCTCCGACGTCGGCCTCCACCCGGCCGTCTCGGTCATCGGCGACTCGACGTTCGCCCACTCGGGCATCACGCCGCTCCTCAGCGCGGCCGCGGCGAACACCGACATGACCGTCATCATCCTCGACAACGCCACGACGGCCATGACCGGGGGCCAGCCGACCTACGGCTCGGGCGAGCGCCTGCTCCGGCTCGTCGAAGGCCTGGGCGTCCCCAAGGAGCACATCCGGACGATCGAGCCGCTGCCGAAGAACCACGACAAGAACGTCCAGGTCCTCAAGGACGAGATCGACCACCGCGGGCTGTCCGTCGTCGTCGCCGTCCGCGAGTGCGTCCAGGAACAGCGGAAGAAGAAGGAGCTAGGCCATGAAACAGGACATCATCCTCGCGGGCGTCGGCGGCCAGGGCATCCTGTCCATCGCCTACGTCATCGACAACGCCGCCCTCGCCGACGGCCTGGCCTTCAAGCAGGCCGAGGTCCACGGCATGGCCCAGCGGGGCGGCGCCGTCCAGTCCCACATGCGGCTGTCCGACGGGACGATCTGGAGCGACCTCATCCCCAAGGGCGAGGCCGACATGATCCTCAGCGTCGAGCCGCTCGAGGCCCTGCGCTATCTCGACTATCCTCCGGCCGGACGGGATCGTCATCACCAGCTCGACGCCCTTTCCGGAACATCCCCGACTATCCCGACGTCGACAAGGTCCTCGAAGCCGCTGCGCCGGGCGCCGCGCAGCGTCGTCGTCGATTCCGAGAAGCTGGCCAAGGAGGCCGGCACGGTCAAGGCCCAGAACATCGTCCTGCTCGGCGCGGCCTCGTCGTTCCTGATCCTCAAGCCGGGGAGCCTTCTGAAGACGATCGACGACCTGTTCCGCGGCCGGGGCCTGCCCGTCCTCGAAGCCAACCTCAAGGCTTTCGAGCTCGGCAAGAAAGCGGCGCTCGGGTCATGAAGACCGCCTGGGCCCGGACGGTCCGCGTCCTCGAAAGAGCGGAGAAGGACGGGCGGAGCTTCCTCCTCGAGCCCGAGGTCTACGAGGTCCTGAGGGACGCGGGCATCCCCACGCCCCGCCACCTCTTCGTCCCGGCCGGAGAAGCGCCCGGCCGCCGTGAGCTCGGCGCGCTCGGCTCGGACGAGGTCGTCGTCAAGATCGTCTCGCCCCTCGTCATCCACAAGTCCGACGTCGGCGGCGTCGCCTTCGCCAAGGCCAATCCGGCCGCCGTGAAAAAGGCCTGCGCGGCCATGCTGCGCGCCGTCGTCGCCCGCACCCCCGCCGCCGAAAGGAAGGACGTCCGGGGATCCATCCGCGGCTTCCTCCTCGTCGAGAAGGTCGCCTTCGACAACGTCGGGTTCGGCTCGGAGATCCTCCTCGGCCTGCGCAATTCCCAGGACTTCGGGCCGGTGCTGACCATGGGCTCGGGGGGCCTCGACGTCGAATACATGAACGCGCGGCTCAAGGACGGGCGGGCGGTGGCCATCGCCTCGGCCCATCTCCTCGACGACGCCAGAGCGCGGGAGCTCATCGCGCCGCTGACCTTCTATGGCAAGCTGGCCGCCGAGTTCCGCGGCCGCAAGCCTCTCGTCGCGCCCAAGGTCCTGGTCGAGACGCTCCTTCGATTCCGCGACCTGGCCGCGGCCTTCTCGGCCTTCAGCGCGGCCACCCCGTTCGTCCTCGAGGAGGCCGAGGTCAATCCGTTCGTCGTCCGTCGCGGGCGGCTCGTGCCCCTGGACGGCGTGTGCCGGTTCTCCCGCGCGCAAGGCCGTCCCGTCGGCGCGTCCGATCGAGGCCGTCGGCCGCCTGCTCAAGCCGGCGACGATCGGCATCATCGGCGTCTCGGAGAAGATGAACATCGGCCACGTCATCCTCAACAACATCCTCAAGGCCGGCTTCGCGGCCGGCGAACGTGACCGTGGTCAAGCCCGGGACTCGACGCCGATCGAGGGCTGCCGGTGCGTCCCCTCGGTCGCGGCCATGCCCGGGACGGTCGACCTGTTCGTCCTGACCCTCGGCGCCGACCAGGTCTACGACGTCATGAAGGACCTCGTCGACCACGGCAAGGCCCGCTCGGTCATCCTCATCGCCGGCGGGATGGGCGAGAAAGAGGGCGGCGCGTCGATCGAAGACCGCATCCGCGACCTCCTCAGCGAGGGCCGGAGGAGCGGCAAGACGACGCCGGTCGTCAACGGCGGCAACTGCCTGGGCGTCGTCTCGAAGCCGGGCCTCTACGACACGCTCTTCATCCCCGACTACAAGCTGCCGCGCCCGAAGGAGCGCCGGCTCGGCGACGGCGATGATCAGCCAGAGCGGGGCCTTCATGATCTGCCGCATGAGCAAGCTGCCGTCGATCGAGCCCGTCTATTCCGTCTCGCTGGGCAACCAGATCGACCTCACGGCCTCCGACTACCTGAACTGTCCTGAAGGACGATCCCGAGGTCCGGACCTTCAGCGTCTACATGGAGGGCTTCAAGCCCGGCGACGGGCTGGCCTTCGCCCGGGCCATCCGCGAGATCACCGCCTCCGGCCGGTCGGTCCTGGTCTACAAGGCCGGCCGCAGCCCCGAGGGCCGCTCGGCGACCTCGAGCCACACCGCCTCCGTGGCCGGCGACTACGGCGTCTTCAAGGCCGTCTGCGCGCAGGCCGGGGCCATCGTGGCCGAGGACCTCTTCGAGTTCGAGAGCTTCATGAAGGGCCTGGCCTGGCTCGAGGGGCGGGTCGTCCGGGGCCGGCGGGTCGGTCTCGTCAGCAACGCCGGGTTCGAGTGCGTCATGATGGCCGACAACCTCAAGGACGGCGCCGGGCTCGACCTGGCCGCGTTCGCCCCGGAGACGCGGGAGCGGATCCTGGCCGGCCTCCGGCCGCTCGGCATCGACCGCCTCCTCGACGTCCACAACCCGCTCGACGTGACCCCGGTCGCCGACGACGCCGCGTTCGCGGACAGCGCCCGGGCCTTCATCGAGGACCCGGGCGTCGACTGCGCCGTCATCTCCAACGTCCCCCTGACCAAGGCCCTGCAGACGCTGCCGGCGGGGGAGGGGCACGCCGAGGACCTGACCCGGCCCGGGGGCTTCGCCGCGCGGACGATCGAGATCTTCCGGGCGACGGACAAGCCGGTCGTCGTCAACATCGACGCCGGCGCGCTCTACGACCCCCTGGCCGACCACCTCGAGAAGGCCGGGATCCCGGTCTTCCGGCGGGCCGACGAGGCCCTGCGCTTCCTGAGGATGTACGTCGACCGCATGTCCCGCGAAGCCGGGACGCTAGCTGCGGAGGGCCGTCAGCGGTTCCGGTGCTGGAACCGGTGGGGGAAATTCAAGGGGTTCGTCGTCGTGATCGGCCCCGTGTGACAGACCGTGCAGGACGTCGGCCGGCTGCCGCCGTGGGCGTCGACGACGCCCGTTGAGGCCTCCGCCCTTCGCCGTGCTGTGGCAAACCCTGCAGCTGCCGAGCGAGCACGGCCTTGGCCTGGTACTGCAGCGCCTGGAAGTTATCCGAGTCCTTGTTGGAGGGGACCTGGGCGTGCGCCGGCCCGTGGCAGGCCGGGCAGGACAGGCCGCCGTGGCCGACGCCGTTCCGGTAGAGGGCCGTCCCCGTGTCGACCTCGGCCACGAAGGTGTGGCAGTCGACGCACTTCGGCTCGGTCTGCCAGGGCACGCGGCCGGCGGCGATGGTGGCGGCCAGGTTGGTCAGGTTGCCGTGGCAGTTCGTGCAGTTGCCGTCGTCGGTCGTGTGCGCCGTGCTCCGGTTGGCCAGGGTCGTCGTCCCGGGATGGCAGTCGTAGCAGGCGATGGTCTGATCGTAATGGAAGATGTGGATGGCGTAGGACAGATGTCTCGTCCGCCGTGGTCGAGCCCGTCCGCCCGAGGGCGAGACTGTCGTGGCATTAGGCGCAGAGCACGGGTTGGCCGTCGGCGACGAAGGTCGTCTCTTGGGATTCGTCGTGCTCACTGAGGACGGACCCGATCTCCACGTCGTTGATCGTCTGGCCGTGGCACTTGGCGCAGTTGACCTCGTCGGAGGTCTCCACGGTCGTCCGCGTCGTGGCCAGCACGGCGCCGGTCGTGGCGTCGCGCACGGTGATCTCCGCGACCTGATAGGGGTCCCAGACCCCGTCCGGTTCCGCGACCGTCGGGTCCGTGATCGGCACGACCGGGACGCCGTCGACCTCGAAGCGGTCCCCCTTGAGGAGCATCGTCCCGGTGAGGCCGTTGTGGACGCCCGGATCGACGAAGTTGAGGCCGGTGTCGTGGCGCGAGGTCGACGCCGAAGAGCGTCAGGGAGTTGTCCCAGAACGGGGCGTAGTCGCGGACCGGGTCGGGGTCCGCCGTCGCCTTGCCGTAGGAGAAGGTGTTGCCGACGAGCGCGTATTCCAGGGTGACGCCGGTCGTCACGATCTCGGGCGGGTCGCCCCGCCTGATGACCTGGGCGAGGATGGTGTTGTAGGGGGGCTGGAGGACCTCGGCGGTGTAGGTCGGGTTCATGAAATGCATGCCCGTCTCGCTCCAGGCGAGAACGATATAGGACATCGACGCGGCGGGGATGTCGACGGGCGTCACCACGTCTCCGGTCTTGTCGGCGGAACACGAGCCCGAGAATGACGGCCAGGGCCAGGACGATCAGGGCGGGAATGAACGGGCGGCGCTCAGGCATACATCTCTCCTTCCGGGATATTATTCACGGAATGCTCCTAATTTGCAAACGCCGGCGGCGGCCGGTTCGTTTCCTTGTCACTCCGGAAGGGGCATGGTACAATCGGCCGGAATGAAGAAGGTCGTCGTTCTCGCCGCCGTCCTGGCCTGGCTAGGAGGACCCGCCCTGATGAGCCAACCGACAGATCCCCGACGCCCGAGTCCTGGCCTCCTATATCCCGGTCGCGGCCGGTCCCTGGCTCTCCGAGGCCGACCAGGTCTTCGACGCGGAGACGATCTTCGACTACATCGACGGGGCCGGCGAGGTCTACCGGTCCTACAACATGAAGCTCCTCGTGGCCCGCCGGTTCCACAAGGACGGCAAGCCCGACATCGTCGTGGACGCCTTCGACATGGGCTCGTCCGAGGACGCCTTCGGCGTCTTCACCCACGACCTCGACGGGGAGGACGCGGCCATCGGTCAGGGCTCGACCTACAAGGCCGGGCTCCTCTCGTTCTGGAAGGACCGCTACTTCCTGTCCGTCTACGCCGAGGAGGAGACCGCCGAGACGAAGGGGCTCGTCCTCGAGCTCGGCCGGTCGATCGCCGCGGCCATCCCCGGGGAGGGGCCGAGACCCGGCGCTGCTGAAGCTCCTGCCGCCCGAGGGGCTGGAGGCGGGCGCGCATCCGCTTCTTCCACAATCACTCGGTCCTCAACTATCATTTCTTCGTCGCCGACGCGGATATCCTGCTCCTCGGGCAGAGGGCCGACGCCGTCCTGGCCGAATACCGGGGGAGCGGAGGCGCCCGGAGCCGCCTCCTCGTCGTCGAGTACGCCGATCGCGGCGAAGCGGCCCGGGCCGGGGCGTCGTTCGTCAAGGCCTACATGCCCGAGGCCGGAGGGAAGACCGGGGTCAGGACGGAGAACGGCAAGTGGACGGCCGCTGCGCGTCCGCGGCCGGCACGTCGCCGTCGTCTTCGATGAAGAGAGCGAAGGGACGGCCGGCCGGCGCCTGGATGCCTTCGAGGCCCTGTTGGCCAAGACCGCCGAAGGGAGGAAGGAACAATGAGCGACAGAACGATCACGCGACGGGATTTCCTGAAGGTCGCCTCCGCGGCCCCGCTGGCCGGGGCGCTCGCTCCCGCGCTCAGAGGGGCGCCGGGCGCGCCGGGGGCGGCGGCGCGCGGCGGAAGATAAGGTCCGGGTCGTGCTCGTCCGCGATCCGTCGCCGCTCGGTCCCGGCGGCGCGCCTCCGGCCGAAGTCGTCCAGAAGATGCTCGACGACGCCGTCCGGGCCCTTCTCGGCGAGAAGGACATCGCCAAGGCCTGGAAGACGCTCATCCGGCCCGAGGACGTCGTCGGCATCAAGACCAACGCCTGGCGCTACATCCCGACGACGGCCGAGGTCGAGCAGGCCCTCAAGCGGCGGGTCATGGACGCCGGCGTGGCCGAGGACAGGATCGGCATCGACGACCGCGGCGTCCTCCGCAATCCCGTCTTCCAGAAGTCCACGGCCCTCATCAACGCCCGGCCGATGCGCAGCCACCACTGGTCCGGCGTCGGCAGCCTGATCAAGAACTACATCATGTTCGTGCCCCAGCCCTCGGCCTACCACGGCGACACCTGCGCCGACCTGGCCACGATCTGGAACCTGCCCGAGGTCAAGGGCAAGACCCGGCTCAACGTGCTGGTCATGTTCACGCCGCTCTTCCACAGCGTCGGGCCGCACCACTACGCCAAGGAATACGTCTGGGAGTACAAGGGCCTCATCGTCAGCCGGGACCCGGTCGCGGCCGACGCCACGGGGCTGCGCGTCATCCAGGCCAAGCGGAAGGCCTTCTTCGGCGACGATCGGCCCCTGCAGATGACGCCGCACCACATCCAGCTGGCCGACACGCGCCATCATCTGGGCGTGAGCGACCCGGCCCGCATCGAGCTCGTCAAGCTCGGCTGGGACGAGGGGATCCTGATCTAGATGCCGATCTACGAATACCGCTGCGCCGACTGCCGCAGGAAGACGACGGTGGTGACGCTCGCGGTGAGCGTGGCCGTCGATCCGGTCTGCAGCCACTGCGGCGGCCGGAACCTGGCCAAGCTCGTCTCGCGCGTCGCCGTCCGGAAGTCCGAGGAGAGCCGCCTCGAGGGCCTGGCCGACCCGTCCTCCCTGAGCGGGCTCGACGAGAGCGATCCGAAGAGCGTCGCCCGCTGGATGAAGAAGATGGGCAAGGAGATGGGGGAGGAGGCCGGCGAGGGCTTCGACGAGGAGGTCGACAAGGCCATGGAGGACGCGGAGCGGGACACGGAAGCCGGCGGCGAGGGGGGCGACGATGACTGAGATCCTGCTGTTCGCGGGCGGCGTCGTTTTCGGCGCCTTGGTCGTGCTCGTCGTCCATGTCCTCCGGAAGAAGGACTCGCGGGAGATCGCCCGGGCCCTGGTCAGCGAGACGGAGGCCGAAAAGGTCCAGGACCTCGAGGCCCTCATGGGCCGGGTCAGGGACAGCTTCGGGGCCCTGTCGCAGGACGCGCTCAAGGCCAGCACGGGCGAGCTCCTCAAGCTGGCCCGGGAGAACCTCGACGGCCGGGTCCACCTCGGCGAGAAGGACCTGGAGACGAAGAAACAGCTCATCGACCAGAACCTGTCGACCATGAAGGGCGACATCCACAAGATGCAGGAGCTCGTGTCGCGGTTCGAGAGCGAGCGGGCCCGCCAGTACGGGGAGCTGGACGTCCAGCTGAAGACCGCGGCCCGGGAGACCTCGCGCCTCCAGGACACGGCCGACCACCTCCGCCAGGCCCTGGTCAGCACCAAGGCCCGCGGGCAATGGGGCGAGCGGATGGCCGAGGACGTCCTGCGCCTGGCCGGCTTCATCGAGGGCGTCAACTACATCAAGCAGACGGTCCTCGAGGCCGCGACCCGGCCGGATTACACCTTCTGGCTGCCGCAGGGCCTGAAGGTCAATATGGACGTCAAGTTCCCCCTCAACAGCTACCTCCGCTATCTCGAGTGCGACGGCGACGCGGCGCGCGAGACCCACAAGACGCAGTTCCTCCGGGACGTCCGGACGCGGATCAAGGAGGTCACGACCCGGGATTACATCAATCCGGAGGAGCAGACCCTCGATTATGTCCTCGTCTTCATCCCCAACGAACAGGTCTACGCCTTCATCAACCAGAACGACCCGGGGCTCATGGACGAGGCCCTCAAGAACAAGGTCATCCTCTGCTCGCCGTTCACCCTGTTCGCCATCCTGGCCATCATCCGCCAGTCGCTCGACAACTTCAGCATGGAGAAGACGGCCGGCGAGATCCTGGGGCTGGTCAAGGGCTTCAAGAAGGAATGGGAGAAGTTCGCCGACTCCATGGCCAAGATGGGCGAGAAGCTCGACGGCGCCCGGGAGGAATACCGGAAGATGACGACGACGCGCCACGACAAGCTGGACAAGTCCATCCAGAAGATCGAGGACCTGCAGCAGCTGAAGGGGATCGCGACCGAACCCGCCCTCTGCGACGCCGAGATCGTCGCGCTCGGGACGGGCGAGGACAAGGAAGCCGGACTAGGAACGCGGTCCGAAGATGGCCGTGCCGATGCGGACCATGGTGGCCCCTTCCTCGACGGCGACCCGCCAGGAATGCGACATGCCCATGGACAAGTGCCGCATCTCGACGCCGGGGACGGCCAGGGCCCTGAGCGCGTCCCGCACCCGCCTCGTCTCCTTGAAATAGGGCCGCGAATCCTCCGGATCGCCTTCGAACGGGCCCATGGTCATGAGGCCGAGGACGCGAAGGCGGGGCAGGGCCGCGAGGGACCGGACCAGGGCTTCCGCGTCGTCGGGCATCACGCCGGCCTTCTGGGGCTCGCGGCCGCTGTTGACCTCGACCAGGATCTCCATCGTCCTTCCCGCCGCGGCGGCGCGCTTGTCGATCTCCCGTCCGAGGCCGATCGTGTCCACGGTCTCGATGAGGTCGAAGATCTCAACGGCCTTCTTGGCCTTGTTCGTCTGGAGATGGCCGATGAAATGCCAGCGGGCCCGGCGGCCGACGGCCGGGAAGGCCCCGGCGGCTTCCTGGACGTAGTTCTCGCCGATGATCTTGACGCCGGCGTCGACGGCCTCGAGGATCTCGGCCGCGGAGCGGGTCTTGGCCGCGGCGACGAGCTCGACTCCGGGCGGGAGCTCCGCCAGGATGGCTTTGACGTTGGCCGCGATCTGACCGCTCATCGCGTCCATTCTAGCAAAGAACGGGGTCAAACCTATACCTTCTTAAAATATTATCCCCCGCGGCTTGATGACAGCCCTAAGCGGCTTGGAAAAATTATAAAAGGTATAGGTTTGACCCCGTCTTGGCTGGCGCCGGCCGCCCCCCGTCTGCTATAATCGGCGGCATCCGGGGAGATAATCGATGACCATCCGCGAAGAGCTGGAGAAGACCGAACAGCAGTTCCTGTCGCCCAAGGCCTGCCTCAGCGCCCGGTCGAAGGGCCGCGTCCGCGCCGAAGCCCAGCACGTCCTCCGGACGGACTTCCAGCGCGACCGCGACCGGATCATTCACTCGAAATCCTTCCGCCGGCTCAAGCACAAGACCCAGGTCTTCCTCTCTCCTTTCGGAGACCACTACCGGACGCGGCTGACCCACTGCCTCGAGGTCTCGCAGATCGCCCGGACGATCGCCAAGGCCCTCCGCCTCAACGAGGACCTGACCGAGGCCATCGCCCTGGGCCACGACCTCGGCCACACCCCGTTCGGGCACGCCGGCGAGCAGACGCTGCGCAAGCTCCTGCCGCACGGCTTCCACCACGCCGACCAGAGCCTGCGCGTCGTCGAGAAGCTCGAGTACGACGGCAAGGGGCTCAACCTGACCTTCGAGGTCCGGGACGGCATCCAGAAGCACTCCAAGGGCCGCGGCGAGATCTTCGACGAGGACGTCGAGGACATGCCGCTGACGCTCGAAGGCCAGATCGTCCGCGTCTCCGACGTCATCGCCTACGTCAACCACGACATCGACGACGCGCTGCGGGCCGGGATCATCAAGGACGAGGACATCCCGGCCGGCCTGGTCCGGGTCCTGGGCAAGTGGCACGCGACGCGGATCGACCGGATGGTCATGGACGTCGTCGAGGCCAGCCTGGCGACGGACCTGGAGCGGATCGCCATGAGCGACCGGATCATGAGAGCCGTCGTCGAGCTCAGGGAATACCTCTACCAGAACGTCTATTTCAACTCCGCGGCCCGCGACGAGCTGCGCAAGACGGAGAAGATCATCTCCGATCTTTTCGCCTACATCATGGAGCGTCCCGAGGACTACGTCCGGCCCTATCCGGCGGGCGACCCTGTCATCGTCCGCGTCGGGGACTTCATCGCCGGCATGACCGACCGCTACGCCATGGCCCTCTACGAGCAGGTCTTCCTGCCGAAAGCCTGGCCGATCTTATAGGCCGCTCCCTTGGACCCGGGTCCGGGATAGGGCCGCGGATCCCTGAAGGAGTGATCGAGGGAGGGACGGAATGAACAAGAGCGTCGGGTTCAGGGCGCCCTGGCTGTGTGCCGCGTTGGGGCTTCTCGTCATGTCCACGCTCGCCTTCTGCAAAAAACCCGCTACGAACCTCTATCTCGACGCCGCCGCCCAGGCCGCGGCCTGGATCCGCTCGAGCGAGGTCCGCGGCCCGGACGGGGTGTCCTGGCCGTCGGTCCCGTCCGACCCCAAGGAACCGGCGCTCGACCTCTACAGCGGCGTTCCCGGAGTCGTCCTCTTCTTCCTTCAGGCCTTTCATTCGACCGGCGACAGGTCCTTTCTCGCGGACGCCCGCGGCGGGGCCGATTACCTGCTCGCGAAAATGCCCGGAGTCAAGGGGCCCGGACTCTATGAAGGCCTGTCGGGGATCGCCTTCGCCCTCGAAGAGACGTACAAGGCCGCGAAAGAAGAAAAATACCGCCGGGGATTCCTGGACTGCCTCGAGAGGATCCGGTCGAATGCCAGCCCGGCCGGAAGCGGGGTCGAGTGGAGCTCGACGACGGACATCATCAGCGGCGGCGCCGGCACGGGCCTCTTCCTGATCTACGCCTTCCATGAGACGGGCGACCGCGCCTGGCTCGATCTCGCCTCGCGGGCCGGGGCACGGCTCATCGAGCTCGGGCGCCCCGAGAGCGGCGGCCTGAAGTGGGCCATGGACCCGTCGTTCCCCCGGCTCATGCCGAACTTCTCCCACGGCACGGCGGGGATCGCCTACTTCCTGGCCGCCCTCTACGAAGAGACGAAAAAAACGGAGTGCCTCGACGCGGCCCTGTCCGGGGCCAAATATCTCCTGTCGATCGCCGAGACCGAGGGCGAGAGCTGCCTCATCTTCCACGACGAGCCCGACAACATGGGCCTCTATTATCTCGGCTGGTGCCACGGTCCGGTCGGCACGGCCCGGCTGTTCTTTCTTCTTTCGCGGGTCAGCGGCGACAAGTCCTGGCTCGACTGGGTCCGCAAGTCGGCCAACGGGCTCGTCCAGAGCGGCATCCCCGAACAGGAGACGCCCGGGTTCTGGAACAACGCCGGCATCTGCTGCGGCCTGGCCGGAGTGGGGGAGTTCTTCCTGGACCTCTACAAGGAGCTGGGCGACAGGGCCTATCTCGATTTCGCGCGGCGCGTCGCGGCCCGCCTTCTGGCCAAAGCGACCGTTGAAGGCGGCCGCGCGTTCTGGGTCCAGGCCGAGCACAGGACGCGGCCCGACTATCTCTTCGCCCAGACCGGCTATATGCAGGGCGCGGCCGGCATCGGGACCTACCTCCTGCGAATGGCCTCGTCCGGCCGGGCGGGATCGCCCCGGATCGTCTTCCCCGACACGCCCTTCGAGCGCTGACCGCCGGGCCCGCGCCCCATCTTTGCCGGCCCCGGCTTTCGTGTGTTATCATGCCTCCCTTGGGGAAGATGTCCCACGACGATTGAGGAGCATCACACCATGGCCAAGATCGACGATCTCCGCAAAATCGCGACCCGCCTCCGCATTCATTCCCTGCGCCATGACCACCGTGGCCGGCTCGGGACACCCGACGACCTGTCTCTCCGCGGCCGACATCGCGGCCTGCCTCTTTTTCTCCGAGATGCGCTGGAACACCAAGGACCCGCGACGATCCGGGGAGCGACGAGTTCGTCCTCTCCAAGGGCCATGCCGCGCCCCTCCTCTGGGCGGTCTACGCCGAGGCCGGCGTCATCCCGCTCGAGAGCCTCCTCGACCTCCGGAAGATCACGAGCGACCTCGAGGGCCACCCGACCCCCCGCATGCCGTGGGTCAAGGCCGCGACGGGCTCGCTCGGTCAGGGACTGTCGGTCGGCGTCGGAATGGCCTTGGCCCAGCGGCTCGACAAGTCCCCGGCCCGGACCTTCGTCCTCATGGGCGACGGCGAATGCGCCGAAGGCCAGGTCTGGGAAGCGGCCGCCGCCGCGGCCTGCTGGAAGCTCCGCAATCTCGTCGCCGTCGTCGACGTCAACCGGCTCGGCCAGTCGGACCGGACCATGCACCAGCACGATCTCGGCCGCCCTGGCCCGCAAGTTCGGGGCCTTCGGCTGGGACGCGATCATCGTCGACGGCCACAAGATCGACAAGATCCTGGCGGCCCTGAAGCTGATCGGCAAGAAGGGCCTGCCCACGGTCATCCTGGCCCGGACCCTCAAAGGAAAGGGCGTGAGCTTCATCGAGGACAAGAACGGCTGGCACGGCAAGCCCCTCAAGGCCGACGAGCTGGCCCGGGCCCTCGAGGAGACTCGGCTGCCTGCCCGGACGTCGATTCGAAGCGCTTCGTCCGCAAGCCCAAGCCGTTCATCCGAAGAAGGTCGCGGCCGCCCTCGACTTCCCCCGCACGGCCTACACCGAGAAGACGGCGACGCGGCTGGCCTACGGCAACGCCCTGCTCAGCCTGGGCAAGGTCAACGCCAAGGTCGTGGCCATCGACGGCGACGTCAAGAACTCGACCTACGCCGACAAGTTCTTCGAGGCCTTCCCGGGCCGGGCCTTCCAGGCCTACATCGCCGAGCAGAACATGATCGGCGTGGGCATGGGCCTCGCCGCCAAGGGCTACCTGCCGTTCATGGCCACCTTCGCCGCCTTCCTGACCCGGGCCCACGACCAGATCCGGATGGCCGCCTACTCGTTCTCCAACATCAAGATCTGCGGCTCCCACGTCGGGGTCAGCATCGGCGAGGACGGGCCGTCGCAGATGGGCCTCGAGGACATGGCCATGTTCCGGCCCATCCCGGGCTGCGTCGTGCTCTACCCGAGCGACGCGGTCTCGTCGGAGGCCTGCGTCGCGGCGGCCGCCGCCCACAAGGGGATGTGCTACATCCGGACCTCGCGCCCGGCGACGGCGATCCTCTATCCCGCGAGCGAGGCCTTTCCCATCGGCGGCTCCAAGGTCCTGCGGAAAGGGGAAGGAGACGCGGTCACCGTCATCGCCGCGGGGATCACCGTTCACGAGGCCCTCAAGGCTTACGAGGCGCTCAAGAAGGAGGGCATCGGCCTCCGCGTCATCGACGCCTATTCGGTCGCGCCCCTGGACACGGACGCGATCCTGCGCGAGGTCGCCGGGACCGGCGGCCGGGCCGTGGTCGTCGAGGACCATTATGCCGCCGGCGGGCTCGGCGAGGCCGTCGCCCAGGCCCTGGCCGGACAAGCGGCCCTCCGCCACCTCTGCATCCGTGAGCTGCCCCGCTCCGGGAAGCCGGACGAGCTCATGGAGCGGTTCGGGATCAGCGCCTCGCACATCGCCCGAGCGGCTCGGGAGCTTCTCGGCCGTTGAGGACCCGCCGCTCGCTCCGCCACGCTGGCGTTCGCGGCCCTCGTCGCCGCCGCCGTCGCTCTGTGTCGCCTTCCGGCCCGTCCCGGCCGCCGCCGCCGCGCCGCGGGAAACGCTCCGAGGCACCGTGACCGCCGTCACCGACGGCGACACGATCAGGGTCCGCCTGGCCGGCGGGGGCGACGAAAGGGTCCGTCTCATCGGGATCGACAGCCAGGAGCTCGACGACGCCCGGGAGCGCGTCCGGCTCATGGCCTTCCTGGCCAAGCGGTTCGCCTTCACCCGCCTCTACCGGGCCCAGGTCGAGCTCCTTCCCGGTCCCGAGGAGAGGGACTCGTACGGACGGCTGCTCGCTTTCGTCCGCCTGGCGGACGGCGAGATGTTCAACGTGACCCTCGTCCGTGAAGGCTACGCCTTCGCCTATCTCAAGTTCCCCTTCGACGAGACGCTGAGGAAAGAGCTCAAGGCGGCCGAGACCGAAGCCCGCCAGAACGGCCGGGGCCTGTGGGGGAGGGAGCCTTATCCCGTGATCGACGCCGCCGACGCGGCCCGCCGGGTCGGCGGGCTGCTGACCGTCCGCTTCCGCTGCCTCCGGTCGTTCAAGCGCGGCGGGTTCCGCATCCTCGAGGCCGACGGCGCGGCCTTCGACGCGGCCATCCCCGTCGAGGTCTACCGGTCGCTTCCCGGCCCGCTCGATTTCGAGGGCCGGACGATCGAAGTGTCGGGGCTCATCGAGCTCTATCAAGGGCGCCCGCAGATCATGATCGGCGTGCCTCTCCAGCTCAAGCGCATCGATTGAAAGGAGTCCGTCATGGCCTCGAAGATCACGCCCGCCGTCCGCGCCGCGCTCGAAGCCGCCGTCGGCCCCGGCCAACGTCTTTTCCGACGCCGACAGGACCTTCGATTACGGCCACGACGAGTTCTCGCTCGCCGAGATCGCCCGGCAGCCTGACGTCGTCGTCCGCCCGGGGACGGCGGCCGAGGTCGCCGCCGTGCTCAGGATCGCCGACGCCCACGGCGTCCCGGTGACGCCGAGGGGCGGCGCGACGGGCCTCTGCGGCGGATGCGTTCCGGTCCGCGGCGGCATCGTGCTCTCGCTCGAGAGGATGAACCGCGTCCTCGAGATCGACGCCGACAACCAGATGGCCGTGACCGAGGCCGGGGTCCGGCTTTCGGACTTCACCAAGGCGGTCGAAGAGGGGGGGCTTTACTTCCCGCCCCACCCCGGCGACGAGAGCGCCATGATGGGCGGCCTCGTGGCCACCAACGCCGGCGGCAGCCGGGCCGTCAAGTACGGCACCATCCGCAACTACGTCCGCGGCCTCGAGCTCGTCACCGCGGCGGGGGACATCGTCGAGCTCGGCGGCAAGCTCGAGAAGTCGAGCACGGGGTACAACCTGATGCACCTCGTCATCGGCTCGGAGGGCACGCTCGGCGTCGTCACCAAGATCATCCTCCACCTCCAGGCCAAGCCCGGGATCATGCGCTCGCTCGTCGTGCCGTTCGAGGCGCTCGAGCCGGCCCTCGAGACCGTCCCGCTCATCATGAAGCGGGGCATCGTCCCCCTCGCCGTCGAGTTCCTCGAGATCGAGCCCATCACCCTGACCGAGGAGCACATCCGCAAGAAGTGGCCGACGAAGCTCGGCAAGACCCACCTCCTGATCATCCTCGACGCCCCGTCCGACGAGGAGATGGACCGCCTGTCGCAGGCCGTGGCGGAGGTCTGCGTCGAAAAGGGCGCCATCGACGTCTTCATCGCCGACACGCCCAGCAAGCAGGACGAGGTGCTGGCCATCCGCTCCAAGATCTACGACGCCATCAAGTCGGGCACGGTCGAGATCCTGGACATCGCCGTGCCCCGGGCCGAGGTGGCGGGCCACGTCCGCAAGGTCCGCGAGGTCGCGGCCCGGCACGGCATGTGGCTGCCGACGTTCGGCCACGCCGCCGACGGGAACGTCCATACCCACATCATGAAGGCCCGCTACGAGGGCGGGGCGATGGTCGCCGTCCCGGAGAGCGAGTGGCGGCCCAACGCCGATCCCGTCCGCGAAGAGCTCTTCCGCGACTGCAAGGCGCGGGGCGGGGTCATCTCGGGCGAGCACGGCATCGGGCTGGTCAAGAAGCCCTACCTCCCGTTCGTCCTCGACGGCCGGCAGATCGAGCTCATGCGCGGCATCAAGCGCGTCTTCGACCCGCACGGGATCATGAACCCGGGCAAGATCTTCGACTGAAGGCCATTTGCGCGGGCCGGGGAATCGTGCTAATAATAGGGCCGAGGGGTCGATGAAATCCCGCCTGACAGGGGGTCACGCATGATCGAACGGATCACCGAGATCTACGTCATCCTGGAGAACAAGCCGTCCCAGCTGGGGGACCTGTGCAGCTTCCTGGCCGAGAACGAGATCAATGTCGACGCGATCGGCGTCTTTCACGACACGGCCAAGCTCGTCGTCCAGCAGCTCAACAAGGCCGTCAAGCTCCTGGCCAAGCTGAACTATACGACCGAGCTGCGCGACGTCCTCAGGGTCGACCTCGAGAACCGTCCGGGCGCCCTGGCCGAGCTCACGTCCAAGCTCGGGGACGAGGGCATCAACATCGAATACTGCTACGGCACCCTGTCCCGGAAGGGGAACGGCGTCGCGATCATCATGGACGTCTCCAACATCGAGCGGGCCTGCCAGGTCCTCGGGGCCTGACGGCGGACGCCCGATCTTCGAGCCGCCCTTTACGCGGCCGCCCGCTATCGGCTAAACTCGCATCATGAGCGACAGCGTCGACCTGGCCGTCGTCGGGGCCGGCGCCGCGGGCCTCGTCGCGGCGATCAGCGCGGCCCGCCGCGGGGCTTCGGTCGCCGTCCTCGAGCGCCTGCCGTGGATCGGCAAGAAGATCCTGGCCACCGGCGGCGGCCGGTGCAACCTCCTGAACGCCGGGCTCTCGGCCTCGGCCTACGCCTCATCGGACCCCGGGCTCGTCGCGTCGGTCCTGGACCGGTTCGGCCCGGCGGAGATCAGGGCCTTCTTCGAGGGGCTGGGCCTGCGCCTCCAGACGGACGGCGACGGCCGCGTGTACCCCATGACGAATCAGGCCGCGTCGGTCCTCAAGGTCCTGGAGCGCGAGACCGGCCGGCTCGGCGTCGGGACGGTCACCCGCTTCGAAGCGGAGAGGATCGAGCCCGCGCGCCGGACGCTTCCGGATCGCGGCCGCGGACGGACGCGCGGTCGAAAGCCGGGCCGTGATCATCGCCGGAGGCGGCAAGTCCTACCCGGCCCTGGGCTCGAACGGCTCGTGCTACGGGCTCGCGGCGTCGCTCGGCCACGCCGTCGTGAGGCCCGTGCCGAGCGCCGTGCCGCTCGTCGTCAAGGTCCGGATGTGCCACTTCCTCCAAGGTCAGCGGATGCGGGTCCGCGCCGAGAGCCGGATCGGCGGCCGCGCCGTCCAGACGGCCGAAGGGGAGCTCCTCTTCGCCCAATACGGGCTCTCGGGCACGGCCATCCTCGATATCAGCGAGAGCGTCTCGATCGCCCTGAACCGCGACGGCCGGCGGGATGTTTCGGTCGTCGTCGATTTCCTCCCGACCATGACCGAGGACGAGCTCGCCGGGGAATTGGCGCGGAGATTGAAGGCCGGCTGGACCCCGGACGACCTGACCTCCGGACTGCTGCCGGAAAAGTTCTCCCTGTTCTTTCCCCAGTTCATCCGCGAAGCGGGCTATGTCCAGGGCCGGGGGGACATCGACGAGGTCACGCGCCGGCTGGCCGCGCTGCTCAAGGCCAGGGAATATCATGTCCAGGCCACGCGGAGCTGGAACGAGGCCGAATTCACGGCGGGCGGGGTTGACGCCAGGGAGGTCAGGCCGGGGACGCTCGAATCGAAGCTCCGGCGGGGCCTTTACTTCGCCGGCGAGGTCCTCGACGTCCAGGGCGGGCGCGGCGGATTCAACCTCGCCTGGGCCTGGGCCTCCGGATTCGTCGCCGGCCTCGCGGAGTAGGCCCATCTCGACCGGCGGGCGGCCGTGCGATCCGCCCGGCCCGGAAAGGCGGTGTTCGCGATGTCGATGACCGTAGCCAGCGCATCAACGCGGCCTTTTCCCGTCCGGAGCGTCGCGGCCCTGCTTCTGACCGCCGCGGCTTCATGGGCGCCTGCACGCCGCGAGGATCTCACGACCGGTTTCCGGCTCCCCGGCACGACCTCGTCTTCGACAAGCTCGCCGCGACCTGGGACGAGGGGATCCCGCTCGGCAACGGCATGATCGGCGCTCTCATTTGGAAGAAAGGGGACTCGCTCAGGATGTCGCTCGACCGGGCCGACCTCTGGGACCTCCGTCCGGTGGCCGGATTCTCCGGGCCCGAATTCCGCTTCGCCTGGGTCCGCGACCACGTCCTGAAGAACGACTACGAGCCGGTCCACGAGATGGGCGACGTGCCCTACGACCGCGATCCGGCCCCGACCAAGATCCCCGCCGCCGCGCTCGAGTTCGATATCTCCGCGTTGGGGGAGGTGGAATCGGTCCGCCTGTCCGTCGCCGACGCGGTCTGCCGGGTGCTGTGGAAGAACGGGGCCAGGTTGACGGCCTTCGTCCACGCCACGGAGCCGGTCGGCTGGTTCCAGTTCGAGGGTTTGCCCGGGGGGACGCGGCCGAAGCTCGTCCCGCCCGCCTATGCCGCCGCGGCGCCCGCCGCCGACGCGGAAAAGAACTCGTTGAATCCCGGATCGCTGGCCCGGCTGGGCTATCCCGGACCCGAGCTCGAGGGCGACGAGACCGCGATCCGCTATCATCAAGAGGGCTGGGGCGGCATGAGCTACGAGGTCGCCGTCGATTGGGACCCGCCCGAGGGCGGCGTGCTGACCGGGGCCTGGAGCATCAGCTCCATCTATCCGGAAACCGAGGCCGGGACCGCGGTCTGGGGCACCGGAAACGGAGCTCGCCCCGAATTCGGCCGCCAGGGCGCTCGACCGCACGCTCGTCCGCGACCTGGCGACCCACGCCGCGTGGTGGAAGGCCTTTTGGGCCGCGGTCGACGGTGCGCCTTCCCGACCCCGTCCTCGAGAAGCAATGGTATCTCGAGACCTACAAGTTCGGCGCGGCCTCGCGCCGCGGCGCGCCGCCGATCACCCTCCAGGCCGTCTGGACGGCCGACGACGGCGAACCTGCCGCCGTGGAAGGGCGACTTCCACAACGACCTCAACACCCAGCTCAGCTACTGGCCCTGTTACAGCGGCAACCATCTCGAAGAGGGTCTGGCCTTTCTCGACTGGCTCTGGGCCATCAAGCCCCGGTGCGAGGAGTACACCCGGCGTTACTTCGGGGTCGAAGGGCTCAACGTGCCCGGGGTGGCCGCGCTCGACGGCGCGCCGATGGGCGGCTGGATCCAGTACTCGCTCGGGCCGACGGTCTCGGCCTGGCTGGCCCACCACTTCTGGCTCCATTGGCGGTACAGCGGCGACCGGGCCTTCCTCGAGGAGCGGGCCTATCCGTATCTCAAAGGCGTGGCGGTCTTCCTGGACAACATCGCCGAGCGCGGCGCGGACGGAAAAAGAAAGCTGCCGCTCAGCTCGAGCCCCGAGATCAACGACAACCGCATCGACGCCTGGTTCCGGGAAACGACGAACTTCGACCTGGCCCTCGTCCGCTGGCTGTACGGGGCGGCGGCCGCCATGGCCGACGAGCTCGGGCGGGCCGAAGACGGAGAGAAGTGGCGGACGATACTCGGCGAATGGCCGGACCTGGCGCTGGCCGGGGACGACGGGCGGCTTCTCGTCGCGCCGGGGATCCCTCTCAAAGAGTCCCACCGGCATTTCTCCCACCTCATGGCCATCCATCCGCTGGGGCTCGTCGACCCGAGCCGGGGAGAGGCCGATCTGAGGACGATCAGAGCCGCGCTGGCCGAGCTCGACCGCCTCGGGCCCGACTGGTGGTGCGGGTACTCCTACAGCTGGCTCGGCAATATGGCGGCGAGGGCGGGCGACGGCGAGCGGGCCGCGGCAGCCCTGCGCGTCTTCGCCGAATGCTTCTGCCTGCCCAACAGCTTCCACGCCAACGGCGACCAGTCGAAGAGCGGCAAGTCGAAGATGACCTATCGTCCCTTCACGCTCGAAGGGAATTTCGCTTTCGCCTCGGGCATCCAGGAGATGCTCCTCCAGAGCCACACGGGCATCGTGCGCGTCTTCCCGGCGGTCCCGGATCGCCTGGATGGACGTGTCGTTCGATTCGCTCCGGGCCGAAGGGGCCTTCCTCGTCTCGGCGACGAGGAAGGCCGGGAAGGTCGTCGAGGTCCGGATCCGTTCGGAAAAGGGCGGCCGGCTCCGGCTCGAGAATCCCTTTCCCGGCCGGGGCCTATGAGACCTCCGGCGCCGCGGCCGGCGCCGTTCGGAACGCCGGTCCGATCGTCGAGGCCGGACCTGCGGCCCGGCGAGTACGCTCCGCTCGCTGAAGGCGATCCGGAGCCATCACTGCCTGCTCCCCGGGTAGAGCAGGGCGTTCAGCAGGAACTTGTAGGTCCCGTGGGACTGGGCCCGGCTCTGGCACCGGATCCCGATGAGGATGATCCGGCCGTCCTTGTACTTGGTGTCGACGACGGCCGCCTTCCGGGTCAGGTACTCCTCGCCGAGAAGCCAGCCGCTCATCAGGACCTCGTCCTCCGGGTAGGTGGCCACGACCTTGCGGTCCCAGTCGATAGGACGGCGAGAAGGTGTCCAGGGCCAGGCTGTTGACGAACATGGCCGCGGCTTCCTTGGGCATGCCGTAGCCGATCGGCGTCTCGTTGTCGACCAGGATCCGGAGGATCGAGGTCGGGCAGAAGAACTTGGTCCGGTCGACGCCCGTCAGGGCGTTGCGGGCCGGGGCGCCGAACTCGGTGATGGCGAACTCCGAGGCGCCGTTGAGAGCGACCAGGATGCCGCCCTTCTCGACGAAGGCCTTCAGGGCGTCGACGCCTTCCTGGCCGATCCCGCCCTCGTATTCGGGCGGGACCGGGCTCTGGCGGAACTGCCGGGCCATGGGCGACTCCGCGCCGCCGGCCGCCGCCCGGAGCCGCCCCGGGCCGGGTGCCCTTGATGGTATTGGCGTTCTCGTCGGCGAAGACGATGACGTCGAAATCGGCCCGCAGGTCGGCCTTCTGCTCCTTGGTCCCCTTGATGTCGGCGTTGTGAAGGGTCTTGAAGGGGATGCCCATGTCGTCGAAGACGTAGCGCGTCCAGCCCTCGTCCATGTTGCCGCGCCAGGACTGGAAGAGCCCGATGCGAGGGAACTTGACGGGTGCCTTGGCGAGGGCGGAGACGTCGTCGACGTCGAGGACGGCCAGGTCGAATTTTTCGGCGAGCGCCGGGAGCGCCTTCTTCACCGCCGCCGAGTTCTTGACGATGAAGCTACCGGCCTGGAGGTCGTGGCCCTTGACCGACGGCTTTCGCTTTCGTCCGCCAGACCTCGGCCCCGTCCTTGAGCAGGGCGATGGCCATGGCGTAGGAGGCGTTGACCCGGGAGTCGAGGATGAAGTAATCGCTCTTGCCCTGGGCCGGCACCTTGGGATAGGGGACGGCGTCGAGCTTCTCCAGCTTGGCCTCGAAGGCCTCCTCGATCTCGTCGCAGAGGACGCCCATCTGCAGGGGCAGCGTCCAGGCGGCGTTGTCGTAGGGCGGGACCGGAGGGCCGCCGGGGTACTGCCGCATGTCGGGATATTTCTGCTTCTCGAGCAGGGCCCAGGCGAAGGTCTTGTAGGGCTGGGCCGTCTTGACGACGAACGAGCCGGCGTTGTAGAACCGGCCGCCGGCGATGAAGTCGGCCTTGGCCTGGTGGATCTCGACGCCGCCCATCTTCAGGACCTCGAGCATCTTGAGCATCGTCGGGTAATCCCGCTGGACGGCCGGGATGACGAAGGCGTAGGGCTGGCCCTTGTCCGACCTTCTCGACGGAGTTCTTGTACATCTGGTAGAAGTTGAAGAGGAGGTCCTCTTTGTGGAGGGCGGCCGTCTTGATCAGGCTCTTGGACAGGACGAGCTCGTAGTCGACGATGTCGCGCAGCCGCCACCAGCCGCCGGGCCAGGGGTCGACGAAGTCCATCCGCTTCTCGAAGAAGCCGGTCTGGATCTCGTTCGGCTCGATGAAGATGGGGCTGGCGACGCGGACCGAGGCCGCCTCGCTGAGGATGCCGAGGACGTTGTGGAGCCAGGAGGTGTCGTCGCAGGCCCCGATCCACCAGGCCGTGTAGCGAGCGGCCGTTGACGATGCCGCTCATGCCGTGCTTCTGGAGGTCGTAGCTCATCTCGGTGCCGACGAGGTTGACGCCGCGCCAGACCGAGGGCTGGATGTTCGGCAGGGGCGGGTCCATGAACGGCGGGACGAAGAGCCGGGCGCCGTTGGAGCCCTGCTGGTGCTCGTCGACGTGGATCTGGGGCAGCCAGTCGTGGTAGAGGACCTTGGTCACGGCCCGCGTCTCGGGCAGGTTGAACATGTACCAGTCGCGGTTGTTGTCGTGGCCGGCATAGTAGTGGTAGAGCCAGGGCATGTTGCCGCCCTCGTACTGGGTCCCGACGTATTTCTTGTACCAGTCGACGACCATCTGGTTGCCGTCGGGGTTGTGGGTCGGGACGAGGAGGACGATGACGTCGTTGAGGACCTTCCCGGCGTCGAAGAAGGTCTTGCCGGTGACGAGGTCGTAGGCCAGCTCCATCGACATCTGCGAGGCGGCGATCTCGGTCGCGTGGAGCGAGCAGGTGATGAGGACGATGGCCTTGCCTTCCTTGGCCAGCTTGCGGGCCTCGTCGACGGGCGTCAGCGCGCGGATCGCGGAGCTTGTGGGTGATCTCTTTCCAGCGGTCGAGCTTGGCCAGGTTCTCGGGCGTCGAGATGGCGGCCATGATCATCGGCTTCTTGAGGACGGATTCGCCGATCGTGAACAGCTTGAGCTTGTTCGATCTCCTGGGCCAGCTTCTCGAAATAGGCCTTGATCTGGGTGTAATCGGCGAGCTTGCGGTCCTCGCCGACCTTGAAGCCGAGGAACTTGTCCGGCGGCGTCTGGGCCGAGAGGATGCCCGGCGGTCAGGACGAGCGCGGCCAGGACGAGCGCCGAGCGGGACGATCGAGCCGGGATCTCTTCATGGACGACCTCCTGCGGAAGATCGAAGAGGTCTATCTATCACCGGGGGAGGGGAGTGTCAAGGCGCGACGGGTTCATGCGCCGCGGGCGGCCGCCGATCCGCCGGACGCTAGTCCCGCGACGAGCGCAGGAGGAACATCCTCAGGAGCTGGACGACCGCCATGGTCGTCGCGGCGACGTAGGTCAGGGCGGCGGCGCTCAGGACCTTCCGGGCGCCGACCATCTCGTCCGGCGTCAGGAAGCGCCGCTCTTCGAGCAGGGTCAGGGCCCGCTTCGAGGCGTTGAATTCGACGGGCAGGGTGACGACCGAGAACGCGACGGCCCCGGTGAAGAGCAGGATGCCGATGTCCATGAGGAGCTTGGAGCTGCCGCTGTTGATGATGAGCCCGACGAAGAAGAGCGGGAAGGCCAGGGTCGAGCCGAGGCTGGCCACGGGATAGATGAGCCGACCGCAGGGCCATGGGCTGGTAATGGGTGTGATGCTGGATCGCGTGGCCCGTTTCGTGCGCGGCGATGCCGAGGGCGGCGATCGAGGCGCCGTCGTGGACGCCCTGGGACAGCCGGAGGACCTTCTTGCGCGGATCGTAGTGGTCTGTCAGCTGACCGGCGTCTTTTCGATGGTGACCTCGCCGGCGCCGGCCGTCTGGAGCAGCTGGTAGGCGGCCTGGGCCCCGGTCGATGCGGGACGAGGCGAAGACCTGGCTATACTTACGGTAGGCCCCCTTGACCCTGGCCTGGGCGTAGAGGGCCAGGATAAGGGCCGGGATGACGAGAAGGAAGGTCGGATCGCCGAATAACATATCGTTGTCCTCCTGAAAGCGGACATCCATTTTACCCCAATCCGGGGAAAAATGTATAATAGGGCCGACCGTGCTAGACGGGGAGCTAGCGGTGCCCTGTGGCCCACAATCCGCTCCAGTGGGGTCGAATTCCCTGCCGAGGCTTCCCTCTTTCTGGCCGGTGCCCTTGCACGTGGTGCTGAAGGCTGGGGTCCTGCGCGAAGGGCCGCCCGCGAACTCCGTCAGGACCGGAAGGTAGCAGCGGTAACGGGATGGTCCCTTGTGCGGCAGTCAACCTCGCCGGAGCCGGCGGCTCGGGACACGCAGGGAGAGTGTTGTCGGAGCAGGGTGCACGGTCCTACCCGTAGCTCGCGAAGCGAGCGGAGGCGCAGAAATCCGCCGGAGATACACGGAGGGGGATTTCTGCTAAATATCGGGAAAAAGGTGTTTCTTGGATTTCGCGAAGCGAGCGGAGGCGCAG
Organism: Candidatus Aminicenantota bacterium; assembly: GCA_963843505.1. Lineage (GTDB taxonomy): Bacteria > Acidobacteriota > Aminicenantia > Aminicenantales > Saccharicenantaceae > RBG-16-66-30. Next base: position 297,311 of record CAWJKR010000005.1, on the reverse strand, counting down.
AAATCCGGCGGAGAGACACGGAGGCGGATTTCTGCTAAGTATCGGGAAAAAGGTGTTTCTTGGCTTTCGAGCGAGCGAGCTGAGCGAACTCCCTCGATCGTCGCTGCGGGCGGGAAATCGGAAAATGGTATTGTGTCCCCGATTTGATTAGAACCCGGCTTTCTTAAGCAGGGCGGCGATCTCCGCCCGGCCCTTCTCGTCGACGGGGAGGAGGGGCAGCCGCGTCGGGCCGCCGTGATATCCCCTCAGGTCCTGGGCGACGCTTGAGCCCGGCGATGCCGTAGATCTCCACCAGTGTCTTGTTGAAGGGAATGAGATCGAGCTGGAGTTTGCGGGCGGCGTCTTTCTTCCCGGCCTTGAAGAGGCGGAAGAGCTCGGCGCACATCTCAGGGACGGCGTTGGCCACGGCCAGGATGGCCCCGCAGGCCCCCATCTCGAGGCCGGGATAGACGACGGACCCGGAGCCGAGGAGATAGTGGAAGCGCTCGGGCACTTCGCGGACGACCTCGGCCAGGAAGGCGAGGCTGCCGCCGCTCTCCTTGAGCCCGGCGATGTTGGGGTGGGACGAGAGGTCGATGACCAGGCGCGGCTCGAGCGAGATGCCGGTGTTCTGGGGCATGTTGTAGACGAGGACGGGATACCGGCTGGCGTCGGCCACGGCCAGGTAATGGGCCTTGAGGGCCTCGCGGGTCATCTTCGACTTGAAATAGGAAGGCGGCCGGACGAGGACGGCGGCGATGCCGCGGGCCGGGAGGCTGGCCGTGAAGTCGATCGTCCCCTGGGTCCATTCGCGGGCCGTGCCGACGAGGACCTTCTTTTCAGGCGCGGCGGCCTCGAGGACGGCCTCGACGAGCGCGAGCGATTCCGCGTCCGTCAGCGAGACGCTCTCCCCGGTCGAGCCGAGGACGAGATAGCCCGCGACCGCGGTGGCGTTGAGCTTGCGGATGTTGTCCTTGATCTTTTCCACGGCGATCCCGTCTCCGGCGAATGGTGTCGTCAGCGCCACAAAGACGCCTTCGAGCGGCTTGTTCATCGCGGTTCTCCTTTGCGCTGCTCCCGCACGGCCCGCTCGATCTCCCGGAGCTCCGCCTCGCCGAGCCCGAAATAGTGGCCGACCTCGTGGAGGACAGTGTCCCGGACGTGGTCCTTGATCTCCTCATCGGACCGGGAGATCGATTCGATGGGGCGCTGATAGATGACGATGACGTCGGGCGGGTAGTTGCCGTAGGAGGCGGGGCTGCGGTGAGGGTAGGGGACGCCGTGGTAGAGGCCGAGGAGGTTCGTTCCCGGCGGGCAGTCGTCCTCGACCATGACGTTGACGTTTTCGATGAGCTTGCGGAATCTCCTCGGGATCTCGTCCAGGGCCTCGGCGACGAGCGCCTCGAACCGGTCGCGGTCCATGGACGGCCGGAAGGGGCTCCGGCCGAAGGGGTCCGGCCGCCGGCTCATTTCTCGATGCCTTCGCGGGCCTTGACGCCCTTGTCGAAGTAGTGCTTGACGTCCTTGCATCTCGGTGACCAGGTCGGCCCGGTCGATGAACGAGGCCGGGGCATAGCGGCCCGTCAGGACGAGCTCGAGCGCCGCCGGGCGCTTGTCGATGAAGTCGAGGACGTCCGGCTCGGGCAGGATCTTGAAATGGACCGCGGTGTTGACCTCGTCGAGGACGACGATCCGGTACTCGCCGGATAGCATGGCTTCGAGAGCCGTGGTCAGCCCTGTCCGGGCCCGGGAGATGTCCTCGTCGCCGGGGCCGTCTTTGACGGTGATGAAGCCCTCGCGTCCGAACTGTTCGATGCGGATGAGCGGGGCCAGCTTCCTGGCGGCCTCGATCTCGCCCGTCGGCTGCGCCTTGAGGAACTGGGCGATATAGGTCTTGAAGCCGTGGCCGGCCGCCCGGAAGGCGAGACCCAGGGCCGCGGTCGTCTTGCCCTTGCCGTTACCCGTGTAGACCTGGAGGTAGCCGGTCATCGCGCCTATTGTTGAATAATCGCGAGGGCTTGTCAAAAACCGGAAAATCGGGGACACGATACGAAATCCGGAGATTTCGTTCATGTCCCCGATTTTCCATGCTATAATCGGCCCATGCTCGACCCCAAATTCGTCCTGGAAAACCTTGAATCCGTTCAGAATAGGCTCGCGGCGCGAGGCCAGCGGATCTCGTTCGAGGAGTTCGTCCGCCTCTCCCGCGAGAAGAAGGACGTCCTCAAGCGGACCGAGGACCTCCGGGCCGTCAAGAACAAGGCCTCCGAGGAGGTCTCCCGGCTGAAGAAGGACGGGAAGGACGCCTCGGCGATCATCGCCGAGATGAGAAAGGTCGGCGACGAGATCGGCGCGCTCGAAGAGCGGCTCAAGGCCTTCGATGAGGAGCTCAAGTCGACGCTCCTCAACATCCCCAATATCCCCCACGAGTCCGTTCCCGTCGGGAAGAGCGCCGAGGACAACAAGGAAGCCCGGCGGTGGGGGAGCCGGCCGGACCTCGGCTTCAAGCCCCAGGCCCACTGGGACATCGGCGAGAAGCTGGGCATCCTCGACTTCGAGCGGGCGGCCAAGATCACGGGCTCCCGCTTCGCGGTCTACTTCGGCGCGGGGGCGCGGCTCGAGCGGGCCCTGATCGGCTTCATGCTCGACCTCCACACCCGCGAGCGGGGCTTCACCGAGGTCCTGCCGCCCTTCATCGCCAACGCCGAGAGCCTGACCGGGACGGGCAACCTGCCCAAGTTCAAGGAGGACCTGTTCAAGCTCGAGGGCTTCGACTGGTATCTCATCCCGACGGCCGAGGTGCCGCTGACGAACATCTACCGGAACGAGATCCTCGACGGCGCGCGTCCTGCCGACGCGCTTCGTGGCCTGGACGCCCTGCTTCCGGAGCGAGGCGGGATCGTACGGGAAGGACGTCCGGGGCCTCATCCGCCAGCACCAGTTCAACAAGGTCGAAATGATGATCTTCAGCCGTCCCGAGGCGTCCTTCGACGAGCTCGAGTTCATGACCGCCTCGGCCGAGGAGGTCCTGAAGCGGCTGGGACTCCACCACCGGGTCGTGCTGCTCTGCACGGGCGACATGGGCTTCGCCAGCGCCAAGACCTACGACCTCGAGGTCTGGATGCCCAGCCGCGACGGCTTCATGGAGATCTCGTCCTGTTCGAACTGCGTGGATTTCCAGGCCCGGCGCGCGAACATCCGGTTCAAGCGCGAGGCCAAGGGCAAGCCCGAGTTCGTCCACACGCTCAACGGCTCGGGCCTGGCCGTCGGCCGGACCGTCAGCGCCATCCTCGAGAACTACCAGCAGGCCGACGGCTCGGTCGTCATCCCCGAGGCCCTGCGGCCCTACATGGACGGCCTCGAGCGCATATCAGCTGAGAAGAAATAGATCCGACGGAGGGATGGCCGAGTGGTTGAAGGCGGCGGTCTTGAAAACCGCTTTCCGGTTCTCCGGAACGGGGGTTCGAATCCCTCTCCCTCCGCCATTATCGCTTTTTTGAGGGGCATCAACGTCGGCGGCCATAAGAAGGTCCCCATGGCCGCCCTCAAGAAGGCCTTCGAGGCGATGGGTTTCCGGGATGTCAGGACGGTGCTCGCCAGCGGCAACGTCATTTTCGAAGCGCCCGGCAAGGACCCGCGCCTGGATCTGGCGATCGCCAGGGGACTCGAAAAGGCGTTCGGATTCCCCGTCAAGGTGGTCATCCGAACGGTCGGCGAATTGAGGGCCCTCGTCGCCTCAGATCCCTTCAAAGGCGTGCCGTCCGGCCCTGACGTCAAGCTTTACGTGACCTTCCTCGCTCAAGAGAAACCCGGTCTATCCGGCCTCCGGCCCCCGTCATCCGCTAAGGGCGTTCGCATCGTCCGAGTCGCGCCGGGCGAGATCTTCAGCGTCGTGACGCTTTCGCCGGGCGTGGGGACGCCGGAGCTCATGGCCTTCCTTGAAAAGGCGGTCGGACACGAGGTCACGACCCGGAACTGGCAGACCGTGATCAAGCTCGCGGGCTCGTGACCGGAGATGACCGTGAAACACAAATGGCTGCTCATCTTCGTCCTGGCGGTGGCGGCCGGCAGTTCTTTGTTCTTTTACCGCATGTATCATGACGACATCAAGGCGTTGAGGAGCTTTATAGCTTCCTACGAAAGGTACGACCAGGCCGTTTCCGGTCTTTCCATAGGCGAGGGAGGCGCGATTGAGGGCAAAGCCGACTAGCGCCGCCGCCGACCTCGCCTCCAAAGCCTCCTTGAGACTCTCTTCTCTGATCAAGAATGACGCCGGGCTGATGGACCGAGCCCTCGAGATCGCGGATCTCGCTCGACAAGAGCTCGAGGGTCTCAGGGCCTATAGAAGCGCCATCCAACACGAGAACGCGGACGTGGATGAACTGGCCGAGGCATCCCGGGTCCGTACGGGTAAAAGAAAAGCCGCTTATGCCCGTTTTCGGGAACTCGGCGGAGTCCGCTAATTGAACGGGGAAGAAGGGCAGGGGACGGGGAAGAGGAGACGACATGAGAATAGCGACCGAGAAACCGGCCAAGCTGACCGATCTGCCGAACGTCGGCAAGACGACCGCCGCCAAGCTCGAGAAGATCGGCATCAGGACGGCCGAGGACTTCCTGAAGCGCGATCCCTACGAGGTCTTCCACGAGCTGAGGACGAAGGTCGACAAGACCCTCTGCCGCTGCGCCCTGGCCGGCATCGTCGGGGCCAAGACGGGGGAGCCCTGGCACAAGATCACCAAGAAGACGGCCGCGGAATACGAGCGGCGCCATCCCGGCCACCGCTGGGGCCCGTGCTGACGGGCGTCTCGAGTTTGGCTTTGGCCCCCGTCTCATGCTAGAATAACCCGGTTCCCCGACCGCGGAGAGGTGCTGGAGTGGTCGATCAGGAACGCCTGCTAAGCGTTTGCCCTGGCTCAAACCGGGGCCGCGGGTTCGAATCCCGCCCTCTCCGCCATTGCCCTTCCCTTGACGAACGCCCGCGGCGTCCGACGTTCTCCGGCCCTCGCCGCCTTGACTTTGGGTTCCCGTTCCCCTAGATTTGAGGGCAAATGTGTTCGCTTGCCTGCGACATTCTCCGGCCCGTCCGCCGGACTTCCCGTCGGAGAGCGAAAGGGACAGTCATGACCATGAAGCGTCGTATCCCCGCTGTCGGGATCCTCTGCGTCCTCGTCCTGGCCGATCGCCGCCGCCGGCGCTGTCCTGCGCCAAGAAGGCCGAGGGGCCTTCCTACGAGACCATCCTCAAGACCTTCGCCGATCCGCCGGCCGGAGTACCGCAGCGCGCCGCTCTGGGTCTGGAACGACCGGATGACCCGCGAGGAGATCGAGCGCCAGCTCGAGGACTTCAAGGCCCGCGGCATCGGCGGCGTCTTCATCCATCCGCGTCCCGGGCCTCATCACGCCCTATCTCACGGACGAATGGTTCTCGCTCTGCGCCTACGCCGTCGAGGACGGGCAAGGGCCTCGGCCTGAAGATCTGGATCTACGACGAGAATTCCTATCCCTCGGGCTTCGCCGGCGGCCACGTGCCCGCGGCCATGCCCGACGCCGTCCGGCTCGGGTCTCAGGATGCGGAAGTACGACGGGCCGCCGCCGGCCCCGCTCGACCCCGCGCCCCTCGTCGTCCTGCGCCGGACCCTGACCGGGCTCGAGGACGTCACCGGCAAGTCCGCGGCCCCCGGGGCCCGACGCGCGCCGCCTATTTCGTCTTCGACGTCGTCCCCGCCGCCCCGTCCCCCTGGCACGGCGGCTTCACCTACGTCGATATCATGCGCCAGGACGTCACCGAGAAGTTCCTCGACCTGACCCTCAACGGCTACAAGGCCGCGATCGGCGAGGAGTTCGGCCTGACCGTCCCCGGCGTCTTCCAGGACGAGGCCGAGATCTCCCCGGCCGGCGGCCGCGAGGCCGTCAACTACACCCCGGCCCTCTTCGAGGCCTTCCAGACGCGCTGGGGCTACGACCTCCGGCCCGAGCTCGTCGCCCTCTTCGAGGAGATCGGGAACTGGAAGCGCGTCCGGCACGATTTCTACGCGACGCTCCTCGACCTCTTCATCGAGAACTGGGCCAAGCCCTACTACGACTACGCCACCGACAACAAGCTCGTCTTCACCGGCCACTACTGGGAGCACGAATGGCCGCGGCCGCGCGTCTCCCCGGACAACCTGGCCATGGCCGCCTACGCCCACATGCCCGGCATCGACATCCTGATGAACGAGTTCGACGCGACGCCCCGGACGCCCAGTTCGGCAACGCCCGGGCCGTCCGGGAGATCCGCAGCGCGGCCAACCAGCTCGGCCGCGAGCGGACGATGTCCGAGACCTACGGCGCCGGCGGCTGGGACCTGACCTTCGTCGACCAGAAGCGGATCGCCGACTGGGAGTACGCCCTGGGCGTCAACTTCGTCAACCAGCACCTCTCCTACGTCACGATCATGGGCGCGCGCAAGCGCGACCACCCGCTGTCGTTCTCCTACCACGAGCCGTGGTGGGGCCACTACAACACCCTGGCCGACTACTTCGGCCGGCTGTCCGTCGTCATGAGCCTGGGCCGGCAGGTCAACCGGGTCCTGGTCATCGAGCCGACGACGACGGCCTGGATGTACTATTCGCCGGCGGCCGAATCGGAGGAGTTCCGGACGGTCGGCGCCGATTTCCAGGCCTTCGTCCACCTCCTCGAGGCCGAGCAGATCGAATACGACCTCGGCAGCGAGAAGACGCTCCAGGAGTTCGGCTCGGTCGGCCACGCCAGGCTGAACGTCGGCGACCGCTCCTACGAGCTGGTCGTCCTGCCGCCGGGCCTGCGAAACCTCGAGGACACGACCGTGGCCCTCGTCCGCGACTATCTCATCCGCGACGGCAAGATCGTCTCCTGGGTCGCGCCGCCCGACTACGTCAACGGGCTGCTCACGGAGGACGTCCGGGAGCTCCAGGCATCCTTCGGCGACCGCTGGCTCCCGATTCCGGGCCCGGCGGCGGCTTCGACAGGGTCCGGCAGTTCAGCCCCCCGGCGATCGTGTTCGCGGGGCTCACGGCCGGGGCCAAGCTCTTCCATCAGCGCCGGGAGTTCGACGGCGGGCAGCTCGTCTTCCTGGTCAACTCCGACCCCGCAGGCGACGGCTGCCGGGACGATGACCCTCGCCGGCGGCTCGGCCGAGGAATGGGACCCCTTCACGGGGCGGTCAAGCCGTACCCGTTCGAGCGGCGCGGCGGCAAGCTCGACCTCGCCTTCTCCCTGCCGCCGGCGGGCAGCCTGCTCCTCGTGCGTCAGGGACGAGCGGGCCAAACCGTCGCCGCCCCGCCGGCCCCCGCTCGGCGGGAGGACGTCCCGGCCGAGGGCGGCTCTCGCGGTCGCAGCCGCTCGGGCCCGAACGTCCTGACCCTCGACTACTGCGACCTCACCGTCGCCGGCCGGACGGAAAAGGACCTCTATTTCTACGACGCCCAGCGGAAGACCTTCCAGGCCCACGGGCTCGACCGCAATCCCTGGGACAGCGCGGTCCAGTACAAGACGAACATCCTCGACCTGGACAAGTTCCCGGCCGGATCGGGCTTCGAGGCCGTGTTCTGGTTCCGGGCGCTCAAGGACGACGCCCATGACTTCGCCGACCTCGAGGCCGTCGTCGAGCGGCCGGCCCTCTTCCGCGTCTTCGTCAACGACAAGGAGGTCCAGCCGGCGCCCGGCGAATGGTGGCTGGACAGGGCCTTCGGCGTCTACCCGGTCGGCGCCCACGTCGTCTCCGGCCGGAACAAGATCACGGTCCAGGCCCGGCCGTTCACGATCCACAGCGAGCTCGAGCCCGTCTATCTCCTCGGGGCCTTCCGCCTCGCCGCCGCGGCCCGCGGCTTCGAGATCCTGCCGCCCGCGCCCCTCGCAGCCGGGGCCTGGAACGCCCAGGGCTGGCCGTTCTACGGGGCCGGGGTCCGCTACACGACGACCGTCACCGTCCCTGAGGGCGGCGCCGGGACCGCCGTACCGCCTCCGCCTCGGCGCCTGGCTCGGGGCGACGGCCGAGGTCTTTGTCGGCGAGAAGCACGTCGGCACGGCCGCCTTCCCCCCGTATGAATGCGACCTGACGGGCGCCCTGGCCCCCGGACCGAACGCTGTTTCCGTCGTCGTCTACGGGACGCTCCGGAACACCCTCGGACCGCTCCACAACGACCCGCCCCTCGGCCGGGCCTGGCCCGGCTCGTTCCAGCAGGGGGCCAAGGGGGGCCTGCCCCCGGGATCGGAGTACTCGTCGGTGGGCTACGGCCTCTTCGACGATTTCAAGATCATGAAGGGCACGGCGCGCTGACCTCGCGCGCAGAAAGGCTGAAAACGCTCATGAACCACGCTGTCGGATTCGACAACGCCCACTACCTCCAGGAACAGAAGAAAGCCATCCTCGAACGGATGGGCCGCTTCCAGAACAAGCTCTACCTCGAATTCGGCGGCAAGCTCTTCTTCGACTACCACGCCGCCCGGGTCCTGCCCGGCTACGACCCCAACGTCAAGATGAAGCTCCTCCAGGAGCTCCGGAGCCAGGCCGATTTCCTCCTCTGCATCTACGCCGGCGACATCGAACGGAAGAAGATGCGGGCCGACTTCGGCATCACCTACGACGTCGACGCCATGAAGCTCATCGACGACCTCCGCGAGTGGGGCATCCAGATCAAGGCCGTGGTCATCACCCGGTTCGACAACCAGCCGTCCGCCCGGGTCTTCAAGAACAAGCTCGAGCGGCAGGGCATCCGCGTCTACACCCACCGCTTCACCAAGGGCTACCCGACCGACGTCGACACCATCGTCAGCGACGAGGGCTACGGCGCGAACGACTACATCGAGACCGAGCACCCCCTCGTCATCGTCACCGGACCGGGCCCGGGCAGCGGCAAGCTGGCCACCTGCCTGTCCCAGATCTACCACGAGTACCGCCGGGGACTCGCCTCGGGCTACGCCAAGTTCGAGACCTTCCCCATCTGGAACCTGCCCCTCAAGCACCCCGTCAACGTCGCCTACGAGGCGGCCACGGCCGACATCTGCGACTTCAACCTGGTCGACCCCTTCCACCTCGAGGCCTACGGCAAGGTCGCCGTCAACTACAACCGCGACGTCGAGGTCTTCCCGGTCCTCAAGCGCATCCTGGAGAAGATCACCGGCGGGCCGGCGTTCTACAAGTCGCCGACCGACATGGGCTGCAACGCCGCGGGCTTCGGCATCACCGACGACGACGTCGTCCGCGAGGCGGCCAAGCAGGAGCTCATCCGGCGCTTCTTCCGCTATTCCTGCGAGTACACGCATGGGCTTCGTCGAGAAGGAGACCGTCCAGCGGGCCGAGCTGCTGATGAAGGAGCTCGGCGTCAAGCCCGAGGACCGGCCGGTCGTCGGCGCCGCCCGCCGGGCGGCCGAGGAGGCCCAGGCGACGGGGAAGGGGAACAAGGGCGTCTTCGTCGGGGCGGCCATGGAGCTTCGCGACGGCTCCATCGTCACGGGCAAGAACTCCCCCCTCATGCACGCCGCCGTCGGCCCTCGTCCTCAACGCCGTCAAGAAGCTGGCCGGGATCCCGGACAAGATCCCGCTCCTCTCGCCGTCGATCATCGAGTCCGTCGGGGCGCTCAAGAAGAGCGTCTTCGGGGCCAAGTCCGTCAGCCTCGACCTGTCCGAGGTCCTCATCTGCCTGAGCATCAACGCGGCCTCCAATCCCACGGCCCACCTGGCCCTGGAGAAGATGAAGGAGCTCCAGGGCTGCGAAGTCCACATCACCCACATCCCGTCGCCGGGAGACGATTCGGGGCTGCGGCGGTTCGGCATCAACCTGACGACCGATCCCAATTTCGCCAGCAAGCACCTCCTGGTGACCTGAGGGAGGATGCCGGTGGCAAGCTCGCTTCTTCAAGGCCATGAGCGCCAGGCACCGGGCGTTCAAGAAGCGGCACCCGATGCGCCGCGCCGCCCTCTTCCTCGGCCTGGCCGGGCTCGCGTACGCCGCTCGCGTCCGCCGTGCTGGCCATGGCCGGGTCCGTGCCGGTCGCCCCGGTCATCGCCGGCCTGGACGTCGACAATTACTACGCCTGGCAGATCCTCTTCATCCTGCCGCTCGTCTTCGCCGTCTGGGTCCTGACCTCGGGCGTCCTTCTGGCGCTCGGCACGAAGGGATGCCATCGGAGCGACGTCCTGGTCAAGGCCGCGCGGGCCTGGGGCGGCCCCTTCCTCCTGGCCTGGGTCCCCCTGGCCGTCGAGGCGGTCTTCGCCGCCCTGGGCATGGGTCAGGCGGAATGGGTGGGCCTGCTGTCCGAGCCGGGCGCCTGGCAGACGCTCTTCCTGGCCTTCTACGCGGCCGCCGCTGTCTGGGCCGTCCTGAGATTCGTCCTGGCCGCGAGGTCCATCCACAGGAAGTCCTGGCCGGCGGCGGTATCGACCGGGATTGGCCGCCTCCGCCGTGGCCATCGGGGTCTACGTCCTGTTCGTCCGCTGACGACGCGGACGCGCGGAGGCGGACAGGAACACGAAAGGGGACGAGCGATGGCGGACGACGATCGGGCCGGCGGGATCGGCATCAGGCCATTCCGAATCGAGGATTACGACAGGGTCATGGAGCTCTGGGCCGCCGGCGGCCTGCCCCTGAAACCCCAGGGCCGGGACAGCCGGGAGAGCATCGCCCGCCAGATCGGGCTCCCGAACGTCCGCTTCCTGGTGGCCGAAACGGGGGAGGGCGGGCCGGGTCATCGGGACCGTCCTGGCGACCCACGACGGCCGGAAGGGCTGGATCAACCGGCTGGCCGTCGACGCGGCCCTGAGGAGATCCGGGATCGGCGCCCGGCTCGTGAGCGCGGCCGAGGACTGGCTCGAGTCCCAGGGGATGGACATCCTGGCCTGTCTCATCGAGGACGACAACGCCGTGTCGATGGCCGTCTTCGAGAAGCTCGGCTACAAGAAGCACCCCGAGATCATCTACTTCGCCAAGCGCAAATACCCCGGCGTCTGAGCGGACTCTTTATTTTTGGCCTTAAATACTATAAAATGACTAGGAATTAACCGTCGCGAGGAGTGCCGCCATCATGAAACCCCGAGAGATCGTCCCCGACGTCTTCTACGTCGGCGCCCCCGATTTCGACCGCCGGCTCTTCGACGCCCTCATCCCGCTGCCCGACGGCACGAGCTATAACTCCTATCTCGTCAGAGGCCGCGACAAGACCGCCCTCATCGACGCCGTCGAGCCGACCAAGCTCCCCGTCCTCGAGGCCTATCTGAAGGACGTCCCGAAGATCGACTATCTCATCTCCAATCACACCGAGCAGGACCACTCGGGCGGCATCCCCTGGGTCCTCGGCCGCTATCCCGGGATCCAGGTCCTCTCGTCGGAGCTGGCCAAGCCGATGCTCGTCGACCACCTCGGGCTCGACGCGGAACGCGATCCGCGCCGTCGCCGACGGCGAGCGTCTCGACCTCGGCGGCAAGACGCTCCGCTTCATCACGACCCCCTGGGTCCACTGGCCCGAGACCATGTCGACCTACCTCGAGGAGGACAAGATCCTCTTCAGCTGCGACTGGTTCGGCTCCCACATCGCCCAGACCGGGCTCTTCGTCGACGGCGTCGACGAGATCCTGGCCGCGGCCAAGAGCTACTACGCCGAGATCATGATGCCCTTCCGCAAGATCATCCAGAAGAACCTGGACAAGATCAAGGACCTCGAGATCCGTCTCATCGCCCCGAGCCACGGCCCCATCCACCGCGACCCGCAGTCCGTCATCGGGGCCTACCGCGATTGGTCCGACGACAAGCCCCACAACACCGTCGTCATCCCCTGGGTGACCATGCACGGCTCGACCGCGATCATGGTCGAGCGCCTCATCGACGGCCTCGTCGAGCGGGGCGTCACCGTCCATCCCTTCAATATGGCCTCGGCCGACATCGGCCAGCTGGCCATGGCCCTCGTCGACGCGGCCACGATCGTCGTCGCCGCGCCGACCGTCCATGTCGGGCCCCACCCGGCGGTCTTCAACGCCGTCATCCTGGCCAACGCCCTCCGGCCCAAGGTCCGCTTCGCCGCGATCATCGGGAGCTACGGCTGGGCCGGCAAGATGGTCGACATCGATCAAGGCGGCCATCCCCAACCTCAAGGTCGAGCTGCTGCCGTCCGTCATCGCCAAGGGATCGCCGAAGCCGGCCGACCTCGAGGCCATCGACGCGCTGGCCGCGACGATCGCGTCGAAGCACCGGGAGCTGGGCCTCAATTAGGGCGGGGTTTTCGCCTTCCAGATAATCGACGATCTTGACGCTCCCCGAGGGCAGGGGATAGCGGCGGATCCCCCTCAACGTGACCCAGCGCCGGCCGCGGCCCGCCTCGAATCCGGGGTCCCTGAGCTTGCAGCGGAAGGCGTGGAGCGTCGCCTCGAAGCGGGTATAAGCGTGGCGGACGGTGGTCAGACGGCTGATGTCCTTGATCCCGGCGCCCAGCTCCTCGCGGATCTCCCGCCTGAGGGCGGCCGTCAGGCTTTCGCCGGGCTCGACCTTTCCGCCGGGGAATTCCCAGAGGCCGGCCAGGAGGCCGCCGGCGGGCCGCTCCTGGATGAGGACCCGGCCGTCCTTCTCGATGACAGCCACGACGACCTCGATCCTCTTCAGACTGAGCTTTTTGGGCCGCGGAATGATCTCCTGGATCGCCGTCCCGCGCCGCCACGCAGGCGGCGCGGACAGGACAGGCCAGGCATTGGGGGCTGCGGCTCCGGCAGAGGAGAGCCCCGAGCTCCATCATGGCCTGGTTGAATTCGCCGGGCGCGTCCGCGGGGAAGACGGTCGCGAGGAAGGCGCCGAGCTTCCTGTCGACGCTGGGCACGGCCGGGCCCCGAAGGCCCAGCAGCCTCATGAGGACGCGCCGGACGTTGGCGTCGATGACGGGGAGAGGCCGGCCGTAGGCGAGGCTCAGGACGGCGGCCGAGGTGTAGGGCCCGAACCCGGGCAGCCGCCGGAGCGCCGCTTCCTCATCGGGGACCTTGCCGCCGTGCTCCCGGACGACGGTTCGGGCCGCGGCGTGCAGGTTCCGGGCCCTCTGATAATAGCCCAGCCCCTGCCATTCCCTGAGGACCTTCCGCAGCGGGGCCCGGGCCAGGCCCCGCACGTCGGGGAAGACCCCGAGCCAGCGCTCGTAGTAGGGGATGACGGCCGCGACGGTCGTCTGCTGGAGCATGATCTCGGAGACCCAGATCCTGTAGGGATCTTTCGTCCCGCGCCAGGGCAGCTTTCGCCGGTGGGCCCGATACCAGGCCAGGAGCTCGGTCCGAGAACTTATTTTTTATCGGTCTTGCCTTCTTCGACCGCGGCGCGCGGCGGCCTTCCAGTCCTTTTTGTCTTTGGGCCAGACCCGAACGAAAGCCGAGTCGACCCTGAACAGGTAGTCGAGTCCCGGGGATTTGACGACGACCTGCTTCTTTTCCGCGTCCTCCCGGCCGACGAGGAGGACGATCTCCTTGGCCTGGCTCCTGGTCGTCCTTGGTCCGGATCCGGATCTCCGCTCCGGGATCGAGACCGTAGGCGGCGAGCGGGCCGGGACCGTCGACGAACGCCGCGGCCTCGAGGCCTTCGATCTTGCGGAGGAAGTCCTCGACCTGGTCCCGGTTCGGCCTCCTCCTTGGCCGGACCCTCGAGGAGCCATTTCTCCGTCGTCGCCGGACCTTCTCCTTGACGGCGGCGATCTCGACGCCGTCCCTCTTCAGGGCGATCCGGGTCGGCGTCCCAGGAATAGAAATCGGCGACCTTCTTTTCCCGCATCTCGTCGACCTTGCGGTCGAGGTCGGCGAGGAGGGTGCCCTCGAAGTTGACGATCTTGGTCGACTGGGAGGTCGTGGCGTAGGAGTTCTCGCCCTCCTTGTGCAGAGAGAAGACGATCTCCTGTTCGGTCGCCGGGAGCGACAGGGCGACCTCGTATTCGGGCTTGTCCAGCCCGAACGCCTTGAGCGACGGCGGCGCGTCTTTTCCTCGGCCACGAACGCCTTGGCCCTGAGCCCGGAGAGGGAATCGAGGAGGGCATCGATCGTGCCCTTGGCGGCCAGAGCGGCGACGGGGGTCTCGAGCGACCAGCCCGTCCCTTCGCGAGCGGCCCGCCAGGCGACGTTCTTGGCCTTGACCCGGATCCCCGTGACGTCGGCGGCGGTGAACTTGAAGACGTCCTTCTGCGCGGAAGTCGAAGACCGTCTTCTCGAGCGTCGTCTTGAGCGTCGACGAGAGCAGGACGACCCGGGGGTCGTCCGCGCGCTTGGCGAAGAGCGACTTGTCGAGCGGGTTCTCCATCCCGACGAGGAGGCGCACCGGCGCCGTCCTTGCCCTTGACCCAGAGCGAGACCTCCGTCTTCGGGATCTCGTAGGCGGCCGGGTCCTTGGCCGTCCTTCTCGACGACGCGCTCGATGCGGAGCGAGGCCAGGGCGCTCGACGAGGCTGTTGACCTCGTATTCGTCGGCCGGCGGCCTGGAGGGGCGAGGTCAGCCGCCACGGCCCCGCCTCGTCCCGCTCGAAGGCCAGCGTCTGCCCGTTCTTGACGATGCTCGACCTTGCGGACGTCGCGCGGCCGCCAGGCTGATGAGCGTGTTCGTCTTTCTCCTCGGCGGCTTTCTTCTCCTCGCCCTTCGTGTCGAAGACGAGGACGAGCGCGAGAGGACGGCGAGGACGGCCAGGAGGATGAGCGTCGTCTTGAATCTTCACAGCGACCTCCTCCGGACCCAGACGGAGATCCCGATGAGGAGGACGGCCAGGGGCAGGATGACGACGCTGACGAGGAAGATCAGCCGGCCCTGCGAGGGCGTGAGCTGGAGCGTCCGCGGCGTCTGGGTCTTGGGCTGGATGGCGATGAGGTCGGACTCCTCGGCCAGCCAGTTGGCGACGTTGAGGAAGAAATTGCCGTTGCCGGACAGGCCGTAATAGCGGTTCTTGGCGAAATCGGAATCGCCGATGACGGCGAGGCGGGCTTCCTTCTCGGCGCGCGGCTCGGGCTTGGCCGCGGGCGGCTCGCCGGGCTTGGCTCGCGGGCCGGCGGCGGGGCGGCCGGGCTTGGTCTTGAACGACGCGACCGACGGCCAGGCTGATCGGGCCCTGCTTGTCCTTGTCCGTCGTGAACTTGACCTCCTTCTGGTCGAGCTCGCCGCTCGGACCAGGAGTTGGGGCTCGTCTTGGCCAGGGCGGTCGACGGTCGCCCCCTCGGGCTTGGTCTCGGCGACCTCGACCGAGCGGGCATAGGGGAAGAACGTCGCGTAGGAGAACTTGGCCGTGATGGCGTGGGGCTCGTACTCGCGTGACGACGGGCATGAAGTAATCGCCGCCGAGGAGCCGCGAGACCGTGTCGACGACGATGTCGTTCTCGAGCTTGAAGCCGTAGTCGGCGAGGAAGAGCGGCAGCAGGGTCGGCGTCTCCGGGATCGACCATGAACAGGACGCGGCCGCCGGCCTTGATGTAGGCCCGGATCGTCTCGTATTCGTTCGGCAGGAGGTCTTTCTGGGGGCCGGGGACGACGAGCACGGCGCAGTCCTGGGGGAAGCGGTCGGCCAGGGCCAGGCGTCTGCTTCTTGACCTCGTAGCCGAGCTTTTCGAGCTCGGCCTTGACCGTCGAGATAGCCGTTGTCGCCCGACTCGTCGACGGACCCTTCGCCGTGGCCTTCGAGGAAATAGAGGACCTTCTTCTGGGCCCGGGTGGCCTTGATCAAGGCGTTGGTCACGTCTTCCTCGGAGGTCGTCGTGACGCGGCTCTCCTTGTCCCCGGCCTCGATGACCGTCGTCCCGTCCTGGGTGACGTCGTAGCGCTTGACGAGCCCCGGGTTCTTGTCCGGGTCGATGAATTCGTACTTGACCCGCGGGGAGTGGTAGGCATAGAGCTTGAGCAGGCTCTCCATGGCCGCCCGGCCGGCCGTTGCCCGTCGCGGAAGAAGCCCTTGAACGAGACGTCCGTCTTGAGGGCCTTGAGCACGGTGACGGACTGGTCGGACAGGCTGTGGAGCTTGGCCGCGGTGAAGTCCACCCGGGCAGTTGTGCCTGGCGAGGAAGTAGTTGGCCAGGCCGAGGATGGCCAGCACGAGCACGACGACGAGGGCCAGGTTCCCCGAATAGAGGAGGGACTTGCGCTGGAACGTCCGCGACAGGGCCGTCCGGTTGAGGACGATGTAGGCGACCAGGGCGACGAGGCCGAGCCCGAGGACCGCGAGGGCGAACGTCTTTTTCTGCGGCCAGACGATCCAGCCGAGGAGGCCCGCGGCGACGAGGACGAGGGCGGCGGTGTTGAGGTTCTTCTTCAGGGCGTCCATGGTCTTACCTCCACCGTCTCGACTGGATGACCGAGTGGGTCAGGAAGAGGCCGAAGAACGAGAACGTCAGGTAGTAGACGATGTCCTTCGTGTCGAGGATGCCGCGGGTCATGTCCTCGAAATGATCGGAGAAGGAGAGGTAGCCGAGGACCGAGCGCCAGCCCCGCCGAGCCGGACGAGGTCACCCAGCTGAGGAGGAGGAGAAGGAGCAGGGTGACGATGGTCAGGAAGGCGGCCACGATCTGGTTCTCGGTGAGGGACGAGAAGAACAGGCCGATCGCGGCGAACAGGGCCCCGATGAGGAAGAGGCCCAGGTAGCCGGTGAGCCAGGGCGCCAGCTCCGGGTTGCCGTAGGCGAAGGCGAAGACGGACAGGACGGCCGTCAGCCCGAGCATGACCGCCACCATGACCAGGGAGGCGATGTACTTGCCGAGGACGATCTGGCCGACCGTGAGCGGCGACGTGAAGAGCAGCTCTTCCGTGCCGGTCTTCTTCTCTTCGGCCAGGAGGCGCATGGTCAGGAGCGGGACGACGAAGACGAGGAAGATGGTCATGTTGTGGAACAGGGGCACGAAGACCATCTCGTTGATGTTGATCTGCTGGGCGTAATAGGGATTCTGGGCCATCTGCATGGCCGCGTCGTTGAACCAGGCGAGGCCGTTATAGAAGAAGAAGCCGACGAGGAGGAGAAAGCCGGCCGTGACGACATAGGCGATGGGCGAGCTGAAGTAGGCCCGCACTTCCTTCTTGACCAGGGACCAGATGTTCTTCATTGTTCGAGCCCTCCCGAGACGATCTTCATGTAGAGGTCCTCGATGCCGGCCATGGACCGCATCTCCTTGAGGCCGAGGCCCTTGTCGAGGGCCAGGCGGGCGACGTCGTCGCGGAGGTCGCGCCCGCGGCTCCACTCGACCCGGATCTCGTCGCCCTCGACGGAGACCTTGCCGACGCCGGGGAGGCCCCGGAACAGGGCGGCCTCTTCGGAGCCGCCGCGGCGGAGCCTGACGAGGACGCCGTCCGTCCTCTCGAACGAGGCGGCCAGCTCCTCGAGGGAGCCCGAAGCCATGAGCCGGCCCTCGTTGATGATGACGACGCCGTCGCAGACCTGGGTGACCTCGGGCAGGATGTGGGTCGAGAGGAGGATCGTGTGCTCGCCGCGGAGGCCGCGGATGAGCTGGCGGATCTCCCGGATCTGGGCCGGGTCGAGGCCGATGGTCGGCTCGTCGAGGATGAGGACCTTGGGGTCGTGGATCATGGCCTGGGCGATGCCGACCCGCTGCTTGAAGCCGCGGGAGATGTTCTTGATGAGCCGGCGGCTGACGTCCTTCAGGCCGGCCGACTCGATGACCCGGGCGACGGACGCCTTGCGCCGGGCCTTCGGGACCTGCTTGATCTCGGCGACGAAGCCGAGGTAGCCCGTCACGGTCATGTCCTGGTAGAGCGGGACGACCTCGGGCAGGTAGCCGATCGAGCGCTTGACGTCTTCGGGCTTGTCGAAGACGTCGAAGCCGGCGACCGTGGCGTGGCCGGACGTCGCCGGAAGGAAGCCGGTCAGGATGCGCATCGTCGTCGTCTTGCCGGCCGCGTTCGGGCCGAGCAGGCCCCAGATGCGGCCGGCCTCGACCTTGAACGTCAGGTCGCGGACGGCGACGAGCTCCCCGTATTTCTTGGTGAGCTCTCGGACTTCGATCATGTTCACCTCCGCTATGGGTTTCCGAACCTCCGGCGGGCCGGGGCCGTTGCGTCACATGCGCTCGGGCGGGGGGATGCCCATGAGCCCGAGGGCGCGATGGAGCTCGTCCTTGACGGTGCGGAGGACGAGCAGACGGAAGGCCCGGACCTCCAGGTCCTCTTCGGCGAGGATGGGGTATTTATGGTAGTACCCGTTGAGCTTCTGGCAGAGGAGGAAGGCGAACTTGGCCAGGTGGGAGAACTCCAAAGCGGCGACCGACCGGAGGACTTCCTCCTCGAGCGAAGCGCCGGTCAGGATGAGGTCCCAGAAATCGGCGGTCTCCTGGTCCGAAAGCCCCGGCGGGAGGACGGGCCGGCCGCCGGCCGGCGGGACGATGTCGGCCTCGGCGACGCCGAAGCGCTCCTTGAGCTTGCGGAAGATGCTGGCCAGGCGGACGGCCGTGTACTGAAGGTAGGGGCCGGTCTCGCCCTCGAAGCTCAGGGCCTCCTCGAAATCGAAGACGATGACGGAATTGCGGGCGAACTTGAGCATGAAGTAGCGCAGGGCGCCCGTGGCGATCGTCCCGGGCGATCCGGCGCCGCTCGTCCTCGGCGCAGGTCGGGGTTGCGCTTCTCGATCTCGGCCACGGCCTTGGCCTCGAGCCGGTCGAGCAGGTCGTCGGCCTTGACGCCGAGGCCCTTGCGGCCCGAGACCTCGAGGAACGCGCGCTCCTTTTCCTCGTCCGAGGCGGCGTAGCCGAGCTCGCTCAGGCTCTTCGGCGACAGGGCGACCATCTCGTAGGAGAAGTGGACGGACTTGGCCGCCTGGGCCTCGAACTTGAGGGAGCGCAGGCCCTGGACGACGACCTTCTGGAGATAGGACTGGCGCGTGTCGATGACGTTGTAGACCTTGCGTCGCCCCGCCGAAGGCCGGAGAGCCGGCGGTCGGGGCCGGGGTCGAGATCCACAAGGTCCGGCCGTCCTCCTCGGCGAAGGGCTCGTAGAAGAAGTCGCGGCCGAGGAGGCCGAACTTCCAGAGCTGGTAGGCGATGTCCTTGCCGACGTAGGTCACGGTGCCGTCGGAGCGGACGATGACCTTCTCCCGCTCCTCGTCCTCCTCGAGCCGCATGACCCAGCAGCCTTTGTTCTCGCCTTCGGAGGCCAGGTAGATGGCCTGCCTCTCCTTGAGAAGCTCGAAGGCCGTGTCCCAGAACTTCAGGTGCAGGATGGTGCTCTCGCAGGGCAGGACGTCGTAGGAGACGCCGAGCCGGCCCATCGTGGCCAGGTGGGCCTGGACGATGCGCCTCGAAACATGGCGGGACAGGGCGTATTCGGGGTCCTGGCCGTGCTCGATCCGCTTCATGATGGCCGACTTGCGGGCCTGGGCCTCGGGATGGCCGGCGAGATAGGCGGACACCCGGGCGTAGAGGTCCCAGCAATAATAGTCGAACTTGCCGGGCAGGCCCTCGATGTCCTCGAGGGTCTTCTTTTCGAGCTCCATGAAGCCGAAGACGACATCGACGACCTGGACGCCCGTGTCGTCGATGTAGTTCTGGACCTCGACCTTCTCGCCCTTGAACCGCAGGCACCGGGCCAGCGTGTCGCCGAGGCAGGCGTTGCGAAGATGGCCGATGTGGGCGGCCTTGTTCGGGTTGATGTTGGTGTGCTCGATGATGATCTTGCCCTCTTCGGGGAGCAGGGCGGTCCGGCCGCCGAGACGGACGGCCTCGGCGAAGACGGCGGCCTTGTCGAGCCAGAGATTGAGGAAGCCGCCGCCGGCCACCTCGGCCTTGACGACGCCGTCGATCGAGGCCAGCAGGGGAGCGGCCTCCTGGGCGATCATCCGGGGGGCCTTCTTGAGCTTCTTGGCCAGCTGGAACGGAAAGGTCAGGGCCAGGTCGCCCATCTTCGGGTCCGGCGTCGGGGTCATGTCGAGGTCCTCGACGGCGACCGGGATAGGCGGCTTTCAGCCGGTCGTAAATCGCTTCTTTTAAACGGGATTTGAAGGCTATCATTTTCGGTCCCTCATTATATCAAAAAAGGGTGTCAAAAAATGGGGACGCTTCTATTTTCAAAATTAATGCGTTTCTTTAAAAAATAGAAACGCCCCATTTTGTTTCATCTCCCATTTCCGGGAATCCCTCTCGAGGCTGCGACGGATGTCGCTCCAGCCCCCGTGAGGGAAGGGGGACCCGCCGAAGGCGGGGGAAACCGTATAAGGAGGTTTCCGGGGCGCGGGGGCAAGGAGCGATATCCGAAGCGAAGCCGAAGAGAGGGGACTCCCGGAATCGAAAGAAGAGCCTTTTCCGGCGGCCGCCCCTTGCGACTCTTGAACGAGTCGGCGAGTTGTGATAATTTTGGGTTTCGCCCTTAATGAAGAAAGGAAGAACCATGAAGAAGACGCGCTTCAACGAGCTCCACAAGAAGCTCGGCGGCAAGATGATCGAATTCGTCGGCTGGGAGATGCCGGTCGAATATTCCGGCATCATCCCCGAACATATGGCCGTGCGGACGAAGGCCGGCCTCTTCGACGTCAGCCACATGGGCGAGATCCTGGTCACCGGCAAGGACGCCCTGGCCTATGTCCAGCATCTGACCCCGAACGACGCCTCCAAGCTCGCCCCCGGCCAGGTCCAGTACACGGCCCTGATGACCCCCGAATCGACCTTCGTCGACGACATGCTCGTCTACTGCATGGGCCCGGAGGAATATTTCCTCGTCGTCAACGCGGCCAACGACGACAAGGACTTCGCCTGGATCGCCGGCCACACCGAGGGCTTCGCGGTCAAGGTCGAGCACCAGAGCGACGCCTACTCCCAGCTGGCCCTCCAGGGCCCGCTGGCCGAGAAGATCCTCCAGCCGCTCACCGACATCCCCCTGGCCGGAATGAAGTCGTTCCACTGGGCCAAGGGCAAGGTCGCCGGCAAGGACTGCCTCGTCTCCCGGACGGGCTACACGGGCGAGGACGGCTTCGAGATCTACACGACGGACCCGGATCCCGGCATCATCTGGACGACCCTCATCGAGACGGGCAAGCCTCTGGGGCTCCTGCCCATCGGCCTCGGGGCCCGCGACACCCTGCGCCTCGAATCGAAGCTCGTCGCTCTACGGCAACGACATCTCGGACAAGACGACCGTGCTCGAGGCCGACCTCAAGTGGATCGTCAAGCTCGAGAAGGGCGATTTCCTCGGCAAGCCGGTCATCGAGAAGCAGCTGGCGGAAGGGCTGAAGCGAAAGATCGTCGGCTTCGAGATGGCCGAGCCGGGCATCGCCCGTCCCCATTATCCCGTCTTCTTCAAGGGCCAGAAGGTGGGCGAGGTCGCCTCGGGCACCTTCGCGCCGTTCCTGAAGAAGAGCCATCGGCCTCGTCTACCTGCCCATCGAGGGGACCGCCGTCGGCACGGAGTTCGAGATCGAGATCCGCGGCAAGAGGACCAAGGCCCGCGTCATCCCCACGCCCTTCTACAAGAGGGCCAAGAAATAACGATTCCGGTCACCAAGGAGGCCCGCATGTATCCGAACGATTTCCGCTACACCAAGGAACACGAGTGGATCAAGGTCGAGGGCGACGAAGGCGTCGTCGGCATCACCGATTTCGCCCAGCACCAGCTCGGCGACATCATCTACGTCGAGCTGCCGGCCGTGGGCAAGGAGCTGGCCGCCCGCCAGTCGATCGGCGTCGTCGAATCCGTCAAGTCGGTCTCGGACGTCTACGCGCCCGTCCCCGGCGTGGTCACGGCCGTCAACGAGGCGCTCGGTCAGACCGCCGACCTCCTCAACAAGGACCCCCACGGCCAGGGCTGGATCGTCCGGATCAAGATCAAGGACAAGAAGGACCTCGACGGCCTCCTTTCGGCCGGCGATTACGAGAAATTCCTGGAGGGGCTCGAGCACTGAGGCCCGCCCGGCCGAACAGGGGGTTTTGCCATGAGCTATCTCTCTCTCAGCGATAAAGACAAGAAGGAGATGCTGGCCCGCGACGGGCGCGGCCTCCGTCGACGACCTCTTCTGCTGCATTCCCGAGGCCGTCCGCCTCAAGAGGCCGCTCGACCTGCCCGCGGCCAAGTCCGAGCTCGAGCTCGTCCGGGCGATCGGCGCGATCGGCGGGAAGAACACCTACGGCGACCATCTGTCCTTCCTCGGCGGCGGGCGCCTACGATCATTTCATCCCGACGGTCGTCGATTACCTGAGCTCGCGCGGCGAGTTCGTCAGCCCGTACACGCCCTACCAGCCCGAGGTCAGCCAGGGCACGCTCCAGCTCATCTTCGAGTTCCAGACCCTCATCTGCCAGCTCACCGGCCTGGACATCGCCAACGATTCCCTCTACGACGGCTCCACCGGCGGCGGCCGAGGCCGTCCTGATGGCCCACCGGATCACGAGCCGGAACAAGGTCCTCGTGGCCCGCTCTCTCCATCCGCAGTACCGGGAGGTCGTCCGGACCTACATCAAGAACCTCGGCATCGAGGCCGTCGAAGTCGGGTTCGGGCCCGACGGCCGGATCGACGCGGCCGAGCTCGGACGCGCGCTCGACGACAAGACGGCCGCCGTCGTCTATCAGTCCCCCAACTTCTTCGGCGTCGTCGAGGACGTCAAGGCCCTCTCGGACGCCGCCCACGGCGCCAAGGCCCTTTCGGTGGCCGTCGTGGCCGAGGCCCTGTCCCTCGGCTCTCCTCGAATCGCCCGGGAAGCTCGGGGCCGACATCGTCACCGGCGAGGCCCAGTCGTTCGGCATCCCGGTGAGCTTCGGCGGGCCCTATCTCGGCTTCATGGCCTGCAAGAAGGAATTCCTGCGGCAGATGCCCGGACGGATCACCGGCCAGACGGTCGACAGGGAAGGCCGGCGGGGCTTCGTCCTGACGCTGTCCACCCGCGAGCAGCACATCCGCCGCGAGCGGGCCACCTCGAACATCTGCTCCAACCAGGCCCTGTGCGCCCTGCGGGCGACGATCTTCCTGGAGACCCTGGGCAAGCAGGGGCTGCGGGAGATGGCCTGGCAGAACGCCCAGAAAGCGGCCTATGCCGCCGACAAGCTCGGCCGCGGTCCGGGGCGTGAAGAAGAAATTCACCGGGCCGGTGTTCAACGAATTCGTCGTCGAGCTCCCCAAGCCCTGGGCGGCGGTCGACGCCGCGCTCCGGGCGAAGGGGATCGTCGGCGGGCTACGGCCTCGCGGCCGAATACCCCGGGATCGGGAACGCCGCCGTCGTCTGCGTCACCGAGCTTCGGACCAAGGACGACATCGACCGGCTGGCCCGGACGCTCGAGGAGGTCCTGTCATGATCAAAGAGATCCGCGAACCCCTCATTTTCGAGATCAGCGCATCCGGCAAGCGGGCGTCCGAGCTTCCGGCGCTCGACGTCCCCGCCAAGAAGGACCTGCTCGCCGGAGTGCCCCTCCGCCGCGAGATCGAGGACTTCCCGGAGGTCTCCGAGACCGAGATCACCCGCCACTTCACCCGCCTGTCCCAGAAGAACTACTGCGTCGACATGGGCATCTATCCGCTCGGCTCGTGCACGATGAAATACAACCCCAAGATCAACGAGCGCCTGGCGGCCCACCCCGCGTTCGCCGCCTCCCACCCGCTCGCCCCGGCCGACCTCGTCCAGGGGAGCCTCGAGGTCCTGAAGACGCTCGAGAGCTGCCTCTGCGAGATCGCCGGCATGGACGCCTTCACGCTCCAGCCGGCGGCCGGGGCCCACGGCGAGCTCACCGGCATGATGCTCATCCGGGCGGCCCTCGAGGCCCGGGGCGACGCCCGGAAGTACGTCCTCATCCCCGACTCGGCCCACGGCACGAACCCCTCCTCGGCCCACATCTGCGGCTACACGGTCAAGGAGATCAAGTCCAACGAGAAGGGGACCATCGACCTCGCTCGCTCTCGAGCAGGAGATGACCGGAGGAGGTCGCCGCGCTCATGGTGACCAACCCCAACACCCTCGGCGTCTTCGAGTCCGACATCTGCCGCATCGCCGAGATCGTCCACGCCAAGGGCGGCTTCGTCTACATGGACGGGGCCAACATGAACGCCCTGACCGGGATCGTCCGGCCCGGCGACATGGGCGTCGACGTCATGCACATCAACCTCCACAAGACCTTCTCGACCCCGCACGGCGGCGGCGGGCCGGGCTCCGGCCCGGTCGGCGTCAAGAAGGAGCTCGAGCCCTTCCTCCCGGTCCCGGTCATCGTCGAAGAAAGGCGGGCGCTACGCGCTCGACTTCGACCGCCCCGCCTCGATCGGCCGCGTCCGCGCCTTCTTCGGGAACTTCGCGGTCATCGTCCGGGCCCTCTGCTACATCCTGACGCTCGGGCCCAAGGGCGTCCGGGAGATCGCCGAGTTCGCGGTCCTCAACGCCAACTACATCCGCAAGAGCCTGGAAGGGATCTACGACCTCAAGTACACGACGGCGTCCATGCACGAGTGCGTCTTCTCCGACAAGATCCAGAAGGCCTTCGGGGTGACCAACCTCGACATCTCCAAGAGGCTCATCGACTACGGCATGCATCCGCCGACGATGTCCTTCCCGCTCATCGTCCACGGCGCGCTCATGATCGAGCCGACCGAGACCGAGAGCCGGCGCGACCTCGACATGTTCATCGACGCGATGAAGGCCATCGCCAAGGAAGCGCGGGAGGATCCGGACATCCTCCAGGCGGCCCCGCACGTCACCTACGTCAGCCGGCTCGACGAGGTCGCCGCGGCCAAGTTCCCGGTCCTGCGCTGGGAGAAGAAGGCCTGATGTCCGTCCAAGACCTGATCCTCGGCCTGCACCGGTTCTGGGCCGGCCAGGGCTGCTATCTGGCCCAGACCTACGATGTCGAGGTCGGCGCCGGGACGATGACCCCGGACACGTTCTTCCGCGTCCTCGACAGGCGGCCCTGGCGGGTCGGCTACGTCCAGCCGTCCCGCCGGCCCGACGACGGCCGCTACGGCGAGAACCCCAACCGGGTCCAGAAGCATTTCCAGTATCAGGTCATCATGAAGCCGTCCCCGGCGGCCATCCAGGACATCTACGTCCAGAGCCTCCGCTCGCTCGGCGTCGTCCTCGAGGACCACGACCTCCGCTTCGACGAGGACAACTGGGAATCGCCGACGATCGGCGCCTGGGGGGTCGGCTGGCAGGTCCTGCTCGACGGCCTCGAGATCACCCAGTTCACCTACTTCCAGCAGTGCGGCGGCATCGACCTTTCGCCCGTCCCGGTCGAGATCACCTACGGCCTCGAGCGGCTGGAGATGTTCCTCGAGCAGAAGGACGACATCTACGACCTCGACTGGTCGGCCGACGTCAGCTACCGCGACCTTCGCCTCCGCGAGGAGAAGGAGTTCTCGGAGTACAACTTCTACGGTCGCCTCCGTCGACCATGCTCCGCCAGGCCTTCGCGGCCTGCCAGAAGGAAGCGGCCCGGCTGATCGAAAAGAACCTCCTCCTGCCGGCCTACGACATGTGCCTGAAGTGCTCCCACAACTTCAATCTGCTCGATGCCCGGGGCGCCGATCAGCGTCACCGAGAGGGTCAAGATGATCTCCCAGATCCGGGCCCTCGTCAACGACATCGCCCGGCGGTACACCGGCGGGAAGGACGGCGCCTGATGGAATTCCTTCTCGAGCTGCTGACCGAGGAGCTCCCGGCCTCCCATATCCGCTCGGCCCTCGAGCAGCTCGAGGCGGGCTTTCGCAAGGAGCTCCTCGACGCCCGCATCGATGTCCGCTCGCTCAAGACCCTGGCCACCCCGCGCCGCCTCATCGTCGCCGGCGATTTCGCCGAAGGACAGGAGGACCGGGAGGAGGTCGTCACCGGGCCGCCCCTGGCCATCGCCAAGGGGCCCGACGGCGCCCTGACCGCGGCCGGCAAGGGCTTCGCCAGATCGCAGGGCGTCGACGAAGCCGCGCTCGAGGCGATCCGCACGGCCAAGGGCGAGTACCTCGGCTTCAAGCGCCGGGCCAAAGGGACGCCGGCCGCGGAGATCCTGGCCGCCGCCGTCCCGCGGCGTCCTGGGCTCGCTCACGTTCCCGAAGATGATGCGCTGGGGGGAGAGCCCGTTCCGCTTCTCCCGCCCCATCCACGGCCTGCTCTGCGTCTTCGGCGGGCGTCCGGTCGCGGCTTCGTTCGAGGGATTGCAGGCCTCCGACGAGACCGTCGGCCACAGGATCGCCGCGCCCGGGCCCGATCCAGGCCGCGGACTTCGCCTCCTACCGGGCGGCCCTCGAGAAGAGCTTCGTCATCGTCGACCCCGCCGACCGGAAGAGAATGATCCTGGCCCAGATCGAGGCCGCGCTGGCCCCGCTCAAGGCCAAGATCTATCCCGACCCGGAGCTCCTCGACGACCTGACCCTCGTCATCGAGCACCCGCTCGTCGTCCTCGGCGCGTTCCCCGAGAGCTACCTCAGCCTGCCGATCGAGGTCCTGTCGACGGCCATGCGCGAAGGCCAGAATCTCTTCTCCGTCGTCCGGGACAAGAAGCAGCTGCCGTATTTCATCGGGGTCGCCGACGCCGCCGCCGACGCCAAGGGGCTGATCCGGCGGGGCAACGAGCGGGTCCTGCGGGCCCGTCTCGAGGACGCCCGCTTCTTCTGGGACCAGGACCGCAAGGTCCCCCTGCGCGAGCGGGCGGCGGAGCTGAAGAACGTCCTCTTCCAGGAGAAGCTCGGCAGCTACGACGACAAGACCCAGCGCCTGAAGAAGATCGTCGGCTACCTCTGCGACAAGCTCGGCGCTGTCCGAGATCAAGGACGATGCCGTCGAGGCCGCCGCCCTCTGCAAGGCCGACCTGCTGACGGACATGGTCAAGGAGTTCTCCGGCCTCCAGGGCCGCATGGGCGGGCTCTACGCCAGGCAGGAAGGTCTGCCGGCCGCCGTCCACCAGGCGATCTACGAGCACTACCAGCCGGCGGAGCCTCGAGGACGCGTCGCCGGCGTCCGCCGGCGGGGGCCGTCCTGTCGATCGCGGACAAGATGGATTCGATCGTCGGCGCGATCGGCGTCGGCCTCCAGGTCAGCGGCTCGAGCGACCCCTTCGGGCTGCGCCGCAACGCCCACGGCGTCTGCAAGGTCGCGCTGGACCGCAAGCTCCGGTTCTCGTTCCCCCTGCTCCTCGACCGCATCCTGGCCATCTACGGCGACCGCCTGACCCTCGGCCGGGCCGAGGTCAAGGCCGCCTGCCTCGATTTCTTCGCCGGCCGGCTGCGCTTCATCCTGGAGAAGAAGGGCTACCGCTACGACCTCGTCGGCGCGGCCCTGGGACCCGGCGTCGACCAGATCGTCGACGTCCTGGCCCGCGTCGAGGCCCTGGACGCCCTCAAATCCAGCCCCCAGTTCGAGCCGTTCATCCTCATGGCCAAGAGGATCAACAACATCCTCAAGGGCCTGCCCGCGGCCAAGGTCAACCCCGACCTCTTCGTCGAGAAGGAGGAGCGCGATCTCTTCTCGACGCTCTCGATCATCCGCGACAACGCCGAGCCGATGATCGCCCGGGGGGATTTCGCCCGGGCCCAGGGCATCCTCTTCAAGCTCCAGCCCGTGCTGAACACGTTCTTCGACAAGGTCCTGGTGATGGCCGAGGACAAGAAGATGCGCCAGAACCGGCTGGGGCTGCTCCAGTCCATCACTAAGATGCTCCTGGAGATCGCGGACTACTCCCTCGATCGTCGTCGAAGGGGAAAAGCCGGCCAAGCCGAAGGCCGGGCGCTAGCCGGCCGGGTCAGGCGACGATCTCGTCCGCTTTGGGCGGGGCGGCGGGCGTCTCCGGCTCCACGAACCTCTGCTCCAGCGCGACGATCTTGGTCAGCGTCTGGGGGACGTTCTGGCCCTTCTCGAGCCCGTAGGGATTGAACTGGACGCCGGCCTGGAACTTGTAGCTCTTCCCGGCGTTGAAGGTCGACCATCGCACCCGGCCCTTGAGATCGAGCGGGACCCGCTCGCCGGGGATCGAAAGCTGGAGCCGGATCCGGGACTTGAACTTCAGGGGTTTCTGGGTCAGGAAACGGATGCCGCCGCGGCTGAGGTCGAGGACCGGGCAGAACTCCTCATCGGTCCCGGTCTTGGAGGAAAAGAGCCTTTCTTTCCGGTAGGAAATGGTGGCCCCGGGGATCTTGAACCTCTGACAGAGACGTCTTTCGACTTCCTTCTCGCCCATCGGAAGCCTCCTCTTGACTCACAGATATACCAGACCCCGGGCGCCGAAGTCAAATCAAGCCCCTATTCCTTGAGGATGACGCCCTTGGCGGGGGGCAGGGACAGGGAGGCCCGGGCCGAGACGGACCCGCCGCCGGACGTCGTCCGGGAGTAGGCGAAGGACAGGACGCTGACCTTTTGATAAGAGGGGGCCGAGGGCTTCGGCGGCTTCTTGGCCACCAGGTCCTTGATGGTCTTATAGGCCAGCGCGAGGGCGTCGAGGATGTTGACGCCGCTCATCATGGGATCGTTCTTCGGAGGCGGCATGTAGGGCTTCTGGCCCTGCATGAGCGGGCCGCCGAGCGGGAAGGAGAACGGAGCGGGTCTGGCGGCGAGCTTCCGGCTCCGCAGGACGAGCTTGCCGTCGATGTAGACGGAGATCTCTCCCTCCTGGATGGGCTTGGACGGCAGGCTCGGGGCCGGCGAGAAGGTTTCCCGCGGCGGCGGGGCCTGGGTGGGGGCCAGGTCGGCGATGTCGACGCGGACCCGGATCGGCTTGCGGCAGATGAGATCGCCGGACTTGAGGTCGAGAATGAAATCGTACGTATCCGAGCGGACAAAAAGGTCCCGGAGCGGGATCGTCAGGATGTGGAATCCCTTGGGCCAGTGGCCGCCCTCGAGGATATAGGGCCCGAGCGAGATGCGGTAAAAGGCCTCGTTGAGGAGCTCGAGGCCGACGTCGACCGAGGCGGGCAGGCCCGTCGCCGGCGTCCGCGAGTACGAGAGGAGATTGACGTCGTAGACCAGGGGATAGATGCGCTTCCAGGTGGCCCAGAAAGCCAGCAGGTCGCGCAGGGCGTAGTCTTCGAGGAACCCGAAATCGGGATCGTTGTCCTGATAGGTCTCGAAGTAATCCGAGACCAGGTCCGTTTCCTTGTCCTTGTCGCCGAGCTTGTCGGCGAGAAAGGGGAGGATGAACGAGGCCGTCTGGTGGTCCTCCGCCTCGAGCTTCTTGGATCTCTTCGGCCAGGAAGTCCCAGGCGGCCCGATAGTCCGGGTTGCGGCCGAGGCGCGCGTTGAGCTCCGACTTCCAGTCGGCCCGCAGGCCCGCGGCGAGCGCCAGGACGACGATGATGACCGCCGCGATCCTCTTAGTCATTGTAGACGAACTCGAAGGTGATCTCGAGGAGGTCGCCGGGGAAATCGGCGGGGAGCGCGGGGAAGGGGAGGGAAGCGCGGATGGCTTCGAGGGCCGCCCGGTCGAGGGCCTCGAGGCTGGTCCCCTCGAGGATCTCGATCGAATCGAGCTCGCCGGTCTTCTTGATGACGACGATCATGCTGATCCTGGCGGCGTCGGGGACCTCGGGCACGGACGGGAGGGCCCAATTGAGCTGGAGCCGGTCGATGACGGCCGTCGCCCACGGCAGCAGATCGTAGCCCTTGAGCGGGATGGACATCCCGACGCGTTGCCGGCCGCCCCCGACGCCGCTCCCGCCGCGGCCGGTCCCGCTCCGCCCTGCCTCTCCCGTATCCGGTCACTCCGCCGCTGTAGGCGCCGCTGGCGTATTTCGAGAAATCGGGGAGGGGGGCGCCGCCGCCGACGCCGGGAGGGCCCGGGGGCGTGCCCGGAGGGGCGAGCGGGATGATCAGATCGGACTTGCCGTGTATCGTGATCGACTGCTGGAAACGCGACGACAGGGAGGGGATGACCGAGCCCGAACCGGGCGGCGGGACGGCGCCTCCCCCGGCCGGCTGTGCCGCGACTCCCGGCTCGGCGGCTCGACGGGCGCGGGCTCGGGCTCCTGACGGGCCTCCTCGGGCTGGCGGGCGGCCCGCCCGGCGTCCCGCGGCCTCCTGAGGGCCTCCCGGGGATCTCCGAAAGGCCCCGGCCCCCGACGACCTTGGGGAGGGCCACCTTGAGCGGCGGGACGATGAGGACCGTGCGGACCTCCTCCTTCCCGAAGGGCAGGAACTTGACCGTGAAGCGGCCATGATAGATCAGGACGCCCAGAAGCGCGTGAACGAGAACGGTGACGAGGATGCCGAGGGCCTTGTCGCGAGGCGACGGCCCCTCCTTCTTCGGCGGAATGAGCGATTCTTCGAACATGGATCTCCTGGGCCAGGCTCACCATTATATTACAATCCCAGTCCCAGGCCCGAAGAGTTACAGAGGGGGCACGTCCTCCTTGCGTATTTCGGTCGGCGGAAGCGGCTCCAGCTGCGCCTAGGTCGTAGGCGCGAGGAGCGAGACCAGAGAGGTAGAGGAAGCAGAGGGCGTTGAGGAGGGTCAGGCGGAGGATGAGGGCCGGGATGCCGAAAAGCGGGATGATCAGTCCGGAGGCCAGGATCACCCCGGCGAAGGAGGCCAGCAGGTCGACGCCGTAAGCCAGGCCGGGATGGGCGCTCACCGGGAGCGATCGCCGGTTCGCGGCGACAAAGAGGTAGCCCCCGAGGACGCCGAAGCCGAAGAGCAGGGCGAACGGAGCGAGCTCTCCTCCGGCCCCGGAGAGGCTCTTGAGCGTCAGCAGAAGCAGGAGGACGAAGGCCGCCTGGACGGCGGCGAGATCGACGCCGGCGAGCCGGTCCCGCGACCGGGCGGCGAGCGACCCGAGGACCAGTCCGGCCATGAACGACGCCAGGAGAAGGGGGATCTTCCCATAGACGAACCCGAAATTGGCCTGGAAGGCGATGAACACGGCGAGCTCGACGGCGATCGAGGTGAAGCCCATCACCGCCACGGGAACGAGAAAACGAGCCGGGGAGCGGCGTCGGAAGGCCGCCAGGGCGGCCAGTCCGAGAGCGATGAAGGCCAGCGGCAGGTCCAGGATCCAGAAAGGAGCGATGCGGCCGGCGGCCTTCAGCGACCCGGGCCTCGGTCGCCGCGGAACTGGCCCGCCCAGAGGACCGCGTGGAAGTAATAGCTCACCGGGAACGAGGTCCCGGTTGATCCTCGCGTCCGGAGCGGATAGCTTGCCGGCCAGGTCGTCGACGCGGGCCGGATCGAGGCGGGCCTTGAGCATGCCCGGGCTGAGGTACCGGAGATCCAGGCCCAGCCTGGCGGCGGCGTCCGAAAGGAACCCCGGGTCGATCGAGAGGGGAGCGTCGGAGGCCAGAAAGACGCAGTTGCCCCCGGGGACGGCGAGAACGTGGGGGAAGACGCCCCGGAGCGTGGCCGCGAGAGAGCCCAGGAACTGGGCCAGCGGCTGACTGATGTAGTTCTCGGCCGAGGGAACGACGAAGCTGAAAACCCCTCCCGGCAGGAGCCTGCTTCGGACCTGGAGGAAGAATTCCCTCGTGTAGTACCGGTTGATCTGGGCCGTGGCGGGCTCGGGCAGGTTGAGGAGGATCGCGTCGTAGCGGTCCTCGGTCCGTCCGATGAAGGTCCGTCCGTCGCGGAAGATGACGCGGGTCCGCGGGTTGACGAGGGCGGTCCGGACCGGCCCCGGCAGATGCTTATCGGCGAGGCGGATAACGGCCGGATCGAGCTCGACGCAATCCACGTGGATGTCCGGGTACTTCAGGGCCTCGGCGGCGCCGCCGCTGGCCCCGCCTCCGACGAGAAGGACCCGGCGCGGGCCGTCGCGCTGGAGCAGGGCGAAATGGACCGCTTCCTCGGCCGCCCCCTCATCGGGGTGGGAGAAGACGGCCAGGCCGTTGTCGAAGACGGTGACCTGCTCCTCGTTCCGGATGACCTGGAGCTTGCCGTAGGGCGTGTCTCCGGCCTCGACGAGGCGAAGGGGCTTCCAGGCCGCCTTCTGCGACGGCAGATCGAAGACCGCCAGGCCCGCGGCCAGCACCAGGGCGCCCGACGAGGAGCGGCTTCCGGCGTCCCGGACTTCATGGCGAGAAGAGCGGCGGCCGCCGCGGCCGCGCCGACCATGGCGGCGCCCTGCCAGTTCGAGAAGCGCGGAATGAGCGCGAAATGGACGACGAGGCCGGCCGCCGCCGCGCCGGCCGATTCAAGAAGGTAAACGGCCGGGACCCCGCCGCCGTGGGCGGAGGCGTTGAGCGCGAAGGCGTGACCGAGGGGAAAGCTCATGAGCAAGCTCAGGACGAGCGCGAACCCCAGGGCGGGAATGAGGCCGGTCAGCTCGGCCGGGAAGAGGCCCATGAGCTTATGGGAGAACCGCAGCGCGACGAGCCCGGCGAAGAAGAGAGCGATGGCCAGCCCGTAGAGCCCGGCCAGCCTGGCCGCCGCGCTTCCCGGCGTCCTTCGCGGCCTGACCAGGCTGCCCAGTCCGCCCCAGAGCAGCCAGGAGCCGAGGAAGAGGCCGAAGGTGAGCTCGTTGCCGTAAAACTCGGCGGAGAATTCCCTGAGGAGATAGATCTGGAACGCGGCGGCCAGAAAGCCCAGAAGGAACGGCGGCAGCCGCGGGCTTCAAGCCCAGATCCCGGGGATGGGCGTCCCGCATGACTCGCACTTGCCCTTCTTGAGCCGGACGGCCTCGATCGTGTATCCGGCCCTGGCGATGATCACCGTTGCCGCAGCCGGGACAGAAGGTGTTCTCCGACTCCGTGGCCGGGGACGTTGCCGACGTAGACGAAGCGCAGGCCCTCCTCGAGGGCGATCCGGCGCGCGGCTTCGAGCGTGGAGACCGGGGTCGGCGGCAGGTTCTTGACGAGGTACATCGGCTGGAACCGGGTGAAGTGGACGGGGACGCTGTTCGCCGGCCTCGTCCCGGATCCAGCGGCACCATGTCCCGGATGAGGTCCATGCCGTCGTTCAGGGTCGGGATCACCAGGACCACGATCTCGAGCCAGACCTTCGACCTGGCGACGGTCCGGATCGTCTCGAGGACCGGCTTGAGGGCGCCCCGGACGTACGCGGCGTAGAACTCCTCGGAGAATCCCTTGAGATCGACCTTGACGGCGTCGACGACGGCCGAGAAGCTCGGCGAGCGGCTCCGGGTTGATGTGTCCGCCGGTCACGACGAGGTTGCGAACGCCTTGCCGCTTGGCCCGGACGGCCGTGTCGACCATGTACTCGAAGTAGACGGTGGGCTCCGTGTAGGTATAGGCGATCGAGGGGCAGCGCGACGAGGCGGCCCTGGCGGCCGCGGCCTCGGGCGCGAGGTCGAACGCTTCGACCTGTTCGGGCCGGGCCTGGGAGATCTCCCAGTTCTGGCAGAACTTGCAGTTCACGTTGCAGCCGGCCGTGGCCAGCGACAGCGCGGTCGTGCCGGGCAGGACGTGGAAGAACGGCTTCTTTTCGATCGGGTCGACGTTGAGGGCGCAGACCTTCCCGTAGACCAGGGTGTAGTAGGTGCCGCCGATATTCTCCCGGACCCCGCAGTAGCCGCGCTCCTTGTCGCCGAGCCGGCAAAGCCTCGGGCAGAGCCGGCACTCGATCTCGCGGTCGGGGAGCTTGACGTAGTGGCGGGCCTCGACGCGCGAAAGGTTCGGGCCGGCCGCGAAGCCCTGCGGCCGGGCGCCGAGCGCGGGGAGTCCGGCGCCCAGGGCCAGGCCGGCGCCCGCCGCGCCGCGGAGGAAGCCGCGCCGGTTCATGCCACCGTCTCCTCGACCGTCTCGATCCCCGCCGGGTCGGCCCGGCCGAGGCCCATCTTCTCGGCCGTCGCCAGGTACGAAGGGGCCCGCCCTTCGTCCGCGAGCGTCGGCAGGCCGGCCGCGGCCCGGAGGCGCTCGATGATGGTCCAGCCGACGGCGTCGGCCGCCACGGGGTCGAGGCTGAACACGAAGCCCCCGAACTTCCCGGCCCAGCGGGCGTGATACGAGGGCCCCCTGTGATACTGGACGACGAGGGCGTCGAGGATCGTCAGGCGATGCCTCGATCTGACCGGGGGCGCGTCGAAGACCTCCGCGACGAAGGGGTCGCAGCGGCCTTCGTGATATTTGTTGGGATTGTGGATGGCCCCGAAATAGTTCTTCAGGCCCGCCGTGACGCCGGCCAGGCCGTGGTCTTTGAGGATGGCCAGGCTGATCGAGGCCGTGGCGAATTCCGTCTGGATCTTCGAGAACAGGCTGCCCACCCCGAGATGGGAGACGAGGTCGGCGCCGTAGCCGACGCCGGCCGTGTCGGTGCCGAAAACCCTGACCTCGCTCCGCCCGGCGGAGAGCGCGTAACCCGCGTCGCGGAGCTCCCGCGTCGTCCGGTCCCAGACGAAGAGGTTCTTGGCGGGCAGGCCGTTCCGCGAAAGCCAGGACGTGAGAGCCAGCGCGGTCTCGGGCCGCGTGCTGATGGCCCGGCCGCCGATGGTGTTGATCTTGATGCCGACGCGGTCATCCGGCCGGAAAAGGGCCGCGGCCGCCGCCGGGCCTTCCTCCTCTCCCGTGACCAGGGAAAGACCGCGGGCGAACATCCTGGCGGCGACGGCCGGGTCGGGGCCGCCGGCCGGAGACCAGACGCTCCCGGACCTGATGACGACGACGCGCGACTTGGCCATACTCATTCAATGATGGGCCAATTGCCGGGACCTGTCAAATTGGCCCCGACAGGGGCGCTTGCCAAGACGGCCCCCCTCCGATATATTAATCCCAGAGACAGAACGCGGAGGTTGAGCATGCGAAGCGCCCGGTTTTGGAGAGCCCCG
This sequence comes from Candidatus Aminicenantota bacterium, assembly GCA_963843505.1. Classification (GTDB taxonomy): domain Bacteria; phylum Acidobacteriota; class Aminicenantia; order Aminicenantales; family Saccharicenantaceae; genus RBG-16-66-30. Next base: position 262,735 of record CAWJKR010000005.1, on the reverse strand, counting down.
GCCGTTCCGGCCATCCTGGCGGCCCTTTTTCTTCTGGCGCCGGCCGCCTCTTCCCAGGAGCGGGCGGCCAGCCCCGAGCTCGCCGCGCTCGTCCCCAAGCTCGCCGACTGGTCCCTCTCGGAGGGGCTCCGGAGCTACTTCCCCGAGTCCCTCTTCGAATACATCGACGGGGCCGCCGAGAGCTATCTGAGCTATGATTTCCGCGAGCTCATCGTCGCCGACCTCGAGAGGAAAGGCACGGGAGCGACCGTGACGCTGGAGATCTACGACATGGGCTTGCCGCTCAACGCCTTCGGCATCTTCGGGGCCGAGCGTTACCCCGAGAACAAGGCCGTCGCCCTGGGCGAGCTGGGCTATGTCGAGGGCGAGGCCCTGAACTTCCTGGCCGGGCGCTTCTACGTCAAGCTCCTGGCCTTCGGCCTCGGCGACGCCACCGAGGCCTGCCTCACCGAGATCGCCTCCAAGGTGGCCGGCGCGGTCAAGTCCGGCGGCGGGCTTCCGGCCCTCGTGCTGGCCTTCCCCAAGGACGGCCTCGTCGCCCGGAGCGAGAAGTACATCAAGAGGAACGTCATGGGCTACGAGTTCCTCCACGACGGCTATGTCGCCACCTATCGCTCGGGCGGCCGCGAGCTGGAGGGCTTCTTCATCGACGGCGGGTCCGACAAGGACGCCGAAGGGATGCTGGCCCGGCTCCTCGAGGCCTTGACGGCGGACAAGCAGGCCGTCGAGAAGAAAGAGGCCGGCGTCCATGTCCGGAACCGGTACGGCCAGCATCTCTACATCGGCCGGGTCGGCGGCGTCCTCTGCGGCGCGATGCGCGTGCCCGACGGGCTCGAGGCGGCGGGGGAGGCCCTCCTCCGGGCCTCGACCGCCGCTCTCGCCGACAAGAAGGGCGAGAAGTGAGGCGGGCCGGTTAAGGCGCCGGAGAGGGAGCCGGAGTGAGCGACGACAGGTTCTTCAAGGGGGCCCTGGCCATCGTCCTGCTGTTCGTCGCCGGGTTCGTGCTGAAGCTGGCCCGTCCCGTCCTGCTGCCCTTCATACTGGCCGTCTTCCTCTCCTACATCATCGATCCCGCGCTGACCCTGTTGACCGGCTGCCGCTGTCCCCGGCCGGGGGCCGTGATCATCGTCCTGGCGCTGATGTTCGTCTTCCTCTATCTCGTCGGCGTCCTCGTCTATTCGAGCGGCAAGGCCTTCGTGGCCGAATTGCCGAAGTACCAGGAGCGGCTCGACGACGTGGCCCGCTTCCTGCAGAGCGGGCTGGGGCCGTTCAAGATCGACGTCCCGTCGGCCCTCAAGAGCCTCGACGTCAACCAGGCCGGGAGCGCCATCCTCAAGGCCATGGGGCCCTTTTTCAGCATCCTGGGCAAGCTCTTCCTCGTCTTTCTCTTCCTCGTGTTCATCGTGGCCGGCCGGGGCCGGGCCGAGAAGAAGATCCCCAAGGCCATCGGCGACGGTCACGCCAGCCGCGTCCACGGCGTGTTCGAGCGGATCAATCTCCAGATCCGGAAATACCTGGTCATCAAGACGGCGGTCAGCCTCGCCAACGGCCTGATGGTCTGGATCGTGCTGACGGCCTTCGGCGTCGATTTCGCCGCTCTCTTCGGCCTTCTGGCGTTCTTCCTGAATTTCATCCCCAACATCGGCTCGCTCATGGCGGCCGTCATCCGCGTCAGCTTCGCGTTCTTCCAGTTCGGCACCTTTTGGACCCCCTTTTGGATCTTCGTCGTCACCGTCGGCCTCGATTCCATTTTGGGGGATTTCATCGAGCCCCGCGTCATGGGCAAGGGTCTCGGCCTCAGCCCGCTCCTCGTTTTCTTTTCCCTGCTGTTCTGGGGCTGGCTCTGGGGCATCCCGGGCATGATCCTGTCGGTCCCCTTGACCGCCGTCATCATGATCGTCTGCCAGAACATCCCGGCCCTCCGGCCGATCGCGGTCCTGATGGGGCACTGACGTCCGACCGCGCGGCGGTCAGGGAAGGACGAGATCGTCGGCTTCGATGATGAAGGCCTCGGGCGAGATCCTCTTGATCTTCCGGCCGAAGAACGATTTGAGGACCCTTTCGGCCGCGGCCTGCTCGGCGCTCTTCTTGGACGCGCCCTTCGATCTCGCCAGGACCTTCTCGCCGAGGCGGACCTCGATGACGAAAGTCCGGTCGTGGGCCGGGCCCTTCTCCGAGACCAGCCGGTAGACGGGGACGGCCAGGCCCGCTTTCTGACAGATCTCCTGGAGGGCCGACTTGGCGTTGTTGATCGTCTGCGATTCCGATCTGATGGGCTTCAGGCGGGACCCGAGGAGCCCGGTGACAAAGGCCCGGGCGGCGTCGAAGCCCCCGTCGAGGTAGAGGGCCCCGGCCAGGGCTTCGAACGCGCCGGCCAGGATCGAGGGCTTCTTCCGGCCGCCGCACCTCTCCTCGCCCCGGCCGAGGAGGATGGCCTTGTCGAGCTTGATCGCGCGGGCCAGCTGGGCCAGGGCCAGGGTGCTCGTCGCCGAGGCCTTGAGCTTCGACAATTCGCCCTCGTTCCTTCCGGGGAAGGCGGTCATGAAGAACTCGGCGGCGATCAGGCCGATGACCGAGTCGCCCAGGAACTCGAGCTGCTCGTTGTCCTCCGGCGATCCCGGCTGCGCTTCGTAGGCATGGGAGCTGTGGGTCAGGGCCTTCTCCAGGAGGCCCTTGTCCTCGAAGACGTGTCCGAGGGCCTTCTCCAGCCGCCCGGCCTTCCTCGGGTCGATGGTCATGGCCGCCCCGCCGGGCCCGGGCCTTCGAAGGGGTAGACGATGCGGCCGCCGACGACGGTCATGACCGGGCCGCCGCGGAGCGACCATCCGTCGAAGGGGGTGTTCCGGCCCTTGGATTCGAAGGCGTTCTTGTCGACGGTGACGGCGAGGTCCGGATCGATGAGGGTCAGGTCGGCGTCGCTCCCGACCGCGAGGCGGCCCTTTCGCGCCAGACCGAGGATGCGGGCCGGCCCGGCGGACATGAGCTCGACGAAACGGGCCAGCGAGATCGTCCCCGGCCTGACCAGACGGTCGAGGACGAGGGAGACCGCCGTCTCGAGACCGACGATCCCGAACGGGGCCGCCTCGAAGGGGCGGGCTTTTTCCTCGGCCGTGTGGGGGGCATGGTCGGTGGCGATGGCGTCCACCGCGCCCGTCCGGAGCCCTTCGACAAGGGCGGCGGCGTCGGCCGCCGACCGCAGCGGCGGGTTCATCTTGAGATCCGTGTCGCGCGTCCCGAGGGCCTCGTCGGTGAGGAAGAGGTGGTGGGGCGTCGCCTCGGCCGTGACGCGGACGCCGCGGGCCTTGGCCTCGCCGACCATGCGGATCGCCCCGGCCGTGGAGATGTGGGCGATGTGGACGCGGGCCCCGAGCGGCCTCGGCCAGGATGATGTCGCGGGCCACCGCGATGTCCTCCGAGGCCGGGGGGATGCCGGGGAGCCCGAGGCGGGCCGAAGCGCGGCCCTCGTTGATCACGCCGCCCTCGGCGAGCGGCAGGTCCTCGCAGTGGTCGATGATCAGGCTGCCGGCCGCGGCCGCGGCCTCGAGGGCCCGGCGCATCGTCCGGCTGTCGGCGACGGGGCGGCCGTCGTCGGAAAAGGCGGCCGCTCCGGCCGCGACGAGGTCCGCCATGTCGACGAGCTCGCGGCCGGCGGAGCCGAGCGTGACCGCGGCGATGGGCAGGACGTTGGCCAGCCCGGCGCGGCCGGCCGCGGCCAGGATCCGCTCGGTCGTTTCCCGGCGGTCGTTGACGGGCCGGGTGTTGGGCATGGCGCAGACCGTCGTGAAGCCGCCCCGCACGGCCGCGCGGGCGCCCGTGAGGATCGTTTCCTTCGCTTCGAAGCCCGGTTCCCTCAAATGGACGTGCATGTCGATGAGGCCCGGGACGATGAGGAGGCCGGAGGCGTCGACGACCCGTTCGGCGGCGGCGCCGAGGCGGGCGCCGACCGCCGCGATCCGTCCGCGGTCGACGAGGACGTCGAGGAGGCCGTCGAGCCCTTCCGAAGGGTCGACGACGCGGCCGCCCCGGAACAGGATCACCGTTTCCTCGGGCCGCCGATCCGGACCGGCTCGGCGATGAAGATCTCCTCGCTGCCGTCGGTCTCCTTGAGACGGACCCGGACCGCCTCGCGGCGGGAGGTCGGCAGGACCTTGCCGACGTAGTCGGGCATGATCGGCAGCTCGCGGTGGCCCCGGTCGACGAGGACGACGAGCTGGACGGACTTCGGACGGCCCCGGTCGATGAGGGCGTCCATGGCGGCGCGCATGGTCCGCCCCGTCATCAGGACGTCGTCGACGAGGAGGACGTCCTTCTTGATGACGGAAAAGCCGAGCCCGGCCTCGCCGAGAGAGGCCTTGGAGCGTCCGGCCGGCACGTCGTCCCTGTGGCGGCTGATATCGAGAAGGCCGATGGGAACGTCGACCCCTTCGAGGTCCGCGATCTGGCGGGCGATGCGCTTGGCGATGGCCTGGCCCCGGGGCTTGACGGCCACGATGACCAGGTTCTTGAGGTTCCGGTTCCTCTCGATGATCTCGGTGGCGACGCGGGCCAGGACGCGGCGGATCCGGGTCGCGTCCATGATGCGCGCTTTGGTCTTCTCATCCATGCGGCAGCTCCTGGTGCGGGGTATCCGGCCCCTTGAACATGCCCGAACCCTCCCGAAATGTCAACCCCGCCGGGCGAACCAGGCCCGGGCCTGCTCGACATCCCGGCGGATGCGGGCGGCCAGGGCCGCGGCGTCCCGGAAGGCCCGGGTCGGCCGGAGCTTGAGGAGGAAGCGGACGGTGATCGCGGCCCCGTAGAGGGAGCCGTGGAAGTCGAGAAGGAGCGTCTCGACGCTCAGGGGATGGCGGCCGAAGGTCGGATTCGTGCCGACGCTGGTCAAGGAGGGATAGGCCTTCCCCCGGCAGACGGCCTCGGTGACGAAGACGCCGCGGGGCAGGATCTCGTTCGGCGTCGATATGTTGGCCGTGGGGAAGCCGAGGCGCCGCCCCCGCCGGCGGCCGCCGACGACGCGGCCGGAGATCTCGTAGGGCCGGCCCAGAAGGCGCGCGGCCTCCTCGACCCGGCCCCGCGCGATGAGGCCGCGGGCGGCCGTGGAGCTGACGGTCATGCCGTCGCGGACGACCGGGGGCACGATGTGAACGCCGAGCCCGGCCTGCCGGCCGAGCCGGCGGAGGAGGGCGGTGTCGCCGCCCCGGTCCCGGCCGAAGCGGAACCCCCGGCCGACGACGACCTCGCGGGCCCCGAGCCGGTCCCGCAGGACCCCGTTGACGAAGGCCGGGCCGTCCAGGCGGGCGAAGGCCCGGCCGAAGGGAATGACGACGACGGCGTCGACGCAGGTCCCGGCGAGCCGGGCCAGCCGCTCGTCGGGCGTGTCGATCATGAGGACCGACTTCCCGCCGAGGGCGCGCTCGGGATGGGGATCGAAGGTCAGGACGAGGGAGCGCAGGCCCTGCCGCCCGGCCAGCCGGCAGAGCCGCGACAGGATCCGCCGGTGGCCGAGATGGAGCCCGTCGAAGTTCCCCACGGCCACGGCGGCGGGGCGGGGGAGGAGGCGGGGATCGTCGAGGCCGCGGTATACGACCATCCGTCTACATCTTCACGAGGTCGGCCTTCTTGAGATAGGCCAGCTTGAGCTGATCGAGGACGCCGTCGAGGAACTGCTGCTCCTCGGGTTCGAGGTTCCCCTTGGTCCTGTCCTTGAGCAGGTCGAGGAGGTCGATGTTCCGCTTGGCCAGGTCCAGGCTCTCCCGGAGGGCGCCCGTCGTCGGGTCCTCCACGAGGCCGAGCTGGACGAGGGCCGGGAAATAGAGGAGCATGACCAGGGAGCTGAACTCGAGCGGCGGCAGGAATCCCTGCCTTCCCGGCGCGCGCCTCCTCCTCGTTGGGTTTCGTGTCGTCTTCGGTCATTTCGGGTTCCTTTGCCCGGCGGCCGCGGCCGTTTTCTGCCGGAGAACGAGGGCCGCCTTGATGAATTCGTCGAGGTCGCCGTCGAGGACGCGGTCGGTGTCGCCGGTCTCCACGCGCGTGCGCAGGTCCTTGATCATCCGGTAGGGGTGGAGGACGTAGGAGCGGATCTGGTTGCCCCAGGCGATGTCGGACTTGGCGTCCTCGAGCTTATCCAGCTTCTCGTTCTTCTTCATCTTCTCGAGCTCGTAGAGGCGGGCCTTGAGGACCTTCATGGCCGCGGCCTTGTTCTTGTGCTGGGAACGCTCGTTCTGGCACTGGACGACGATGCCGGTCGGGATATGGGTGATGCGGACGGCCGAGTCCGTGGTGTTGACGTGCTGGCCGCCCTTGCCGCCCGAGCGGTAGGTGTCGATCTTGAGGTCGTCCGGGCTGATGTCGATCGGGATGTCCTCGTCGATCTCGGGGTAGACGAAAACCGCGGAGAACGAGGTGTGCCGCCTCTTGGCGGCGTCGAAGGGCGAGATGCGGACGAGCCGGTGGACGCCGGTCTCCTGGCTGAGATTGCCGAAGGCGAAGTCGCCTTCGAAGCGGATGGTCGCGCTCTTGAGCCCCGCCTCTTCTCCGGGCTGGTGGTCGAGGACCTCGGCCTTGAAGCCCTTGCGCTCGGCGTAGCGCAGGTACATCCGCAGGAGCATCTCGGCCCAATCCTGGGATTCCGTCCCGCCGGCGCCCGGATGGATGGTCAGGATGGCGTTGCGGGGATCGTCGGCGTCGAAGAAAAGGGCCCGGAGCTCGGCCTCCTGGAGGTCCTTCTCGAGCCGGGCGACCGCGGCAGCGACGTCGGCCTCGACGCTCTCACCCTCGGCCGCGAGCTCGGACAGGACCTCGAGCTCCTCCTTCTGGCCGAGGATCTTGCGGAAGAACTGGATGTCCTTCTCGAGGAGCTTCTTCTTCTGCTGGAGGGCCTGCGAGGCCTTCTGGTCCTGCCAGACCTCGGGCGAGGCCAGCCGGGTATTTATCGCCGCCCACTCGGCGTTCTTGCGATCGAGGTCAAAGAAAACCTCGGACCTCTTCGACTTTCGCGAAGAGGCCGGCCAGGCGCGTTTTGAGGTCCTCGGAGGATCGGTCGATAGAGCTCATGGGGTCTTTTGTCCTTCCTGGTCCTGTGGTTGGGTCAGTACTGGACGATCCAGTAGTCCGTTTTCTTGCCCGCCGCGGCGTTCAGCTTCTTCAGGAGATCGGCGGCCCGGTCCCTTGTCGCGAAGCCGCCCAGGCGGACCTTGTAGTTCTTCTCCCCCGCGGGCGGGTCGGTGACGATGGCCGTGTAGCCCTGTTTCCGGTAATCGTCCGCGGCGGCCCGGGCCTGGGCCCGGTCGGCCACGGCCAGGACCTGGACGTAGTAAAGGCCGCGCGCGGCGGGCGCGGAGGGTTTCGTCTCGACCGCTTTCTTGACCGGCGTCTTGTCGGCGGCGGTCTCCTTCGGCGGGGGCTTCAACGCGGCGGCGCCCGGGTCCGGCCGGAGCGCGCCCGGGCCCGGCTCCGAGGCCGCGGCGCCGGCCTCCGTGTCGGCGGGGGCCGGCTTGACCGGGGTCTCCCTGACCGGCTCGGGGATCTGCTGGGTGACGACCTGGGTCGGGGAGGAGACGGCCGACTGCTTCTTGCCGACCGAGACGCCGAGCAGGAATATGAAGACGCCCAGGGCGAGCACCCCGAGAAAGATGACGACGAGCAGGGTGCTCGAGACCTGGATCTCCCGGAAATCTTTGTTTTTCATCAGTCTCTGTTTTTTCTCCTGGCTCTTATCGTACGAGAAAGCCCTCAAGATTTCCAGAGGCAGGGGGAAAACGATGGTCGAATTCTTTTCCGTGGCGATCTCGGTCAGCGTGCTCAGGAAGCGGAGCTGGAGGGCCTGCGGGTTGCGGGAGATGATGTCCGCGGCCTGGGTCAGCTTGTCGGCGGCCTGGAATTCGCCGTCGGCGTGGATGACCTTGGCCCGGCGTTCCCGCTCGGCCTCGGCCTGCTTGGCGATGGCCCGTTGCATGTTCTCCGGCAGGTCGACCTGTTTCATCTCGACGAGCTGGACCTTGATGCCCCAGGGGTCGGTGTGCTGTTCGATGATCTCCTGGAGCCGGGAGTTGAGCTTCTCCCGCTCCGAGAGGAGGTCGTCGAGCGGGACCTGGCCGAGGAGGCTCCGCAGGGTCGTCTGGGCCAGCTGGGAGGTGGCGTAGATGTAGTCCTGGACCTCGACCACGCACTTGAGCGGGTCGATGACCCGGAAGTAGAGCACGGCGTTGACCTTGACCGTGACGTTGTCCTTGGTGATGACGTCCTGCGGCGGGATGTCCATGGTGATGAGCCGCAGGCTGATGCGGACGATGCGGTCGATGGGGGCGAAGACGAGGATGAGGCCGGGCCCCTTGGGCTGGGGCAGGAGGCGGCCGAGCCGGAAGATGACCCCTCGCTCGTACTCCCGAAGGACCTTGATGGAGTTCAGGATGTACAGGACGATCAGGCCGACGACGATGATCGGGCAACGTCAGGAAGTTCATGGCTTTCTCCTTTTCGAGGCCGCCGGGCCCCGCTCATGCTGTCGGGTCAGGCTTTGCCGACCCTTATTTTCAGGCCCTCGAGGACCTCGATGACCTTGACCTTCTCGCCGGCCCGGACGGGCTCTTCCGCCACCGCTTCCCAGAGCTCGCCGTGGACGAAGACCCTGCCCGCGGGGGCGAGATCGGTGCGGGCCGTCCCCGTCTCGCCGATCATGCCCTCGCGGCCGGAGAAGGAGCGGCGGCGATGGGCCTTGAAGACGAGGGCGAGGAGGAACAGGACGATCGCGGACGACGCCGATGACGACGGGCAGGACGAACCGGAGGCTCGGCCGGAGCTCGGCGATGGGGGCCTTGATGAGCATGAGCGAACCGATGATCATGGCGGCGATCCCTCCGACGGCGAGCATGCCGAAGCTCTGGACCTTGACCTCGAGAATGAAGAGGATGACGGCCAGGATGATGAGGCCCAGGCCGACGTAATTGATGGGCAGGATCTGGAAGGCGAAGACCGCCAGGAGCAGCGAGATGCCGCCCAGGACGCCGGGCAGGATGGCCCCGGGGTGGGAGAACTCGAAATAGAGGCCGAGGAGCCCGATCATGAGCAGGATGTAGGCCAGGTTCGGGTTGGCGATGGTCAGGAGGAACCTCTGGCGGAAGGTCATGGGCCGGTCGACGACGGGCTTGCCGGCGAGGGCGAGCGTGCGCTCGGAGCCGTCGAAGCGCTTGATCGTCCGGCCGTCGAGCCGGGCGACGATCGCCTCCTCGGACGGGGCGACGAAGTCGATCAGGCCGCCGTCGAGGGCCTCCTTCTCCGTGTAGGACAGGCTCTTGCGGACGGCGTCCTCGGCCAAGACCATGTTCCGGCCGCGCTTCTCGGCGATCGTCCGGACATAGGCCGCCGCGTCATGGGTGACCTTCTCCTCCATCGTCTTGTCCATGGCCTGGCCCGTGAGCGAGATGCCGACGGGATGGGCGGACCCCGTGCTCGTGCCCGGGGCCATGACGAAGACGTCGCAGGCCAGGGCGATGAGAAAGCCCGCCGACGCGGCCCGCGAGCCGCCGGGGCCGACGAACGCGGCCACGGGGGTCTTGGCGTTGACGATCTTCTCGATGATCTCCCGCATCGAGGTGTCCAGGCCGCCGGGGGTGTCGAGCGTCAGGATGACGAGGTCGGCGCCGTCGCGGTCGGCCTGTTCCAGGGACTTGACGACGTACTCGGAGGTGACGGGATGGATGGGCGCGGCGACCTTGATCTTGACCACCTCGGCGGAGGCGAGAAGGGGCGCCAGGAGAAAGAGGAGGGCGAAGGTTTTGGTTCTCAACGCAAGCTTATTATAAGAACAGGCCCGGGGCAAGTCAACCGGGCGCGGCCGCCGGAGTTTGTGCTTGACTTTTTGTTTTCAATCAATTAAATATAGGATTCGCTTTTTTTCCAAGGAGTGACTCCGATGATCAAGAACGATATCGCCCTGGCGATCGAGAAGAAGACCGAGTTCAACAGGGCCAAGTCCCTGTCGATCGTCGAGGCCGTTCTGGAGTCGCTCAAGACCGCGCTGGCGAACAAGGAAAAGGTCGAGATCCGCGGCTTCGGGAGCTTCAAGGTCGTGGCCAAGAAGACGGGATTCGGCCGCGACATCCGCCGTCAGAAGCAGATCCGCATCGAGAAGGGCCAGCGGATCAAGTTCCGGCCCGGCCAGGAGCTCAAGACCCTTCTCTCCAAGACGAAATCCAGCTGACCTCAAGACGGGGTCAAACCTATACGTTCTTTAGCTTTCTTGATCAAGATATTTCCCAGAAGCTCGGCCATGAGCCCTCCGCCTCACTTCTGACGGTCGCTCCTAAGAACGCGCTCCCTGTCCCAGGTTTGACCCTTCTTGTTTTTTAAGCTCGGCGTCGCGGACGAGCTGGGCGTACAGGCGCTCGGTCTGCTCGACCGTTTCGGCGAGAGACCCCGACGTGTCGACGGCGTAGTCGGCGTGCCGCAGCTTGTCCCTGACCGGCATCTGGGAGCCGATCTTCCGCAGGGCGGCCGCCGCGGCGATCTTGTCCCGCTCGCGGAGCCGGCGGACCTGATCGGCTTTGCGGCAGTGGACGACGACGACGCGGTCGAACCGCCCGGCGTATCCGGCCTCGACGGTCAAGGCGGCCTCGACGACGAAGATGCGGCCGTCGCCGCCCTCCCGCTCGAGCCTGCGGACGGCCTTCTCCTGATCGGCCAGGACGAGGGGGTGGACGAGGCGGTCGAGGAAGCGGCGCGCGGCCGGGTCGGCGAAGACGATGGGGCCCAGGCGGGCCCGGTCGATCGTCCGGTCGGCGCGCAGGATCGACCGGCCGAAGCGGGCGACCACGGCCTTCCAGGCGGTCCGGCCGGGGAGCATCAGGGCGTGGGCCGCCTCATCGGCGGAGTAGACGACGCAGCCTTTTTCCGCGAGGATGCGGGCGACGACGGATTTGCCGCAGGCGATCCCCCCCGTCAAGGCGACGCGGAGGACGCTATTTTTTCTTGGCCGTCTTCTTGACGGGGACGACTTTGAACAAGTCATCGCTGAACCGCACGGCGACGCCCTGACGCTTGGTCTTCTTGTCGGGCTTTTCCAGGCGGACGGTGATGCCGCCGATCCGCAGCCTCAGCCTCTTGCCGTCGGCGAGCTTCTCCGGGAGCTCGATGTAGAGATTGAGCTTGGAGCCGACGACGACGCCGGAGTCCAGGGAAAAATAGGCCCCGCCGGAGGAGATGTTCTCGAGCTCGGTCTCCTCCTTGAACTTGTTGCCGTCGGCGAGGCTGCCCTCGATGAGCGTGCCCAAGGGGAAGTCGAACCGCCATTCGCGCCGGCGGTTGATCTCGAGGTCCTCGGGAACGGGCTTGGTCTTGGTCTTGTTCTTGGGGGCGGCTTTCTTAGTCATGGCGTCCTCGATTCCTCACTCTAAAAGAGGGCCGAATTGATGGCGTAGAGCGCCAGCTGGAGACGGCTGTGCGTATCGAGCTTGGCGTAGATGCTCTTGATGTGGGAACGGACCGTGTTCTTGCTGATGAACATCAGCTCGGCGATCTCGTCGTTGCTCTTCCCCTGGCCGATGAGCCGCAGGACCTGGAACTCCGTCGGGGTGAGCTGGTCGAGGGTCTTTTCCTTGAGGTCCCGTCCGACGACCGAGATGATGCGGTCCATGATGCTGGACATCTTGTCGCGGGGGAGCCAGATCTCGCCTTTGTGGATGCCGCGGACCGCCTCGGGCAGCTGGGACGACGCGTCGTTGAGGTCGAAGTAGCCGCGGGCCCCGGCGTTGATGAGGTTGACGATCTCCTCGTGGGCCGGGATGCTGCCGAGGAGAAGGAGCTCGGAACGGCCCTGGGTCTTGGCGATCTCGCGGATGGCCTTGCAGATCTCGCGGAGGTTCGGCAGGGCCTCCATGTGGGCGAAGAGGATGACCTGGGGCTTCAGCTTCTTGATCGAGTCCATGAACGACTCGATGGTGTTCTTCTCGATGTTCAGGATCTCCAGGCCGGTATCCGCTTCGAGGGCCCGCAGGATGCCGGCCAGAATGATCTCGGACGGACAGAAGATGAGGAGGGTGATCTTCGAATCGGGCGTCGCGGGGATCTTCTTTTTCTCCATGCTTGTCTCGGCCCCCTTTGGCGTTTTGAGTGACTTCGATGGCTTTTCCATGGGGTGTCCGGAATCATATGCAATCGTTCCGGCCTTGTCAAGCATGGAGGGTGAGGGGGGGTGAGACGGTCCGGCTAGCCGGCGCCGCGGCCGGCCCCGGCGATGAGATCCGGCGCTCAGGCCGGCGGCATGCTGTTCGGATGGAGGCGGAAGCCGCGGTCCAGGCGGACGACGATGAATTGCGGCTTCTCGTTCTTCTCTTCGAAACGGACGTAGACGACCGCCCCGGACAGGACCATGCGGAGGGGGCTTTCGAGGATGAGGGTCCGCGGGATGTCCAGGAACAGGGTCACCCGCGAATCGATCATCAGGCGGGCCTTGAGGCGAAACGACACCTCCTGGGCGCTGATGCCGCAGACGGCGGTCCGCTCCTCGAACTTCCGCCCCGCCGCGTCGAGGCCCTTGACCAAGGCCGGAAGAGAGAGCTCGAAGGAGCGCTCCCTCTTTCCGGCCCTGGCCGCGCCTTGGGTGGAGGGATCATGAAGAGACTTGGCCATTTCCATATCGTCCCGCATTTTCCCGCGCTTCACGGCCGGGGGGAATCGCTTTTCCTGGGGAATCGGGGGGTCATATTCGGCCCGCTCGTCTCACCGCTCGAGGCTAGGCGTCCCGAGGGCCGGCCGCGGGCGGCCGGCCGCCCGGTCACGCGGCGTCCGCCTGGATGATGTACCGGGATTCGAGGCGGATGGCGACCTGGGGGGCCGCCCCGTCCCCGCCTGTCGCCGGATCGATGTCGACGATCGTCCCCTTGACGACCAGCCTGAGGTCCCGGCCCTCGCCGAGCTTGGGCGGGAGGGCGATCGTGAGCTTCAGCCGGGATCCCAGGGCCACGGGCGCCCAGAGAGGGAAGAGCGCGCCCTGGTGGCTCATGTAGGCGAGGCTGGTATCCTCGTGGAAGAGGTTCCCGTCGTTGTCGGGTCCCTCGACGATCATGGGCAGGGAGAGCTTGAATCCACGCCCGGCCGGCTGTTGCCGGAGGGGCCTGGACTCCCAGGATGTCCTGCTCAGCATAGTGGCATTCCTTTTCCTTTGAACTTGGCGCGACCAGCATCTCATGGGCCCCCGCGGACGGTCAATCACCCCTAAAGATGAAGCCGCGGGGGATATTTGCCGGCGGTCCGCGCCGGCCGTCGCGAGATCCCCGGGATACGATAGGGTCCGTCCGGGTCTCGCGGGGCCGCCGCTTCCTTGACAATTCGGGGACCCGCGGCTAGAATCGTAAAACGCTCAAAGACAAGGAGATGTCGTGAAAGAGTCGGAACGGCAGGTCAAGCAGATCACGCCGAAGAGCGATGATTTTTCGAAGTGGTACGTCGAGATCGTCCAGAAGGCCGAGCTCGCCGACTACACCCCGATGAAGGGGATGATGGTCATCCGCCCCCACGGCTACGCCGTCTGGGAGAATATCCAGAAAGCCCTGGACCTCCGCATCAAGGCCGCGGGCCACGTCAACGCCTATTTTCCGCTGTTCATCCCCGAGAGCTTCCTCAAGAAGGAGGCCGAGCACGTCCAGGGCTTTTCGCCCGAGGTCGCCTGGGTGACGATCGGCGGCAAGGAAGAGCTCGAAGAGCGGCTCGCCGTCCGGCCGACCTCCGAGGCCATCATCGGCCACATGTACGCCAAGTGGATCAAGTCCTGGCGGGACCTGCCCGTCCTCATCAACCAGTGGGCCAACATCGTCCGCTGGGAAAAGGTCACCCGGCCCTTCCTGCGGACGACGGAGTTCCTCTGGCAGGAAGGCCACACCTGCCACGAGACCGCCGAGGAAGGCGAGGCCGAGACCCTGAAGATCCTGGACCTCTATCGGGACATTGTGCGAGACCGAGCTGGCCATCCCCGTGATCGCGGGCCGCAAGTCCCTGAGCGAGAAGTTCGCCGGCGCGTCCATGACCTACGCCGTCGAGGCGCTGATGTCCGACGGCAAGGCGCTCCAGATGGCCACGTCCCACAACCTCGGCCAGCATTTCTCGAAGGCCTTCGACATCAAGTTCGAGGACCGCAACCAGACGCTCCAGTACGTCTGGCAGACCTCCTGGGGGATGACGACCCGGACGATCGGCGCGCTGATCATGGTCCACGGCGACGATTCGGGCCTGCGCTTCCCGCCCCGGATCGCGCCCGTCCAGGTCATGGTCGTCCCCATCTCGATCGGCAACTGGAAAGAGACCGTCCTGCCGGTCGCCGAAGCCGCCGTGGAGGGGCTGAAAAAGGCCGGCGTCCGGGCGGCCATCGACGCCCGCGAGGAGATGACGCCCGGCTGGAAGTTCTCCGAATACGAGATGCGGGGCGTGCCTCTCCGCGTCGAGATCGGCCCGCGCGACGTCAAGTCCGGACAGGCCGTGCTCGTCCGCCGCGACACGAAGGCCAAGGAGATCGTCGCCGCTGGCGTCCCTCGGCGACCCGGGTGCCCGCCCTCCTCGACGAGATCCAGGCCGAGCTCATGCGGCAGGCCCGGGCCTTCCTCGAGGCCAACATCCGGGAGGCCGCCGACTACGCCGACTTCAAGGACATCCTCGAGAACCAGCGCGGCTTCGTCCGGGCGCCCTGGTGCGGCGACGAGGCCTGCGAGGCCCGGATCAAGGCCGAGACCATGGCCACGATCCGGGTCATCCCGCTCGACGAGGCCGAGGCCAGGACCGACGCGCCGTGCGTCGCCTGCGGACGCCCGGGCCAGGCCCTGGCTTACTTCGCCCGCGCCTATTAACGTCACGGGGGAGGGCGCCCCGTTGAGGACGGTGAATTCGCGCCGAGAACGCCGGATCATGGTGGAGACCCAGATCCGGGCCCGCGGGGTCAGCGACCCGCTCGTCCTCGCCGCCATGGCCAAGGTCCCCCGCCATCGTCTTCGTGCCCGAAAGCCTGCGGGTCCACGCCTACGCCGACGAGCCCCTGCCGATCGGGGACGGCCAGACGATCTCCCAGCCCTACATCGTCGCCTACATGACCGAGGCGCTCGGCCTGCGGGGAGGGGAGAAGGTCCTCGAGATCGGGACCGGGTCCGGCTACCAGACGGCCGTCCTGGCCGAGATCGCCGGCGAGGTCTGGACGGTCGAGATCGTCGGGACGCTGGCCGAGCGGGCCCGGGGGATCCTCGACGGGCTGGGCTACGCGAACATCCACTATCGGGTCGGCGACGGGTCGAAGGGCTGGCCGGAAGAAGCCCCCTTCGAAGCCGTCATCGTCACGGCCGCGGCGCCGCCGGATGCCGGCCGCGCTCGAGGACCAGCTCGCGGTCGGGGGGCGGATGATCGTCCCGGTGGGCACGGACCTCCAGGAGCTCGTACTTCGTCCGCCGGACGAAGAAGGGGCTGGAGCGGGAACGGCGGCTGGGCGTCCGCTTCGTCCCCCTGGTCAAGGCCTCCTAGGGCCCGTCCCGGGCGATCAGCGCTCTTCTTCGCCGTAGCGGACGATCTTGGGCGGTTTCTTGGGGTCCTGGCCGAAGAAGAACAACCACTTGTCGTGGCTTTCCTGGTCGTTGTAGATCTTGACGGACTTGGCCGACGACGAGCTGACGACGCCGATGATCTGGGGGTTCTTGATGGCCGGCAGGACGCGCTCCGGGGCGACCATGACCTCCTGGGTCGTCTGGCGCGCGGCGCCGGCCGCCTGTCCGCCGGACGAGACCGGCTGTCCGCCGCCCCCGGCCATCTGGCCCCCGGTCCCGGCCCTGCCGGACGTCAGGATGACGTCCCACTGGCCCTCCGGTCCGAAAGGGTCCTTGTAGAGGCGCCGGATGCACTTCTTGTCGAGGAGCTCCTTGAGGCTCGACGGGAAACGGCCCGGGTTCTTCTGGACGTAGATGCGGACGGCCTCGGCGTACTGCTTGCCCCGGAAGATGAGCTCCTCCTCCTTCTCCCGCTGCAGCTCGGTCTGCCAGACGGGCACGGCGATGAGGAAGCCGAGGCTCAGCACGAAGACGGCCATCATCAGGATGATGAGGACGTAGCCCCGCCGCCGGGCCCGGTCACCAGGTGTTGTAGGGCGAGCCATCGATGGGCGACTTGTCTTCCGATCCGGATTTCACGTCGATGACGCCGGGGATCTCCGCCATCATGGGGTCCTCGGGGGAGGGGAGCTCGCGGACCTCGACCCACGTCGTCGCCGAGGTGCGTCGTCGGGTCGACGGGGATGGCCCGGATGTAGCTGTCCTGGACGAGGGTCTGGAGGGAGGCCGGGTACTTGCCCTTGTCCTGGGCGTACTGGTCGATGAGCTTGCGCAGGATGAAGAGATTCTCCTTGAGGACGGCCTCGCGGGCCTTGACCGTCGCCGATTTATAGGTCGGCAGGCCCAGCCCGACGAGCAGGCCGATGATGCTGAGGACGATGATGATCTCGATGAGCGTGAAGCCGCGCTCACCAGTCCTTGTAGAATGTCCCGTCAAGGGCCTTGGCCGGGCTCTTCGTGTAGACATCGTACACATTCTCCTCTCCCCAGACATCCGAATCGAAGTCGTCCTGGTAGGACCGCAGGCCCCAGTCGTAGGAATCGGTCATGGGGTCCTTGGGGATGCGGCGGAGGAGCTTGACCGTCTTCTTGGCCCCCGCCTTGCCCTTGGAGTCCTTATCCTGGACCTCGACGCCCTTGACCAGCACGTCCAGGGTCAGGGGATAGCCTTCGGTGTCCTCTTCGACCTCGAACTTCTTCTCGTCGGCGAGCTTCTTGTAGGCGTCGATGGCCTCCCGCATGAGGCGGAGGGCGCGCTGGAGCTCGATCTCGTTCCCCCGCTTGACGGCCATCTTGCCGAGGGGCAGGGCCGACAGGGCCAGGACGGCCACGAGCGAGAGGGTGATGATCATCTCGATGAGGGTGAACCCCGGACGGTCGTGTTTGCGCAGCATCTTCGTCGCGGGCCTCCCCGCGGCACGCGCGGAGGCCCTCAATCGATTATAGGCCAACGGACCGGGAAATCAATACCGGCCGCGGCCGCCCCGTCGGCGCCGGCGGTCCGGTCCGCCCTCGCGGGGGTGCTCCGCGGCTCCTGCGGGCGGGGCGTCGAATCGGGGTTCTCCCCGCCGCCTTCCTCGCAGGCCTTCTTGCTCAGGCGCATCTTGTTGTCGGCCGGGTCGATGCTGATGACCTTGACCGTGATCGTGTCGCCGAGGTGGATCACGTCGTGGATGCTGGCGATGCGGTAGGGAGCGACCTCCGAGATGTGGAGGAGACCGACGAGGTTCGGCATGATCTCGACGAACGCGCCGTACTCCTCGACCCGGACGACCTTGCCCGTGTAGACCTTGCCCAGCTCGGCCTCGGCCGTGAGGTCGAGGATCATCTGCTTGGCCGCCTCGGCCGCGGACATGTCCGTCGAGGCGATGAGGATCTTGCCGTCCTCCTCGATGTCGATCTTGGCCCCGGTCTGGGCGATGATCTTCTTGATGATCTTGCCGGCGGGGCCGATGACCTCGCCGACCTTCTCGGGATTGATGTTGAGGATGATGATCCGGGGGGCGTAGGCCGAGATGTCCTTGCGGGGCTCGGCGATGGCCTCCTTCATCCGGGCCAGGACCTTGAGCCGGGCCGCCTTGGACTTGGCCATGATCTCGCGGAGCATCGGCAGGGTGACGCAGGGGATCTTGAGGTCGAGCTGGATGGCCGTGACGCCCTTCTCGGTGCCGGCCATCTTGAAATCCATGTCCCCGAAGTGGTCTTCGAGCCCGGCGATGTCGGTCAGGATGGCGTAGCCGTCGCAGTCCGATACCAGCCCCATGGCGATCCCGGCGACGATCATCTTCAGCGGGACGCCGGCGTCCATCAGCGCCAGGACGCCGCCGCAGACGGTCGCCTGCGAGGAGGAGCCGTTGCTCTCCAGGATGTCCGAGACGATGCGGATGGTGTAGGGGAAGGTGTCCATGTCGGGGATGGCCGGAAGGATCGATTTTTCGGCCAGGGCGCCGTGCCCGATCTCCCGGCGCCCGGGGCCCCTCAGGAAGCCCACCTCGCCGACCGAGAACGGCGGGAAGTTGTAATGGAGCATGAACCGTTTCTTGGATTCTTCTCCGAGGCTGTCGAGCCGCTGGGCGTCCTCGAAGGTGCCCAGGGTGACCGTGGCCAGGGCCTGGGTCTCGCCGCGGGTGAACAGGGCCGAACCGTGGGTCCGGGTCAGGAGGCCGACCTCGCTCGTGATCGGGCGGATGTCGTCGAAGCCGCGGCCGTCGGTCCGGAGCTTCTTCTTGAGGACGAGCTCGCGGAAGAGCTTCTCTTCGAGCTTGTAGAAGAGGCCTTTCGTCTCCAGCCTCTCTTCGGGCTTGTCCTCGGGGATCGCGGCCAGGGCGGCTTCGCGGACGGCGCGCAGGGCGGCCTCGTTGGCTTTCTTGCCGCGGACCTGCATGGCCTCGAGGAGGGCGGGCCCGTGCTCGCGCTCGACCCGGGCCAGCTTCTCCGCGTCCACGGGCTTGGGCGCGAACTCGCGCTTCTTGATGCCGAGCCGGGCGAAGAGGTCCTTCTGGGCCTTGATGATCTGCTGGTTCGTCTCGTGGGCGAGGGCCAGCCCTTCGAGGATCTTGTCCTCCTCGATCTCCTTGGCCCCGGCCTCGATCATGATGATGCCGCTCTCGTTGCTGACGACGGTGATGTTGATGGGGCTGCGGTCGAGCTCGCCGTCGGTCGGGTTGACGACGTACTGGCCGTCGACGAGGCCGACCTTGACCGCGCCGAGGGGCGTCGTGAAGGGGATGTCGGAAAAGTAGAGCGCGGCCGAGGCGCCGATGACGCCGAGCGTGTCGGGCTCGTTCTCGAGGTCGGCCGAGAGGAGCAGGCCGACGATCTGGGTGTCGAAGAAGTAGCCCTCGGGGAAGAGCGGCCGGATGGGCCGGTCGATCAGCCGGGCGATGAGGATCTCCCGCTCCGAGGGCCGTCCCTCGCGCTTGAAGAACCCGCCGGGGATCTTGCCGGCCGCGTAGGTGTTCTCGCGGTAATCGACGATGAGGGGCAGGAAGTCCTTGCCCTCCTTGAGCTCCCGGCGCGAGGTCGCCGTGACGAGCATCATCGTGTCGCCGTAGCGGAGGAGGGCCGAGCCGTCGGCCTGCTTGGCGACCTTGCCGATGTCGATGGTCAGGGTCCGCTTGTTGATCTCTAGACTGATGGTGTTTGACATGGGGGGTTCCTTTGGAGGCGGGGCCTACTTGCGCAGGCCGAGCTTCCGGATGAGCTTTTCGTAGCGGCTGACATCTTCGTTCTTGATGTACTCGAGGAGCCGCTTTCTCTGCCCGACCAGCTTCATGAGGCCGGACCGGGAATGAAAGTCCTTCTTGTGGTCGCCGAAGTGTTTGACGAGCAGGTTGATCCGCTCCGTCAGCAAGGCGACCTGGATCTCAGGCGACCCCGAATCGGTGGGATGGGCCTGGTTGTCCTTGACGATCTTCGTCTTCTGTTCCTTGCTAATCACGCTGTTCTATTCTCCTGATGTTTTTTCCGGCCTATTTTAGCAGAAACCGGGCGGATTGACAACACTTTATCTGTTGGACAGGCGGAAAAAGGGGGGGGGCTCCCGCTTCAGGCGGCCAGGGCCTTTTTGCGGGCCAGGAGCTGGCGGGCGTATTTCGAGACGAGGCCGCCCTGCTTTTCCCGGCACTCGACGAGCTCGGCCTCGATCTCGGCCAGGGTCAGGGCGTTCATCTTCTTCCTCTTGGGGGTCGTTTCTTGCTTTTCGTCGGCCATTGTCTCGGTCCTTTCGATATTCCCGGCCGGCGCCGCCGCCTGCCGGTGAGGGCTAATCTATCAGAAACGGATCCTTTCGGTATTCCCGGCCGGCGCCGCCGCCTGCCGGTGAGGGCTAATCTATCAGAAACCTCCGGCCAAGGCAAATGACCCCGGTTTACTCGGGGCCGGCTTTTGGCTATGATGCGGGGGATATGGACACCATGAAACGAAGGGCTTTCATCCAGGGCGCGCTGAAGACGGCGGCCGTCGCGTCCGCCGGAGGCGCCGGCCTCCTTCTCCAAGGCTGCTCCACAGGCAAGGACCTCGACCTGCTCATCGCCGGCGGCATGGTCTACGACGGGACGGGGGGCCCGCCCGTCCGGGCGGACGTGGGCATCTCCGGCGGCGCGATCCGGCTCGTCGGCCGGATCCGGCGGTCCCGGGCCGCGGCCGTGATCGAGGCCGGGGGGCTCGCGGTCTCGCCCGGCTTCATCGACGTCCATGACCATACCGACACCGGGCTCCTGGTCAATCCCAAGGCCGAAAGCGCGGTCCGGCAGGGCGTGACCACCCTCGTCAGCGGCCAGTGCGGCGGCTCGCCCTTTCCGCTCACCGAGGAGGAGGCCGAGGACATGCGCCGGCGGTTCGCCGAGGAGTACGGACTCGAGGCGGATTGGCGGGACATCCGCGGCTTTCTGGCGCGCCTCGAGCAGTCCGGCTCCGCCGTCAATTACTCGACCTTTGTCGGCCACGGCACCGTTCGCGCCGCGGCCATGGGCTACGGCGACAGGGCCGCCACGCCCGAGGAGCTCGAAAAGATGAAGGCCCTCGTGGCGGAGGCCATGGCCGGAGGGGCCCTGGGCCTGTCCTCGGGCCTCGAATACACGCCGGGCAGCTTCGCTTCGACCGAAGAGCTCATCGAGCTCAGCCGGGTGGCGGCCGCGGCCGGCGGCGTCTACGCGACCCACATGCGCGACGAGGAGGACAATGTCCTCGAAGCCGTGACCGAGGCCCTTCGCATCGCCCGCGAGGCGCCCATCCGGCTCCAGATCTCCCATCTCAAGATCGGGATTCCGCCCAAACTGGCCGAAGATCGACGCGCTCATGGACATGCTCGCGAAGGCCAAGGCGGACGGCCTCGATTTTCACTGCGACCGCTATCCTTACATCGCCGGCGCGACGAGCCTGTCCACGCTCTTTCCCGTCTGGGCGAGAGAGGGCGGGACGCGGGTTTCGTCGCCAGGCTCAAGGACCCCGCGCTTGACGCCCGGATCCGGGCCCACTCGCCGCGCAGGAGAAGGGCTACGGCTCGTGGGACAGGATCCTCATCTCCGAAGTGGGCTCGGACAAGAACCGGGCGATCGAGGGGCTGAGCGTCCTCGAGGCCGCGACCAAGGCCGGAAAGGGCGCCTATGATTTCATGCGCGACCTCATCGTCGACGAGTCCGACCGCGTGGGCATGGTCAGCTTTTACGGGCACGAGGACGTTCTCAAGCGCATCCTGGCCCACCCGCTCGTCGGCATCGGGGGCGACGGCGGCGCCGTGGCGCCCTACGGGCCCTTGAGCAAGGGCAAGCCGCATCCCGCGTTTCTACGGGACCTTTCCGCGCGCCCTGGGGAAGTACGTCCGCGAGGAGAAGCTCGTGCCCCTCGAGGAGATGATCCGGAAGATGACGGCCATGCCGGCCGCCCATATGGGATTCGTCCGCCGCGGGCAGCTCAAGACCGGCTGGGCGGCCGACATCTGCGTTTTCGACCCGGCCCGCGTCATCGACAAGGCGACCTTCAAGGAGCCGGCCGTTTATCCGGAAGGGATCCGCAAGGTCATCGTCAACGGCCAGCTCGTCGTCGACGACGGCGACCCACACCGGGCGCCTGCCGGGAAAGATGCTGAGGAAGAGACCGGGGGGAGCGGTGGCGTGAGGCTTTCCGAGCGGCGGGCGGCCGCGGTCGCCGCGCTCGCCGTCGCCCTGTCTTCCTCGCGCTGTCCGGCGCCGGCGCTCAGACGGGGACGGCCCCCGCGGGACCGGTCGTCCGCCTGGCCTACAGGTCGCTCCAGCCCGGGGAGCCCATTCTTGTCTTTCTCGACTCGGACCGGACGGTCGTCTCGGCCATCGGCGACCTTCCTGGGTCAGACGGCCGAGCTTCGGCCCGGTCTCCCGGACGCCCAGCGGCGGCGTCTTCGCGTTTCTCGGGATCGACGTCCAGACCAAGCCCGGCCCTCACGTCCTGACCGTCAAGGTCCACAGGAAGGGGGCGACTCGTCGAGACCGTCCGCAAGGAGCTTCTCATCGTCGAGAGGAAGTTCCCTTCGACCAAGCTCACGCTCGACCCCGACTATGTCACGCCGCCCGCGTCCCTTCAGGCCCGGATCAAGCGGGAGGCCGAGCTCGTGGCCCTGGCGATGAGCGTCGTCACGCCGGAATGGCTGGGCGACGGGCCCTTCGCGCGCGCCGCACGACGCGCCGTCCTGGTCGAACTTCGGCCAGCGGCGGCTCAACAACAACGTCCTGCAGTCGCTCCACACGGGCGTCGACCTCCGCGTCCCCTTCGGCGAGCCGATCAAGGCCTCGAACGCCGGCCGCGTGGCCATGGCCAGCGATCTTTACCTGGGCGGCAAGACCGTCATCATCGACCACGGCCTCGGCGTCTTCAGCACCTACGGCCACATGTCGGAGCTCCTCGTCAAGCGGGGAGAGGCGCGTGAAGAAGGGCCAGACGATCGGCCGCTGCGGCACGACCGGCCGCTCGACCGGCCCGCACCTCCACTGGTCCTTTAAGATCTTCTCCGCCCGCGTCGACCCCGACGCCATGCTCCGCCTTCCGCTCTAGTCCTCGTCTTGCCACGAGTGTCTCGCGGACTTCTTGAGTAGATACGACGCGAGAGCCCTTGGCGATGTCACGAGGATGTCTTGGACAAGGCGGCGGAAGAAGGGGTGAGGCGGATCGTCGGAGTGAGCATAAAGCGGTGAGTTAGACTTCACGGGACGGAGACGCGGGCCTTTACCCGCTCCGGACCGGGAAGGCGAAAGCTCACGCAGCGAACGGAGATGATCCCGAAGCCCTCCGCCGCCGGCCGAGGATCTGGCGACCTATTTCAGGTAGGTCGCGAGCCACTCGTGGATCGTCTTCCACCAGAGCTCCGCGTTCTGCGGCTTGGAGATGAAGTGGTCCTCGTCGGGGAAGAAGAGGAGCTTCGAGGGACGCCGACGCGCTGCAGCGAGGTGAAGAGCTGCAGGCCCTGCTCGAGCGGGACGCGGTAGTCGTTGGCGCTGTGGACGACCAGGAGCGGCGTCTTGAAGTTCTTGACGGACATGGACGGCGACCATTTCGCGTACTGCTCCGGGCTCGTCCAGGGCGTGCCGTGGTATTCCCATTCCGGGAACCAGAGCTCCTCGGTCGCGCCGTACATCGGAGCGCAGGTCGAAGACGCCGTCGTGGGAGACGAGGCAATCGAAGAGGTCCGTGTGGCCTTCGATCCAATCGATCAGATAGCCGCCGTAGGACGCGCCGGCCGCGCCGAGCTTGTCCGGGTCGATGAACGGATAGGCGCCGCGCAGATAGGCGACGCCCTTGAGGATGTCCTCGAAAGGCTTGCCGCCCCAGTCGCCGCTGATCGCGTCGGTGAAGGCCTGCCCGTAGCCGGTGCTGCCGTGGAAATTGACCATGGCCGTGACATAGCCGCCGGCCGCGAACATCTGGACGTTCCAGCGGTAGTGGAACTCGTCCCCGAAGGCGCCCTGCGGTCCGCCGTGGATGAGCATGAGCAGGGGGTACTTCTTCGAGGGATCGAAGGCCGGGGGCTTGACCAGGTAGCCGTGGATCTTGTCGCCGCCGGCGCCGTCGAACCAGAACTCCTCGGCCGGGTTCATGTCCAGGCCGGCCAGGAGCCCGGCGTTGATCTTCGTGATCTGGGCCAGGGCTTTGGTCTTGAGATCGCAGGACCAGACGTCGTAGGGACGGTTGATGGCCTGCTTCAGGAAATAGAGCGTCCCTCCGTCCGGGGAGAGGGCCAGGGACGTCAGAAAGTGGCCGTCGAGGACGCGGTCGATCTTCTTCGTCGCCAAGGTCACCTTGAAGACCGCCGTCCGGCCCTTGTCCTGGGCGTCGAAGTAGATCGATGCGCTTCCCGGCGCCCAGAGGAGTTCGTCGACGGAGTAGTCCAGCGTCTCGGTCAGGTCGACCGTGGTCCCGGCCTTGCGGTCGTAGAGCATCAGCGACTGCTTGTCCGCCTCGAAGCCCGGCCGGGCCATGGCCAGATAGGCGATGTAGCGGCCGTCGGGGGAGTAGCGGGGCGAGTGGTCGTTGGCTTTGTTCGTCGTCAGCTTCTTCGCCTCCCCTCCGCCCGCTCCGGTCAGGAAGATGTCGTTGTTCGTTCCGAGGCCGAGCCGCAATTCCGGGTCGGTGTTGCGGACGAAGGCGATCTCCGTCCCGTCGGGGGAGAAGGCGTAGTCCTGGGATCCGCCCAGGGCGATCGGCGGCGCGTCGAAATCGCCGGGCGTGACGTCGACCGGCGTCCCGCCGGCCGCCGGGACGACGAAGACGTGGCTCCGCGTCCCGTCCCACCAGGCGTTCCAGTGCCGGAAGAGAAGGTGGTCGTAGACCCGGCCTTTGACCTTGCTCGCCTCGAGCTCCTCCATCCTCTTCCGGTTGCTCGCGTCGTCCGCGAGGTCGGGGTAGACCGAGGAGACGAAGGCGAGATGCGTGCCGTCGGCGACCAGACGACGCCCGACGCGCCGGTCGAGATGCCGGGTGAGCTGGACCGCCTCGCCGCCGTTCGGGTCGATCGTCCAGATCTGGGGGCTCGCCGGAGCGCGTCGAGATGAAGGCGATCGTCCGGCCGTCGGGCGACCAGCGGGGATTCATGTCGGCGGCCGGGCTCGACGTCAGGCGCCGCGGCTCGCCGCCCCGCGCCGGCACGATCCAGATGTCGCTCGAGCCGCGGTTGGCGGCCTTGTCCATGACCGTGATGACGAAGGCGATCCTCTTCCCGTCGGGCGAGAGCTGGGGGTCGGTCACCCGTCTGATGCGGATGAAGTCGTCGAAGGCGATGGGCTTGGTTCCGGCGCTCTGCGCGGCGGGCCGAGCGCGGCGAGGATCAGATGCCCAGGAGGACGATCGAAGCGATCCGGCACGGTCTTGGCGGTCATGGCGGCTCCTTTCGGGGCGTGGTTCGCCGGGATTATAACAAACTGGCGCGGGAAGCGAAAGGGGGAACAATTTCGCTTGCGCCCCGTATACCATTGAGAATAAACTGACGCCTCCCATGAGCATCGAAGTCAAGGACCTCAGCTTCCGCTACGGCAAGATCGTCGCCCTGGACGGCGTGACCATGCGCCTGGGCGAGGGGGCCGTGGGCCTCCTCGGGCCGAACGGGGCCGGCAAGAGCACCCTCCTCCGCATCCTGCTCGGCTTCCTCGTCCCGGAGCGCGGCGAGGGCCGGGTCCTCGACTATGACATCCGCCGCGAGCAGGCCATGATCCGCCGCTCGGTCGGCTACATGCCCGAGAGCGACTGTTTCATCGCCGGCATGGACGCCGTCACCTTCACGTCGTATTTCGGCGAGCTCTCCGGCATGCCCCGCCAGGAGGCCATGAAGCGGGCCCACGAGGTCCTCTTCTACGTCGGCCTCGGCGAATCCCGCTACCGGCTCCTCGACACCTATTCCGCGGGCATGAAGCAGCGCCTCAAGCTGGCCCAGGCCCTCGTCCACGATCCCAAGATCCTCTTCCTCGACGAGCCGACCTCGAACCTCGATCCGACCGGCCGGGCCGAGGTCCTCGAGCTCATCCGGGACATCTCGGCCCACAAGTCGATCCAGGTCCTCCTGTCCTCGCACATCCTCGACGACATCGAGTCGCTCTGCGAGACCGTCGTCATCCTCAACAAGGGGAAGCTCGCCGCCGAAGGCCGGATGGCCGACCTGCGGGCCATCCGCTACCAGCTCTACGAGCTCCGGATCAAGGGCGACGGCGAGGCCTTCCGCAAGGACCTCGAAAACGCGGGCAGCCGCGTCGACGAGATGGAGGACGGCCTGATCAAAGTCTACATGCCCGAGGCGGCCGACCCGATGGACATCTTCCGGGCCGCCGGCCGGACGGGCGCCCAGCTGCGCTATTTCGTCAAGAGCCGGACCTCGCTCGAGGACCTCTTCGCCGGCGTCGTGGGGGTGGACTGATGGCCACGGTCCGCGAAAAGGGCTACACCCATTGGGACGGCCGGCTCGGCGAGCGCCGGTTCCCCTGGTGGCCGATCACCCGGACGGGGATCCTGCTGGCCTTCCGTAAAAAGCGCTTCAAGTTCATCTTCGCCGGCGCGTTCATCCCGTCGGTCGTCTTCCTCGTCGGCCTTTACATCTCCGAGCGGCTCGATGACTTCAAGGCCATCATCCAGGGCAGCGACCGCCTGCTCAACATCGACCCCAAGTACTTCGCCACGTATTTGACGGGCGACTGGCTTTTTTTCCTGATCGTCCTCGTCCTGGCCTACGGCGCGGGCGGTCTCATCGCCGACGACCTCAAGCACAACTCCCTCCAGCTCTACTTCTCCCGGCCCCTCGGCAAGAAGGACTATCTCATCGGCAAGATGTCGGTCATCGCCTTCTTCGTCCTCGTCCTGACGGCCCTGCCCGGCCTTCTTCTCATCGTCTTCAAGCTCGTCTTCGCCGGCAGCTTCAAGTTCTTCCTGCAGTATCCCTGGCTGCCCCTGTCCGTCCTCGGCTCTTCGGCGCTGCTGACGGTCTTCTTCGCGTTCTATGTCCTCCTGCTGTCGGCCCTGAGCAAGAACTCCCGCTACGTCTTCGTCCTGATCTTCGGGACCTACATCTTCTCCACGGTCCTCTATGGCATCCTCAACGGCATCTTCAAGACCCCGTACATGGCTCTCTTCTCGATCCCGGCCAACCTCCATCAGGCCGGGGCCTTCATCTTCGGCCAGAAGCTGCCCCACGCCTTCCCGGCCGTGTGGTCCTTCGCCGTCCTGGCCGGGATCTGCGGCCTGTCCGTGGTCGTCCTGAACCGGAAGATCCGCAGCGTCGAGGTGATCAAGTGACCGCCGTCATCGCCGCCTCCCACCTGTCCAAGTGGTACGGCAACGTCCTCGGCCTCAACGACGTCAGCCTCGAGATCGAGGAGGGCATCACCGGGCTGCTCGGGCCCAACGGGGCCGGCAAATCGACGTTCATGAAGCTCATCACCGGGCAGATGAAGCCGGCCATCGGCACGGTGACCGTCCGCGGCCGGAAGGCCTGGAACGATCCGGAGGTCTATCAGCGCATCGGGTTCTGCCCCGAGCAGGACGTCTTCTACGAGGACGTCACGGGCTGGGAGTTCGTCACCGGGCTGCTCCGGTTCTACGGCTACCCGAGGACGGAGATCCGCGAGCGGGCGGCCCGGGCCCTCGACGTCGTCGACCTCACGGCCGACAAGGACCGTCTCATCCGCGGCTACAGCCGGGGCATGCGCCAGCGGGTCAAGTTCGCCCAGACCATCGCCCACGACCCCGACATCCTCATCCTCGACGAGCCGCTCAGCGGGCTCGATCCGCTGGGGAAGCGCAAGATCATCAAGCTCATCAAGGATTTCAAGAAGCAGGGCCGGACCGTCCTCGTCTCGAGCCACGTCCTGCCGGAGATCGAGGCCCTGACCTCGCGGATCGTCCTCATCCACCAGGGCAAGATCCTGGCCCAGGGCGACGTCCCGTTCATCCGCGAGCTCATCGAGGCCCATCCGCACCAGATCTCGGTGCGCTCGAGCGATCCCCGGGCCCTGGCCGCGCGCTTCGTCGGCGACCGGTCCATCCAGAAGATGACCTTCGGCGCCGACGGCCGGACCCTCGTCGTCGAGACCCACAAGCGGGACGCGTTCTTCAGCCGCCTGACCGGCGTCGTCCTCGAGGCCGGGATCGCCGTCGAGGAGATCTCGTCGCCGGACGACAACCTTCAGTCGGTCTTCGAGTACCTGGTGGGGAAGTGACATGACCGGAGCGAACGCCGTCCGTCAGGTCTTCGGGTTCTTCTCGTTCCTCGGCCGGAAGACGGGCAAGACGCGGGTCTTCGCCATCCTCGGGCTCATTCCCGGTCGCCCTGGCCGTCATCGTCCGCGATCGTCCTCCACGGCCGGGGCGGCCTCATGGCCGCGGTCTTCACCGAGATCCTGATGGTCTTCTTCCTGCAGTTCTACATCGTCATCCTGGCCCTCTTCTACGGCACGTCGGTCACGGCCGAAGAGGTCGAGAACCGGACGCTGACCTATCTCATCACCCGGCCCATCCCCAAGCCGGCCGTCGTCCTCGGCAAGTCCGCGGCCTACGCGCGTCCTCATGTTCGCCATGGTCGGAGTCAGCCTGGCCCTGTCCTATTTCATCATGAACGCCGCCCGCCTCGTCGGACCCGGACCTCTACGGGACCTTTTTCCGCTACCTGGGCGTCCTCGGCCTCGGCATCCTGGCCTACACGGCCTTTTTCACCTTCCTCGGCGCGGTCCTCAAGCGGGCCATCATCGTCGGCATGGTCTTCGGGTTCGGGTGGGAGAACGTCATCCAGTATTTTCCCGGCTCGACGCAGAAGCTCTCCATCGTCCACTACCTGAAGTCGCTTCTGCCGTACCACCCGCCGAGCGTCGGCGGCGGGAGGGGGGTCGCGCTCCTGCTCTTCCGGCTCGAGCCCACGACGCCCCTGGCGGCCGTCCTGATCCTTATCGCCCTCACGGCCGGGCTCCTGGCCCTGGCCTGCTGGGTCTTCCGGACGAAAGAATATCTTTACGAAGAATAGGGCCGGGCAGCCCTTATTTCTTCACCTCCGGCGCCTCGTCCTTCTTGGGCTTCATCAGGTCTCCGGCCTTGGACTCGGGCCAGCTTGCCGAGCTTGTCCATGACCTCCTGGGAGACGTTGATCGAGAGCCGGGTGAAATCCGCGCCGGAGCCGATCGTGATGCCGTTCAGGAGCTCGCCGACGGCCGGCTCCTGGGCCGCGAACATCGCGCCCATGGCCTTGAAGCCGTTGAGCGTCGCGGCCAGGTTCTCGTTCTGTTCCTTGGTGCCGCCGACCGTCCGGATGTCGGCGATGAAGTTGGTCATCCTGTAGTCGAAGGCCACGGTCACGGCCGTGACGCCTTCGAGGACCTTGAGCTGGGGGCTGGCCTCGATGCCCTTCTTGATGAGGTCCTGGGGGATGGCGAAGGCGCCCCAGGCGAGGCCGGACTTGTCGACATTCTTGAGGATGCCGGCCATCTCGGCGTTCTTGGTCAGGGACTCCGCTTTCTTCTGGTGGACGTCGATGATGCCCCGGACGCCCTTCGCGCTGCCGACGACGATGTGGGTATCGTCGAGGAAAGCGGCCTGGGTCGTCTGCTTGGCCTTGCCGCCGTCCAGGTTGGAATAGACGGTCACGCCGTTGTAGAGCTCTTCCTTGGCCTCGGGGGCCTTTTCCTTGATCAGGCTCTGGAGCCGGGCCTTGTCGTATTTCAGGCTGATGACGGCGCCGCCCTCCTGCGCCGGCGCCGCCGTCAGTGCCGCTGAGGCCGAAGATCGCGACATAGGAGATGTCCTTCATCGGATCGATGCCGCTCATCTTGACGAATTCGTCGTATTTTTCCTTGGACTTCGGGTCCTGGAGGGCCTTGGCGATGGCCTCGGTCGCCATGGCGCGCTGGACGTCGACGGCGATGACGCCCATCGTGCCCTTGGGCATGAGCTTGATCAGGGCCTCGCCCGCCGCGGCGCCCGATTTGACGCCCGCGTCCGGCGTGCAAGCCGACAAGGCGGCCGTCAGAAAAAGGACCAAGCCGAATGTGATCGTTCTCTTCATGATCGGAACCTCCTTCAGAGTCTCGTTGAATATACCACCTTTGGCGCGGCGGAAAGCCATCCCGACGGGCGCGAATTTCGGGCCCCGAGTGACCGGACGCAGCGGATATTTGCCGGGACGGCGTTTTGTTATAATCCTATGGACTCGAGGCCGGCGCCATCGGGCAAGAAAGGAGTCCCAGCATGTCGCGTCGGATCCCTCCGCCATCGTCACGGTCGTCCTGCTTTTGGCGATATTCGCTCCGGCGGCGAGGCCCGCCGAGGTCCCGGCCGTTCTCGGCCTCAAGGAGCAGGCGGCGGTCTACGACGGCTGGCTTTCGAAGCGCCTGGACAAGCTGCTGCCCGAGCTCATGCGGCGCGAGAAGATCGACATGTGGCTCGTCATCTGCCAGGAATACAACGAGGACCCGGTCTATTTGTCGCTCGTGCCGTTCGCGAGCCTTTCGGCCCGACGCCTGACCATGCTGGTCATGTTCGACCGGGGAGGGGAGAAGGGCGTCGAGAGGTTCTCGGTCAACCGCTACGGCATCGGCGCCCTTTTCCCGACCGTGTGGAAGGGGGGCGAGGAGGACCAATGGCAGGCCCTGGCCCGGGCCGTCAAGGAGCGGGACCCGAAACGGATCGGCATCGACGAGTCCGAGATCTTCGCCTTCGGGGACGGCCTCAGCGCGTCCCTGAAACGGCGGCTCGTCCAGGCCCTCGGCCCGGACTATGCCAAGCGCTGCGTCGGGGCCGAGCGGCTGGCCGTGGGCTGGCTCGAGCGGCGCCTGCCCGAGGAGATCGAGGTCTACCATCATATCGCCGCGATCGCCCACGCCATCATCGCCGAGGCGTTTTCGCCGGCCGTCATCACCCCCGGGATCACCACGACGGCCGAGGTCGAGTGGTGGATGTGGGAGAAGGTCCGCGCGCTCGGCCAGACGACCTGGTTCAACCCCTCGGTCTCCATCCAGCGGCCCGCGGCGAGTCCCTACAAGGACAGCCCCGTCATCCACCGGGGCGACCTCCTGCATTGCGACTTCGGCATCGATTACCTGAAGCTCAACACGGACACGCAGCAGCACGCTTATGTCCTCCGGGCCGGCGAGACCGAAGCGCCCGCGGGGATTGAAGGACGCGATGGCCCAGGGCAACCGCCTGCAGGACATCCTGCTCGCGGAAATGAAGGAGGGGCGGACGGGCAACGAGATCCTGGCCGCCGCTCTCAAGCGGGCCAAGGACGAAGGCTTGAAGCCGAGCATCTACACGCATCCTCTCGGCTTTCACGGCCACGCGGCCGGTCCGACGATCGGGCTTTGGGACAAGCAGGGGGGAGTCCCGGGGGCGGGCGATTATCCGCTCTTCTATGACACGGTCTATTCGATCGAGCTCAACGTCAAGGCCGCGGTCGCGGAGTGGGGCGGCCAGGACGTCCAGATCGCCCTCGAGCAGGACGCGGCCTTCACCCGGTCCGGGTCGTTCTTCCTGGACCGGCGCCAGACCGAGCTCATTCTGATCAAGTAGGGACAGGGAGGCCACCATGACGGCAATGACGGACGCGATCACGCCGCTGGAACCCACGCCGTTCCAGAAGATCATCGCGCGGCCGGCGCTCCATCCGCCGCTATCCTCGATACGCCGGTGGAGCCGGAGAAGCTCAGAGCCTGCCTCGAAGCGGCCCGGATCGCCCCGTCCGCCCACAACGTCCAGCCCTGGCGCTTCGTCGTCGTCGACGACCCGGGCTCAAGGATCGGCTGGCCGCGGCGGCCTTCTCTGGCATCTATTCCGGGTACGAAGTTCGCCGCCCAGGCCCCGGTCCTCCTGGTCCTGCTGGCCCGGCCCGGCGGCGCCGCCGTCCGGCTGGGCTCGAAGATCCAAGGCGTTCCCTACTATCTTCTCGACATGGGCATCGCCGGGGAGCACGTCGTCCTCCAGGCCGAGGAGCTCGGTCTGGCGACGTGCTGGATGGGCTGGTTCGACTATCGCCAGGTCCGCAAGGTGCTGGACGATACCCGGGACGTTCAAGCTCGTGGCCATGATGCCGATCGGCTACGCCGAGAAGAGGCCGACGCGCGAGCCGCCCCGGAAGACGCTCGAGGAGATCGTCGCGTTCAACAGGGTCCCGCTGGATTGAGAGACCGAAGGATGCTCATTTTCGTCGCCATCGCCCTGTCCGTCTACGGCCTGGTCAATCTCTACATCGTCCGGCGCGGCGCCCAGGCCCTGTCCTCCGCTCCCGCGGCCCGGACGGCCTTCCTCGTCCTCTTCATCGGCTTGGCCGTGGTTTTCCCTCTGGGCCGCATTCTCATGAATCTCTCGAAAGGCTGGCTGACCTCGATCCTGGTCGAGATCGGGACCTTCCATTTGGCGGTCATGCTCTACGCCTTCATGGCCGTCCTGGCCGTCGACTTCGTCCGCCTGATCAACGCGCTCGTCCCGTTCCTGCCGAAAAGCCTGTTCGCGGCGGGAGCGAGGACCGGGCCCGCGGCGTTCGCGGCCGTCGCCGGCCTCATCGTCCTGACCGTCGCGTTGGGGCGCCTGGAACGCCACCCGCCTGCGGACGGTCGATCTCGACCTCCGCATTCCGCGAAAGTCCGGCGCGTCCGAGCGGCTGACCGTGGTCGCGGCCTCCGATCTCCACCTCGGGGCCCTGGTCGGTCCCGCCCGGCTCGAGAAGGTCGTCGGGCGCATCAACGCCCTCGAGCCCGACATCGTCCTCTTCGCGGGCGACATCGTCGACGAGACGGTGACCGAGGAGATCGAAGCGAAGCTCGGCGGCATCATGCGGCGGCTCAAGGCGCCGCTCGGCCTGTATCGCCTGCCCGGGGAACCACGAGTTCTACAGCGGCCTCGAGAGGAACCTGGCCTGCCTCCGCGCCTGCGGCATCACCGTCCTCCAGGACGAGGCCGTGGAGGTGGGCGGCGCGATGACCTTGCTCGGACGGCGCGACCCGAGCTCGCTCGCGGCGGGGGAGAAGCGCCTGTCGATCGGCGCCATCCTGTCCGGGAGCGGGACGCCGGCGGACCTGCCGGTCGTCGTCCTCGACCACCAGCCGGTCCGCCTGGAAGAAGCCGCGGCAGGCCGGAGTCGCCCTCCAGATCTCGGGCCATACCCACGACGGTCAGATGTTCCCGATCGGCCTCATCAACGGGCTCGTCTACGAGCTCAACTGGGGGTATCTCCGGAAGGGCGATACGCAGTATTACGTCACGAGCGGCGCGGGGACCTGGGGACCGCCCGTCCGCATCGGGAGCCGGGCCGAGATCGTCCGCATCCGGATCGACTTCGTCCGCGCCCTGAGACGGGGAGAAAAAACCTGGGGAGAAAGGCCGACCTTTCTCCCCGGATCCGTTCGGGGGGGTTACTTCTTGGCGGGGGGGTCGCCGACTTGGACTGGTCGTAGCGGCGGACGACTTCGTCGGTGATGTCGATCGTCGGGCTGGCCGTGACGACGCCGCTCGTGGCCGTGTCGAGGACGAGCTCGAGGCCCCGTTCCTTGGCCAGGTTCTCGATGATCGTGACCATCTCGACCCGGATCTTCTGGATGAGGTTGCCCGAGAGCTGCTGCGCGTCCCGCGCCGCGTCTTCCTCGTAGCGCTTCCGCTCGGTCGTCTTCTTGTCGATGTCGGCCTGGAGGGCGATGAGCGCTTCGTTGGTCATCGTCAGGCGGCCCGTGTTCATCCGGTTCTCGAGAAGGCGGATGGCGTCGTCCATCTTCTGGAGGTCGGTCTTGATCTTGTTCTCGCGGTCCGTGAGCTGGGCTCAGGGCCTTCTTGCCTTCGACCGAGGTCTCGAACGCTTTCTGGGAATTGATGATGGCGATCTTGTTCACCTGCTGGGCGTACGACGCGACGGCGACGGCCAGGATGAACAAGATGACGAGGGGGGCGATGGTCCGGATTCTCTTCATATGCGGCCTCCTATGGTCCTAATTCCTTAAACTCATTCCGTCCGGGAATGGATTCGCTATATTAGCACGATTAGGCGATTTTTTTAAGTACTTCGTCGATCCGGCCCAGGGCCCTCAGGAGATAGCCCTTCTCGGGACCCGTAGCCGAAGCGCAGGTAGCCGTCCGTTTCGAAATGGTCGCCCGGGACGACGAGGACGCTCTTCTCCCGGATGAGGCGCTCGACGAGCTCGGTCGAATTGACCCTCGAGGCCGTAGCGGGCGAAGCAGATGGCCCCGGCCCGCGGCGGCCGGAAGCTGAACAGGCCGCCGTGGTCCTTGAGCCACGTCTCCAGGACGGGGAAGTTGGCGTTGAGGATCCCCCGCGTCCGGGCCAGGATCCGGTCCCGAGTTCCCGGAGCCAGGGCGAGCGTCGCCAGCCGGTCGCTCAGGGCCGACGGCGAGATGGTCGTGTAGTCGTGGTAGGGCCAGGTCCGCTTGACGACCTCTTCCGGGCCGATGATCCAGCCGATCCGGAGGCCGGGGAGCCCGTAGGCCTTGGACAGGCCGTTGACGACCAGGGTCTTCTCCCATCGCCCCCAGAAGCTCGGCGTCGGGCACGCCCGAGAGCTCGGCGCCCTGATAGACCTCGTCGGCCACGATCCAGGCCCCGACGGAGGCGGCCAGGTCGACGATGCCCTTCATGATCTCCGGGTCGAGGACGGCGCCGGTCGGGTTGTTGGGGTTGGTCAGGACGATGAGCTTCGTCTTCGGCGTGACCAGCCGGCGCATCTCGTCGAGGTCGGGCTGCCAGCCCAGGCTCTCCCGAAGGGAAAAGGTCTTGACCTTGGCGCCGAAGGCCCGCATGAGCCCGCCCATCTGCATATAGTTCGGGAGCTCGAACAGGACCTCGTCGCCGGGCTCGAGCAGGCTCCACATGAGCAGGAAGTTCGCCTCGGAGGAGCCGGCCGTGGTCAGGATCTGCTCCAGGCCGATCCCCGGATAGAGGCGGGCGATCCGCTCGCGGAGGCCGACGTGCCGTTCGTCTGGGTGTAGCCGAGCTCGACCTCGGTCAGGGCCTCGATCTCGGCCGGGGTCAGGAGCTCCTTGAGGTTCAGGGGATGGACGCCGCTCTCGGACAGGTTGTAGTCGACGACGTTCTCCCAGGTGGACTGCATGCGCTCCATTTTGAAGATGTCGATGTGCATGGGGATCCTCTCTCGGTGCGGAGATCAGATCTCGACTTTGAAGACGCCCTTGAGGGCGAAGCCGAAGACGATCGACAGGACGAGGTAGGCGACGAGCCAATGGACGT
This sequence comes from Candidatus Aminicenantota bacterium, assembly GCA_963843505.1. Classification (GTDB taxonomy): domain Bacteria; phylum Acidobacteriota; class Aminicenantia; order Aminicenantales; family Saccharicenantaceae; genus RBG-16-66-30. The sequence continues at coordinate 227,986 of CAWJKR010000005.1, read as the reverse complement.
TGAGGCCGAAGGCCGTCAGGGTCTTGGCGGGATAGAGGACCTCGACCGACCGGACGGGCGTTCCGGCCGGGAGCGGCCGCTTCGCCCGGATAGAGGACCCGCTTCCAGAACGACCCGCGCGAGGCCAGGGCCGAGACCTTGGTCAGCGGACGCCCGCCCACGACCACGGATTTCTCGATCGTCCGGCCGCCCGTCCGCAAAAGGAGCCGCCCCGTGCCCGGCGACAGGGCCTTGACCCGCCAGACGACCTCGTGCTCGTCGGCGATGCGCACAGCCGGGGCGGTGATCTCGAGGCCCGGGCGGCGTTTCGAGCGCGAGGTCGAGCGTCACGGGATCGGCCGACGCCTCGAGGCCGGCCTTGACCAGGGCTTCCTCGCCCGGCCTGAGCGGGGCCCGGTCGAACCACAGGCTGAGCTGGGCCAGGATGAGGACGAGCGGCACGATCATGACCGCCAGCGGCTTCAGGTTGGCGCCCATATAGGCCAGATTGGCCTTGAGGATGGCGCCCTGGGCGGCCAGGGTGACGCGCATGTTGTCCTTGTAGAGCCGCATCTCGTAGAGATGGGCCTTGATCCGGTCCTTGGCCCGGCGGATGGCCGCCTGGTTGGAGGTGAGCTTGTAGACCTCGAGCATGAGCAGGGCCGTCAGGAGCGACACGGCCGTCATCCCGAACCAGGGCGACAGGCCCCGGAAGGGCCAGCAGGACGAGCGCCGACGATCCCGCCGAAGACGAGGTTGACGATGGGCATGGCGGTTAGCCGATGTAGCCCAGCCCTTTGAGCTTCTTCTTGATCTCCTCCTCGGAATCCGCCTCTTCGATCTTGGCGATCTCCCTTTCGAGGCAGTGGGTGATGAACTCCTCGGCCGAGGAGTAGCCGGACATCTCGGCGTACTTCTTGACCTTGTCGAGGAGGGCGCTGTCGATCTTGACTTTCGCGCTGGCCATGTCGATCCTCCTTGTCGCTCCGCGGGGCTATTCGATGACGTTCCGGCCGATCATGTCCTCGGGCTTGTCGACGCCGAAGACGCCGAGGACCGAGGCCGTCAGGTCGTAGAGGGCCGGGGTCTCGGCCGTGAACTTGCGGTTGGAGAAGGCGATGCCCGGCAGGACGTCCGGCGCCGACATGTGGTCGCCGCTCCACTTCTGCGTGTTGTCCTCGAGCACCTCTTTGGGGAAGCCGCCGAGCGGGGACTGCCAGGAGATCCTGTAGCCCCGGTTGAAGCCGAGGACGATCTCCGGCGCGGACGCGACGTTCGCCCCGCGGTAGGTGTCCTTGGCGACGAAGGCCCTGAGGATGGCGCCGCTCTCCCGTCAGGGGGTCGGTCAGGGCCTCGAGCTTGCGCGGCGATCTCCCGGACGAGGTTGTCCTTGTCCGGTCCCGCGGCGACCGTGCCTTCGCCTTCGCGGCCCCGCTCGTTGATATAGAGGCTGTTGAGGCCGACGCCGTAGGCCCGGGTCTTGGACCAGTCGGTGTTGTCGAAGAGGGCCGACTCCTCCTGCTTCCAGGGCCTCTTGAGGCGGTGATAGCCCTCCCGGAGGAGCCAGGTGTTGAGATTGAAGCCGCGGCGGAAGGTGTTGAAGCCGTGGTCGGACATGACCAGGACGACCGTGTCCTTGTCGACCTTGGCCAGGGCCGCGTCGAGGGCCTTGTCCATCTCGGCGTACGTCCGGGCGATGACGTCGCCGAACCGGGCGGCGAGCTTCTCGTCGTAGGCGGGGTGGCCGGGGTCGGTCAGGCGCCAGAACATGTGCTGGCGCTGGTCCGCGTTCGAGAAATAGAAGAAGAGAAGGCCCTCGTCGAAGCGGCCGAGCTCGTACTCGAGCATGGCCATGCTCTCCTCGTAGACCATGGCGTCGAGCTTCAGGAACTCCTCTTCGTCGAGGACGCCGTTCTCGAGCGCGCTCGTGTCGGCCGGCAGGCCCTTGGTGAAGAAGGGGCCGAAGCGCCGCTCGAGCTCGCGGGCGTAGGACTCGGGGGTCGAGATGGGCAGGGCCGGCCGGGCCGGGTCGATGTGGACGGGCGAGACGTAGAGCTTGAACTTCGGCCGGACCTCCTTGAGATAGAAGAGGCAGATGCCGTGGACGCTCTGGGTCGGGATGAGGTTGAAATGGACATGGATCCAGCCGCTCCACTCGCCTTCCTTGAGGACGAACTCGTGGCCCTGGATGACGATCTTGGCCGCGGCGTTCGAGGGATCGACGAAGACCTGGAAGGGGATGGTCGTCTCCGGGGCGTCCGTCCTGAAGCTGTTCGTCGGGCCGGGGAGCTCGGCCTCGACGCGGTTGCCGACGACAAGACGTCGTGGACGCGGCCGCCGCCGCCGGCCTCCTGGATGACCGAGGTCGACGCGTTCGTGTAATAGTTGAAGATCCCGTAGGAGCCCTTGATGTCGGGCGTGTTCATCCCCGAGAGCGTCCGCTGGCGTCGTTTCGACCGGGGGGTAGTTGGACGGCATCCTGAAGACGGTCGCCGGGATATCGGCGTCCTCGAGGATCTGCCAGAAGGCCCGTCCCTTGCGCAGGTTGCGGACCTGGCCGCCCGAGAGGGGGATGACGGTCTTGCCGATGCGGATCGTCTTCGCGGCGCCCGAGGTCTCGGTCGCCGAGAAGATGGGGATGTAGGTCTTCGGGTCGCGATGGATGAAATCGAAGATGCCGTGTCCGCCGGGGTCCATGCCGGTGATGAAGTTCGACCAGGCCACGGGGGTCTGGGGCGGGAGGCTCGTGCCGAGAGGCCGGAAATCGCCGCCCTGGCGCGAGGAGCTTGCGGAAGGCCGGCAGCCGGCCTTCGTCGATCCATCTTCGCGTCAGCACGGGATCGAGGCCGTCGAGGCCGAGGACGATCATCTTCTTCGTCGCCCGGGCCCGGCCGTAGACCTTGGGCGTGAAGCGGGCCGCGCCGCCGAGGCCGAGCGCGGCCGAGGCGGCGACGCCCGCCTTGAGGAATTCCCGGCGGCTGAGGGCCGCCCGTTTCGTGTCGCTCATGACGCTTTCCCCTGTTTCGCGCCGGAGAGTCCGGCGATGTCGACGAGACCGCGGCCGTCCATGTGGGCCGGCGGCGCGATCCCGAAGAGCTCCAGGACGGTCGGGGCGACGTCCATGATCGACGGGTCGGTCCGCTTGAGCTTGAGGTTCGAGAAGAGGACCCCGGGCACGAGCGCCGGGATCGATGCAGTGGTCGCCGCTCCAGGCCTTGACGTTGTCCTCGATGACGACGTCGTTGACGATGCCCGTGACGCCGTCCCACGAGGCCCGGTAGCCCTCGTTGTAGCCGATGATGAGGTCCGGGCGCGTTGTCCTTGTAGGGGCCGGCGTAGACGGCGTCGCGGTCGTAGACATGCGTGATCGCGGCGGGCCCGCCCGGGCCGTCCCGCAGCGCGGTGAGCTTGCCGGCCGAGCTCGGCCTTGAGCGCGGCCGCCTCGGCCCCGGGCGCGACGATGCCTTGGGCCTCCCGGCCCTTGAGGTTGAGGTAGACGCCGCCGAGGCCCGAGGCCGTAGGCCTTCGTCCTCGTCCAATCGACGTCCTTGAACCACTCGCCGCTCTCGGCCTTGCCCGGGGCGAGGTGGAGATAGCCGTTCCGGTGGAGCCAGGAGTTGAGGTTGACGCCCCGCCGGAAGGACTTGAACCCGTGGTCGGACATGACGAAGAGGACGCCCTTCTCGCCGAGCCCGGCCGCCGACCCGGCCGACGAGACCGTCCATCTTCTTATAGAGCTCCTCGATGACCGCGGCGCTCATCGCCGGCCGGGGCGGACTTGAGCGCCGGGTGGGCCTTGTCGAGGTAGCGGAAGAACATGTGCTGGATGCTGTCGGTCGTCTCGAAGACGATGGCCACGACGCCCCGCGGCGTCTTCTTCAGGGCGTTCGCGAGCATGGCCTCCCACTCGGCGTGGTTGGCGTAGATCGAGCTCGAGGAAGGCCCGCTCGTCGAGCGCCCCTTCGTTGAGGGCCCAGGTGTCGTTGGCCTCGCCGAGGGTGATGAAGCGGCCGAGGAGCTTCGACAGGTAGACGGAATAGATGAACGGGATGCGAGATCGGCAGGGCCGGTTTCTCGGGGTCGATGTTGAGCGGGCGTCACGTACATCTCGAACTTGGGCTCGAGCGAGGCGATGCGGAAGCGGCAGATGCCCCGGACCTTCATGCCCAGGCCGGCCTTGAACGCGACCGGGGTCCAGGGGCTGAAGGTCTTCTCCTTGAGGAAGAACTTCTTCTGGCCCTCGATAGCCAGCCAGGCCCCGCCGGCCTTCGTGTCGATGGTGACGGTCAGGGGCAGGAGGATGTCCTCCGGCTTCTTGAGCATCGAGTTCTCGGGGCCGGAGAGCGCGGTCCGGATGACCGTCCCCTCGCGCCGGACGAGGACGGCGACGCCGCCCTCATGCTTGCGGACCTTGTCCGCGTCCTCGGTGAAGAAGGCGAAGGTCCCCTGGCTGCCCTTGAGGTCGGGGGCGCACATGCCGGACAGCATGTGGCCTTTGAATTTCTCCGGGGGGAAGGTGATGGGCACCCTCAGGACCGTCGAGGCGATGCCCTTGTCGCCGAGGATCTTCCAGAACGTCACGCTCTTCCTCATGCCCCGGATCTCGGGCTTGGACAGGGGGATGAGGTATTTGCCGAGGGCCAGCGTCCGCTTGGGCTTGCCGATCCGGGCCGAGGACAGGTCGGGGAGATACGTCCGCGGGTCGCGGCTGAGGAAATCGAAGATGTTGTGCTTGGACGGCTCCGAGCCGGTCATGAACGACGACCAGGCCACGGGCGAGATGGCCGGCGTCGTCGTCCGCAGGCGGGCGTAGGTCCCTTCCTTTTTCAGCCGGGCCAGGTTCGGGAGCTTCCCTTCGGCCATGAACTTCTCGGCCAAGGTCGGCTCCAGGCCGTCGAGCCCGAGGACGACCACGCGCTCGACGGGGCTTTTCTGGTAGGCCCGCTGGCCGCGGATGGCCTTCCAGACGAACCGGAAGGGCCAGGACAGGAAGGAGAACAGGGCCAGGAGAAAGGTCAGGAAGAGGACCAGGAACGAGGACAGGAAGGCGAACCCGGCCCCCGGGCCGATGTAGGCGGAGAGGGGAGGGGCGAGGGCGAGACCGAGCGCGAGGGCGATGAGGAGGCCGGCTCTCTTCATCAGAAGTTCTTCAAGATGATCGGGGCGACGTCCGCGATCTTGAGGTCGTCGCCGTGGTCCTCCGCGGCCCAGAAGAAAGCGTCGTCCCAGGTGTGCATGCCCTGGAGGCCCGACCGGCCGAAGATCTCCTTCTTCTTGATCGAGCCCTTCATGTCGAATCCCGGTTCGCCGACGACGATGAGGTCCGGCCCCTTGGCGGCTTGCGGCCCGGAGTAGACGTGCTCGGCGAAAAAGACCTGGCGGACGACGCGGCGGCCCTGGTACTCGAGCTTGGCCAGCTTCCCGGCGATCTCCTCCTTGAGGGCCTTCTTGGCCGACCTCTCGACGGAGCCTTTGGGGAACCTGTTCTTATAGTTGAGATAGATCCGGTTGGGATCGAGGGCGAAGGCCCGGGTCCGGCCGTGGATGTCCTCGAGCGACTCGGGCTCGGACTTGAGGAACCGCAGGTAGCCGTTCTTTTCGAGCCAGGCGTTGAGGTAGACTTCCTGCGTGATGCCCGTGAAGCCGTGATCGGACAGGATGTAGAAGCCGGCGTAGCTGTTCGGTCAGCTTGTGATAGGCGGCCACGATCTTGCCGATGAGCCGGTCGATGTGCCGGTAGAAATCGAGGAAATTCTGATGCGAGGGATGATTCGGGTCTTCGTAAGCCTGCCAGAGGAAGTGATGGAGCCGGTCGGTCCCGGTGACGATGTACTCGAAATAGTCCCAACCCTCTTCCCAGAAGTAGTTCAGGGCCTTCTGGCCGCCGGCCATGGTCTTGCTGAGCTCGAGCCAGAGGACCTCCGGGCTTTCCCGGCACTTGAGGATGTCGACGTCGATCTGATAGCCCATCTGCTCCAGGGCCGCGCGGTAGCTCATCGGCCAGACGGCCTTGGCCAGCTCCAGGGCCACGAAGCCGGAAATGAGGACCCCCTCGATCTTGCGGGCCGGATAGGTCGAGGGCTGGTTGATGATGACGCTCTTCTTGCCCTTGGCCCCGAGCTTGTCCCAAATCGTCGGGGCCTTGACATCGAGGAAATTGGGGAAGCGCACGCTGTAGGAGTGGGGCTTGAAATCGGTGAACCCGAAGATGCCGTGGTCGCCGGCGTCGGTCCCGGTCATGAAATCCGTCCAGGAGACCGAGGAGATCTCCGGCAGGCTGGCTTTCATCTGGTGGATCTTGCCGATGTCCATGAGCCGGGCCATGGTCGACATGACCCCGCGGCGGGCCAGCTCGACGATCATCCCGTAGGGGACGCCGTCGAGGCCGATGACGCAGGCCCGGTTGGGCTTCTTGTTCTTGAGGACGGCCATGTTTCTCTCGTTTCCTTCCGGAAATCGCTATTTTACCGCAACATACGGGTCCGGTCAACCGGATTTTGGTTGACTTTGACAGGCCGCAGGCGTTAAATGGGGGCTAAAAAAGAGGTCCCATGACTGGTTTCGACAAGCTCCGCGGCCGCCTGGTCCGGGAGTATGAGAAGAAGACGGTCCGGAGCCGGGCCATTTTCGGGCGGGCCCGGAAGGTCATGATCGCGGGCGGCAGCCACACCATCCGGCTGTGGCGTCCGCACCCCTTCTTCGCCGCTTCGGCGGAAGGCGCCCGGGTCCGGGACGTCGACGGCAACTCCTATATCGATTATTGGCAGGGGCACTACGCCAACATCCTCGGCCACAATCCCCGGCTCGTGCGGAGCCGGATCGCGTCCTGCCTCGAGCGCGGCGCGCTGCACACCGGCTTCGAGGCCGGCCACCAGATCGAGCTCGCCGAGGCGCTCGTCCACGGGCTCGGCGGCCGCGGACGCCAAGGTCCGCTTCACGACCTCCGGCACGCTGGCCACGATGTACGCCGTCATGATGTCTCAGGGGCTGACGGGGCGGGACCATGTCCTCAAGGTCGGCGGCGGCTGGCACGGCGCTTCGCCCTACCTGCTGAAGGGCGTCAAGTACCGCGCCGGCCGAGGGGTTCGAAGGCCGGGAGTCGGCCGGGCTCCTCGACGATATCGTCCGGCGGACCCTTGTCACCCGGTTCAACGACTGCGCGGACCTCGAACGGGTCATCGGCGAGCACGGCGACCGCATCGCCTGCTTCATCGTCGAGCCCTTCCTCGGCGTCGGCGGCTTCATCGCGGCCTCGAAGGAGTACCTCGAGCTGGCCCGCCGCCTGACGGCCAAGCGCGGCATCCTCCTCATCTTCGACGAGATCATCTCGGGCTTCCGCTTCCGGCCGGGCGGGGTCCAGACATTCTACGGCGTCCGGCCCGACCTGACGACGCTCGGCAAGGTCATCGGCGGCGGGCACGCCGTCGCGGCCGTCGTCGGGCCGAGCGAGATCATGGAGACGTGCGAGTGCGGCCCGGGCGGCGGCCAGCGCGTCTATTTCGAAGGCGGCACGTTCTCGGCCCATTCGGAATACATGAAGGCCGGCCTCGTCATGCTCGGGTATCTGGCCGGCCACGCGGCGACGGTCTATCCCCGGCTGGCTCGGGCGGGGGAGCGGCTCCGCCGCGGCATCGAAAGCGTCTTCGCCGAGGCCGGCATCGAGGCCCGCTGCACGGGCGACGGGAACGACGTCGTTCCGGGCAGCTCCCTGTTCATGGTCCACTTCCCGCGCCTCGCCGGGGTCGCCTATGACCGGCCGGAGGACATCCACGACGGCCGGCGGTCGGACCTGCCCATGAGGGAAGACCTTCTGAAGCTGGCCCTTCTCGTCGAACGGCGTCAACGTCGTCCACGGCGGCGGGGCCGTCTCGGCGGCCCACAGCGCGAAGGACATCGACGCGACGATCGCCGCCTACGGGGAAGCGGCCCGGCTGTTCGCGAAGTACCGGGACTGACGGTCAGTCGGTCACTCCCATTCCCGGGAGACGCACCTTCTTTCTTCAGCTCGAACCGATAGGCCCCGCTGCCGACCTTGAAGACGACGCGCTTCCCGTCGTCGCCGGCCAGGGCGATCTCGGGGACCGTGTCGACGGCGTGCCCGGCCCGCCAGAGCACCTTCCCCGATTCGAAGATCCTGGACCCGTGCCAGAGCAGGGGGATGTGGACCTCGCCCGTGGCCCCGACCGGGATCTCGATCTCGAGCGAGAACTCCTCGCCGGACCTCTTCCAGGCCGCCCCGACCCGGCCCTGCGACCGTGTCCAACCGGGCCTCGACCGCCGTGAGGTCGCCGGCGACGTGGGGCCGGACGCGAACGGCCTTCCAGCCCGGAAGAAGGGGCGAGAGCCCGGCCAGGACCCGGTAGAACCAGGCGTCGACGCTGCCCAGCATGATGTGGTTCTGGGAGTTCATCGCGTGCCCGGTCAGCTTCTCCCACCGCTCCCAGAGCGTCGTGGCGTCCTCGGCGATCATGTAGCCCCAGCCCGGATAGCTCTTGTGGGTGGCCATGCGGTAGGCGGCCTCCACCTCGCCGGCCTCGGTCAGGACGTCGAGGATGTAGCGCGTGCCCAGGATGCCGGTATCGACGTGGTAGTCCTGCTGGCGGACGACGCTTTGGAGGAGGCTGGCCACGACCTTGGCTTTCCTGTCCTCGGGGACCATGTCCAGGTACAAGGGCAGGGCGTTGGACGTCTGGTTGGGGTAGGTGTCCACGGGGCTGACCCGGATGGCCGCGTACTGCGTCTCGCCGAGGAAGACGTCGTTGAACGAGGACTTGATCGACGCGGCCAGCCGGGCATATTGTTGGGCGTCCTCGCCGCGGCCGAGGACGCCGGCCAGGCGGGCGAGGATCAGGACGTCATGGTAGTAGTACCAGGTCGACGTCAGCTCCACGGGCGTCTTCTTGGGCACGATGCCGCCGGGCGGGCACCAATCGCCGTACTTGCCGAGCGTGCGGATGATGCCGCGGTCGGCGCTGCGGCCGAGGAAGTCGATGTACTTCCTCAGGCTCGCGTAATGGGCGGCGACGACGCGGCGGTCGCCGTAGTGGTCGAAGAGGAGCTCGATGAGCGTCGCGTAGGCCGAGCTCCAGGCCGGGTCGGCGGGGTAGAGGCGGGGGAGATAGGGCGGGACGACGTCGGGCAGGCTCCCGTCCTCTTTCTGGGCCAGCCGGATGTCGTCGAGGAACTTCGCGTAGAAGGCCGCGACGTCGAAGTTGAAAGCGGCCTCTTCGGCCGAAAGATGGGCGTCGCCGAGCCAGCCGTGGCGCTCGTCGCGCTGCGGGCAATCGGTGGGGATGCTCATGAAGTTCGAGAGCTGCCCCCAGACGACGTTCCGATGGATGCGGTCGATGAGCGCGTTGGAAGAGCGGAACTCGCCCGTCCGTTCGACGTCCGAGTGGACGAACCGGCCTTCGAGGGCGTCCGGACCGGGCTCGCCCGGGTATCCGGTCATCTCGACGTAGCGGAAGCCGTGGTAGGTGAACTCGCGGCTCGTAGACCTCGGGCCCGCCGCCGCGGAGGATGTAGACGTCCGTGGCCTCGGCGTTCTCGTTCGGCCCGAGGTTGAGGGCGCCGTCCTCGGCGAGGAGCTCGGCGTGGCGGAGGCGGACCTCCGCGCCCATCGGGCCCTCGACCTTGAGGCGCGTCCAGCCGGAGAAGTTCTGGCCGAAGTCGAAGATCGAGGCCCCGGACGGGAGCCGCCGCACCGACTTCGGGGCCAGGCTCTCGGTCACACGGACGGGAGGCATCATCTGGGATACGAGCGGGCCGCCGGCCGACAATACGGCTTTGTCCCAGGTCCTGTCGTCGAAGCCGGGCTGGTCCCAGCCGTCGATGAGGATGCGGGCGTCGTAGCGCTCGCCGAAGTAAAGGCCGTTCTCCTGGAGCGGGCCGTCCGACGTCTTCCAGCTCTCGTCGGAGAAGAGGACGTCGCGCTCGCCGCTTTCGTATTCGACCTCGATGCGGCAGGCGAGCTTGGGCGCGTCGTACCCGTAGCTCCGGGTGTGCCGGCCGTTGCCGAGGATGACCCCGACCGCGTTCTTGTCGCGCACGAGGCCGGTCACGTCGTAGGAGGCATAGAGGGCCTTCTTTTTATAATCCGTCCAGCCGGGGTCGAGAACGCTCGTTCCGACCTTGTCCCCGTTCAGGCGGAGCTCATAGTGGCCGAGCCCGGAGATGAAGATCATGGCCAGGGCGGCCCGGTCCTTGAGGGCGAATTCCCGGCGGAGGTAGACCGCGCAAGCTTGGGTGTCGTCGGCGCCGGCGTGGCCGAGAAGGACCGTCCCCTTGGAGCGGAACTCGGTCACGTTCCGCGCCGCGATCCACTTCGGCTTCCAATCGCCGGGGTTCAGGAAGCCGGTCACGAAGGACGCCGGCTCGCTCCAGGCGCTGGCCCGGCCCTCGCGGTCCCACCAGCGGACCTTCCAGAAGTAGCGGGCGCAGCTGAGGAGGGCCTCGCCGCGGTACTCGAGCGAGGACGCGCCGTCCGTCTCGGTCATGCCCGTATCCAGGAAATCGCCGATGTCGCTCTTCAGAAGCTCCGGGGCGGAGGAGACGAGGACGTGGAAGGCCTTGGAGCGGTCGCCCCGGACGGGGCTCTCGACGGTCCAGGACAGCCGCGGCGAGGGCGTGTCGACGCCGAGCGGCTCGGCGAGATATTCGCAGCGGAGGCGGGCGGGCGGGCGTGGCGTCATGACGGATTTCTCCCTCAGCGTCTCATTCGGCCGCTTGGGCCAGGAAGTAATCGGAGACCTCGATGCCGTATCTTGGACGGGTCGAGGGGCGTCGCGATCGTCCTCAGGAAGCGGCCCGTCGCCGGGTCCCTCTCGGCGAGGTCGACGATCTCGCCGTCGATCTTGTTCCCGGCCGCGTCGGTGATGAGCTTGACCGTCGGGCGGAGGACGAGCTTCGGCTCGGGGTTGAGGTCGCAGACGATGCCGATCTCGCCCGTCGTCAGGGCCACCAGCGTGCCGATGGGGAAGACGCCCATCATGTTGACGAAGGCCTTGAGGATGACCGGGTTGAATTCCGTGCCGCTCTGCTCGAGCATGAGGCTCAGGGCCTCGGCCCGGGTGAAGTCCTTGGTCCGGTAGACGCGCTTGGTCGTGATGGCGTCGAAGACGTCGACGACCTTGACGATCTTGCTGAACAGGTTGACGTCGTCCTTCCTGAAGTAGCGGGGATAGCCGCGTGAGGTCCTCCTTGATGTGGTGCTCCAGGGCGACGTGGATGGCCCGCAGCGGCAGGCGCCGGAACTCCTTGAGGAGGACGAGCTTCTCGGCGCCGTGGAAGGGGTGCTTCTCCATGATCTCGCGCTCGTCGTCGGTCAGCCGGCCCGGCTTGTTCAGGATCTCGAGCGGCGTCTCGGTCTTGCCCAGGTCGTGGAAGAAGGCGGCCATGCCCAGGTCGACGAGCTCGGCCCGGCTCAGGCCGAGCCGGCGGCCGAGGGCGGTGGCCAGCAGGCAGACGTTGACCGAATGGTTGAGCGTGTACTCGTCGTGGTTCTTGATGTTGGTCAGGCCGTAGACGAAGCGCCTCGTCCTCGACGATGTGGTTGTAGATCGACTGCATGAGGCGCCGCGTCGTGCTGATCTTGATGGGCTCGTTGCGCTGGTTCGCGCGCGAACGACTCCTTGAGATGGACGATGCTGAGGAAAAACGATCCGGGCCGAGTTCGGTGGAGCCCCTGGACGGACCTCTTCGGCCGAGATCTTCTCGAGCTCGACGTGGGTCGACGCCGGCGGCGTCGAGGTCCGCCTGCGAGCCGGTCGAAGCCGGCCTCGTCCTTCTTTTCCCGCTTGGCGAAGACGGACATGAAGCGGAAGAGCTCCTCCCGGGTCAGGCCCGGACGGAAGGTGACGGCCTCGACGCTCCTCGTGCCGGAACTCCTCGATGACCGACTTGAAGATGCCGTAGGTCCCGACGCCGAACTTGAGCCGGACGCCGTTGAGCAGGAGCGCGCCGTGGCGGACCCGGAGGGAGGCCTCGTCCGCCGTCCTTGAGGACGGCCGCCACGGCCTCGAAGAGGAGCCGGCCCTGCTCCTGGAAGGCGTCGTTCTTCGTGTCGTAGATCTTGGCGATCTTGTCGACGATGTGGAAGCGGATGAGGAGCTCGATCGCCGATCTTCTGGAAGGCCTTGGACTCGACGTCCCCGGCCGCCGGATGCCTCTCGTCGGAGGTCGCGGCCGTTTCGGCCAAGGGCTTCTCCGTCATCTTCAGCGTTCCCGCCGGCGTCGGATCCGGGCCAGGGCGCCGCGGCAGGCCTCGCGGACCTTCTTCGCCCGCGCCGGGTCGCCCCTCCGAGGGCGCCGGCCGCCTCGGGCGTGGCCATGCTCTCAAGCCCGGCGACGGCGGCCAGACGCATCTCCAGGCTCCTCGTCGAGGCGCACAGGGATGTCTTCCCGAGCGGTCGGACACAGGAAGTCGAAGGCCTGCCCGGACCGGGTCCGGCCGAGGAACGAGAGGATGGCCTCCTTCTCCTTGAGGCTCTTTGTTGCGGAATCCCGGGGCCGGCCGCCTCGCGCAGGATCTGCTCGATCCGGGACCCTCCCTCGGAGGGATCGAGCTTCATGGCCGCCTGGATCCGGATCTCCTCGTCGGGGTCGTTGAGGAAGCCCGCGAGGATGCGGTTGGCCATCTCGCTCTTCATGCCGCCGAGGAGGTGGATGACCTCGAGCTTGATGTCCCGGTTCTTGAACATCACGAAGGTCGACAGATGGGTGACCCCCTTGTTCCCGGGCATGCGCACGAGAAGACCGATGATCTCCATCGAGCAGGGCCGGCCGGGCGTCGTCGGCCAGGCTGACGATGAGGCTCGGGTCCGCGCCGGCCATCTCCCGGATGAACGCCGAGGATCTGGGGCCGGGCCTCGAGCGTCGCCAGCGATTCGTAGAGGTCGGCGGCGGTGGGAAGGGTCCGGGCCCGAGCAGCTCGAAGAAGCCCAGCAGGGCGGGCCATTCGGGCTGGCCTTTCTCCGCGAGATGGGTCTCGACGGCCTTGAGCGTCTTCGGGCCGGTCAGCTTCTTGAGGCAGGCCTCGAGGAGGGCGGACTTCTCGGGCGTCGCCCGCCCAAGGAACGCCTGCAGCTCCTGGACCTTCCGGATGGCGGAGGCCGCCACCGGGAAATGGCCCAGGCGTATCTGGTCGAGCTCGAAATCATTGAGAATGTCGAGGCTCGCGGCGCAGATACTGAGGTCTTTCTCGAGATAGACGACCTCGACCATCAGGTCGATGAACTCCTCTTCGGGCACGAGGATCCGGTTGGCCCGGACCAGCGATTCGAGCTTCTGGATCTCGGTCTCTGTCAGAATTGGGATCTGGCCGCCGCCGCCGGGCTCCTATCCGGCCCGAGGATTCGTCGGGCGAAACGACCGGTTCCCCCCCGTCCGGCTGCGGCGGAGCGCCTCCTACCCCGGCGGGCTCTCGGCTCCCGGCTTCCAGTGGAATTTCTCCCGGTCCTCGGCGTGATCTCGATCCGGCCCTCGCGAGAACTTCGGCAGATCGACCTTGACCTCGATCGTCTCGTGGGCCAGGTCGTAGGGCAGCTCGGGCAGGTCTTCGTCGGCCTGGGTTTCCCGTTTTTCGGCCAGGATGCGGTTCTCGAGGAATTCGTCCGGGGCGTAATACTGGATGTTCGAGAAGTCGCGTTCCCAGAGGGCGACGACGATGTCGCTGTCCTCGGCCGGCTTTCTGGGCCTCGGTCTTGATGAGCTCGAGGAACTCCATGATCTCCTGGCGGTCGAGGCCCTGGTAGAAGTAGAGGATCTGCGGCCCGTCCTTGAAGAAAAAGAAGGGCAGGCTCTTGATGGCGATCTCGTCGGTGTAGACGGGCTTTCCGGCGCAGGTGAAGGAGAATTCCTCGATGCCGACCTGGAGCTTCTGGTAGTCGCTCAGGAAGTCCGTCGAACTTGGCGGTCAGGCCGGTCGACGAAATTCCTGACCGTCGCATGGTCGCTCGGGAAGATCTTCATGGCCGAGACGGTGTTGGCCAGGGAGTGCAAGAGGTCCTTGGCCTTCTCGACGCGGGCGGCGTCGGAAGTCCCGGCGGCCGTCCCGGCGGGCGGCGTCTTTGCGATCTGACGAGGGCCTCGGCGCCTGGTCCGGGCTGGGTCCCTTCCCTCAGTTTAGTCAAATCAGAGCGTTCGTCAATCGCGTCAATGGTCCGCGGCCCGCGAGCCGGTCCGGCGCGGGGGCCTCAGCGGCGGCTGAGGACCCGGCGCTCGTAGGCCTCGACCTCCCGGAGCCATTCCTCGCCGGGCGGGACGGAGTTCCGCAGGCAGTAGGCGTCCCAGACCGGGCCGAAGGGCAGGGCCTTGAGCTCCTCGAGAAGGGACAGCCGCTGCAGGGCCTTGGACGGCGGGATCGAGCTCGCGGACCTTGTCCAGGGGCTCGAGCAGGGCGATGAGCAGGCCCTTGAGCACGGACCTGGCCCCGAGGACCCAGGCCCCGATCCGGTTCAGGCTGGCGTCGAAGTAGTCGAGGGCGATGTGGATGCGGTCGAGCGCCTGGCTGCGGACGATCTCGGCGGCCAGGTCCCGGACCTCGTCGTTGAGCAGGACGACGTGGTCGCTGTCCCAGCGCACGCCGCGGCTGACGTGGAGGAGGATCTCGCCGGAGAAGGGGAGGATGGCCGAGATCTTGTCGGCCACGGACTCGGTCGGATGGAAATGCCCGAGGTCGAGGCAGATGATCTTGCCCCGCGTCAGGGCGTAGCCCATGTAGAACTCGTGCGAGCCGACGACGAAGGATTCGCTGCCGATGCCGAACAGCTTGCTCTCGAGCGAGTCCTTGATCTGCTGGGGGCTGTACTCGACCTCGAAGATCTCGTCGAGGGACCTGAGGAGCGCCGCCCGGGCCCCCCAGCGGTCCGTCGGGACGTCCTTCGAGCCGTCGGGGATCCAGAGATTGTGGAGGCAGGCGGTCTGCTGCTCCCGGCCGATCGAGGCGGCGATCTTGCGGCAGCACTTGACGTGGTCGACCCAGAACTTGCGGGTGCCGTTCTCCCGGCTGCTCAGGGTGTAGCCGGAGGCGGCCTTGGGATGGGCGAAGCAGGTGGCGTTGAAATCGATCTTCAGGTCGTGGCGGAGGGCCCATTCCGTCCAGCCGCGGAAGTGCTCGGGCTCGATGGCGTCGCGGTCGACCGCTTGGCCGCCGAATTCGCCGTACATGGCGTGGAGGTTGACCCGGTGGCGGCCGGGGATGAGGGAGAAGGCCTGCTCGAGGTCGGCCCGGAGCTCCTCGACGGTGCGGGCCTTGCCGGGATAGGCGCCGGTCACCTGGAGGCCGCTCCCGGCCAGGCCGGCGTCCTGCTTTTCGAAGCCGCCGACGTCGTCGCCCTGCCAGCAATGGAGGGACAGCGAGATCGCCTGCAGGCGCGCCAGGGCTTTCTCGGTGTCGATGCCGCGCTCGGCGTAGCGGTCGCGGACCGCAAGATAGGCTTTTTCGACAGTCGTCGGATCCATCCTCACCCCTCCTCGAAGGAACGCCACGGTTATATGCCTCCGGTCATGGGCTGTCAAGCCTCGAGGAGGCCCCGGAAACGGACGTACGCGGCGTCCCAGGCCGCTTGGCTGCCCGACGGGGCGTAGGTCCTGAGCTCGAAGGACGCGCGGATGATGGCCCGCATCTCGGCCGGCGAAGCGACGCGACCCATGGCCATGGCCTGGACGAGGATGTTGCCGATGGCCGTGGCTTCGGCCGGGCCGGCCACGACCGGGATGCGCGTCGCGTCGGCGGTCAGCTGGCAGAGGAGCGTGTTGCGCGACCCGCCGCCGATGACGTGGATCTTCTCGATGGGGTGGCCGAGGACGAGGGCGCAGCTGCTCGATGACGTGGCGGTACTTGAGGGCCAGGCTTTCGAGGAGCGAGCGGATCATGGCGGCCCGCGTCATCGGCGGGACCTGGTTCGTCGCCGCGGCAGTAGCCGGCGATGGCCTCGGGCATGTCCGGGGGATTGAGGAACCGGGGGCTGTCGGGGTCGATGAGGGCCGCGAACGCCGGGGCGTCCGTCGCCGCCCGGGTCAGGTCGTCGTAGGTGACCTCGCCTTCCGCCGACCAGGCCTTGCGGCAGCCCTGGACGAGCCAGAGGCCGGAGACGTTCTTGAGGAAGCGGACCGTGCCGGCGACGCCGCCTTCGTTGGTGAAGTTCGCTTCGAGCGAGCTTCCCGAGATGACGGGCGCCGGCTCCTCGACGCCGACGAGCGACCAGGTGCCCGACGAGATGTAGGCCCAGTTGCGTCCTTCGGCGGGCACGGCGGCGACGGCGGAGGCCGTGTCGTGGCTGGCCGTGGCGACGACGGGGACGTGCCGGAAGCCGGTATCCGCGGCGACATCGTCCGTGAGGGGTCCGAGGACGGTCCCCGGCTCGACGAGGTCCTGCAGGAGCTTCTTCGAGAGTCCCATGGCCTGGAAGAGGCCGGGGATCCAGGTCTTGGTCCGGGGGTCGAGGAACTGGGAGGTCGAGGCGATGGTGAACTCGGCCGCCTTCCGGCCGGTGAGGAGATAGTTGAACAGGTCCGGCATGAAGAGGAGGTCCGCGGCCGCGTCGAGCAGCGGGGACCTCTCCCGGACCATGGCGTAGAGCTGGAAGAGCGTGTTGAAGGGCATGAACTGGATGCCCGTCGCCTCGTAGAGCGCCGGCCGGGGCACGAGCCGGAAATAATCCTCCATGGCCCCGGCGTTCCGGTGGTCGCGGTAGCAGAAGGGCAGGCCGAGAAGGCTCCCGTCGCGGGCCAGCAGGCCGAAATCGACGCCCCAGGTGTCGATCCCGAGGCTCGTCCGGCCGGGCGCCGATCGCCGCCGCGGCCTCGCGCATGGCCGCCTTCATCTCGTCGAACAGGGCGTAGACGTTCCAGTGGATGTGGCCGGCGAGAGGGAGAGCGGCGTGTTGGGGAAGCGGCGGACCTCGTGGACGGTGAGCCGGCGCGCCGTCGAGGGTGCCGAGGACGGCCCGGCCGCTTTCGGCGCCGAGATCGAAGGCCAGGTAATGCGCGGTGTCGGTCTTGGACGGCATGCAGGAAACCCGAGACTCTTCTTATATGCGGAACGCGGCCCGTTTTCAAGCCGAAAAATGGGGTCCCCGATTTTTCCATCCGCACTTTGAAAACCTCGGCGTTTCGCCTACAATACCAACCGAGATCCGCATTTTCCCACCGAGGTTCCATGCCACTCGAAGACAAGCTCAAGGCGCTGCGGCGCGAACGGGAAGCCCGGTCGCGGGCGCACAGCGTCGAGACGACCTGGGATAAGCTCGGCGAAGACTCCGGCCTGACCGTCAAGCAGAAGCTCGAGCGCCTGATCGCCCTGACCGACAAGGGGAGGGGCATGGCCGTCCGGACCGAAGAGCGGCCCGTCGAGAAGAAGCGCCGCGAGCCGGTCCAGGTCTTCGAGAACTCCTATCGCGCTCGGCGCGAGCTACGGCCAGATCCCCATCTCCATGGGCCTGCAGATCCCGGCCGAGATCATCGGCTTTCTCAGCCGCGACGCGGCCTTCGAGGGGCTCGACCTCTCGTCGGCCGTTTTCCTCGACCTCGAGACGACGGGTCTCGCCGGGGGGACGGGCACCGTGCCGTTCCTCGTCGGCCTGGCCTATTACCGCGACGAGCGGTTCAAGGTGACCCAGTTCTTCCTCAACGAGATGGCCGAGGAGGACCGGCTCGTCCGCGAGCTGGCCCAGTTCGTCCAGGACATGGGCTTCAAGTCGATCGTCACCTACAACGGCAAGGCCTTCGACATGCCGCTCGTCGAGACGCGATTCGCCCTGCATCGCTCGCCCTGCCCGCTGCGCGGGCTGCCCCATCTCGATTTCCTGTTCTCGGCCCGGAGCCTCTGGAAGCACAAGTACGACAGCTGCCGGCTCTTCCACCTGGCCCAGCAGATCGTCCAGGCCGAGCGGTCCGAGGACATCCCGGGCGCGGAGATCCCGCTGCGCTATTTCCAGTACATCCGCAGCGGCGATTTCTCGCTCATCGAGCCCATCCTCTATCACAACCAGGAGGACCTGCTGTCGCTCCTCGGCGTCGTCGTGGCCGGGTCGGTCCTCGTCGAACGCAACCGCGAGACGGCGGCCGCGGGCGAGGGCGATCCCATGGACCTCTACGGGGTGGCCAAGCTGTTCGAGCGGGCCGGCGACGCCACGACGTCGGCCGCGCTTCTCGAAAAGGCCCTGGACGGGCGTCGCGGGCTGAGCGCCGAGACGTCCCTGGCCGCCCGGAAGAAGCTGTCGCATCATTTCAAGAAGAGCAAGAACTGGGACAAGGCCCTGCCGTTCTGGCAGGAGATGGCCGCGGCGGAGGACGTCGACTGCGACTGCTTCCGCGAGCTGGCGATCTACTTCGAGCACACGGCCAAGGACTACGATGAGGCCATCCGGGTCGCGACCGAGGGCTTGGCCGTTTCGAAGGGCAAGTCCCCGGCGGCCGAAAAGGATTTCGAGAAGCGGATCGCCCGCCTCCGGGACAGGAAGGCGAAGGCCAAAGGGCCGGCCCTGCGATGAAGGCCATGGTCCTGACGGGCTTTCGGGCGCCCGGCCGAGAGGCCGCTCGAGCTTCGAGACGTGCCCGTTCCCGGAGGTCGGGCCGGAGGACATCCTGATCCGGGTGAGCTGCTGCGGCGTCTGTCACACGGACCTCCACATCGTCGAAAAAGAGCTTCCCGACGCGCGGCTGCCGCTCATCCCCGGACATGAGATCATCGGCGTCGTGGAGCGGGCGGGGGAGAAGGCCGGGAGGTTCAAGGCGGGCCAGCGGGTCGGCGCGGCCTGGCTCCGGTCGACCTGCGGGACGTGCCGCTTCTGCCTGAGCGGCCGGGAGAACCTGTGCGAATCGGCCCGGTTCAACGGCTATCATGCCGACGGGGGCTATGCCGAATTCATGGCCGTCGGCGAGAAGTACGCCTACGCCGTCCCGGACAGGTTCGGGGACGCGGAGGCGGCCCCGCTCATGTGCGCCGGGATCGTCGGCTACAGGGCGCTCGTTCTGAGCGAGGTCCGGCCGGGCGGCATCCTTGGGCTCTACGGCTTCGGCGGCTCGGCCCACATCGCCATCCAGATCGCCAAGGCCCGGGGCGCGCGCGTTTTCGTCTTCACCCGAAGCGCCAAGCACCAGCGGCTCGCCCGTGAGCTCGGGGCCGAGTGGGTGGGCACGGCGCAGGACGAGCCGCCGGCCAAGCTGACGAACGCCATCCTTTTCGCCCCGGTCGGGAGCCTCTATCTTGACG
Organism: Candidatus Aminicenantota bacterium; assembly: GCA_963843505.1. Taxonomy (GTDB): domain Bacteria; phylum Acidobacteriota; class Aminicenantia; order Aminicenantales; family Saccharicenantaceae; genus RBG-16-66-30. The sequence goes on along the minus strand of CAWJKR010000005.1, from coordinate 208,794 downwards.
CGCTGCGGGTCATGGACAGGGGAGGGACCGTGGTCTCGGCCGGGATCCACATGTCTCCCATCCCGGAAATGGATTACGACAGATACCTCTACCACGAGCGGAAGATGCTGAGCGTGGCGAACGCGACCCGCCGGGACGGGGAGGACCTGCTCGCGGCCGCGGCGGAGATCCCGGTGAAGACGACCGTCAAGACTTACCCTCTCGAGGCCGCCAACGAGGCCCTCGCCGATCTCAAGGCCGGCCGCATCGACGGCGCCGCCGTCCTCGAAGATCGATGGGATCAGGGGACAATTCGGGGACATGAACCTGGACATGTCCCCTCTGGAATTGGTATCGTGTCCCCAGAATTCCAGCGCTAGTCCGTTGCAAACCTGCCTGATTTACGCTATATTATCCCCGCTTTTCCGCCCTGCGCGCCCGTAGCTCAGTTGGATAGAGCGTCTGACTACGAATCAGCAGGTCGGGTGTTCGAGTCACCCCGGGCGCGCTTCTCTTTTCCCCTCTGTTGCATCAAGAAGATCAGCGAGTTGCACGCTCTTCGTAGCAAAAAACGCTTTCAGTCACTTTTACGCAGTTTTAAGTCTTTTTCAGCGCTCAACTCGACACAAACTCGACAGCAAGAACATTCAGCCTCCGGCGCTGTTGACTGCCACCGGCGGTCGGCGATATCATCATTTCGTGATGGGGAGGGTTGATTTCGAGCCTGAGGCCGGCACTTTCACGCCGAGCGCAAAAAGGAGAGACTTCTTAAACGGAAAGAGCCAATCTGTATTTCCAGAATTATACAGACTGTATAATCATTGTTCGCTGTCGATGAAATGAAACCGATTGACCAGGTAATATACGAGAAGCTGACCCGTCGCAGGAACCAACTAATGGCGCTTGCACCGGATCAGCTTAGGTCGGATCGGCTGCGTCATCAGCCCTCAAGAATTCGCGGCTATCTGGCAAGGGGCGTCTCACCGGTCTGGGCATCTGCGCCATCAAGACTCCATTGCATGAATGACGTTTTCGTCGTGCAGTGCGAGCGCTTCATCCTCTTGGATATGGGCACTGCTTCCGAAAGCAGTCGTATGAATTCCTTGCCTACAATAGCGCCGCAACGGGCATGATTCGTATCAGCAGGTCGGAGGTTCGATCCCTCTCGCTGGCCATCCTCCCCTGAGAAAACCGTTTGGCCTTACACTGTATTAGACCTCCGTTGAGCACAAATCGAGCACAGTCGAGTGCTTTCAAGTGGGGGAGGCCCCCTCTCCTTGCTGGCACTCCCGGAGTCGCGCTATCGTTGGCTTCAGTCGGGCAAGACGTAGAGGTCGAGCATGACAAACAACTTCGTGCAGGCGACGCCGGGTTACGCTTGCTGTTTATTGTTGCTCAGGTGCCCGGCGCGCCTGACGCAGAGCGTTAGCCGTCATGTCCACGCTCGTCGCAGTATTCCCGTCTCTCGTTTCGGAGTTGTCACGCGACTTGCGTGCCGCAGGGCGAGCACCGCTCGTATCTACTCGCCGAAAGCGTCGTCGACAGATGTACAATTGACTCACAAGAACTCGACACGATTCTGCCACGCCACCGCCACCCGGGCCGACGATTGAGAATTGTTCATCCGACCCCTCCACTATTGCGCCCGACCACGCTCACTATCTGCAGCAAGAATCCGACCGCAAGCAGGCCGATTCCCCACCTGAACATGCCCAACTTCACCCTCATCATGTAGTTGGGCTTGTCTTCCGATTCCTTCCAAGCCCAAACATCGCCGCGCTGAACGCTGAACGCCACAAGAACTGTCCCCACAAAATTGATGCTCAGTCCCGCAAGAGTCATGACCATGCTTCCCTCCGCTCGCCACATCACACCACTCTCAGCACGACCTGTCAAGTAAAGGGCCGGCTGTCCGAATGCGAATCTTCAGAGTAGAGGAAGAGGCCGGGAACGGCTCGAGCCTTTACAGTCCTGAGTGCTTTTATAACGTTGGCAGTCTGGCCTTCAACTCGACAAAAACTCGACACGCATGCCTCGTCTCTCTCTGAAAACCTGCTTTCTACGAATCAGCAGGTCGGGTGTTCGAGTCACGCCGGGCGCGCTTCTTCTTTTCCCCCTGGTTCCCAGAGAGAATCAGCGGTTTACACACCCTGGCCACATATAATTGGAGTGACCGGCTTTCACCCGGTTTAGCCCGTTTTTGCCTCCAAAGCGGACGCAAAAGCGGACAGTCGGTTTCGCCAAAGACACAGGCCGGAGATCTCATCCGTGCCAATTTTCTTGCACACCTGATGACCTTCGAAGTACGATCATTAAGGTCAGACTCGAAAGGAGGGGAAAATGGATATCCGTGAACGGGCTGAACTGCTCGAAGGTTTTCGCCGAGAAAGGGCCGAGAAGGCCCCGGTTCAACTGCCTGACGGTGGCAGATTTATGCTGCACCTGATCCCATCAAAATGGCTTGAGGATCCAAACGCTACTTATGATGTCGCCAAGATTGAACTCGGCAGCCGAGCTTTTCCGCTCTTCGCAAAGAAGCCTCTCGTCGACGTGATTGATGGGTTTAGTTTTGATGGTCGGCTTTTCTATTTCGGGGTGGACCTAACGACCGCTTGGTCCTACGTTCAGTTTCTCTTCAATGGAATTGTGGAGGCTGTGGAGGCACACTATTTCACTCGGGAGGATAAAGCCATCCCGATATTTGATTTCGAGAATGAGCTGATTTTAAAGACGCAAGACTACCTCGAAATACAGCGTAGAATCGGCGTGCCGGAACCCATCATATTCATGCTCTCGATACATGGAGCGTCGGGCTACGGGATAGAAGGAAAAGAATTCAAAACGGGGAGATGTTATTCCCGCCTCGGATTATCGAAACGTATGAGGCCTTCGAAAAAAATGCGCTGGATTTTTTAAAGCCTGTCTTCAACAGGATCTGGAATGCCTCCGGCTATAAGGAGGCACTCAGTTTTTCTCCGGGGGGACGATTCAGTCCGTACAAGTAAGTAGATCAATCTGGATAGTAGCTCATGTCAAGCGGTCAGCCGGAACAGCTGCAAAGCCGTTCCGGAGAGCTGGAGGAATGTCCCGATTTTTAATAAGGAGTAGCCCACCAGGGACCATTCAGTTGCTGTTAAGAAGGGCTTGAGGATTTTCCCTCTATTAAGCGCCAATAGGAATTTCAACTGCCTTTTCGCGTGCTCCTCGAAGGGCATCGGTTCCGGATCGGGTGGGTCAAACCGAAAGGTAATGACCATGCCGATGAGCGTAAGCACGAGGCCAGCAACCACAATGATAATGGGCCAGAACATTTTCACACCTCTTGAATACTGTAGCAGAATCTACTGCAGCCCTGGCCGTTAATCAATAGGGCATCCTCAAGCAGGCCGGCCCGGTCCGCGTATCGAGCGGGGTCTGGCCTGCTATGGATTCGGAGGCCGCATTGGAAGCATGCGATTCTTGATTTTAGACGCCACCGGTGGAGTGGATCTATCCCCACTTCCATGCCTTCTCGACGTGCGAGTTTTAATGCAGGGACCAAGTCAGAATCTCCACTAATTATAATGAGTTTGTCGGCGAGTCGCTTCGTCGCAATAAGGGCGATATCAAGTCCCATCTTCATATCAACTGCTTTTTGTTCGATGCTGGGACAGACATCCTTGGTCCGTCCCTCTGATCGGGCGCTAGTCCATTTATTTTCCTGCCCAGGATAATTGATTGACACTTATGGCGTAGTGCCTTAATTTTGAAAATCAATCCCCTTGTGGGCAGGGGAGATATCCGCCAACGCTTGCTAGACCATCTTAACGGAGAGAACCCGTGTATAACCAGGCAAGCACCGACACGTTTTGTCACCAAGGGCACTGCGAATCAAGATCAACGGGAAAGACAGCTTATCCAGGAACTTCAGCCGTTCTGTAACCAGCGGGTTGGGTGATCAGCGCGCATTGAAACGACCACTGCCAACGCCGGGATTTTGCTCGGCACCTTGTGATGTGTGAGGGGGGACATGAAGCCGAAGTGGGACTTGAAAGGTCTTCTTCTCGGACTTAGAATCTGATTGGTTGATCAAAGAGGTGGCTATGGAGAAGAGGTTAGGCATGTGGACGAACGGCAAATCATCTGTTCTGATCCTCGTCGCGGCCTCATACTTGGCTGCTTTTCCTAACGACGTCCTTCATAGGAACCTGGGCCAGGCCATTTCGGGCCTCCAGGAGTCCACTGAATCGCACGAGAAGACTGGGGTCGTGGAATTCGGTGAGGTCAAGCGACCGAAGCTCCTCAAGGCGGTTACACCACAGTATCCCCTGCAAGCCCGGCGTTTGGGATTCGAGGGCACAGTCATAGTCGAGGCCACCACAGACGTCAACGGCCGGGTCAAGAAGACAAAGGTCCTCAAGTCCGTGCCGTACCTGGATCAGCCTGCGGTCAAGGCGATCAGGCAGTGGGTCTACGAGCCCGCCTTGATCAACGGCCAGCCACGCCCGATCGTCTTCACGGTTACCGTCAATTTTTCGCTTCACTATGGAGAGAAGGATAAGGTCCTGTCGGATATTGAGCCGCCGAAACTCATGACCCGAGTAACCCCAGTCTATCCGACCGAAGCGAAGAAGGCGGGTATCGAGGGCACTGTTATATTGGGAGCGACCATCGACGGAGAAGGCAAAGTCACGGACGTCAAGATCCTCGAATCTATTCCCGGCCTTGACCAGGCCGCCATCGACGCCCTCAAGCAATGGATCTATTACCCTGTTTGGCTCAATAACCAGCCGGTCATCTACTCCTTCACTGTCGCCGTCAAGTTCTCCCTCAAGCCAGGTAAGAGCTGACCCCCAAAGCCCCGTAGAGAGAGATGTCCCCTAGAAAGGAGGATGTAATGAATTAGGACCGGCACCTATTTCGTGCCGCCGCTATCCTCCTCGGGTTACTCTGCGTTCTCACGCCTTGTTCATCGAATGCCGGCCAGAGCGAACGGGTTATCGCTCTCTCCGATCTCGAACGCCCCACGCAGATCGTCGTTGAAGGGGGGAGGGTCTATCTCGCCGACAGCCGGGATGTCAAAGTCTATGATTTACGGGACGGACGGCTCCTGAGAAAGATCGGAAGGCTCGGACAGGGACCTGGAGAATTCTCCATCGAGCCGCGCCGCATGTCCGTTCTGGGCGACCGGTTGATCGTCCAAGATATGGGCCACGCAGATTGCTTCAACCTGGAGGGCGTCTTCGCCGGGCAGATCAAGCACCCGAGTTCGATGGCGTTTTATCCGGTTCTTCCCGTCGGAAGCAACGTCGTCGGATTTCCCATCATCCGGGATGACGAGGGCTCAATACTGCCCTCCGGTCGCATCTATGATTCCCGCCTCAAGCTCATACGGGATTTCTATGGCGCTCTGCCCGCCTTGCCCCCGGCTCCGCCTCCGCCCGGACGCGCGATGGAGAAGAGCGATCAGCTCCTCATCCGGGATTACGGCGACTACACGGTCTATGGAGATCGCATCTACGTCGCCGATTCTCGGCGGGGGTTCTCGATCTCTATCTTCGACGAAAACGGGCTCCTGCTACGTGAGATCAATCTCCCCGTCGACAAGGTCAAGGTCCCGAAGGGTTTCGTAGACGCCGTTGTGAAGGAGTGGAAGGCATCGAAAAACTGGCAAGCCTATTACTCCTATATCAATCCGGTGGTTCCCGAATATTTCCCCGCGTTCATTGATTTCAAGATCGATAGGGGTCGGCTATGTTTTCTGACGGCGGCCAAGAAGAATGATCTCTACGAAATCATCATAATGGACCTCGAAGGGAAGATCCTGGAAAGGAAATTCCGGTTTCCTCTGAAGCCCAACTTCGAGAATCCCTTTTATAATCGCAATAAATACGACATCGAGGGAGATCAGCTCATCTGGTACGCTTACAACGATGATACGGAGAGCTACGAGCTTCATATCCACTGAGCCCGAACCCGGACGAGGCAATCAAGATCCACGAGGGGCTGGTCAAGGAAGGGGTTGCTCTTGGTACCCGCATGCCCCTTGGACGCGGGAGGGGGGGGCAATGAGCCAGGAGTTGGGGGCTGATCATCACATGAGATGAAAAAGATCCCGAGCCAGCGTCCTTGACTTGGAGCCGCGGACGGCGATACGATCGTCTCACCGGGGAGGCTATCCATGAGCGATATGTTCGAAAAGCGCGTGAGGGCGGCGGCTGTCGCGGGATGGTGGACCTTGCTGATCTACGTCGGGTTTCTTATGATCCAGTGGATCGTGTATCGGCTGGCCATATCCGTGCATCCCGCATGGCTGTTGTCGTTTTGGTATGGCCCGGACACGACCTGGTCGTTAGTCCAGACTGCATGGTTCCGGGCCCTGCTTATCATGAAGATGGGCGTTTTGCCTTTGGCGTTAGTGACGATTTGGCTGACGCTGTGGGCAAAACAGCTGAGAAAGCGGGCGGAGGGTTCCGGATAGGCGATCAATGCTCAAGCCAAAGATCAAGATCAGCCATCGGACTGGTGATTGCCATCACGATCTCCGTATGGATGGGCGCCAGGTCAGGCGCGATCAGTGGGATCTTTTATTTCTTTATTCTGACGTTCTTGGTTTGGGCGATGGCCAAAGCCAGGCGCTGGATATAGCGGGAAGCCGGCCGCCGGCGGATCACGAGCCGCCGCGGATGGGCGCCGCATGCCCCCCGGCGAGCGGGAGATCGCGCAAGACCGCCACCTCGACCTCGGCCAGACCCTGCTCGAGGAAACCCAGGAACCGGGCCACGGCCTCGGATACGTCGTACCTCCGGCCCTGTATATACGGGCCCCGATCGATCACCCGGACAACGCATTCCCTGCCGTTGTAGCGGACCTTGGCGAAGGCGCCCAAGGGGAAGATGCCGCGTCGCCATCACCCAGGCGTTCTTATCGTAAATCTCACCGCTTGCCGTCTGCCGCCCCTGGAAGGGCTCGCCGTACCATGAGGCGATACCCCGCTCGACGACCCAAGCTTGGACGGGCACCGGGACCAGCCGCACTTTCTGGATCACGACCGCGTCGCCCGTCTGGAGAGGCAGGGCCACGAGAAGAGAGGCGAGGATCAGGAAGCTGGCCAGGAGAAGCAGCGAACGACGATTGCCCCCATTCATTCCGGACCTCCTTTCTGCGGCTCATGAGACGAGAGCCGCGATGCCCCGAGATCGGTCTTCCTGCCGAAACCAAAGCAAGAATCATGCCACAGGGCTTGCCCAAGGGGAGGCGAGGGCCTCCGGACATGGCCGATCTATTCGTCTCTCGGGAGCCGGAATCAGCCCCCCAGAGACGGCCCAAGCCCTCGCCTGAACCGCGGGGTGGTGGCTTTTTGGCCCAAACCCTGATAACATACCCGGGTGATTTTCCTGCCGGCAGGGAACCGAGAGTCCTGTCGAAATCGGAATGGAGGATGAAATGGGTTTGAAGCGGAAGCAGATCGTCATGCGGCAAAAGGACGCATTCGAACAAGAGCTGAAGGACCGGCTGGCCCTGCTGGCTCAGAAGGGGATCAAGGGCCGTCAGGTCGACCGGGATCCCATCGTGAAAAGACTGAAAGCCGACGTCAAGGCCACGAATAAGAGGCTGGCCAAGATCGCGGACATCGAGAAGAGGACCGAAGAGATGATCCGGATCAAGGCGGAGAAGGCGGCGGCCCCCAAGAAGGAACCGGCCGGCAAGGCCGAAAAGCCCAAGTCCGGCCCCGCCGAAGGCAAGGCCAAGAAGCCGAAGGCGCCGCCCGCCGAGGGAGCCAAGGCCCCGAAGCCGGCCGAATCCCCCGCGGAGCCCAAGGCGCCCAAGAAAAAGGCCGAAAAAGCGATCGAAGAGCCCCCGGCCAAGTAGCTTAGCTTTTCACCTCGACCCAGCGCCCGGACTTGTCCGAGCGGACCGCGGCGTCGATGACGCACATCATCTCGTGGCCGGTCCGGAAATCGGGGAAGGTCGCCCGGTAGGGCTTCCCGGCCCGCTTGGCCGCGAGCGCCTCATAATAGTCCCGGAACAGGTTGAACACCGCGTCGTGGTAGCCCAGGGGGTGGCCCGTGGGCAGGGTGGCGTACTTCCGTGTCTCCTCGGCTTGCAGGAGCGACGATTCATAGAAGACCTCGTTGGCCTTTTCCCGGTGCCCGATCCAGAGGGCGTTGGGGTGGACGTGGCTCCAGGCATAGGATTCCTTGGAGCCGAAGACCTGGATCTCCAGGTCGACCTTGCGGCCGGCCGCGACCTGGCAGGTCGTGAAATTCCCCCGGGCCCCGTTCTCGAGCTTGAGAAAGAGGGAGGCGTAATCGTCGAGCGTGATGGCCGACCTCTTCCGACTCGCCGGCCTCTCCGGCCCCGAACGACAACGGTCCCGCCTTGGGCTTGCGCCGCTTGGGCAGGCAGGTGTGGAGCTCGGCCATGACCTCGACGATCTTCTGCCCGGTGACGAACTGGACCAGGTCGAACCAGTGGCTGCCGAGGTCGGCGACGACGTTGGCCTGGCCCGCGACCTTGGGATCGAGTCGCCAGGAATAGTCCGTCTCGATAGAAGAGCCAATCCTGGAGGAAATGGCCCATGAACGCCCGGACCTCGCCAAGGTCGCCCCGCCTGGCCCTGGCCGCCGCTTCCTGGACGACAGGGTAGTAGCGGTAGCAGAAATCGATCGCCGTCAGGGTGCCGTGCTTTTCAGCCAGCTCGAGCAGCTCGGCCGGATTCGCGCGAATCGAGGGCCAGCGGCTTCTCGGACAGCAATTCCTTGCCGGCCCGGATGGCCTTGGCGTTGATGTCGAAGTGGACGTTGTTGGGGGCGCAGTCGTGGACGACCTCGACCTCGGGGTCGGCGATGAGGGCGTCGGCGTCGCCGAAGACGCGTCCGATGCCGAACTTCGCGGCCGCCGCGCTCGCCAGGCCCTTGTTCGCGTCGGCCACGGCCACGACCTCGACGCCGCCGAGGCGCCGCAGGATCTCGAGGTGGACCATGCCGATGTAGCCCGTGCCGATGACCCCGACCTTGATCGTGTTCATGCGTTCCTCCGTTCCTCGGACAGGATAAACCAAGGCCCGCCCCGCGGTAAAGGGGAAGAGTCGGTCCTCGGCGCGAAAAAAAAGGCCTCACCCCGAGGGAGGTGAGGCCACAGGAGGTCGGTCGAAGCCGGCCGCGGCTAGAAGCTGAGGCCGACGAGGGCCATCATGGACCGGTTCTTCATGGAGTCGCCCGCGGCGGGGTCCTTCATGATGTTCATCAGGCCATAATTGTAGCGGCCCTCGACGGAGAGCTTGATCCCGGGCAGCTTAAAGGCGATGCCCGCGCCGCCGACGAGGCCATAATCCGTCCTCTGGTAATCCTCGGTCATGTCGGCCTTCGTCGTCACGCCGCCCGTGACGAGAACGCCCTCCGCCTTGAGAAGATACGCGCCGTAGCCGCCGGCCGCGATGAACGGGCGCACGGGGCCGGCCGGCACGATGTTGAGCTTGATGAGCACCGGAACCTGGATGTAGCCGAACCGGAATTCGAGGCTGTCGGGGTCGACCGCGTACCTGGCCCCCATGCGGACATAGAGGACCTCAGGCTGCATGGAGATGAACCCCAGCCCGCCCTCGAAGGACAGGCCGCCGGTGAAGAAGGGCAGATTGCCCCAGACGAAGGGGAGAGGCGTTTCCGACGTCATCGCGAACTTGGCCAGCGAATAGCCGGCCTTGATGCCGACGCCGGCCTCGAGGGTCTGCGGGATGAGCGCCGCCGCGCACAGAACGGCCAGGGCCGCGATAGCGAGCTTTTTCATGGGTGCCTCCTCGGTCGAATGATGTTCACAGTCTATCTTATCATACGCCCCCCGCCATCCTCTCTTTAGGTGTATCACGGGGTGAGATCACGGCCTCCCAGGCTGGCCGCAAAGGGGGATCTATCGGTGGACCGGCCAGGAGGGGAGCCTCTCGCAAAAAAAACGCCTCACCTCGCGCGAGGTGAGGCGAACCAGGCGGTAAGATCTAACGCGATCCGGCCCCGCGGCTAGAAACCGATGCCGACCAAGACGGAGAAACCCTTGTTCTTGACCGTCTCGCCCGCTTCGACTTCCGTGGAGACATTCGTCAGACCCATATGGTAGCGGCCGTCCACCGTCAAGAGGATGCCGGGAAGCTTGAACTCGAGGCCCGCACCGAAGACGGCGGCCCAGGCGGTCTTTTCGAACATCTCGTCGAGATCCACTTCCTCCGTCCCTTCCGGCGCCGTCATGCGACCCTTGGCGTTCAAGAGATAGCCGAACGACGGTCCGGCGAAGATGACGGGGCGGACCGGGCCGGCGGGCAGAACACTGAGCTTGGCCAGCACCAGGCCCTCGATGTAATCGGTCAGGTACTCGACCTTGCTGTCCGGAGCGAGTGTCATACATCATTCCCCGACGCGAATACAGGATCTCCGGCTGTATGCCGATGAAGCCCATGTTCAGCGAGAAGAACAGGCCGCCGGTCAGCCCTCTCAAGTTCTGAAAATCAGGCATTTCCGGGTCCGCGGGTGTGAAGGAGATGTTAGAGAAATTGAATCCCCCCTTGATGCCCACGCCCGCGGCCAGGTTCTGAGGGACGAGCGCCGCCACGCAAAGGACGGCCAGAGCAACGATCATAAGCTTTTTCATTGAGTCCTCCAAAAAATGTATCGGTCGCCTTTCACTCTATTCCTCTCGCCCGGGGGCGCCATCATCTCCCAGAGGGTTATCGGGGGTGATATTGGGCTTCACCCGCTCACCCCTCAGGGGGAGGAGCCTGTTGACCGCCCAGGTTGCCCCATGCTATAAGCCAGAGAGGGCCATGAAAAGACGCGATTTCGTAATATCCGCCGGGATCGCATCGTTGGCGATCCCCGTCGCCGGCCGCGGCTTCCCGGGGCCGAGACCGTCGCGGCGGCCCAATATCGTCTTCATCATGGCCGACGACCACGCCTCGCGGGCGGTCGGATGCTACGGCGGCGGCCTCAACCGGACGCCCGGGATCGACCGCATCGCCCGGGAAGGCGTTCGCGCCGACCGCTGCTTCTGCACGAACGGCATCTGCGCCCCGAGCCGGGCCGTCATCCTCACCGGCAAGCACAGCCATTTGAACGGCGTCCGCGATAACGCCGCGGCCTTCGACGGGAGCCAGCCGACCTTCCCGAAGGTCCTGGGGGCCGCCGGCTACGAAACGGCCCTTCTCGGCAAATGGCACCTCAAGTCGGAGCCGACCGGGTTCGATCATTGGGCGATCCTGCCCGACCAGGGCGAATACTACAACCCCGATCTCATCGAGATGGGCCAGACGAGCCGGCGACACGGATACGTGACGGACATCCTGACCGATATGGCCGCCGCGTTCCTGGAAGCCCGCCGCGGCGGCGGCCGCCCGTTCCTCCTCATGCTCCAACACAAGGCCCCGCACCGCAACTGGCAGCCGGCCGAACGGCACATGCGCCTCTATGACGACGCGGACTTCCCGGAACCGCCGACCCTCTTCGACGACTACGCGACCCGCTCGCGGGCGGCGTTCGAGCAGGAGATGACCATCCGGGACCACATGACCCTCGCTTCCGACCTCAAGCTCGGCCCTCCGCCCGCCCGTTTGGACGAAGCGCAGAGGGAAGCCTGGGAGAGGGCCTACGGACCCAAGCGGGAGGCGTTCGAGCGGGCCGCCCTCACGGGGGACGCCCTCCTCCGGTGGAAATACCGGCGCTATCTCCAGGATTACCTGGGCTCGGTCGCCGCGGTCGACGAAAGCGTCGGCCGGATCCTCGACGTCCTCGAAGCCACGGGACTCGCCTCGAACACGCTGGTCGTCTATACCTCGGACCAGGGGTTCTTCCTGGGCGAGCACGGCTGGTTCGACAAGCGCTTCATGTACGAGGAGGCCCTGCGGATGCCTCTTGTCATGCGTTGGCCCGGGCGCATCCCCCCGGGCTCGGTCAACCGGGACATGCTGTCCAATCTCGACTTCGCCCCGACCTTCCTCGACGCCGCGGGGTTGGGCAAGCCGGCCGCGATGCAGGGGCGGTCGTTCCTGCCCCTCGCGCGGGGCCGGAGGATCGCCGGGTGGCCGGAGTCCGTCTATTACCATTACTTCGAGTTCCCGGCCGTGCATATGGCCAAGCGCCATTACGGGGTCCGGACCGCCCGCTACAAGCTCATCCACTTCTACGACGACATCGACGCCTGGGAGCTCTACGACCTGGAGAAGGACCCGCGCGAGCTCGAGAACGTCTTCGACGATCCCGCCTACGCCGCGGCTCGCCGCGGGCTCGAGACGGAGCTTGCGCGACTGAGGGCCTTCTACCGCGACTCGGAGCCCGGAGTCCGCGGCGACGCCGGGAAGAGAGCGACAACCTGACATGGAGATCAGCCTTCTCCGGGAGCTCGTCATTGTCCTGGCGGCCTCCGTCCTGATCATCTATATCTCCCACAAGCTCAAGCTGCCGTCGGTCGTCGGCTTCCTCCTGACGGGCGTCCTGATCGGTCCGGGCGGACTCTCTTTGGTCAAGAACAACGAGACCGTCCAGACCTTGGCCGAGATCGGCGTCGTCATGCTCCTCTTCACCATCGGGCTCGAATTCGAGCCGGCCCGGCTCAAACGGATCAGGAGGGATTTCTGGGCCGGCGGCAGCCTCCAGGTGTCGCTGACCGTATCGGCCACGGTGATCATCCTCGTCCTCCTGAAGATCCCGCTCAGGGAAGCTGTCTTCTACGGCTTCCTCGTCTCGCTCAGCAGCACGGCCGTCGTTCTGAAGATCCTGGCCGACCGCGGCGAGACCGACGCTCCGCAGGGCCGCATCTCGCTCGGCGTCCTCATCTTCCAGGACCTGGCCATCGTCCCCATGATCGCCATCGTGCCGGTCCTGGCCAACGCGGGAGGGGTCTCGCTCGGCGCCATCGGCCTGAGATTCGGCATGAGCGCCCTGGTCATCGCCGCGGCCTTCGTCCTGGCCCGGTTCCTCATGCCGCGCGTCCTTCACCTCGTCGTCCGGACCCGGATCCGCGAGATCTTCCTCATCGCGACGCTGTTCATCGTCCTGGGCATGGCCTGGCTGACCTCGTCCCTCGGCCTGTCGCTCGCCCTGGGCGCCTTCCTGGCCGGAGTCGCCTTGGCCGAATCGGATTACAGCCATCAGGTCGTCTCCGACATCCTGCCCTTCAAGGATGTCTTCAACAGCCTGTTCTTCATCTCCGTGGGCATGCTCCTCGACGTCGCCGCGGTCTGGGAGTCCCGGACCCTGGTCCTGGTCCTGGTCGCGTCCATCCTCCTCGTCAAGTTCGCCGTCGTCGTCCTGACGATCGGGATCCTCGGCTACGGGTCCCGGATCGCCGTGATGACGGGGCTGGCCCTGGCCCAGATCGGCGAGTTCTCGTTCGTCCTGGCCGGGGTCGGCCGGGCCAACGGGTTCCTCCCGGGCGACATCTTCCAGGCTTTCATCGCCTCTTCCATCCTGACCATTCTGGCGACGCCGTTCCTCATCCGGGGCGCGCCGGGCCTGGCCGCGGGCGGCGAGCGCGTCCTGCCGTGGAAAAGGCGAAGGGTCCACGCGGCCCCCAAGCCGGTCTGCGACATGGCGGGCCACGTCATCATCGCCGGCTACGGCCTCAACGGCCGGAACCTGGCCCATGTCCTCAAGGAAGCCGGGATCGGCTACTTCATCATCGAGCTCAACCCGGTCACGGTCCGGGAAGCGGCGGCGACGGGCGAGGTGATCGTCTTCGGCGACGTCTCCAGCCGCGTCATCCTCGAAGAGGCCGGGGCCAGGCGGGCCAAGGGGATCGTCTTCGCCATCTCGGACCCGCTGGTGACCCGCCGGGGCATCAAGGCCGCCAAAGAGCTCAATCCCGACCTGTTCATCATCGTCCGGACGCGCTACGCCTCGGAGATCGACGACCTCCTGAGACTCGGGGCCGACGAAGTCATCCCGGAAGAATTCGAGACCTCGATCGAGATCTTCACCCGCGTCCTCGAGAGATATCACGTTCCGCGCAACGTCATCGACGCCGAGGTCAAGGTGCTGCGCGGCGAATGCTACGGCATGCTGCGGGGCGCGTGCAGCGCCATCCGGCCGGTCGCCGAGAGGATCGCGGACCTGCTCGCGGCCGGAACGGCGGAGACCTACTTCCTCGGACAGGGCGCCTGGCCGTCCGGACAGACCCTCGGCGAGCTCGACCTGCGCGGCCGGACCGGGGCCACGGTCATCGCCGTGGTCAGGGGAGAGGAGTCGTTCACCAGCCCGGGGGCCGAGTTCAAGATCATGGAGCACGACACCCTCGTCCTCGTCGCCAGCCACCGTGATATCGACAGGGCCTTCGCCTATCTCGAGACCGGACGGACGGATCCCCCGGCGCCGGGGAGCGGAGCGGCGTGAGCATAACCGTCCGTCCCGCCCCGCGGTGGGCGTCCATCCTTCTTGTCGGTCCCACGGGCTCGGGCAAGACCCCGCTCGGCGAAGAGCTCGAGCGCCGCGGTTTCCTCGGGCGGCGTTGCCTCCATTTCGACTTCGGGGCCAACCTCAGGGCCGCCGCCGAGGGACGGGCGGACGATTACGGGCTGACGGAGCCGGAGACTGGAGACGATCCGGACCTCGCTCGCGACGGGCGCCCTGTTCGAGGCGGACGACATGCCGATGATCGTCAAGATCCTGACCCGCTTCGCGGCGCTGCGCCGCCTGGATCCCGCGTCGCTGCTCGTCCTCAACGGCCTGCCCCGGCACAGGGACCAGGCCGAAAGCCTGGCTTCGGCCGTCGCCGTCGAGCGGGTCATCTCGCTCGAAGCGGATGCCGCCGTCATCGCGGAGAGGATGCGCAGGGACCCGGGCCGGGACCGGGCCGCGAGGACGGACGACGACCTCGGGGCGGTCGCCCGCCGGCTGGCCGTATTTCGCGAGCGGACGGCGCCGCTCCTCGGCTTCTACCGGGAGAGGGGCGTCCCCGTCACGTCCGTCCGGGTCTCGGCCTCGATGACGGCCGCGGAGATCTACGACGCGACCGTGCGGGCGGTCCGGGAGGAGGAGGGAGCATGAGAACCGGCATCCTGAGAGCGGGGACAGCCCTGGCCCTGACAGCCCTTCTGACACCGGTGCTTTGGGGACAGCCGGACGCGCCCCGGTTCGATACGGTCCTCTACGGCGCTTCCTACTATTGGGAATACATGCCCTATGAGCGGCTCGAAAAGGACTTCGAGCTCATGGAGAAGGCCGGCCTGACCTTCATCCGGGTGGGGGAGTCGTCCTGGGGCGTCCTCGAGCCGAGCGACGGCCGCTTCGACTTCGACTGGCTCGGCCGGGTCCTCGACCGGGCCCACAAGGCGGGCATCAAGGTCGTCATCGGGCACGCCGACCTACTCGATCCCGGCCTGGCTCTACAAGAAGCACCCGGAGATCCAGGTCAAGCAGCCGGGCCAGCCCCGCTACACCTATGGCCTGCGGCAGATGACCGACCTGACCCATCCCGTCTATCGGCGCTACGCCGAGCGGATCATCCGCAAGCTCGTCGGCCGGTTCCGGGACCACCCGGCCGTCATCGGCTATCAGCTGGACAACGAGACGCACCATTCGGGGACCGCCGACGCCCGTGTCCAGGCCGCCTTCCGGGAACGGCTGAGGCAAAGATTCGTCACCCCCGACGCGCTGAACAAGGCCTGGGGCCTCAACTACTGGGGCCAGAGGATCAACAGCTTCGACGAGGTGCCGCCGCGCGAGGGCGCGCTCAATCCGGGCTACAGGCTCGAATGGGAGCGCTTCGAACAGGCGATCGTGACGGATTTCCTGAGCTGGCAGGCGGCCATCGTCCGGGAGCTCAAGCGGCCCGGCCAGTTCATCACCCATGATTTCTGCGGCGGGCTGCCGACCGATGTCCGTCAGTTCGATATCTCCCGGGCCCTCGACGTCCCCGCCGTCAACGTCTACTTCGGCCTCCAGGACGGGATGAACGGCGAGGACATCGCCTTCAGCGGCGACGTCAACAGGTCCTTCAAGCGCTCGAATTACCTGGTCACCGAGACGACCGCCCAGACGACGGGCTGGGACTCGACGGGGCAGTTCCCGCCTTACGACGGACAGCTCCGGCTGGCCGCCTACGCCAACATCCTGAGCGGGGCCAATCTCGTCGCCTACTGGCACTGGCACTCCCTCCACTACGGCCAGGAGACCTACTGGAAAGGCGTCCTCGGCCACGACCTCGAGCCGGGCCGGATCTACGGCGAGGTCGCGAGGATCGCCGGGGAGCTCCGCGCGGCCGGGCCGGTCCTGGCCAACCTCCGGAAGACCAACCGCGTCGCCATTCTCTACAGCCTGGATTCGCTCCACGCGCTCGACGTCATGCCCTTCGACGGCCGGGTCGGGTACATGACCGTTCTCCGCCAGCTCTACGGCTCGCTCTACAGGCTCAACGTCGAAACCGACTTCGTCCACCCGGAGGACCCGCGCTTCGAGGATTACGGACCTGGTCATCGTTCCGGCCCTCTATATCGCCGACCAGGCCCTGCTCGAAAGGATCGCCGCCTACGTCAAGGCGGGCGGGCATGTCCTGATGACCTTCAAGAGCGGCTTCTGCGACGAGAACGCGACGGTCCGGTGGCAGCCGTCGCCGGGGCCGCTGCGCGAGGCCTGCGGCTTCACCTATCAGGAATTCACGAACCTGACGCGGCCGCTCGGGCTCGAAGGGGACCCCTTCAAGGCCGGCGCCTGCGAACACCGTTTCCGTTTGGGCGGAGTACCTCGTGCCGGAGACCTGCCGCGCCCTGGCCCGCTACGATCACCCCGTCTTCAGGGCCTATCCCGCCGTGACCCGGAACGCCTTCGGCGCGGGGAAGCTGACCTATGAGGGCACGTTCGTCTCGGACGCGCTCCAGGACAAGATCGTCGCCGATTGCCTCGCGGCGGCGGGGATCCCGCTTGTCGACCGCGGCCTGCCGCAGGGCGTCCAGGCGAGACACGGCCTTCTCGGCGGCGGGGCGGCCTTCCACGCCTACCTCAATTTCTCCCCGGCCGCCCGCGAATTCGTCTACGGCCGGGAGAGCGGACGCGATATCCTGACCGGCGCGGCGGTCGCTCAGGGGACCCGCGTCGCCCTCGGCCCCTGGGGCCTGATCATCGTCCGGGCCGGGCTTTAGGGCGCCTGGCCCGGGACCCGGAAAGAATTCGGTTGACAGCCGCGGCGTCCTAATCATACATTCGTCATGCTTTGTAAAGACCTGTCGAGGAGGACTTCATGAATCGATCCCATCTGAGAAAGTTCGCCGGCCGCGGGCTCGTCTTCGCCCTCGCCCTTGGGGCCGCCTTCACCGTTTTCGGCGCGCGTCAAGACGCGGCGCCGCTCAGCCCGGCCGCCAAGGCCTGGGTCGAGGACCCCGACAGCTGCACGTCGATCCAGGTCGGCCGCCTGGCCACGGTCGACGGCTCGGTCATCACCTGCCACACCTGCGACGGCCCCTACCGGCAGTGGGTCAACATCGTTCCGCACCAGAAATGGCCGGAAAAGTCGATGAACAAGATCTACTCCGGCAAGATGCACACGGAGACATCGACCGACCTTCGGGGCATCATCCAGACCGGCGAGATCCCCCAGGTCCCCGAGACCTACCGCTTCCTGAACACGGCCTACCCGGCCCTCAACGAGCAGGGCCTGGCCATCGGCGAGACGACGATCGGCGGCCGCCGCGAGCTCATCAACAACGAGGGCATGTTCATGATCGAGGAGCTCGAGCGGATCGTCCTCGAGCGCTGCAAGACGGCCCGCGAAGCCATCAAGCTCATCGGCGAGCTGGTCAAGCAATACGGCTACGGCGACTACGGCGAGTGCATCACCATCGCCGACGGCAAGGAAGTCTGGCACTTCGAGATCATGGGCGCCGGGCCCGCTCGAGAAGGGCGCCGTCTGGGCGGCCGTCCGCATCCCCGACGACCACGTCGGCATCTCGGCCAACATCCCCCGCATCCCCGAGATCGACCTCAAGAACCCCGACCGCTACATGGCCTCCGAGAACGTCTTCCAGGTGGCCCAGGACATGGGCTGGTGGGACCCCAAGAGCGGCAAGCCGTTCAAGTTCTGGGAGGCCTACGGCGGCGGGCGGGGCAAGCCCTACTCGACGCGCGAGTTCTTCGTCCTCAGCACCCTGGCCCCCTCGCTCAAGCTGACGATGGACCTGCCCGAGCTCCCGTTCTCGGTCAAGCCGGAGAAGAAGCTCTCCGTCCGCGACGTCCTGGCCATCTACCGCGAACCCTACGAGGGGACGGACCTCGACATGACCAAGAACCATGCCGCTGCTTCCCGCAGCCGCAGCGCCGCCGGCCGGGCGAGCCGGCCCGCCGCCCAGCCCGCGGCGCCGCAGATGGTCCCGAGCCCGCTCGCCAGCGCCTGGATGTCCCGGGACCTGATGGCCATCGTCAACAACCTCAAGCCGGGAACGATCGTCCCGCAGCGGACGATCCCCATCTCCGGATGCGCCTACGCCACCGTCCTCCAGGTCCGGGGCTGGCTGCCGCCTTCGGTCGGCGCGATCTGCTGGTTCGCCTTCGACAACCCGGCCATGAGCGCCCGCATCCCCATCTTCGCCGGGACGACCGGAGCTGCCGCCGAGCTTCGAGATCTGCGCCCAGCACCATTTCCGCCTGGATTCGGCGGCCTGGGCCTTCCGGCGGGCCAACCGCCTGGCCACCCTGAAGTGGGGCACGACCCGGAAGACGATCGAGGACGACGATCGCGGAGTTCGAGGACAAGGCCTTCGCGGACCTGCCGATGCTCGAGAAGAAGGTCCAGGAGATCCTGGCCAGCAAGACCCCCGACAAAGAGCCGTTCACGGTCGAGAAATACCTGACGAAGTACACCAACGACACGGCCCGCTCGGCCATCCAGAAGTACATGGAGCTCGGCGACAAGTTTTGGATGCTCATCGCCATGAGCCTCTAGAGAGAAGAGGGAATAAAGAAGGGGGACACGTACCTTCGGTACATGTCCCCCTTCTTGTCTAAAGCGCGTACTTGAAGAGGTTCATTCCGGCCGGGAGCTTGGCCTTCTCCTTGTAGATGTCCCAGTAATAGGCCTTGGCCTCGGCCAGCGTCGCGTAGAGCGGATGCCCCGTGTCCGGGACGTGGGTGGCCGCGACGGCGTTCTTCTCGTCGACGCAGAGCAGCTTCTGGCACCGGTTCATGATGCCGGCCGTCCCGATGCTCGCGGCGACGACGAGCTCCCGGTCCTGGACCCATTTGACGAGCTCGCCGTAGGTGACGTGACGTTCCTCGACCTTGACGCCCATGTCCCGCAGGATGGCCACCATGCCCTGGATCGTGACCGAGGGCAGGATGAGATCGCTCTCGGGGATCTTGACGACCGTCCCGTTCCTCAGGCCGAAAAGGCAGCATGAGGAGTCCCACTCCGTGACGCAGCGCTCGGCCAGCGGGAGGTGGGTCTGGTCGTCGAGGAAGAGGGCCGCGGCCGCCGACGGGTCGACGTCCTTGGCCGCTTCCAGGGCCTTCAGGCTGACGAGGTAGTTGATGCCGAGCTTGAGCCAGCCGGTCTTGTTCGCGGCGACGGCCCGGACGAGGTGCGGGATGACGACGCCGGAGAACGGCTCGCCGAGGTAGTTGTCGTAGCTGCAGAAGATGGCCCGGACGGCCGGCTGGCCCGGGAAGGTCACGCCCATCGACTGCTCTTCGTCGACCGTGAACGGCCGGAGATACCCCTGGAGCCCCTTGTCGGCCATGTCGCCGAGGAAGGCGCGGATGGACGGCTCCTTGAAGTACTCGTGGATGATGATGTTCTCGAGCTCCTCGACCGAGGGGATGAGGTCGGCCTGGGCCTTGCCGAGGTTGAACGCGATGCCGCGGCGGAACCGCTCGAGGTTCTTGTGCCAGTTGAGGAAGTTGACCTCGAGCTTCCCGGAGGCGCTCTTCTTGCAGAAGAAGCGAATGCCCTCGAAACAGAGGAAGGTGGCGTAGAAGATCGAGCGGCAGACGCCGAAGACCTTGGCGTCGGGCTCGAGGATGCCGAACTGCTTCCCGGGCAGGAGGTAGCGCATCTGCCGGGGGGCCCACTTCACGCCTTCGAACTTGGCCATGTCATTCCTCCTTGAGCGCTGCCCGCCCGCTCACTTGACGACCGGCTTCAGGTGCTCGATGAAATACTCGACGCGCGAGGCGGGATAGCGGGGGAAGCCGATGCCGTGCTGCTGCTCGGGGTAGATCATCAGGTCGAAGGTCTTGTTCTCCTTGAGCAGGGCCTGGACGAGCTGGATGGTATTGGTCGGGTGGACGTTGTCGTCGACGGCGCCGTGATGGATGAAGAGCTTGCCTTTGAGGTTCTTGGCGTAGGTCATGCAGGACGCCTTCTCGTAGCCGTCGGGATTGTCCTGGGGCCGGCGCATGTAGCGCTCGGTGTAGATCGAGTCGTAGTTCCGCCAGTCGGTGACCGGGGCCCCGGCGACGCCGACCTGGAAGACATCGGGCTCCTTGAGCAGGGCGAGGCAGGTGAAATAGCCGCCGTAGGAGTGACCCGTGACGCCGACGCGCGTGGTGTCGACGTAGGGCCGCTGGCCGAGGGCCTTGACGAAGGCGACGTGGTCCTCGAGCTCGACCTGGCCGAGCTTCATGTAGTGGAGGTTCTGGAAGGCCTTGCCGCGTCCGGAGACGCCGCGGTAGTCGCAGACGGCGACGAGAAAGCCCAGCTGGGCCAGGGCCTGGCTGCCGTCCGTCATCTTGTAGGAATTGGTGACGCCCTTCGAGCCCGGCCCGCCGTAGATCGAGAGGATGAGCGGGTATTTGTCGGCGGGATCGAAATGGGCCGGGAAGTAGAGGAGGCCGTCGAGGTCGTACTTGCCGTCGGCGGACTTGAACATCAGGTGCTCGGGCTTGATGAGCTTGAGGTCCAGGAGCTCCTTGCTCGGCGTCCCGGGCGAGAGGACCCGGATCTCGGTCCCGTCGGCCTTGTACAGCGCCGATCTCGCCGGGCTGGTCGTAGTTCGAGAAGGAATCCGTGTAGAAATCGAAGGTCGGGGACAGGTTGGCGTTGTGCGAGCCCGGCTCCTTGGTCATCTTGACGAAGCCCGTGCCGTCGAGCTTGACCCTGTAGAGATGGCTCTCGGTGCCGTTGGCCTCCTGGCCGGAGAAATAGACGGTCCCCCGGGCCTCGTCGACGCCCTGGATGCCGCGGACGGGGAGCTTGGCGTTGGTCAGCTGCTTGAGGAGCTTGCCCGAGGCGAGGTCGTAGAGGTAGATCTCGCGATAGCCGCTCCGCTCCGAGGTCCACAGGAAGCGCGCGTTGTCCTCGAGGAAGATGAGGTCGGTCGATTCGTCGATGTAGCAGGGGTCGGTGTCGGTCAGGAAGAGACGGGTCTTCCCGGTGGCCGGGTCGGCCGCGAAGAGCTCGACCTTGTTCTGGAACCGGTTCAGGCGGTGGTAGGTGAATTCCCGGCCGTCGTGGGTCCACTGGCCCCGATAGAGGTAGACGTCGAGGTCGTCGCCCGTCTCCAGCCGGACGATCTTCTTGGTCGCGACGTCGACGATGAACAGCCGGACGATGGGGTTGTTCGCGCCCGGCACGGGATAGCCCTGGAGCTCGTAGCGGGACATGGGGGCGATATCGTGGACGATGGGATACTTGGCCACCGGGAGCTCGTCGAACTGCATGAAGGCGATCTTCTTCGAATCGGGCGACCACCAGAAGGCCTGATACTGGGCCAGCTCCTCCGGGTAGACCCAGTCCGGGTAGCCGTTGCGGAGGTCCTCGGTGCCGTCGGTCGTCAGGGCCGTCTCGGCCCCGTCCATGTCCTTGACGTAGAGGTTGTAGCCGCGGGTGAAGGCCCGGTATTTCAGGTCGGGGGACAGGACGTCGCCGTAGGCCCGGCCGCGGACGCCGGTGATGGACCGCTCCGGCTCGTAGGAAACGAGCTTCGAGGAAGCCAGGTCGTAGATGAAGACCTTGTTGAAGGCCTGGAAGGTGATCCTCTTGCCGCCGTCGAGGTACTGGAAGCGGTTGAAGAACAGCTTGACCTCCTGGCGGCCGGTCGCGGTGTTGACCGCGGCCAGGAGCTTGGCGTCGTCGAACAGGGGCGTTTTGGCGCCCGTGAGGATGTCGGTCCGCTTGAAGGTGCCGTCCTCGAAGGCGTAGGTGCCCTTGCCGTCCGGGGTCCAGGTGAGGCCCCCGCCGAATCCGCCGCCGGGGGCGCCCGTCATCCGGCGGCCCTCGCGCTGAAGCTTTTCATAGAGGGCCTTGCCGATGATCTTCTCCTGGGGGAAGGCCTGCCCGACGAAGAGGACGACCAGCAGAAGGCTGGCGAGCGCGGCCGTTCTCGAGGTTTTTCTCATGATGTTTCTCCTTGGATGCTATCGGTCATTTTGAGGGAACGTCCAGAGAAGCCCTATTCTAGGTTTTCCCGGCCCTTTCTTCAATCTTTTTCGAGCCCGGCCAGGGCCGCCAGAAAAACGTCGGCCGTCCCGGCGTTGTCGTAGTGGGCGAACGAGGCCCGGCAGATGCCCTCCGGCCGGCCGAGATGGCGGACGACGGCGGCCGAGTAGTGGTTGCCGTCGGCGATCTGGATCCCGGCCCCCGTCCAGAGCCGGCGCTTCGTCTCCGTCGCCGTGAGGCCCCCGATGTCGAAGGCGAAGGTCGGGACGCGCTCCCCGGCCCGGGCCGGATCGGCGAGGCCGAAAAGGCGGAAGCGAGGCAGGTCCAGGCGCCGCAAGCCCTCGAGGACGCGGCGGATGATCGCCTTCTCGTATTCGGAGATCGAGGTCATGGCGAAACGGAATTTCGAGGCCCTGTCGGGGAACGCGGCCGGAGGGGCGGCGAAGAAGATCGGCCACCCAGAGGAGATATTCCAGGGCCGCTCCGAGAGCGGCGACGGAGGCGTTGTTGAGCATGCCCATCTCGAACTTGCCCGGCAGCGCGTCCTTGTTCGTCTCCACCCGATAGGGCCGGATCCGCGCCAGGACCTCCTCCCGGCCCCAGAGCACGCCCATCATCGGGCCGAAGACCTTATAGCCGGAGAAGACGAGGAGGTCGACGCCGCTCGCCCGGACGTCGAGAACGCCGTGGGGGGCGTGATGGACGGCGTCCACGACGACGAGGCAATCCGGGGCCAGGGCGCGGACGGCGGCGACAAGCGCCTCGAGAGCGACGAGCGAGCCGTTCCCGTTCGAGGCCGCGGTCACGGCGAGGAGGCGGTCCGGGGATCGACGAGCGAGAGCAGGTGATCGACGTCGAGGGTCCCCTCGGCCGTCAGCCGGGCCCGCCGGACCTCGCGGCCGGCTTTCCCGCCGAGAACGGTTTCCCAGGGCGAGACGTTGGCCATGTGGTCGAGGTCCGTGACGACGAGATTGGACGACGGGGCGATGACGTCGCGCAGCCCGAACGCCAGGTTGAACAGCGCCGCCGTGGAGGATTGATGGAAGCTGATCTCCCGGCCCGAGCGGGCGTTGAGGAAATCCGCCGCGAGGTCGCGGACGCGCGCGTGAAGGGCGGCGGTCTCGGCCTCTCCGGCGACGACGACGCCCGGCATGGGATTGAGCCGGCCCTGCGCGTCGCGGGCGGCCTCGGCGGCCGTATCGACGGTCAGGCTCCCCGCGCCCGTATTGAGGTAGACGCGGGGATGGCCCAGGGCATCGCGGTCGATCATCGGGAAGCGGGCCCGGATCCGCGGATTCAGGGCCTCGAGAGGATGGATGTTCTTGAGGTCGGTCATGGCGCCTCCGATCGCTTGGCCCATTCTACCAAAACCAGCTCAAAAAAGGGGACGTTTCTATTTTTCCTGCCGGCCTTCCCCCGGTAAAAATAGAAACGTCCCCATTTTTTATTGACATCCCAGCCGTTGCTGATTTACTTATGCGTGTGATAGGAGTCACGCCCATGAAAAGAACCGCCGCGATCATCTGCGCGATCATCCTCCTTTCCGGAGCGTTCGCCGCCTGCAAATCCGAACCGGCGTCGACCTGGGCGCCCGTCAAGGGCCGGATCATGACCCGCTGGGCCGCCGAGGTCGGGCCGGAGGCGGTCCTACCCGAATATCCCCGGCCGCAGATGGTCCGGGAGAGATGGCTCAACCTCAACGGCCTCTGGGATTATGCCATCACGGCCAAAGAGGCCGGCCGGCCCGCCGATTGGGACGGCCAGATCCTCGTGCCCTTCGCCGTCGAATCGGCCCTCTCCGGCGCCGGCAAGCCGGTCGGGTCCGCCAAGGCCCTCTGGTACCGCCGGACGGTCAGCGTGCCCAAGGACTGGCGCGGCGGCCGGGTCCTGCTCCATTTCGGGGCGGTCGATTGGGAGTGCACGGTCTGGGTCAACGGCCTCGAATCCGGGACCCATCGCGGCGGATACGATCCGTTCACCCTGGACATCACCGGGGCCCTCAAGAGGGGCGCCAAGCAGGAGATCGCCCTGCGCGTCCTCGATCCGACCGACGACGAGAACAGCGGCATTGCCCGCGGCAAGCAGGTCATGAAACCCCACGGCATCTTCTACACGGCCGTGACCGGGATCTGGCAGACGGTCTGGCTCGAACCGGTCGCGGACCCCTATATCGTCCGGCTGAAGACGACCCCTGACATCGACAGGGCCGTCCTCGCCGTCGAGGCCGAGCTGGCCGGGGAGACCGAAGGGACGCGCCTGAGCGTCAAGGTCAGCCGCGGCCAGGAGACCGTGGCCGAGGCCGAGCTTCCCGCCGACGGGCCGGCCAGCCTGGAGATCCCGCGACCGCGTCTCTGGTCGCCCTCGGACCCGGCTCTCTATGATATCCGGGTCACTCTCAGCAAGAAGGGCCGGACGGTCGACGAAGTCCGAAGCTACGCCGGCATGCGCAAGATCGCGGTGGGCAAGGATGCCCGGGGCGTCAACCGGCTGTTCCTGAACAACGAGCCGCTCTTCGAGTTCGGGCCGCTCGACCAGGGCTGGTGGCCGGACGGCCTGTACACGGCCCCGACGGACGCCGCCCTCCGCTACGATATCGAGACGATCAAGGCCCTGGGCCTGAACATGCTCCGCAAGCACGTCAAGGTCGAGCCGGAACGTCTCTATTATTGGTGCGACACGCTGGGCTTGCTCGTCTGGCAGGACATGCCGAGCGCCCTCTACAAGCGGGAGGCCCTGGCGGCGGAGGCCCTGGCCGCGCGGGACGCGCAGTTCGAGGGCGAATGGCGATCGATCATGGACGCGCTCGGGAACCACCCCTCGATCGTCATGTGGGTGCCGTTCAACGAAGGCTGGGGCCAGTACGACACCGAGCGGATCGCGGCCTGGACGAAGCGGTACGACCCGAGCCGCCTCGTCAACAACGCCAGCGGCTGGACCGACAAGGGCGCCGGCGACGTCAGCGACATCCACAGCTATCCGGGGCCCGACATGCCGCCCCTCGAAGAGACCCGGGCTTCGGTCCTTGGCGAGTTCGGGGGGCTGGGGCTCCCGCTGACCGGCCACCTGTGGCAGGCCGAGGGGAATTGGGGCTACCGCAATTTCGACGATACGCGGGCCTTCGAGACCCGCTACGCCGGCCTCATCGAGGCCCTTTATCCGCTCGTCGACAAGGGCCTGGCCGCGGCCGTCTACACCCAGACCTCCGACTGCGAGATCGAGGTCAACGGCCTGATGACCTACGACCGCGAGATCATCAAGCTCGACCCGGCCCGGTTCTCGACGCTCAACCGGGGCTTCCTCCCGCCGCAATTCCTGGCCGACCAGACGCTCTTCGCCGGCCCGTCCTTCACGGTCGAGCTCGCCGCCCGGCCGGGGTCGACGATCCGCTATTCGGTCGACGGCAGCGAGCCGGGCCCCGAGTCGTCCCTCTATGACAAGCCGATCGGCATCGCGCGGCGAGACGACCGTCAAGGCCCGGGCGTTCTGGCCCGACGGCGTCTCGAGCCTCGTCGCGAGCCGGACCTTTGTGCCGGCGGAGCCCCTCGCCCCGGCCTCAACGGCCCCGGCCGCGAGAGGCTTGGCCTTCGAATATTTCGAGGGGGCCGTCGGGAAGCTGGCCGATATCGCCGGCCTCACGGCCGCGCGGACCGGAACGGCGCCGGGGCCCGAGCTGAAGGCCGCGGGCGACCGGAAAGACCACTTCGCCCTGCGCTTCCGCGGCTATGTCCGCGCGCCGCGGACGGGCGTCTATGTCTTCTATCTGGGTTCGGACGACGGCAGCCGGCTGTCGATCGCCGGACGCGACCTCATCGTCAACGACGGGGCGCACAGCGTGTCCGAGGAGAAAGGCGAGATCGCCCTGGCGGCCGGATGGCACCCGGTCGAGATCGCCTATTTTCAGGTCACGGGCAACAAGGGGCTCCAGCTCCAGTGGCGCGGGCCGGGATTCCCGAAGAGCGCGGTCCCGGCGTCCTTCTTCGGCCGGTAAAAGCCGGCTCGCCGCTTATTTCTGCCGGCCGCCCTTGGCGGCCCAATCGGAGAACGTTTGCCACTCGGAGATCATGGTGACGTTCTCCCGGCGGGCGGCCTCGACGAACCAGGCGAGAAAGGCTTCCCTCGTCCCGGCCCAGGGCCATTTGGCGCCCGCCTTGCGGGCCTCATCCGTGAGGGCGTCCCAGCGCGCGAGCACGACATAGGCGACCGGCAGGCTGGCCCTCTCGACGCGGCGCCCGTATTCGGCCGAGCGGCGGGCCTTGCCGCGGGCCGAGCCGAGGGTCCTCCAGGCGCGGGCCAGCGTGTCGAAGGAGAGGAACTTGGCGTCGGCCGGCGAATAGCAGCCCAGGGCGTCTCCCGCTTTCGCCAGGGCCTGTTCGAGCCCCTCGAGGTAAGTCGTCCATGTCTCCGGCCGCGGGGCCGTAATATCCTTTCAGGAACTCTTCGCGAAGCCGGCCCTCCTCGAGCCCGGGATCCCAGAGCAGCTTGGCCAGGACCCAGGCCCTGAGCTCGGCCATCTCGGAACCCCAGGACTGATAGGCGCCCTGCTCGAATACGCCGCGGACGTTCCGGTCGACGAAGAGGCGGATGTTGGGGGCCAGGACGCCGTAATTGGGGTGGGGCTGGACATAGTGCGAGAAATTCGTCGTGTAGTCCCAGATGTAGAGCCGCCCGGCGATCTTCGACCAGCCGTCGAGGTCGTCGAAGAAGGCCTTGTTGCGCGGATCGTCGAGGGGTTTGCGCGAAGGCGCATTCGATGCTGCACAGGCGCACGATGACGCTCGGCCTCGGCCGGGCGAGGCGGGGCGGCTTCCGCGTGTACTGGTAGGCCAGGGTGTCGATGGCGATATCCGGGGAACTCCGGCTCGATGTCCGCGGCGACGGCGTTGACGAAGCGGAGGAGCGATCCGGCCGGACCGCCTTCCTCCTCGTCGACGGCCCGGCATTTCGGACAGGTGCAGTTGCCGAAGCAGTCGTTCTGGGAAACGGAGGCGATCGTGGCGGCCGGGTTGGCCCGGAGCCTCTCCTTCAGGTTCTTGACCAGCTCCCGGCGCATGTCCTCGTTGGTCAGGCAGAGCTGGGCGTCCTTGAAGGTCCTCCGGCCGTCGATCTCGCTGAACCAGTCCGGATGCGCCTCGAAATATTTCTCGGGCGGGATGAGCCCGTAAAAGGTGTGGACGAAGCCCTCATAGACCTGCCTGCCGCCGCGGAGCGCGTCTCCGCCGGCCCGCGTCCCGTTGGCCTTGTTGCGGGCCGCCCAGACGTGATCGAAAGCGACATGCCAATAGGGCTCCCGGTATTCGAGCGGCGGCTTGAAGCGGATGGAGATCTTCCCGACCGATAAGGACGGCTTCCAGGGCATGCGGCTGGCCGTCCCGGTCCACCAGCGGCAGCCGACGACGTCCTCGAGGAACGAGTAGACGGCATAGAGGGTGGCGCGCGGGCTGCCGCCGGCCAGGACGATGTCGTCGCCGACGGTCCGGACGACGATCTCTTCCGGGGCCAGGCCGGGACCGGCGATGCCGCGAGCGGCGTCTTTCGCCGCGCCGGGCCCGACGAGCAGCCGCCCTCCGGGTTGGCCGGCGTCGTCGACGACGGGGAAACGCGCCCCCGTGACGATGTGCAGGAACAGGGCCAGCTCGTCGGCGGCGAAGCGCTCGGTTTCCGAGGCCCCGGCGGCGACGACGATCCGGGCGGAGGCGCGTCCGCGGCTGGCCAGCCTGGTCCCGGCGACGATCGGGCCGGAGGCGGCCGCCGCGAGGGTGAAAGCGATGAGACATTTCCGGATAGGGGAGGCGGCGTGGGATATCATGGGCGCATTCTAACATACAAGGTTTCCCCGCCGTAAGGCTCGAACGCGCCGGCCATTCGAGCTATAATGGGCCTAACGTCAGGTCGGAGACAACGGGAGAGCGCCTTGAGCAGCGAAGCCTACGTCATCATCAAGCAGAACGAATACATGCGGAAATTCCGCAACGCCGGGGCGACGGACGCCGAAGACCGGCCAGGCCCCTGGCCGAGCTGCGGATCAAGCCCGACCGGATATTCCGCAGGATGCAGGACAAGGATATCTTCAAGCCGGGCCGGACGCCCGAGTCGTTCTATATCGACGAGAACGCCGCGGAGGAATTCGTCGCGGCCAGACGGAGGCGGGCGTACTATCTGATGCTGCTGGTCATCGTCGTGGCGGCCCTGATGTTCTTCCTGGTCCGCCGATAATGCCTGGCCGAAGGATCGAGCTGACGCTCAGTACCCGAGCCTAAGGGCCTGGGGCAGCGCGCCCGCCGAGAAGGAGTAGGGGAGGCGGGCCTTCCGGAGATCGTTCCGCTCGAGCAGGATGTCCTTCGTTCCCGCCCCGGACAAGGTCAGGAAGGTCCCCGTCCCGTCCGCCGCCCGGCAATTGCGGATGACGGCGTCGGCGACCTGATCCATGAGGACGGCCGGCGCCGCGTCCGCGCCCGGGGCCTGCGCCGCCGTCACCCCGTCGAGGACGAGCCCCTGGACCTCGTCGAGGGCCAGGGCGCTCCGCCATTTTTCCGAGGCCGGCCCTTCCCAGACGATCTCGACGTCCTCGAGCCTCAGGTTCCGGGCCTGCTTGAAGACGAGGCCGTGGACGGCCTTGTCGTAGGCCGCGCCGGGATCGTGGGCCACGGTGAGCTTGACGTTCTCGAAGGAG
This sequence comes from Candidatus Aminicenantota bacterium, assembly GCA_963843505.1. GTDB lineage: Bacteria > Acidobacteriota > Aminicenantia > Aminicenantales > Saccharicenantaceae > RBG-16-66-30. Next base: position 179,822 of record CAWJKR010000005.1, on the reverse strand, counting down.
ATGCCGTCGAGCCAGGAATCGGGATGCCCGTTGCAGACGCTCGAGCCGTAGCCGCGGGCGATGACGTTCTGGATCTTGACGTTGCGGATGGCCCCGGCCGGCCGGTCCTTTTCGGGCGGCCAGCTGGCGTGGACCTCGCTCCTCTTCTTGATGTTGAAATGGAACGGCTCGCCGTCCCCCCACCAGAACCACTCGTAGCGGACGGTGTCGATGGTCAGGTTGGACAAGATGACGTTCTCGACCGCCCCGCCGTCGAAGGTCATGAAGGCGATGCCGCGGTTGGAGTAGGTGATGACGCAGTTGTCGATGGTCACGTTGCGGATGCCGGCGATGTTGCCGTCGCAGAACTTGATGGCGCTCGAGGCCGAGCTCAGCCGGCAGTTGGTCACGGTGATGTTCTCGCAGGGCAGGGCCGGGCCGAACCAGTCCATGGAATAGAAGACGAGGGCGTCGTCGCCCGTCTCGATCGTGCAGTTGGAGATGCGGACGTCCTTGCAGCCGTCGGGATCGATGCCGTCGGCCCAGACGCCGTCCTTGAGGCTCGTCCGGATATAGACGCCGTCGATGACCAGCGCGCTCGCACTGGACGGGGTGCATGGTCCAGGACGGGGAGTCGATGAACGAGACGCCCGCGATCCGGACGTCGGCGCAGCGGACGAGGAGGACCAGCTTGCCGGTCTGGTCGGGCTTGGGAAAGGAGCGCATCGAGCGGCAGGCCGAGCTTCTCCATCTCGACCTGGTTCGGACGGATGAAATCGTCCTCGTGGTCGCCCTTGAGGCGCCGGTCGTAGGCCCCTTCGCCGTCGAAGACGCCGCGGCCTTCGATGGTGACGTCGACGAGGTCCTCGCCGTAGAGGAGGGCGTCCTTGTCGAAGCGGGATTTGTCGTGGAGGGAATAGACCGTGGCTCCGGCCTCGACGAAGAGGCGGACGTGGCTGCGGAGGTGGATCGTCCCGCTCGTGTATTGGCCGGGCGGGATGAACACCGTGCCGCCTCCGGCCGCGGCGCAGGCGTCGACGGCCTTCTGGATGGCTTCCTGGGCCAGGTCCTCTTTGATCCCGGTCGCGCCGAAATCCTTGACGTTGAAGACCAGGCGGAGACGGGGACGGCGCCTCCTCTTTCGGCTGTCTGCACCCGGCCGCGAGAATGATGGCGCTCATGGCGGCGACGGCGAGCGCGGTTGTTTTCGACATCGGGTCCTCCCTTGCCCGGAACATTATCACGAGGCGAGGCCCGCTGGCAACGGCCTCCGCCACACGGCATGTTGCCTGGCCCCAGGGGCTTGGACTACAATCCCCCCGCCGGCGCGGCCTGCGGGCGGCGGCCAAGATCGTACGGGAGAGGATCCGTGAAGAGACGACAAGCGTTGAAGGAGATCGTTGCCGCCGGGGCGGCCTCGGGAGCGCTCGCGGCGTTCGGCGCCAAGCCGGCCGCCGCGGCGGGACCGGGGCCGGATGCCGGGGCCCTCGTCGAAAAGGTCAAGATGTCCATGCTGGCCATGCAGCGGGAAGCCTGGGAGCAGGGCGTGGCCATGCAGGCCCTCCTCGAATGGGGCGACCGCGACATGGTCGTCCGCATGGCCCGCGGGGCGATGCTGCGCGTTTATGAAGATGGGCGCCTGGGGATGGTCTCCGACAATCACGGCGTCACCGACCCGGCCGCCAACGGCGAAGGCGTTCTCTTTGCGGCCAAGGCGACCGGCGACCCGCTGTTCAAGAACGGCGCCGACCGCATGCTCGAATACCTCCTGAAGAAGGCGCCGAAGACGGCCGATGGAACGCTCCATCATATCGACCACAAGCCCCAGGTCTGGATCGATTCGATGTACATGGCCCCGCCCTTTCTGGCCGTGGCCGGGGCCCCGGCCGAGGCCGTGAAGCAGGTCGAGGGCCTGCGGCGGATCCTCTGGAACAAGAAGGCCAGGCTCTTCTCCCACATCTGGGACGACGGCAAGAAAGACCTTCGAGCGCCAGGCCTTTTGGGGCGTCGGCAACGGCTGGGCGGCGGCCGGCATGGCCCGGGTCATCCGGGCCCTGCCCGAGGGCATGAACGCCGACAGGAAGCGCCTCGCCGGCTACGTCCGCGAGGTCCTCGACGGCTGCCTGAAGCATCGCCGCCCCGACGGCCTCTTCCACGACGTCGTCGACGATCCGAAGTCGTTCGTCGAGACGAACCTCTCCCAGATGCTGTCCTACACGATCTTCCGCGGCGTCAAGGGCGGCTGGCTGGCGCGAATCGTATCTCCAGGAGGCCGAGATCATGCGGCGGGCGGCCCGGGGCAAAGTCGACGACCTCGGCTACGTCCGGGACGTCTGCGGATCGCCGACCTTCGAGAAGCCCGGCATCGCGACCGAAGGCCAGGCCTTCTTCATCCTCATGGAGGCGGCGGCGCAGCGACGTCGCAGGGCTGACGTCCCGATGGCCTCCCGGTTCCCGCATCTTCCGCTCGACCAGGCCCGGCCCGACGCCGGGCGCTTCATCGACGTCGTCATGGGCCGCGTCGCGAAGCGAGCGCCCGCCTCTCGTCGAATACCTGATCGACGATGCGCTGCGCCGGCCGATCACGACCGAGCTCCTCGGCCGCGCCTGGGTCGATCCGGCTCCCGGAGACCGTGCCGGCCGGAACGCCTATCTCGACAACTTCATCGCCCTCTGGCACGGTCTGGGCTACGATTTCGTGCGCTTCGAGGAGTCGCTGCCGTTCGTCGAGACACGAAGTCGTCGGGACCGACGCCGAGCCTGAGCCGATGCGGCGCCCGTCATTGGCGGGATATGAGACGCGGCGCCATCGCCGGATGGGACGATTTCGAGCGCTATCCCTGGCCTTCGGTCACCCCGGCAAGCCTGGCCCGTTACGAATACCTGGCGACGCACCTGCCCGAAGGGATGGGACTCATCGCCTGCCACGCCGGAGGGATGTACGAGCACCTGGCGGCGATCTTCTCCTTACGAGGGCCTGTGCTTCGCGCTGCATGACCAGCCGGACCTCGTCGCCGCGGTGGCCGGCCGGCTGGGCGAGACCCATGCTGGACGTTCTATCGGCCAGCTCGTCGAGCTGCCCCGGGCTCATCGCCGTCTTTCCCGGCGACGATATGGGCTTCCGGTCGGCCACCCTCATCCCGCCCGACGCCCTGCGCCGCCTATACCCTGCCCTGGCACACGCGCTTCGCCGGCCTTGGCCCACGAGCGCGGGCTGCCCTATTTCCTGCACTCCTGCGGCAACCTGACGGCGATCATGGACGACCTCATCGACGACGTCGGGATCGACGCCAAACACTCCTATCGAGAACGCCATCATGCCGGCCACGGAGTTCCAGGCCGCTCTACGGCCGGCGCATCGGCGTCCTCGGCGGGGTGGACATCGACATCCTCGGCCCGCTCGACCGCCGGACGGCGTGCGGGCCGAGGTGCGCCGGATGATCGACGTCTGCCACCCCGGGGACGCTTCGCCATCGGTTCCGGGAACTCCATCCCGAGCTATATCCCGGTCGAGAATTATCTGGCCATGCTCGACGAGGCCCAACGATGACCCGGACGCGCCGCCTCCTGATCCCCGGCCTGTGGTGACCTTCAGCGCGTTTTCGCGAGCTCGGCGCAGCGGATGCCGCGCGGATTGAAGCACTTGTTGCAGGAGATGCACTCGGACTTCGCGACCAGGCCTTCGCGGAAGTGCTTCACCAGGAAGGGATCGCGGATGAAGGGGCGGCTCAGCGAGACGAGATCGGCCCGGCCTTCCGCGACGATCTTCTCGGCCGCCGCCAGGGTCCGGATGCCGCCCAGGCCGAAGACCGGCACGCCGACGGCCTTCTTGATCCGGGCGGCGTTCTCCACGAAGTAGCCTTCGTCCGCCTCGCCCCTGAGCCCCGGCCAGACAGAGCCGCGGCCGGCCTCGGCCATGCCGCCGCTGACCTCGATCCCGTCGATGCCGCGCGGCCTCGAGCATGACGGGCGATCTCGACCGCGTCGTCGACGGTCAGGCCGCCTTGCAGGAAATCGGTCGAATTGAGCTTGACGATGACCGGGAATTCGCGGCCGCAGGCCTCTTTGACGCCGCGGAGGACCTCGAGGAGGACCCGGGCCCTGTTCTCGACCGGCCCGCCCCACTCGTCCGTCCGGCGGTTGGTGTGCGGGGAAAGGAAGCTCGAGATGAGATAGCCGTGGGCGGCGTGGAGCTGGACGCCGTCGAACCCCGCCCTCTTGGCCCGGCCGGCCGCGGCGACGAAATCCGCGATGAGGGCCTGGATCTCTTCGCCCGCGAGCTCGCGCGGCATGACCTTGGAGACGGGATCGTAAACGGCGGAAGGGGAGACCGGGACGCAGCCGCAGAGCTTCTCCTTGGTCTGGCGCCCGGCATGGGCGATCTGGAGAAAGACGCGGGAGGGATAGCCGTGGACGGCCTCGGGGATGCGGGCCAGGCCCTCGACGAAACGATCGTCATAGACCGCGGTCTGCCGGGGGCTGGCCTTTCCCGAAGGCTGGACGAAGGCGTGGCCGGTGATGATGAGACCGACTTCGCCTTCGGCCAGGCGGCGAAGAAGCTCGATCTGGTGTCGGGCGGACATTCCCCTCGTCGTCGGCCATGTACTCGTGCGTGGCCGAGCGGACGAAACGGTTGGGGACGGAGAGGGGGCCGATCTTGACGGGCGTGAAGAGGATGCTCATGGGCCCATTCTAGCGGAAATCGCGCCTCAGGACACGCTCCCGGGGCTTGCGCCCCGCCGGCCCTTTGTTCTATTGTGTCTGCGGAACGGATCGAGACCGCAGGAGGAAGCCGTCGTGCCTGTGACCGAGATCGAACAGAAGGTCCTCGAAACCCTGGACCGTCTCGGGATCGCCTATGTCCGCCACGAGCATCCGCCCGTCGCGACGGTCGAGGAAGCCGAGAAGCACTGGGCCGGGCTCAAGGGCACGCACTGCAAGAACCTCTTCCTGCGCAACTACAAGGGAAACCGCCACTATCTCGTCATCGCGTCCGTCACCCGCGGCATCGACCTCAAGCGGCTCAACGCGCCAGCTCGGCGAGGACCGGCTGAGCTTCGCCTCGGCCGAGCGGCTCAGGCGCTGGCTCGGCGTCGAGCCGGGTTCCGTCTCCCCGTTCGGCCTGATCAACGACGAGACCCACCACGTCCAGGTCGTCTGCGACGCGGCCCTCCGGTCGAGCGACGCCCTCGGCTTTCACCCCAACGTCAACACGGCGACCCTCGAGATCGCCTTGGCCGATTTTGAAAGATTCCTGGCCTCGCGCGGCAACCCCGTCCGTTGGCTGGAGCTCTGATCCCACGGAGGTCAACATGAGAACATTCGTCTGCCTCGCGCTTCTCGCTCTCGCGGCCCTGCCCGCCCTCGCGGCGGCCCAGGACAAGCCCGAGCCCGAGCGCGTCACCGTCCAGCACATCCTCATCGCCTTCAAAGGCTCGATACCCGGCGATCAAAAAGTGACCCGGAGCCGGGCCGATGCCGAGAAGCTCGCCCTCCAGATCTTCGAGCGGGCCAAGGCCGGCGAGGATTTCGAGGCCATGGTCAAGACCTACACCAATGACTCCTTCCCGGGGATCTACAAGATGTCGAACCGGAACGTGACTCCCGATCCTTCGAGGAAAGAGTTCTCCCGGACGGGCATGGTCAAGGCCTTCGGCGACGTGAGCTTCGGCCTCGAGGTCGGAGGCGTGGGCCTGGCCGTCTACGACCCGGCGACGAGCCAGTTCGGCTGGCACATCATCAAGCGCCTGGAGTGACGGGGCCGCCGTGGAGACAACGCGCATGCGCCGCAGGCTGATCCAGTTCGCCGGGCTCCTCCTCATCGTCGCGGCGGCCTCGGCCATCCCGCCCGTCCGCATCCCCGAGCCGAAGACCGCCGTTCGCCCCGTTCGAGTACGTCTGCCGGAGGGCGGCCGGCCCGGTCGACGATCGACGGCCGGCTCGACGAGACGGCCTGGGCGGAGGCCGACTGGACCGAGGTCTTCGGCGACATCGAGGGCGCGTCGAAGCCCGCCCCCCGCTTCCGGACCCGGGTCCAGATGCTCTGGGACGACGCCTATCTTCTACATCGGCGCCTACCTCGAGGAGCCCCACGTCTGGGCCACCCTGACGGCCAGGGATTCCATCATCTTCCAGGACAACGACTTCGAGGTCTTCATCGACCCCGACGGCGACACCCACGACTATTACGAGCTGGAGATGAACGCCCTGAACACGGTCTGGGACCTCCTGCTCGTCAAGCCCTACCGCGACGGCGGCCCGGCCGTCCACGCCTGGGACATCCAGGGGCTCAAGACCGGCGTCCAGGTCATGGGCACGCTGAACGACCCTGTCGGACAAGGACAAGGCCTGGACGGTCGAGATCGCCCTGCCCTTCGCCGTCCTCAAGGAATGCATCCCGGGCAAGCCCGAGCGCCCTGCCGCGGGCGACCAGTGGCGGGTCAATTTCTCGCGGGTCGAATATCGCGTGGACGACCGAGAACGGAGCCTACGTCAAGGCCAAGGACGCCGGCACGGGCAAGCCCCTGCCCGAGGACAACTGGACCTGGACCCCGCAAGGCGTCATCAACATCCACTACCCGGAGATGTGGGGCTACGTCCAGTTCTCGTCGAAGCTCGCCGGCAAGGGCAAGGAGAAGTTCGACCGGCGGGCCGACGAAAAGGTGAAGTGGGCCCTGCGGAAGATCTATTACGCCGAATGGGCCCATTATTACGAGAAGTCGGGCTTCGGCGCCGACCTCGGGGCCCTCGGGCTCAAGGACGAAGCGGCCCTGCGGATCAAGGGCTGGTCCTATCCGCCCGTCATCCAGACGACGGCGAGCCTGTTCGAGGCGGTCTATGCCGCCAAGAGCGGGGAGACCTGGCACATCCGGCAGGACGGGCTCGTCTGGAAGGAAACGCCGCCCCCGCCGGCGGCGAAATAGGCGAGGCGAGGAGATCACCATGCGCAAGCTCGTGCGGTTCGGCAGGCCTCGTCGTTCTGGCCCTCTCGGCGGCCGGCGCGGCCTTGGGCGCGGCCCTTCCGGCCGGCCAAGCCGGAGACGGTCGGCATGTCCTCGCGTGCGGCTGGCCTTCCTCGACAGGATCATCGACGAGGCCGTCGACCGCAAGGACTTTCCGGGGGCCGTCCTCGTCGTCGCGCACAAGGGAAGGACCGTCTACCGGAAGGCCTTCGGCCTCTCCCAGCTCGTCCCCGAGCCGCGGCCGCTCACGCGCCGACATGATCTTCGATCTGGCCTCCGTCACCAAGCCCGTGGCCACGGCGACGTCGATCATGCTCCTCGTCGAGCGGGGCGACATCCGCCTCTGGGACAGGGTCCAGCGTCTACGTGCCCGGAGTTCACGACCTGGTACGGGGAGAAGGGGATCGCGGGCGAGGAGGCCCGGCTCTACAATCTCCTGACGCACACCTCGGGCCTGCCGCCCTATACGGACGCCAAGGAGGCGGCCAAGAAGATCGGCGATCCCTGCACGACGGCCGATCTGGTCAAGCTCATCGCGGCGATCCCCAAGGAGCTCCCCGTCGGGAAGGAATTCGTCTACAGCTGCCTCAACTACATCACCCTGGCCCATATCGTCCACAAGGTCTCGGGGAAGCCGCTCGACGAGTTCGCCGCCGAGAACATCTTCAAGCCCCTGGGCATGACCCGGACCTTTTACCGGCCGCCGGCGGACCTTATCGACCAGTGCGTGCCCGACGGAGGTCGTCGACGGAAGGCCGCTCCGCGGCGTCGTCCACGATCCGCTGGCCCGTCTTCAGGGCGGCGTCTCCGGCAACGCCGGGCTGTTCTCGACGGCCGACGACCTGGCCGTCTTCGCCCAGATGCTGCTCGGCCGGGGCGAATATAACGGCGTGCGCGTCCTCAGCCCGCTCACCGTCGAGCGCATGACCGAGATCTATCCCCAGGTCGGCGGATCGGGCCGGGGCCTCGGCTGGGACATCGACACCGATTACTCGACCGTCCGCGGCGACCTCTTCGGCCTCCGGTCCTACGGCCATTCGGGCTACACGGGGACCTCGATCTGGATCGATCCGGAGACCCAGACGGCCGTCGTCCTCCTGACCAACCGGGTCCATCCCGACGACAAGGGCGACATCATCGCCCTGCGGAGCAAGGTGGCCAACGTCGTCGCGGCGGCGATCCTGTCCAAATAAAGCCTTTGACATCGGCCCGGCCCCATGTTATCGTTCGGCCAGGGTTATCGGGGATGCAGATCCAGATCGAGCGCGAGATCTATATCAGGGCTTCGCGCTCTCACGCCGTCCTGTCCGAGGCCATCCAGACCTTCAAGGGCTATCTCGAGCAGCACGTCGCCTCCAGCGCCCCGGAATATTACCGGGCCAGGAACCTGCTCAAGGAAGGGAAGGCCTTCTACGACCAGACCATCCAGGACGCCAAGAAGCTCCTCGGACCGATCCCGATCTACGCGGCCAAGGATTTCGAGGTGTGGCGCGCCCAGACCCTCCTCGAGAACAAGATCGTCGTCCGGGGCCAGACGCCCGAGGAGCTGCGCAACGAGCTCGTGAACGACGATCTCCTCAAGACCATCATGACCCCGGAGGACATCGAGGCCTACCTTCTGGCCAACTTCGAGACCCAGAAAACGGGCAAGAGGAAGCTGGCCAATATCAAGATCCGCATGGCCCTCGACAGGCTGGCCGGGCTCGTCGCCGAGGGTCAGGAGCTCCAGAAGACGGCCCAGCGAAAGCAGCAGGGCCTGCCGATCTGAGCCCCGGTCATTTTTTCGCTTCCGCCTTTTCGCGCCAGTAGCGCATCTTCCCGAATCCGCCCCGGTCGGGCTTGGCGTCGTAGCCGAGCCCGTGCTGCTCTTCCTTGGCCTCGACGAGCGTCTTCCCGTTGTAGAGCGCCTTGGTGAGGTTGACGATGGTGTAATCGAGGGCCCCGCCGCGGGCCGAAGCGTAGACGAGATCGCCGTCCGTCTCGACGCCGCCGACCTCGATCCGGCCGGCCTCGTAGGTGTAGCGGGGCCGGCGGTAATCGCGGCTCATGTCCTGGCGCAGGTCGTTCTTGACCCCGACGACGATGTCCCTGTCCCCGGCCTTGATCACGACGCCGACGGCGTCGCGGGCCGTTCCCGTGGCGGCGATCGAGACGCGGTCGAGCCAGGCCTTGGGGTCTTCCCCCGCGGCGTGCGGGACGAGGACGCTGACGAAGGCGCAGGTCTCGCCGAGCTCGAAATGCTGCGCCCAGGACTGATGGATGAGCCATTCGTCCTGGTAATGGCGCTTCTCCGGCTCGACGCCTTCCATCCGGGGCTCCGCCGACGGGAAGAGGATGAGCAGGCGCTTGTCCGCGGGCAGCTCGGCCGTCTGGATGCGGTCGTAGCCCGTGTCGTACCAGTGCTCGCCGCGGTCGTAGATCTTCCGGGTGTGCCAGAACGCCCCCATGGTGAAGTAATCCTCCCGCAGGGCCTTGAAGATATCGAAGACGACATAGCAGCCGGGGTCCTTGACGTAGACCACGACCCGGTCGGACTGATAGCCCCAGCCGTCGTCGACGACGCGGGTCCGGCTGTAATCGAAATCGTCGAAGGTCAGGAAGTCGACTTTCCGCGTCCGGACGGGCCGGTAGGACCCGGCGTTGTGCATGAAATCGAGCATGGTCTGGCCGGGCACGGCCTCCCGGACGCTGTAGCGCGCACTGGCCGGCGCTCTGGCCCCAGAAGATCTTCTCGGGCCGGACGCAGAGGCGGTTGTGGAAATAATCCTGGCGGTAGGCGCCGAACGGCCCCGAGGGCATGAACTCGCGATAGCCCCCGTCATGGAGGAGGACGGAGCCGCCCGACATGAGCAGGACGAGGCTGTTCTCGTCGGCGTGGCCGTGGGTCATCTTCTCTTCCTCGACGGGGATCGTGTCCCGCAGGTAATCGCGGAAATTCAGGCCGCCGTCGCCTTCGTCCCGGTAGTTGAGCAGGAGGTAGCTCGAGAGCGGGGACCAGCCGTCGCGGAAGACGATCTTCTTGCCCTGGACGTCCTCCATGACCTCCATGGACAGGCCGGTGGGCCGCGCGGCCTTGACGCCGTCCGCGCCCCAGCGATAGCAGTCGAGGAGCATGTAGCCGAGGCCCGAGCTTGTCGGCTTGGAGAAATCGACGAACTTGGCCGCGATCGTCTCGGCCGCCCACTTGAGCCCGGGGTCCTTGAGCGCGGCCGCGGCGGCTTCGAAGTAGACCAGGAAATGCGTCCAATTCGACGTCCAGTGGGCGTCGCCGAGGTCGGGGACGACCCCGGCGGGGCAGAAGAGATTCAGATAATACTGGGCGTAGTAGTACATCTCCGGCGTCGCGAACATCTCCGGGATCCGGCCGATGGCGTCGGCGTAGCCCAGCAGCGAGTAGAGCCAGACCCCGTTGTAGATCGTGGCGTCCTCGATCTGCCAGTTGCCCCAGTTGTCGTCGCCGAGGGCCCGGCGCTGCATCTCCCACTTGGGGGTATCGGGGTGGTCCGGCAGGGCCCGGACGGCCCAGGCCAGGGTCTCGGCCCGGAGCGCCGAGCGGTTCATGGGGCCCCACTCGGCCGTCCTGAGGAGATAGGTCATGCTTCCGGCGATCAGGTCCGACGCGGTCTTGATCTCGGCGGGGGAGAGGCGCCCGAGGCGGCGCAGGGTGTCGAAGGTCCGGATGTAGCGCATGGCCGTGAAGAAATCCGACAGGCCCGGGACCCCGTCCGCGTAATCGGACCGGAGCTTGATCGACGATTCGGGGTAGGCCGAACGGTAATCGCCGTAGGTCAGGAGGACGTCCTTGGCCCGGGCGGCGTATTCCGGCTTCTTCTCCGCTTCATAGAGATAGGAGTAGATCACGGCCATCTCCAGAAGCCCGCCGGGGGCCCGATAGCCGAAGACGTTGAGGGGATCGAACGTCTTCTTCCATTGGGCCAGGATCTCGGCCTTGTGGGCGTAGGTCCAATCGGCCGAGGCCCGGGCATAGGCCAGGTAGCGGTCCCTCGACGCCGCCGCGGCCGGGAGCGTCAGGAGGGGGACGAGCAGGAGGCCGGCGACAACGCGACGCCAGGGCGCGGGGCCGGCGGGGCAGGGTCTTTCTCATGGGCGTTCTCCTATCGGGCTTCGATTTTTTTATCACACTTTGCGTCGCGACGCCAATCCGCCGGGGCCGCGGGCGCGCCTTTCCTGTTGCGGTCCCGGCCGCGGCTGTGAGACAATGACGGCGGACATCATCGCATCGAGGAGGCCTCCATGAGCCGGACCATCGGAAGACGCGATTTCATCAAAGCGGGCGCGGGCGCCGGGCTGACCCTGGCCGTGGGCGAAGGCCCTCCGGGCCGCCCCGGGCGCCGCGGCGAAAGCGAAGGCGCCCCTCGTCGGCGTCGGCATCGGCGAGGACTACGGCCAGGCCGCGGTCAAGGCGGTCGAGCTCGCCGGCGGCATCAAGAAGTTCGTGCGCAAGGGGGCGAAGGTCGCTCTCCTTCCGAACGTCCAGAGCCGGCATCCGGGCTCGTTCACCAAGCCCGAGATCCTCCGGGCCGTCATCCGCCTCTGCAAGAAGGCCGGGGCCGCGGAAGTCGACTGTCTGAGCTGGCAGACGGTGAAGCAGTGGGAGGACACCGGGCTCAAGGCCGTCATCGAGTCCGAGGGGGCCGTCCTCAAGATCTTCGAGAAGGACGAGGCCCTCTTCAAGCCCGTCCCCGTACCGGCCGGGGTGGCCCTCAAGGAAGCCCGCGTCCTGGCCGCCCTCTACGACTACGACGTCCTCATCAACATGCCCATCACCAAGGACCACGCCGGCAACAAATTCACCGGAACGATGAAGAACCTGATGGGCCTGAACTCGCCCGCGAACAACCGGACGTTCCACCGGCCGAATTGGAAGACGGACCCCAACGACGTCGCCCACCTCGACCAGTCGATCGTCGACTTGAACAAGGCCGTCAAGCCGGCCCTCAACATCGTCGACGCCACCGAATTCATCGTCACCAACGGCCCCTTCGGGCCCGGCCAGCTGTTCACGGCCGCAGCGGGTGGTCGCGGGCACGGACCGCGTGGCCATCGACGCCTACTGCGCCTCGCTGTGGGCCCTGAGGCCGGCGGACATCGTCCAGATCAAGCTCGGCGCGGAACAGGGGCTGGGCGAGATCGATCCCGACAAGGTCCTGCTCAAGGAAGAGAACATCTGACCGCGATGTCACGGCGCGGCGCGGAGGGTCGACGGAGATGAACGGATCACGGAGATGGGGGACCGCGGCGTTGGCCCTGGCGGGCCTGATCCTGTCCGGAGCGTGGACGGCGGGGGCCCGGGCCGTTCAGGACGAGCTCAGGTCGCTCCTGCCGGCCGCGGGCGACGCCAAGGGTTGGGTGAAGGACGGAGAACCCCAGGAATTCGCGGGCGAGGACCTCTACACCTACATCGACGGCGGGGCCGAGATCTACCAGGAGTACGGCTTCCGCCGGGTCATCGTCCAGGACTACGAGAACGCCGCGGGCAAATCCGTCTCGCTCGAGATCTTCGAAATGGAGACCCCGGCGGCCGCCTTCGGCATCTTCACCTTCAAGCGGTCCGGCCAGGGGAAGAGCATCGCCGTCGGCGCCGGCGCCGAGCTCGAGGACTACTACCTGAACTTCTGGAAGGGCCGGTTCCTGGTCACCCTGACGGGCTTTGACGATTCCGGAGGAACGATCGAAGGCCTCCTGGCCGTCGCCGGGACGGTCGACGCGAAGATCGCCGCGAACGTCGGAAGCTTCCGGACCTCGTCGCGGCCTTGCCGGAGAAGGGACTCAAGCCGGGAAGCGTCAAGTACATCAAAGGCCTGCTCGGCCTCAACAGCGTCTACTCGTTTCAGACCGCCCGCGGCCTCGCTTTCACCGAGGCCGTCAAAGGGGACTACGGCGACGGCTCGACCCTGATCGTGATGGACTATGGCTCGGCCGAAGCCCGGGCCGCGGGCTGGAACGAGCTGAGGGGGTTCCTCGAGGGCTCGGACAGGTTCGTGAAGAGCGGGTCCGGCGACGGGAGCGCCGCCCCTCTTCCGGGACGGGAAGAACCGCTATCTGGCCTTCGCGGCGGCGGGCCCGCGCCTCCTCCTGGGGATCGGCCCCGACCCGTCCGCCTCACTGGCCATCGTCGGGCAGTCCCGCTGAGCGGGGCGGCCCGGATCCGCCCGCCTTATTGAAAGATCTGCTTGACGATGTCGACCAGACCCAGAGCGTATTCGACCTCGGTCAGCGGGATCTTCCTGGCTTGGGCGATCTTGGTGAAGCGCCCGTCCTTGTTGCTGTCCTTGGTCACGATCAGGGCGTCGGCGAACGGGGCCACGGCGTCGATCATGCGCTCGTTGTCGCTGCCGGCGGGGCCGCGCTTGGACTCGCCGCCGATATGGACGGCCATGACGAAGATCTTCTTCTGCTTGCAGAGCTCGATGACCTTCTTCAGGCGGGCCTCTTCGCTTTCGAGGGTCAGGCCCGAGGCGCCCATGCCCTTCATGCTCGCGCCGATGGCGAAAACGACGGCCTTATAGGGCGTGCCGGCCGGGTACTTGCCCTGGTCGGTCGTGCTCTCGACGTGGAAGCCGGGGCCGGACTCGCGGCCGCCGAGCCCCACGCCGTCGGCCACCATCTCGGGGGTGGGGACGTCGCAATAATCATAGGCGATGCCGGCGTCCTCGAGCACGATGTTGAGGGTCGTCACGTCCGTGCTCTGGCCGGCCGAGGTCGTCAGAATGGGCAATCCGACCTTGGGCAGGGCCTGCCCGGCGACCAGGAAAGACAGGGCCAGGACCGCGGCGGCGGCGAAGCCCGGTAGGATCCTCTTGTTCATCTCGTGTCTCCTTTACTTCTTCTCCGGCTCCATGAGGATGTCAAAGGCCCGGGCGGCCTTCTTCCACCAGTCGGGGGTGGCGGGCTGGCCGCGGGAGAAGCCGCGCTTCTCGGCGTTGTACATGTAGAGCCGGTTGTACTTCACGAGCAGGTCGTCGCCGAGCTTCCACCAGGCGTTCGTGACCGTCGTGGCGTTGTTGATGGCGAACCCGGTCAGGAACTCGGCCGCCTTGGCCGGCTTCTTCTTGTAGAGGGCCAGGGCCTCCTGGTCGATCTCCGGGATGCGGGCGATGAGATCGGTCTCGTATTTCGTCTGGGCCGCCTGGACGTCCTTGATGGCCTCGGAGTAGGCGACCTGGACGTGGAAATCGGTGTAGTCGAAGGCCCAGCGGACCGAATCGCGGCTGAAGGTCCAGTGGTCGCCGACCATGAAGGACTTGGGGATCTCGGTCATCCCGGCGTAGAGCGGCATGTAGCAGGAGGTGTCCTGCGACCCGAAGGCGATCCAGACGATGCCGCCGATGGGATCGGGCAGCCCGGCCCGGCTCTGCGTGACCGTGGAGTATTCGGCCAGGCCGTGGTCGATGACCCGGGTGCCGCGGTAGTAGTTGGGGTTCTTGAACGGTCCGCCCCGGATGCCCTGGACGGGGTCGAAGGGCGTGCCGTAGCTCCGGTCGCGGGTCATGTTCATGACGTCCTGGACGGAGATCTTGTTGTCGGGCTTGACCGAGAAGGGCAGGTCCATGTTGGGCGTCTCGGGCTTGAGCTTCTTGGACGGGGCGACGATGTCGAAGAAGCGCCACAGCCGCTGGCCGCGGCCGTTCGTGCTCGTGGCGCTGCCCTCGACGGGGGAGTAGGCCCGCTTGAAGCTGAAGGGCTTGCCGCTCTTGGGGTCGTAGTAGCCCATGTCGACGGCCAGCGACACGACGTTCGGCGAGGCCATGAAGAAGTCCTTGTTGTCGAGGTCGATCTCGCCGATGCGCGATTCGTTCGGGCAGACGCTGACTTCGTCGTCGGGGACGCGCTGGGCGGCCCAGACCGCGCCGGGCTTGCCGCTCTCGGGGGTCCACAGCGGGCCGACGGGGCAGATCTCGAAGATCCAGGCCTCGTTGGGGTCGGCGACGGCCAGCATCTCGCCGTCGTCGTGGAAGCCGTAGCCGTATTTCTCGGCCAGGGAGCCCATGACCTGGATGGCCTCGCGGGCCGTGGCCGCCCGCTCGACGCCGAGCAGGGTCAGCATGGTCAGGTCGAGCTTGGCCGCCGGGGTCGAGTTCTGCATCTTGCGCTGGCAGCCGATCGTCGATTCGCCGATCGAGACCTGCTTCTCGTTCATGTAGCCGAACATGCCGTGGTGGTAGGCGTAGGTGTGGGCCACCTCGGGGATCTCGAGGCCGGCGAGGTCCTTCTTGTAGAGGTCCCACTTGAGGCCTTCCGACGGCGGCCAGGTCTTGTACTGGGAGATGTGGTAGATCTTGCGGGTCGAGCCGGGCTTGTGGTCGGCCGCGGCGACGTGCCGCCAGGTCCAATCGCACGTGCCGCAATCGCAGGTGTGCGTGGTCATGACCGAGCCGTCGGTCGAGGCGTCCTTGCCGACGAGGATGGACGTGCAGCCTTCGCCCGCGATGACGGCGTCGGCGCCGGCCGCGGCGGATTGGCCGACGGCGGTGGCCGTGTGGCCGGCCAGGAGGACGGCCAGGACGAGCGTCCCGGCGAGAGGGATGAGACGTCGGATGTTCATGGTCAGCTCCTTTATCCTGCGGTCCCGTTACTTCTTGACGGGCTCGTTCAGGACGTCGAACGCCCTGACGGCCTTGTTCCACCAGTCGGGGTTGGCCGTCGGGATGCGGCCGCCCCGCCGTTTCTCGGCGTCATACATGCCGAGGTGGTTGTATTTGACCCAGATGTCGTCGCCGAGCTTCCACCAGGCGTCGACGACGCTCTGGGCGTTGTTGAGGCCGTAGCCGGTGACGTACTTGATCGCTTCCCTGGGGCTTCGCTTGTAGAGGTCGCCGGCGAGCGTGTCGATCTCGGCCATGCGGGCGAGGGCCCCGTCCTCCCACTTTTTCTGGGCCGCCTGGACGTCCTGGATGGCGGCGTTGTAGGCGACCTGGACGTGGAAATCGACGTAGTCGAAGGCCCAGCGCGCCGAGCGCCGGTCGAGGACGAAATGATCGCCCGCGGCGAACGATCCGGCGATCTCGGTCGCGCCGCAGTAAAAGGGCACGTAGCAGGACGTGTCCTGGGCGCCCAGGGCCACCCAGACGATGCCGCCGATCGGGTCGGGCAGCCACGAGCGGCACTGGGTCAGCGTCGTGTACTCGACGTTGGGGACGCTGATGAGCCGGGTCCCCTTGTAGTAGTTGGGGTTCTTGAACGGGCCGCCGCGCAGGCCGCGGACCGGGTCGAAGACGGTGCCCGCCGACTTGTCCCGGGTCAGGGTCATGACGTCCCGGGCGGAGAGCTTGGCGTCGGGCTTGACGGAGAACGGGAAGTCCATGTTGGCGGTCTCGGGCCGGAAGGCCCGCGACGGGGCGACGAGATCGAAGAAGCGCCAGGTGCGCGACCGGCGGCCCTCCGTGCTCGCGGCGCCGCCCTCGGTCGGGGAGTAGGCCCTCTTCCAGCTGAACGGCTTGCCGCCCTTGGGGTCGTAGAGCCCCAGCTCGACGGCCAGGGATTCCGCGTGGGCCGAGGCCATGAAGAAGTCCGGGTTGCCGAGGTCCATCTCGCCGATGGTCGATTCGTTCGTGCAGACCGCGACGTGGTCGTCCGGGACGCGCTGGGCGGCCCAGACCGCGCCGGGCTTGCCGCTCTTCGGGGTCCACAGCGGACCGACCGGCATGATCTCGAAGACCCAGATCTCCTTGGGGTCGGAGACGGCCAGCATCTCGCCGCCGTCGTGGTAGCCGTAGCCGTACTCCTCGGCGAGCGAGCCCATGAGCTTGATGGCCTCGCGGGCCGTCCGGCACCGCTCCATGGCCAGGAGCGTCAGCATGGTGATGTTCGTGGCCGGGGTCGGGGTGGGGTTGCTGATCTTGCGGACGTTGCCGATCGTCGATTCGGCGATGGCCAGCTGCTGGTCGTTCATGTACCCGAAGACGGCGTGATGGTAGCCGTAGGTGTGGGGCGCCTGGGGGATCTCGACGGCGGTCGGGTCCTTGAGGACCATGGCCCATTTGCCGCCCTCGGAGGGGGGCCAGGTGCGGATCTGGTCGATATTGTAGAGGCGCCTCTTCTCGGCCGGCTTGTGGTCGGCGGCCGGCACATGGCGCCAGGTGAAATCGCAGACGCCGCAATCGGCCGCGTGGGTGCTCATGACCGAGCCGTCCGTCGAGGCCTCCCGGCCGACCATGATGACGGTGCAGGCCTCGGAAGCCGGGTCGAGCTCCGTCGCGGAGACCCCGCGAGGGGAGGGACCGAGGCTGAGCCCGCCGGCGAAGACGATGACGGCGGCGAAGGCCAGGACCACCGGGAACGCTTTCTTTCTGAACATCTCGAACTCCTCCGGGGCGGGCCGCCGGGCCGGGCCCCGCTCAATTCATGACGACGCCGCCGGCCGGGGCCTTGGACGGGTCGGCGAGGAAGTGCCCGACCCCGTTCTTGACCACGTCGGCATAGCGGGGGACGCCGCGGACGACGATGGGCCGGGCGGCGGTCTTCTTCGTGTACTGGCGGAAGATCTCCAAGGTCACGGACATGTGCTGGCCGACGCGCTTCTCCAGCGGCCAGCCGCTCTCGTCGTAGGGGACGAAGAGCTTCTTTTTCTTCGACAGGCTGAGCAGGAACGGGTCCTTGCCGTCGAGGAGGAGCTGGGTCGTCTTCGGCCCGGTCGGCTGGTCGAGGAAGGGGATGGGCGCCTCGAGCAGGAAGGGCAGGGACGGGCCATGGTCGCCGATCTCCCGGTGCGACAGGCCGCGGAAGCCGGACGGCGACGGCTCGACGTGGCTGTCGAAGCCCTCCATGGCCTTGACGGTCAGGGAGGCCAGGGTGGCGATCTTGACCGAGCTTCTCCGGGGCGACGATGCAGTTGGTCACCGGGAACATGGTCTCGGCGCCGTGGATGTCGATGGCCACGTCGATCTTCTCGCGCCGCATGAGCTCCATGGCCCCGAAGGTCACCCGCTCCATGAGCGGGCCGTCGGCCCGGCCCGGCCAGGTCCGGTTGGTGTTGCGGACGTCGATGTAGGACAGGAGCTGGCGTTCGGGGTAGTGGATGTAGACGTCCGGGTCGGGCCACTGGTCGAGCGGCGAGGCGTCGCGGTTGCCGATAGCGGAACCGCTGCCGGCCCCAGTCCGTCGGGACGTCGAAATACAGCGGATAGCCGTCGCCCGGCCGGGTGTTCCGGCTGCCGCTGGTGTTGAAGAAGGGGATGACGTAGAGCGTGCCCTTCTCGACGACGGCGTTCTCGATGATAGATGATGGCGGAGAGCATGCCCTCGGGCTCGTTCGAATGGGTGTTGCCCATGATCAGGGCCTTGCCCCCGGGCTCGCGGCCCTCGAGGACGTAGATGGCCGTGTCGCCGGGGGTGCCCTTGAGGCGCGGGCGAGAAGTCGCTCAAGCCGCAGCGACCGCGGTGACGCCGGGGCCCTTGACGATGGGGACGTCGAAATGCCGGTGGCGGTAGAGGGGGAGGCCCCCCCACAAGGCCAAGCCGGCGAACGCGGCCGCCAGGACGATCTTGGACAGAGTGTCTTTCTTCATCGGTCCGGCCTTCATTTCCACCGCAGGAGCCTGAGGACGAGCGGGAGCATGACGAGGAGGTAGAGGACGAGCTCGCTCGCGGCGTCTTCTTCTCGCGGACGAAGTTCCAGCCGAGCAGGACGACCAGGAAGGCCGTGATGAGGTAGTAGGCGATCATGATCATCGGCGCTTCTCCTCGACCCCTACATGCTCCACTTGACCAGGAAGGCCAGCTTGGAGCTGAAGATGATCATGGCCATGCCGACCGCCGTGATGACCAGCCAGGGCAGCCAGGTCGCCTTGAGGAAATCCCGGTAGGAGCCCTCGTATCCCGAGACCATGATGCTCAGCCGGCCGATCAGGGCCGTCGGCGGCAGGCCGTCGCCGAGGGGCCAGAGGAGGCTCAGCCCGGCGATGACCACCGTGGCGTGGAAGCCGATCGAGTCCAGGAACCAGATGAGCGGGATGCCGATGATGGCCGCCCCGCCGTAGGTGAGGACGCCTTCGGAGAAGGGGATGATGACGGGCAGGAGGAAGAAGAGGAGGACGAGCGGGGTGGAGATGACGGCGAAGGACAGCAGGCCGCGGACCCCGGTCGCGGTCATGACCTGCTGGAGCATGCCGACGACGATCATGGTCGCCAGAAGGGGCAGGAGCCTCTTGACCGTGTCCCGGGCCAGGGCGAGGAAGGCGATCCTCTTCGGGCTGAGGAGCAGGGCCACGGCGGCGGAGACGGCGAATTCGAGGGACAGGCCGAAGATGGGCGTCGAGAACGGCCAGATGCGGTAGGCGACGACCATGCCGAAGAAGACGAGGAAGGGGAGGAGGACCCGCCACCAGGTCATGCCCTTCGGCGGCTCGGGCAGGTCGGCGGCGGCCGAGGGCTCGGGGGCGCCTCTTTTTCAGCCCCAGGACGAGGATGGTGAAGTGCCCAGGAGCAGGACGGGGATGCCCAGGGTGAACTCGAAGCCGACGTAGGGGATGGCCGTGCCGGCGCAGAGGATCATGGCCCAGATGTTCACGGGCGGCGCCGCGGCGCTCAGTCCGGCGACGATGAACAGGATGGCCGCGACCCTCTTCTTGGGGATCCCGAGCCGGCCGAGGGCCATGGCCACGGGGGCGCCGACGACGAGGAGCGAAACGCTCCCGGCCCCGGTCAGAGCGCCGGGGACGAGGACGATGATCATGAGGACGAGGAGGGCCAGGACCCGCTGTCTTGCCGAAGGCCCGGAGCGTCGCCCGGACGACGTAGTCGACGCCGCCCGATTCGTTGACGATGGCTCATGAACAGCGTCGCCGTGAAGAAGACGAGGATGACGTCGAGATAGGTGAACGAGCCCTCGACGAGGTGGCGCCCGAGCTCGCCGAGCGGAGGCGTCTTGAGGACGGCGCCGGCCAGGCCGCCGGCCGCGGCCGAGGCGAACGATCGCTGAGCTCGACGGAAAGCTTGGCCGCCTTGGCCGCGGCGTAGGCCGCGACCATGACCGCCGCTATCGCCAGGATCTGTGTGGTCATGCTCAGCCCTGCATCTTACAGGAATCGAGGAGGGGCGGTCAACAGAATAGCGGAGTCCCAGCGGAGCCGGACCGCGCGGCCGGGACCGCAACGCGCGGGGGCCCGGGCGCATTGTAGACATAAGGTGACAGAATTGCTAAGATATCCGCGGAAAGGGGCGGAGAGGTTTGTTCTTCATAAGGAGGCCTCGATGCGGACTTCAGCCGTCGCGAAATTCCTCGTTGGTCTGAGCTTGGCCGGGTTCCTGGCCGGGATCGGCGCGCCCGGGCTCCGGGCCCAGTGGTACGGCCGGAACAAGGTCCAGTACCAGAAGTTCGACTTCAAGATCATGAAGACCCGCCATTTCGACGTCTACTTCTATCTCGCAGGACGAGCAGACGGTCAAGATGGCCTGCCTCATGGCCGAGCGCTGGTATTCGCGCCTGTCGCGGATGTTCAATCACGAGCTCAAGGGCCGCCAGCCGCTCATCCTCTACGGCAGCAGCCCCGAGTTCCAGCAGACGACGGTCATCCCCGAGATCATGGGCGAGGGCACGGGCGGCGTCACGGAGTCGTTCAAGCGCCGCATCGTCCTGCCCTACGGCGCCTCGCTCGCCGAGACCGACCACGTCATCGGGCACGAGCTCGTCCACGCCTTCCAGTACGACATCATGGCCCAGGGGCACTCCGACCAGGCCCGGGGCAACGACGCGGCCCTGCGCATCCCGCTCTGGTTCATCGAGGGCATGGCCGAGTACCTGTCCATCGGCCCGGTCGACCCCAACACGTCCATGTGGATGCGGGACGCCGTCCGCCGCAAGGAGCTGCCCCAGATCAAGAAGCTGGACAACTCCTACAAGTTCTTCCCCTACCGCTGGGGCCAGGCCGTCTGGTCCTACATCACCGGCCGCTGGGGCGACGAGATCATCGGCAAGATGATGAAGTCCGTCGGGCGCGCCGGCGATTACGAGATCATCCTCGAGAGCATGCTCGGCATCAAGCTGAAACAGCTCTCCGCCGACTGGCACAAGTCCATGCAGGACGCCTATGGCCCGCTCCTCGAGAAGACGCAGATGTCCGAAAAGATCGCCAAGCCCCTGTTCCTGGGCACGCGGGCCAACCCCTACAATATCGCGCCGTCCATCAGCCCCGACGGCAAGTCCCTCGTCTTCCTTTCCACCCGGGACCTGTTCTCGATCGACCTCTACCTGGCCGACGCCGATACCGGCAAGATCCGGCGGAAGATCATCTCCACGGCCGTCGACCCCCACTTCGAGAGCATCCAGTTCATCAAATCCGCCGGGTCGTGGGACGCCAAGGGGGAGAAGTTCGTCTTCGGCGGCGTGGCCAAGGGCCGGCCCGGTCCTGACCATCATCGACATGAAGAAGGACAAGATCGAGCGGGAGATCCCCTTCGACGAGCTGGCCGAGATCCTCAGCCCGGCCTGGTCGCCGGACGGCCGCTACATCACCTTCTCGGGCCTGGCCGGGGGCGTCTCCGACCTCTTCATCTACGACCTCAAGGACAACGTCCTCAAGCAGATGACGCGCGACGTCTTCGCCGACCTCCAGCCCGTCTGGTCCCCGGACGGCAAGACGATCGCCTTCGTCACGGAGCGGT
The DNA here is from genome assembly GCA_963843505.1 of Candidatus Aminicenantota bacterium. Classification (GTDB taxonomy): domain Bacteria; phylum Acidobacteriota; class Aminicenantia; order Aminicenantales; family Saccharicenantaceae; genus RBG-16-66-30. Next base: position 158,259 of record CAWJKR010000005.1, on the reverse strand, counting down.
TCTCGACCAACCTCGAGTGGGTCGACATCGGGAACTACGAGCTGGCCCTCCTCGACGTCGAGTCGGGCCGCGTCCAGAAGCTCCTGGCCTTCCCCAACGGCAAGAACATCAACCCGCAGTGGACCGCCGATTCCGCCGCCCTCTATTTCCTCTCCGACCAGAGCGGCAAGACGGACCTCTACCGGATCGAGGTCGCCTCGGCCAAGATCACCCAGGTCACGAACCTCTACGCGGGCATCGCCGGCATCACCGAGCTCAGCCCGTCCATCTCGGTCGCCCAGGAAACGGGACGGGTCGTCTTCTCCGGCTACCACGACGGCTACTACACGGTCTATTCGATCGACGACCCGGCTTTCCTCCTGGGCCAGCCCTTCCTGGCCCAGTTCGACCGCAACCCGGCCATCCTGCCGCCGCGGGCCGAGCCCGAGGGCTCGCTGCTCGGGCTGCTCAAGAACCCCCTCTTCGGCCTGCCGAAGGACACCAACTTCGCCATCGTCGCCTACAAGCCCAAGCTCGGCCTCGACTACGTCTCGCCCCCCAACATCGCCGTCGGCGTCGACCGCTACGGGACCTACGGGGCGGGCGGCCTGGCGGCCTATTGGAGCGACATGCTGGGGTATCATACGGTCGTCACGACGGCGTTCACCGGCTCCCGTCTCATCGACACGTCGGGCGTCCTGGCCTACCTCAACAACCGGAGCCGCTTCAACTGGGGCGCCGCGGCCCAGCGGATCGTCTATCCCTACCCGTACTTCCTGTTCTATCAGGATATCGACGGCCTCTACCATGAGATCGAGGACATCTACCGGCTCATCAACTACGACATCTCGCTGTTCGGGTCCTACCCCTTCAGCCAGGTCAGCCGGTTCCAGCTCAGCGCCGGGTACCGCATCCAGGATTTCAACCACACGATCTACGAGCGGATCTACGATCCCAGCGGATTCCTGCTCGACTATCAGAAATACCACCCGAACGACACGCCGCCCAGCATGAACTATCGCCTACCTCACGGGCGGCTACTTCTACGACACCGGCATCTTCGGCGCCACGAGCCCGATCCTGGGCCAGAACATCGGCATCTCCGTCACGCCCGCGCTGGGCAAGGTCACGTTCACGACGGCCATGGCGGATTTCCGGAAGTACATCATGCCCGTCAAGCCCTTCACCCTGGCCTTCCGGGCCCTCCACATGGGCCGGTACGGCAAGGACGCCGAGGACACCCGGTTCTATCCTCTCTATATCGCGTATTGGGACCTCGTCCGCGGCTACGAGTCGATCAGCACGGCGGAGCTGACCGAATACAACACCGATCCTTCCAAGGCCTTCGATTTCGGCCGGCTCTACGGCAGCCGCATGATCGTGGCCAACGCCGAGCTGCGCTTCCCCCTGCTCGGCCTCCTGGGGCTCGGCAAGGGGTTCTACGGGGCCTGGCCGCTCGAGGTCTGCGCCTTCTTCGACTGGGGCATCGCCTACGCCTCGAACCCGAGCCAGTGGTGGGGCGGCTATGTCTATGACGAAGCGGGGAACCCGATCGGAGAGGACCCCAATCTGGTCAAGCCCTGGTTCCTCGGCGAAGGGACGAGAAAGCCGGTGAGGAGCTACGGCGTCGGGCTCAGGACGAACCTCTTCGGCTACCTCATCCTGGGGCTCAATTACGTTTACCCCATCGACAGGCCGGTGCGGGGCTGGCACCTCCAGCTCAGCATCAGCCCGGGCTTCTAGAAACTCGAGATGACGCGCCCGCGGGGGCGCCCGGGCAGGGCGCCTCCGCCGGGTCGTTCAAACCCGGAACGCGCGCGTCCCTGCGGGCTGGGCGCCGGCTTCAAGCTCAAGCGCGCGCTAGGCTTGACTTCTGGCCCGACTCGGCCACGGCCGGGGGCCGGAAGGCCAAGGCCAGCACGATCGCGGCCCCGAGCGCCGTCAGGCAGGGCAGCATGAACAGGGACCGGAAGTTCGTGACGCCTCCCGCCGTGAAGACCGATTGGATCAGCCACGGGCCCAGCGTGTTGGCGGCCAGCACGCCCAGGCCGAGGATCATCACGTTGAACAGGCCCTGAGCGCTGGAACGGCATTCCTTGGGGAAATAGGTGTCCACGAAAATATAGACCGTGGCGAAGAAGAAGGCGTAGCAGATGCCGTGCAGGACCTGGACGGCCACGATGATCCACGGCTGGGAGGGGAAAAAGGCGTAGACCGCGAACCGCGCGGCGTGCCCGAGAATGCCGATCAGCATCGTGAACCGCCAGCCCAGTTTTTTCAGCACCACGCCCAGGACGAGCATCGTCAGGATCTCGGAGACCTGGCCGAGGCTCATGACGGGCATGATCCAGTTGCCGGGGATGCCCACCCCTCCCGCCCGCGGCGCTGGCGCCCAGGAACGATCCGGTCCAGTTGAAATACAGGTTATGGACGAACGCGTCGATGAACGTGATGAGCCACAGGATCAGGACGAAGGGGCGCTTGAGCAGCTTGACCGCTTCGAGCCAGGCGAAGCGTTCCGTGGAAGAGGCCCCCGGGGCCTTCTTCTTCGGCGGCGTGTGAGGGAGAAGCAGGCTGTAGGCGGCCAGGGCGAGGGAGACGATCCCGGCCACGATGAACGTCCAGCGCGTCGCCTGTTTCAGCGCCTGGCCCGTGAGCCCGGAGCCGAGGACCGTCCCGATCCAGGCGACCGCGCCGTGAGGCGCGGCGGCCTTGACCCGGGCCCAGTCCACCAGGATGAACGTGAACGGCCAGGCGGCCAGGATCCAGCCCAGGGTCCCGCCCATGCGGACGAAGCCGAACTCCTTCTTCGAGTCCTTCATGTGGGCGAAGGCGATCGAGTTGGCGATCGAGATGGTCGGGACGTAGAAGAGGCAGTGCACCAGCATCAGGGCGAAGAAGGGCCAGAACGCGCGGGTGAAGCCCAAGCCGAAGTATCGCCAGGCCGCCGACGAGGTGGCTGAAGCCCAGGAACTTCTCGGCCGCGAAATGGCGGTCCGCGAACTGGTTGCTGAAGAACATGCCGACGATGGCGGCGATGGGGAAGGCGTTCAGGATCCAGGCCTGCTGGACAGGCGTGAAACCGAGGCTGGGCAGATAGCCGAAGATCAGCGGAAGCCACGCGCCCCAGATGAAGAACTCCATGACCATCATCAGGAACAGCCTGTTGCGGGTCCTCTTTGTCTCTGTCATGCTCGACTCTCCTTATGTCTTGCCGCTCTGCCCGGATGTCCGGCCGCCGCTCAAAGCTCCTTGAGATAGACGTTCCGGAAGAACGGCGGGGATTGGCTGTCGTGGTTCTGGAGGCCGATGTAGCCTTCGGGCGCGAGGTCCCGGACCTTGCCGCCCGGGTGGGCGTCCCAATCGAGGACCGTCTTGCCGTTGAGCTCGACCTTGAGGCGCATGCCCTTGAACTCGATCCGCATGTGGTTCCATTCCCCGGTCGGCCGGGAGGCCAGGACCTTGGGCGCCTCGATGTCGTAGGCCGCCCCGGTGTGGTGGATGCCCGTCGAGGTGTCGTCGATCTGGATCTCGATCGAGTGATAGATGTAATCGTCGCTCACCGGGACCTCGGGGACGCGGAGGAAGATCCCCGAATTCGTCGTCGGCGTCGAGCACTTGAATTCGCACTCGAGGACGAAGTCCCTGACCTTCTTTCCGTTCCACAGCAGGCCCATGCCGCCCTGGCCCTTGAGGACGCCGGTCTTCGGGTCGCACTCGAAATACCCGGGGCCGTAGTGGTTCCAGCCGTATTTCTCGTAGCCGCCGCCGCCGCGCCGCAGGATCTGGGTGTAGCCGTCGTAATAGGTGACGCTCTTGACGTAGGCGATGCTCTTGCGGAAGGCCGGCATGGGGTCGCCGACCTCGGATTCGTTCTCGTACTCCATCGTCAGGTAGCCGTCGTAGTCCTGGAGGGTCAGCTCGGCCAGGAGGTCGCGGATGCGGCCCTTGCCCGAGCCCCAGGCGACGTCGTCGACGCCCTTGGCCGTGCCGTAGTCGCTCCGGTCCTTGAGATGGACGTCGAGGATGCGGCCCGCGAGCAGCTTGAAGGCCTCGCGCGGGTCGTTCATGCCGCGCATCCAGTGGCCGCTGTCGGCGCACGAGCCGATGCGCGGGTCCTTGCCGTCGACGTGGCTGAAGACGGTCTCGGGCAGGTTGTACTTGGACGGGGCGGGGTGGTTGTGGATGGCGATCTTGATGTCGTATTCCTTGACCAGCTTCTCGAGCAGGGTGAAGTCGTCGTCGGCCGGCTCGCAGACGATGACGCGGATGCCCATCTTGCGGGCGAAATCGAAGACCTTGCGCATGCTCGGCCTCGGTCGTGCCGATGTCGACGACGCCGTAGCCGTAGAGCGTGACGCCCGGAGGCCTTGAGGGCCTCCTTGGCGAAGGCGACCTGCTCGTCGGTCATGTTCTCGTCGAACTTGGCCCCGGGCAGCTCCGCGGCCAGGGCCTGGCCGGGGAAGGCCTCGACCGCGCCGACGCCGAGCTCCTTGAGCTTCTTGAGGGTCTCCGCGAAGGTGAACTTGCGGAACGTCCAGGCTTCGGAGGCGAAGGGGAAGCTCTTGATGCGGACGCTCCCGTAGTCCGTCGTCGGCGACGGCCTTCTGGAGATCGGGCGAGATGTGGCGGATCTGGGGCGCGGCGCCGCACGCGGGTCCGGCCGCGGCCGACGACGGCGACGAGGATGAGGGCGGCGATGGTGCGTTTCATGGGTCCTCCTGGGATCACTTGGCTTTCGGGTTCCATTTCCCCTGGGCCACGGGCGGGAACGTAGCTTTCGAGGCCCTTGAAGGGGAAGGGCGAGGGTCTTGCCGGTCTCGGCGCTCATGTAGGCGGCCATGAGCAGCTCGGTGACGGCCGACGCCGTCGGAGAAATTCTCCTCGGGCCGGACGCCTTTGAGGAACGACTGGACCATGTGCCGGTTCTCGGCGATGTAGCCGTATTCGCCGGCCTCGTCGGCGACGACGGGCATGAGCCCGATCTCGGCGTTCTGCTTCTCGACCAGGTCCTCGCCGGCCTTGCCCCTGACCTCGCGGCTGAAGAAGACCTTGAGGCCGGCGTCGAGCGTGTTGATCTGCAGGGCGTATTCGGGGCCGAGGAGCTCCATGCTCAGGCGCAGGCCCGCCCCGACGTAGCACCAGCTCGTCGTCGTCTCGACGACCAGGATCTTGCCCGCCTTGTTCCTGTACTCGACGAGGGAGCGGGCGAAGTCCTCGGACGGCCGCTTGAGATAGTCGGTCTTGCCGCCGCTCGTTCTTGGCCAGGATGGCGGCGTACTTGGGCTCCTGCCACTTGAGGCAGTTCGTGTAGGCCGTGACGCTGACCGGGGTCAGGACGTCGCGCGGGGCGCCGGGCGGGGTCAGCATGAAGCGGGCCTCCTCGACCGAGTGGCACATCATGTCGTTGAGGACGCCGCCGCCCTGGAGCGTGCCTTCCCAGAACCAGGGCATGTGCGGGCCGCTGTGCTCCTCGGCCGCCCGGGCGAGGTAGGGCGGCCCGGACGAGGGCGGCGCCCCGGGCCCAGACGATCTCCTTGCCGCGGACGACGGCGGGGGAGAAGACCTGGTTCTCGAGATAGCCGTCGAGAAGGCCGGCCTTTTCGACGAGCTCGAGCATCCGGCGGGCTTCGCGGACGTTGCGGCCGAGCGGCTTCTCGCAGGCGACGCCGACGAGCTCGGCCTGGCCCTTGACGACGGCATGGTGCGATCTCTTCCATGACCTCGCCGCGCGTGTAGTTCGGGGCGCAGATCCAGAGCGCCCCGATGCGCGGGTCGGCGGCCATCTCCGTGATCGAGGCGAAGGGCTTGGCCTCGCCGACGCCGAGCGACTTGACCAGGGCGCAGGCCTCCCGGGCCCGCTTCGCGTCGGGATCGAAGACGCCCAGGATGTCGGCGTCGCGGACGCCGACCCAGGACCGGATGTGGAAGCGGGCGATGAACCCGCCGCCGATGATGCCGACGCCGAGGGTCTTATTCTTTTTGGCCATGCGATCTACCTCCCGGACGCAGACGTGTCCTCAGAGCCCTTGTCTCCCATGAGTCTCTCAGGAGAATCTCGGTATTTATGGAGTCCTACATACCTTAAATAAAAGCGGGTTGTCAATCCGTCACGGCGCGTCGTCGAGCCGCCCGATGATCGTCCGGTTCTGGGCGTGGGTGATGTCCTTGCCCTCGGGCGTGAACAGGAGGTCGAGGCGGGGGCGGTAGAAATCCGTGATCCGGCCCCGGACCATCTTCATCGTCGAATTGAGGAATTGGTTCTGCTCGGTGAAGCCTTCGCCGAGGACGGCCACCGCGGCGGGCAGCCAGCGGGCGGGGAACGTGCCGGCGTGCGGGCCGCCCTCGCGGAAGGCGCCGATCTCTCCCTCGATGAGGCGCAGGGCGGCCTCCTGGCCCTCCGGGGTCTTGGGCTCGAGGCCCTTGTCCTTGAGCCAGCGCAGCAGCGGCGTCCTTGTTCGGCACGAGCAGGGCGACCGTATAGGGCGACTGGTTATTGTAGAGCATGATCTGCTCGATGTAGGGCGACGAGTCGGTGAGGGCCTCCTCGATCGCCTCGGGGCTGTATTTCTCGCCGTCGCCGGCGATGAGCAGGCTCTTCATCCGCCCGAGGACGTAGAGGTAGCCGTCGGCGTCGACGATAGCCGAGATCGCCCGTATAGAGCCAGCCGTCCCGGATCGTCTCCCGGGTCGCCTTTTCGTTCTTCCAGTAGCCGGCCATGACGTTCTCGCCCCTGATGACGATCTCGCCGGTCTGGCCGGCGGGAAGCGTCGCCCCGGCCTCGTCGCAGATCCTGAGCTCGATCCCCGGGGCCACCCGTCCCGAGGAGCCGAGCTTGTGGTGCTTCAGGCTGTTGGTGGAGATGACCGGGGAGGCCTCGGTCAGGCCGTAGCCCTGGAACATGGGGATGCCGAGGGCGTAGAAGAACCTCTGGAGCTCGATGTCGAGCAGCGCCCCGCCGCCGACGAAGAACTTGAGGCGGCCGCCGAAATTCTCCCGGATCTTGCTGAAGAGGATCTTGTCGTAGAGGGCGACCAGCGGCTTCTTCAGCGTCTTCAGCCCGCGCCCCCTGTTCCAGCCCTCGGCGTTGTAGTCGACGGCCGCGGCCAGGGCCTTGGCGAAGAGGGCCTCGACCTTGGGCCCTTTTTCGCGGACGCCCTTCTCGATGTTCTTGCGGAAGCCCTTGGCCAGGGCCGGAACGCTCAGGAGGAGGTGCGGCCGGGTCTCCTTGATATTCAGGGGGATGTTCCGGAGCGATTCCATGGGCGTCCGCCCCAGCTCGGTCGAAGCCAAGGCCGCGCCGCTGGCCATGATGCTGTAGATGCCGCAGGTGTGGGCGAAGGCGTGGTCCCACGGCAGGATGATGAGCAGGACATAGTCCTCGGGACAATCGACCAGGGCCCGGGACTGCTCGATGTTGGCGGTGTAGTTCCGGTGGGTCAGGACGATGCCCTTGGGGTCGGCCGTCGTTCCCGACGTGTAGCAGATGTTGGCCGGATCGCTCTCCCGGACGGACGCCCGGGCGGCCTCGAGCTCCCCCGGCCGGGCCGTCAAGAAGCCGTCGCCGCGCCGCAAGACCTCGGCCGCGGCGATCTCGTCGCCGGCGAGGGCCTCGATGTCGTCGAGGACGACCGTCAGGGCCAGGTCGGGCAGGTCGTTCTTGATCTTCCGGATCTTCGGCAGCTGAGACGCTGGAGACGATGGCCATCCGGCATCCGGAGTGGGCCAGGCGGAACTTGAGATCGTCGAGCTCGTCGATCTTGACCGAGATGGGGACGTTGACGGCTCCGGTGAAGAGGATGCCGAGCTCGCTCACGAGCCAGTCCTTCCGGCCCTCCGAGATCAGGGCGGCCCGGTCCCCCTTGCCCAGGCCGAGGCTCAGCAGGCCGGCGGCGAAGCGGTGGACGAGCTGGCGCATTCCGGCGAAGGTCGTCGGCTCATAGCGGGCGCCGGTCTTCTCCCAGATCAGGACGTTGTCGGGATAGGCCGTGACGCTCTCTTCGAAGAGATCCGGCAGTGTCCGTTCGGGCATGGGCGCCCTCCTCACCGAAGGATGGTCTAATCCTACGTCCCGCGAGAGGAGCAAAGTCAAAGTTCATCCGGGCGGGCGCCGGCCCGACTAAACGTATGCGGGCCAGAGCGGATCAGACCGCACCAGGGAGAGTTTTTTGGCAGCAGAGACGGGAATGATCGAGCGCGAAAGGGTCCGGGGAACCCGCCCATGAAGGACACGCGCCGCGATGTCCGCATCTTCGAAGAGAACAAGGTCGTCATCTCCCTGATGACCGGCGAGCTCAGGCCCGGCGTCCCGACGGTGTACTATTCCCTGACCAGGGACATCTCCCTGGGCGGCCTCCGTATCATGACCGGCGCCCCGCTCGAGATCGGGGCCCGGGTCCGGGTGGATATCACCCTGGCCCGCCCGCGGAAGCGCGTCCGGGCCGTGGCCGAGGTCCGCTGGGTCCGCGATCTCTACGGCCGTGAGGTCTTCGAGGCCGGGCTCGAGTTCGTCGGCCTGGACCCCGAAGCCGAATTCGCCCTGATGGACCATATCTTCGGGGGCAGGAACGGCGTTTCCCGCTGACCCTTTCCTCCGGCTTGCATTTCTCCCTGTCATAGGCTAAATAGGGAGGAGTCTTCGCGGAAAGGAGGCCCCCATGTTGAGAGCATTCCTCGCCGGCGTCTGCCTGTTCGGGCTGGCGACCGCGGCCGCGGCCGCCCCGGCCAAGCCCGAGACCGCGGCCGAGCAGAAAGCCCGGATGAAGTGGTGGACCGAGGCCCGCTTCGGCATGTTCATCCACTGGGGGCTCTACGCCCTGCCCGCCCGCCACGAATGGGTCAAGAGCCGCGAGCGCATGACCGACGAGGCCTATGCCCGCTACTTCGAGCGCTTCGATCCCGATCTTTACAACCCCAAGGAGTGGGCCCGGGCCGCCAAGACGGCCGGCATGAAGTACTTCGTCGTGACCACGAAACACCACGACGGGCTTCTGCCTGTGGGACTCCAAGCTCACGGATTACAAGGCCACCCGTACGCCCTACGGCAAGGACCTCATCCGGCCGCTCGTCGAGGCCATGCGGGCCGAGGGCATCCGGGTCGGCTTCTATCACTCTCTCCTCGACTGGCATCATCCCGACTACACGATCGACCTGCACCACCCCATGCGCGACGACAAGGCCTTCGTCGAAAAGGCCGCGGCGCGCGACCTCGCCAAGTACGACGATTACCTCTTCGGCCAGCTCAAGGAGCTGCTGACCGAGTACGGCCGGATCGACACGCTGTTCATGGATTTCTCGTTCCCCGGCCCGAACGGCAAGGGCCGGAACGAGTGGAAGTCCGAGCGCCTCCTCAAGATGATCCGCGAGCTCCAGCCCGGGATCATCGTCAACGACCGGCTCGACCTGCTCGACGTCCCGGGCGGCTGGGACTACCGGACGCCCGAGCAGTTCATGCCCCGGGAGTGGGTCAGCGTCGACGGCCGGCCCGTGCCCTGGGAGACCTGCCAGACCTTCTCCGGGTCCTGGGGGTACGACCGCGACGAATCGACCTGGAAATCCGTCCCGCCAGCTCATCGTCATGCTCATCGAGACGGTCAGCAAGGGCGGCAACCTCCTCCTCAACGTCGGCCCGACGGGCCGGGGGACCTTCGACGAGCCGGGCCATGGAGCGCCTGGCCGGGATCGGCGCCTGGATGGACAAGAACGGCCGGTCGATCTACGGCTGCACCCAGGCCCCGGAAGAATTCCCCAAGCCCGCGAACTGCCTGCTGACCTATGATCCCGAGGCCGGGCGCCTCTATGTCCACGTCCTCGAGTGGCCGCTCGGGGTCCTGGCCCTCGACGGGTTCGCCGGGCGCGTCGAGTATGCCCAGCTCCTCCACGACGCGTCCGAGGTCCGGTTCACCGAGAAGGGCGGCGAGACGGGCTTCATGCCCGGCTCGAGGGGCAAGGAGGCCGGGAACACCCTGACCCTCAGGCTCCCGGTCCTCAAGCCGGACGTCGAGATCCCGGTCATCGAGCTGTTCCTCAAGAAGCGTTGACGGAGAAAAGACGATGAGAAGCCGGAAGGCGCGCGCCGCCCGCCGGGTCCCGGCCCTGATCGCGGCCGCCCTCCTGTCCGTGTCGGCCGCGGTCGCCGCCGGGCCGGCCGCGGACAAGGACTATTATTTTCCGCGAGGTCCGGGTCGAGGTCGCCGTCGAGCGGGACGGCTCGTTCCTCGTCGACGAATTCAGGACCTTCGAGTTCCAGGGCCGTTTCAGCTTCGCCTATATCGTCATCCCTCTTCGGATCGACCGGCCCGGGGCCCAGAGAGAGGTCTCGGTCTCGGAGATCGCGGTGACCGACGAGCAGGGCCAGGCCCTGAAGACGGAGGTCACGGAGAAGGGCGGCCAGCTCACCGCCCGGTGGTCCTATTCCGCGCGGGACGAGCGCCGGACCTTCCACATCCATTACCGCGTGTCCGGCGGCGTCACCAGCTATCCCGACGCCACGGAGCTCTATTGGAAGGTCATCGGGGACGGATGGGACAAGCCGGCCCGGAACGTCCGGCGTGACCGTCGTCCTGCCGGACGCGGTCCCGTCGAAAAGCGATCTCCTCGTCTGGGCCCACGGCCCGCTCGCCGGCTGGGCCGAGATCGTCGACGAGCGAACGGCCCGCTTCTCGACGTCCCGATCTCGCCGCCCGGCAGTTCTTCGAGGTCCGCGTCGTCTGGCCGCCGGGTCTCGTCGCCGGGGTCCCCTCGGACCGTCTGATGCTCGAGGCCATCAAAGCGGAGGAGAAGGGCTTCGTCGAGGACACCATCGCGCGCGTCCGCCGGGCCCAGGCCGACGCGGCGGGCCGCCGCGAAAGGCAGGCGGAGAACAAGCGCAAGCTCCTGCGCCTCCTGAGCTTCTGGGGCATCTGGCAGATCGCCGGGCCGCTCCTGTGGCTGGTCGCTTTTCCTCCGGACCTGGTCGGCCGTGGGCAAGGACTACCGGTTCGACAACCTTCCCGACTACGTCCGCGACCTCCCGGCCGAGCGGTCGCCGGCCATCGTCCAATCCCTCATGCGCGAGGGGAGGACGGTGACCCCGGCCGTCTTCACCGCGACGATCTTCGACCTGGCCCGCCGGGGCGTCCTCGAGATCGAAGACCGGAACGTCTCGAAGAAGCGGCTCCTCGGCACGAAGGAGGTCGTCGAGACCACCATCACGATCAAGAAGGACCCGTCGCAGGTCGCCGGTCTCCAGCCGTTCGAGCGGTCCCTCTTGGGCTTTCTCTATGAGGAGCAGGCCGGCGGGATGAGGCCGGGTTCGTCCTTGACCGTCGACGCCCTCCAGGACTATCTCAGGAAGCATCCTCAGAAATTCCAGGCCTGGTACCTGAAGTGGACCAAGGCCATCAAGGAAGAGGCCAAGCCGCTCGGCTTCCTCGAGCCCGAAAGCCTCAAGGCCCGGAACCGTCTTCTACCTCTTCTCGCTGCCCGCGGCCGTCCTGACCCTCAGCCCCGTGCTGTTCATCCTGGCCCTGGCCCTCATCCCGACGCTCAAGCGGAGGACCATGGCCTGGGCCCGGGAGAACGAGGCCTGGAAGGGGCTGGAGCGGTTCCTCGACGATTTTTCGGAGTTCAAGGAGATCCCGCCGGAAGCCTACAAGCTCTGGGAGCACTACCTCGTCTTCGGCATCCTCTTCGGGAACGCCAAGAAGATCCTGAAGATGCTCCCCGTCATCCTTCAGGACGAGCGCGCGGCCGCGCCCGTCTGGTACGCCGGGTTCGGCCAGCCCGGCGCCTTCGCGGGCGGCGGGCTCACGCACCTGATCTCGAGCATCGAGCACACGGCCACGGCCATCAGCCAGGCCAGCACCTCGGCGGCCCATTATTCCTCCGGCGGGGGCGGCGGCTTCAGCGGCGGCGGCGGGGGAGGGGGCGGGGGCGGCGGCGGAGGGGCGGGTGACGGGGCGGCGCCGGGCCCGGTCCTTGCCGTGGCTGCCTCGCGGCGGCCTGCTCGCCCAGGCCTGCGGCAAGCCATCCGAAGAGGTCCGCATCCGCGGCTTCTGAAGGAGGCCGTGGCCGGGCCGAGAAGAAGGACATCGCCGCCTCGAGGAGCTCTTCGCGCCCGGCTACGCGGATTTCGAGGGCCGGGACACGGACGGCACCATCCGGCTGGTCACGGACTATCTCGACCGATACCGCGGCGTCGTCATCCATCTCCTCGGCGCCCGGTCGGAGCATCGGCCCGGACGGCCGGCTTCGGTCGAATGCGAAGTGTCCCTGTCGCACGGGGCCGCCGAGGTCCTGCGCAAGCTCATCCGCTACACCGGCGAATACTACCGCTTCCGGATCGAGCTCCGGAAGGACGCCCGGCCGGTGGAGATTCACGTACGCCGAATGGCGGTCCATCGGCCTGGCCGAGGTCTTCCCGGAATCGCTGGCCATCCTGAAGGAACTCTTCCCGGGCTTTGACGTATTTCTCTTTGACGGCGCCGCTCGGCTTCAAGGGCGCCAAGGATAGACCAGGGAGGGCGAACATGACCGAAGAAAAGGAAGGCCAGACGCGGTTCGAGGAATTCAAGGTCAGCGGCGGCGAGCTCCTCAACAAATTCAAGGAGATCATCCACCAGGGCAACGTCCGGCGCATCATCCTCAAGGACGATAAGGGCAAGACGTTCATGGAGATCCCGCTCACGGTCGGCGTCGTCGGGGCCATCGTCGCGCCCGTCCTGGCCGCCGTGGGGGCCGTCGCCGCCCTCGCTTCCGACCTGACCATCGTCGTCGAGAAGATCGAGGACTGACCCCTCGTCCGGCCCTTTGCCGCGCGCCTCTTCTCTGTGCTATAAAAGGTCCCGTTGGACCCGAGGAGAGAGGAGGCACCATGACACGACCCCCCGCCAGGCCGGTCGCCGGCCTGATCCTGATGCTGACGACCCTGGCTCTCGGAACGGCGTGGGGCGCGCCCCGGCCCGCCGCGCCGCAAACCGACGGCGCCTCTGCATCTCATGCCCGTCCCGGCGAGCCTGACCGCCGGCGCCGGCCGCTTTCGCGTCGACGAGGGCCTGGCCATCGGCGGCCCCGGAGGCGCGCCCGGCCGGTCTTTCAGGGCGGCGGCCCGGTTCATGTCGCGGCTGGCCGGCCGGACCGGGCTCTTTCTCAAGCAGGATTTCCTGGCCGCGCAGGCCGCGCCGCCCGAAAGCGGCATCCACTATGCGTTCGAGCGTCCCGGCGCGCTCCTGCCGAACGAGGACGAGTCCTATGTCCTTTCCGTCACCGTCACCGGCGTGTCCCTGACGGCCCCGACGGATATCGGCGTCCTGCGGGGCTTCGAGACCCTGCTCCAGCTCCTGAGCGCCGACGAGAAAGGGTTCTATTTCCCCTGCGTCTCCGATCTCGGACCAGCCGCGATTCACCTGGCGCGGGCTCCTCATCGACGTCGGCCGGCACTTCCACCCCGTCGACGTCATCAAGAGGAACCTCGACGGCATGGCCGCCGTCAAGATGAACGTCCTCCACCTCCATCTGACCGAGGACCAGGGCTTCCGCGTGGAATCGAAGGTCTTCCCGAAGCTCCACCAACTGGGCTCGGACGGGATGTACTTCACCCAGGCCCAGATCAGGGACATCATCGAATACGCCGCCGACCGGGGCATCCGGGTCATGCCGGAGTTCGACCTCCCGGGCCATTCGACCAGCTGGTTCGTCGCCTATCCCGAGTTCGCGAGCGCGCCGGGCCCCTACGGCATCGAGCGCAAGTTCGGCGTCTTCGGTCCGGCGTTCAATCCCGCCAACGAGAGGATCTATCCCTTCTTCGACGCCTTCTTCAAGGAGATGGCCGCGCTGTTCCCCGATCCCTATCTCCACATCGGCGGGGACGAGGTCGAAGGCCACCAGTGGGACGCCAATCCGGAGATCCTGGCCTTCAAGAAGAAGAACGGCCTGGCGGACAACAACGCCCTGCAGGCCTATTTCAACAAGCGCCTGTTCAAGATCCTGGCCAAGCACGGCAAGAAAGCGGTCGGCTGGGACGAGATCCTCCAGCCGGGACTGCCGGCCGGCATCGTCATCCATTCCTGGCGCGGGCCCGAGTCACTCGTCGAGGCGGCCCGGAAAGGCTATCAGGGCATTCTCTCCAACGGCTGGTATATCGATCTTTGCCTGCCCGCCGAAACGCACTACCTCAACGACCCTCTGCCCGCGGACTCGCCGCTCGACGACGGCCAGAAGCGGCTCGTCCTCGGCGGAGAGGCGACGATGTGGTCGGAGCTCGTGACGGCCGAGACCATCGACTCGCGCATCTGGCCCCGGACGGCGGCCATCGCGGAGAGGCTTTGGTCGCCGGCCTCGGTCAGGAACGTCGACGACATGTACCGCCGGCTGGGTCCGACGAGCCTCGCCCTCGAAGAGCTCGGTCTTCTCCATCTCAAGAACGCGGACATGCTCCTGAGGCGGCTATCGGGCGGCCCCCGGATCAAGGCGCTCAAGGTCCTGGCCGAGGCCGTCGAGCCGCTCAAGGGCTACAAGAGGCACGACCAAGCCGAGTACACCAGCCTCTCGCCCTTCACGCGCTTCGTCGACGCGTGCGCTCCCGAATCCCTGCCCGCCCGGTCATTCCGCATCCCTGGTCGACAGGTTCCTGGCCGGCCGGGACCCGTCGCTCGGCGCGGAGCTCAAGGACCGGATGAGCGCATGGAAGGACAACCATGCCCTTGTGCTGCGCATCCTGGCCTCGTCGCCCGCACTGAGGGAGATCGAACCGCTGTCGCTCGGACTTGTCCCGGGCCTGCGAGATCGGTCTCGAAGCGCTGGACCACTTGAGCAAGGGTGAAGCCCAGCCCGCCAAGTGGGCGGAGGAGCGGAGCCAGGCGCTGGCCGAGGCGGGCAAGCCGGCGGCCCACGCCGAGCTGGCCGTCGTTTCGGCCATCGGGAAGCTGGTCAGCGCCTGCGCGGGGCCGGGCAAATGACGGATCCGCGCCGGGCGCCCTTCGTATACCGATCCGCCCGGTCGCGGCCGATTTCGAACCCGGCGATGAGCCGGGCGCCCTGGGCGGCCCTGACGCCGCTCGCGGTCGGCCACTACCTCTGGCTCGACAACGGCTATCGTCCCGCCGGTCGAAGCCCGGCTGGGCTGGTCGCCCGCTTTCCTCTACGTCCGCTTCCGGGTCGCGGAGAAGCGGGTCCGGGTCCGCTACACGGCAGTTCCAGGACCCCGTCTACAAGGACAGCTGCGTCGAGTTCTTTGTCGACGCGTTCCCCGAAAAACGGCTGGGCTACCTCAACTTCGAGACCAACGCCGCCGGGACCCTGCTGGCCGCCTTCGGCCCGGACCGCTCCCGCCGCAGACCCCTATGGCCCGAGGACCTGGCCGGGTTCGAGGCCGCCCCATCGATCCGCGGGCCCATGGACGGGGAGGTCGGCGCCGGGTCCTGGACCCTCGAGTACAGGATCCCGCTGGACCTCTTCCGCAAGATCTACGGGGACGATATCCGGACCGGCCATCGGGCCCGGGCGAATTTCTACAAGTGCGGGGACGAGACCGAGGTGCCGCACTACGGAGCCTGGAGCCCGGTCGGCACGCCGGCCCCCGATTTTCACCGGCCGGAGTTCTTCGGCGAGATCGTCTTCGGCTGAGGCCGGTTGGCATTGCGCCCAGGAGGCGAGTCCATTGAATCGGAATCCGGCGGCCGGCGGCGAAAAGGCCGGCCGGTCCGCGCGGAAGGGCCGGACCGCCGCCCGTCTCTGGATCCGGGCCAGCCTGACGGCCTCCTTCGCTTTCGCGTTCGGCTGCCTCTACTTCTTCGTCCGCCAATCCGTGAAGGACGGGATCTGGCGCTTCGATCTGACCATCGTCAACAAATCGCTCGGCACGGCCGCGCTTTTCCTTATCGCCCTGTCGATGTTCCTGACAGGGGTGTCCATTCTCTCCAAGCGGGGCTCCGAGCCGCTGGTCTATAGGAAGCATCACGGCCTGGTGGGCTTTTGGGTCGGGCTCCTCCACGGCGCGGTCAACCACGTCCTCCTCCCGGCCGTTGGGCTTCACGCCGAAATCAAGGGCGAGGCCCTTCATTCGGAGGCGCTTGGCCTGATCGCTCTCATCCTCTTCGGGGCCATGACGGTCCTGTCGATCCCCCGGGTCAAGGCCAGGCGTGGGAGGAGGGACCTGGCGCAAGCTCCTCCGCTACTCCGGGTACTTCGGGCTCCTCCTCGCCGTCGCGCACACGGGTCTTCTCAAATGGGAGAGCTGGATGAATTTCTTCCGGACCTTCGATCCGGTCCTGCCGTCCCTCAGCCTGCCCGTCGCGCTGTTCGCCGCGGCGGTCGTGCTGCTGAGGCTGGTCGCTTGGCTGGCCGGGAAGAAGCGACGGGCCTGAGGCCTACTTCAGCTTCTCCTGGCCTTTGAATTCGCGGTAGGGGCTGAGGTAGGTCAGCGTTTCCCTGTCTTCCGTTGTGGTCGCGCCCCGGACCATGCGCTCGATGAGCTCCCCGATCCCCGGACCGAGCATGAAACCCTGGCCGCACATGCCGACGGCCAGCAGATATCCCTCGAGCTCGCGGGCCCAGCCGACGATCGGCGAGCCGTCCGGGGTCATCGGATAGAGCCCCCGCCACGTCCGCCGGACGCGGATGTTCTTCAGCCGGGGCATGAGGTCGACCATGCGGCTGGCGACCATGGGCAGGAAGGAGCTCGTCTCGCGGATGTCCATCCCCCAGATGCTGGGGCTGGGCGTGATGCAGAAGATGACCTGACCCGGTGGCGTGCTGGTAGAAGTAGTAGTTGGCCGAGCCGGCGACCGGCCGGATGTCGACGACCATGGGTCCGAGGAAGCGGGCCACGGGCTCGGTCACGGCGGCCTCGTGGGAATCGGGCCGGACGGGCACGTCGATCCCGGCCATGGCCGCGACCTCCGCTGCCCGTCGGCCCGGCCGCGTTGATCACGATCGGCGCCGCGTACTCGCCCTTGTCGGTGCGCACGCCCGCGACCCGGCCGCCGGCCGATGACCAGGCCCGTGACGCGTCTCGTCGAAGCGGAACTCGGCCCCGAGCTTCTTCGCCCGGCTGTAGAACGCATGGACGGCGAGCAGGGGAGAGGCGTTCCCGTCGTCGGGCGAAAAGGTCCCGCCGATGAGCCCGTCGGGATCGAGGTCCGGGATGATCCCGAGGAGCGCGCCGGCGTCGAGCCAGTCGATGTTGAGGCCGTAGCTCTTCTGGACGGTCAGGAGCTCCTTGAGGGTCTTTTCCTCCTCGGGCCGATAGGCCACGTAGCTGTAGCCGCCCTTGTGCCATTCGATGTCGTCGCCGTGGCGCTCCTTCCAGGTCGGCGAAGATCTCGAGGCTCCGCAGGCAGAGGCGGATCTTGGCCGGGTCGGAATGCGTGGCCCGCAGGCCGCCGATGGCCCGCTTGTTCGAGCCCTGGCCGACGCTCGGGCATTGATCGAGGACGAGGACCTTGAGGCCGGCTTCGGCCAGGCCAGGGCCGTGGGCGTGCCGACGCTCCCGGCGCCGACGATGATGACGTCGAAGCTCTTAGTCGCGGCCATGGCCTTCGTCCTTCCCGCCGAAGCCGGCGAAGATGCCCAGGGGCACCTCCATGAAGAGCGGCCGCTTCGGCTGGTCGACGACCTCCGCGTCGGCGACGCCCTCCTCGCGGAAGAGCCGGTGGATGAGGGGCGTGCAGGTCTTGGCCCCGCACGAGCCCATGCTCGCCCGGGTGACCGCCTTGATCTCGTTGATGTCCCGCACGCCGTCGCGGATGAGCTCGCGGATCTCGCCGGCCGTCACCCGCTCGCAGCGGCAGACGATGGTGTCGTCGGCGGTCCGCTCGACGTACTGGGCCAGGGGCTCGGCCGTCTCGGCCGGCCTGGATCCGGATGCCGGCGATCCGCTTGGCGTATTCGCCTGGGCGCCCGGACCTTGACGATGACGGTGCGGTCGTTGGCCTTGATCGCCTTGACCGCGCCGACCTCGACCCTCCCGAGGGGCTGCCCCTCGGTGTCCTCGACGACGACCTCGTCGCCCGGCCTTCGAGGCTGTCCTTGAGGAACTCGAAGGGGATGGTCACGGTCGGGAAGTCCGGGTCCTTGCGATAGTCGACGAGGGTGATGGCCAGGCCCGGGCAGATGGCGACGCATTTCTCGCAGCCGGTGCAGCCCTTGCCGCCCTTCGCGCCGACGAAGGACGGCAGGAGCCGGATGTCCGTCGCGTCGATGTCGATGAGGTCGTTGGGGCAGACGGCCGTGCAGGGGTCGCAGGGGATCTCCTGGTTGCAGTGGATGACCGGGAAGACGCCCGTTTCCTCGCCGGGCGTCCTTTCGTGGATCGTCGTTCCCGGCTTCGACTTGAGGATGTCGGCCGTTCGGTACCAATCGGGGGAGATCTCGCCGACGTCGCGGCCGAGCGCCCGGGCCACCTCGAGGCCCCGGATCTTGCCGGAGAAGATGGCCGCCGAGGCCTCGGCGATCTCCTCCGCGTCGCCGGCGGCGAAGGCCGGCAGGCCGAACTCGCGGGCCTTGTCGAAGAACTCGTTGACGGGATCGAGGCCGACGGCGATGAGCAGGGTGTCGCATGCGAACGACTTCTCGCGTGCCCGCGGACCGGCCGGAACTTCTCGTCGACGCGGGCGATGGTGACCGATTCGACGGTGTCCGTCCCGTTGGCGCTGAGGACCGTGTGGGAGGTGTAGATCGGCACGCCCAGCCGGGCCAGCTTGTCCCGGTGGACCTTGTAGCCGCCGCACTCGGGCAGGGCCTCGACCAGTCCGACGACGGCGATGCCGGCCTGGAGGGCGTGATAGCCGGCGATGAGGCCGACGTTGCCGCCGCCGACGATGAACAGCCGTCCGGTCGGCCTGACGAGGTCCCGGTTGACCAGGGTCTGGAAGGCGCCGGCGCCGTAGACGCCCGGCAGGGTGTTGCCCGGGAAAGCCAGGTTCTTCTCCCGGGCGCCCGCCGTCACGAGGAGGATGTCCGGCTCGACGAGAACGTAGCGGCGCCCTTCGACAAGGACGCCGACCTTCTTGTCGCTGTAGACGGCCAGGGCGGCCGTCTGGAGCCAGACCCGGACGCCGGGGAACGAGCGGACCTCGCTCTCCAGGCGCGTGGCGATGTCGATGCCCCGCGTGCCGGCGTAGACGGCGTCGATGGACCCGAAGAAGCGATGGGTCTGCAGCACGAGCTTGCCGCCGAGCCGGTGCTTGTCGTCGATGAGAAGGGTCTCGATGCCCCGCTTGCCGAGCTCGATCGCGGCCGAAAGCCCGGCCGGTCCGCCGCCGATGATCGAGGACGGGCACGCGGATGGTCTCGATGGGCCGGGCCGCTTCGGAGCCCGAAGCCCGGGCGTCGACCCGGGGGAGCTCCGGCAGGCCTTCGACCGGCTCGACGCGAACTCCCGGCCGGACGAGCTCCATGCAGGACTTCACGGGGATGCCGTCGGCCAGGACGAGGCACTGGGAGCACTGGCCGTTGGCGCAGAAGATGCCCTGGGCCGCGCCGTCCTTGGGATGATGGCCGAAGATGCGGATGCCCGCGGCGAAGAGCGCGGAGGACAAGGTCTCGCCTTCCAAGGCCTCGAGCGCGCGCCCCCTCCACGTGAAGGGGACCTTGGCCCGGGGGGTGATGGGCAGGATGGGGTGTTGGTCAATGCGGTACATGGACAGCCAATCTCCTACGACCTTGTTCCAGGCGGACTGTCAAAGGCGGCTATTATAGCATAGAGCCGCGCGGCCGAGACAGAATTCGCGGGAGTGATGTATAATCGGTCCGATGACGAAGAAAGACGGGAAGCCCGTCCGCCGCGGGGCCGCGGCCCTGGCCGTCCTTGTCCTTCTTGGGACTGCGGGGAGCGCGGCGGGCGCGCCTCCGCCCTGCGGCCAGTCGCCGTCCCAGGCCGAAAGCGGGGAGGCTCGGGCGGACGACGCCCTGACCTTGAAGCAGGCCGGCCGGGAGTTCCTCAGCGACGCCGGCCGCATCTGGTCCTCGCCGGCGCGCATCAAGGCCAAACACATCGCTCCCATCGTCGGCCTGGCCGCGGCCACGGCGCTCCTCATCGCCTCCGATGAATCCATCCGCGACGGCGTCCAGACATACGCCGGAGGGCATGCCTGGGTGGGCGACGTCGCCCCCGTAGTCACCGAGATGGGAGGGTTGGCCGGAATCGCGACCGCCGGAGCCTTTTTTGGCGCCGGCCTCCTCTTTAAGGATGCCCGGGCCAGGGACACGGGCTATCTGGCGGCGAACGCCATCCTGCAATCCTTCGTCGTGGACAGCTTCCTCAAGGGCATGACCGGACGACAGAGGCCGTTCGTCGCCGACGGCCAGGACCACTGGGCCGGACCCTCGGGGTTCTTCACGCGATTCGATAAAGAGCGGCAGCGATCTCTACGGTTCTTTTCCCTCGGGTCATTCGGCGGCGGCGTTCTCCCTGGCCACTGTCATCGCGCTGCAATACAGCCATCGGGCTTGGGTGCCGGTCGTGGCTTATACGCTTGCCGCCGGCGTAGGGCTGTCAAGGGTCGCCCTGGACCGCCATTGGGCCTCGGACGTGGCCGTCGGCGCCGTCGTCGGCCACCTCGTAGCCCGTCTCGTCGTCCGCAACCACGACCGGCGGCGACGCCTCGTTCCCACGCTGGCCTGCACGGGAAGGGGCATATCCCTCAGCGTGTTCTGGGACCTCGATCGGACCGGCCGGTAAGGCGGCCGGCGCGCGGAGCGCGAAAGGATGGACCGATGAAAGCGATATTCCTGGCGATCCTCATTGGGTGTTGCGCGATGACGGCCGGCGGGGCGACCGGACAGCGGACGGAGAAGCCGGTCCTCCACGGCCGGGAATGGGTGGCCATCACCGGGAAGCCGCTGGCGGCCACGGCCGGGGCCATGATCTTCGCCAAGGGCGGGAACGCCGTCGACGCGGCCTGCGCCATGCTCGGGGCCGTCTGCACCATGCACGACGTCCTGAGCTGGGGCGGCGAGACCCAGGCCCTCATCTACAATCCCAAGACCGGCAAGGTCATCGGCTTGAACGCCCTGGGCGTCGCGCCGACCGGAGCGACGGCCGAATTCTACAAGGGCAAGGGTTATGCCTATCCCCCCGAATACGGCGTCCTGTCCGCGGTGACGCCCGGCACGCCGGGCGGGCTCCTGACGATGCTCGCCGAATTCGGGACGATGAGCCTGGCCGAGGTCCTGGCGCCGGCCATCCGCATGGCCGAAGGCTATCCCATGGACAAGGAGACGGGCGACCGCATCGAGAAGGACAAGGACAGGATCAAGGCCTGGCCCTACTCCCGCGCCGTTCTGCTCCCGCATCCCGGAGAGCCGTACGAGGCCCCCCGGGCGGGCGAGATCTTCCGCCAGCCCGATCTCGCCGAAACGCTGAAAAAGCTCGTCGAAGCCGAGCGTCAGGCCCTGGCCGCGGGGAAGTCGCGGCGGGAGGCCATCCGGGCCGCCTACGATCGCTTTTATAAGGGCGACATCGCCCGCGAATTCGTCCGCGGCTCGAAGGAGCAGGGCGGGCTCATCACCATGGAGGACCTGGCCGGCTGGAAGGTCCGTCTCGAAGAGCCCGTGTCGACCTCTTATAAAGGCATCGACGTCTACAAGCTCACGAGCTGGGTCCAGGGCCCGGTCATGCTCCAGGCCCTGAACATGCTCGAGACGCTCGACCTCAAGGCCCTGGGTTTCAACAGCGCCGCCTACATCCACACGCTCTACCAGGTCATGAACCTGGCCTTCGCCGACCGGGACTTCTACTACGGCGATCCCTATTTCCCGCCCGACGAGCCGCTCGCGCGGGCTTCTCTCCAAGGCCTACGCCCGGGAAAGGGTCAAGCTCATCCGGGCCGACCGGAACGACCCCGATATCAAGCCCGGAGACCCGTACCCCTTCGAGGGCAAGGCCAATCCCTATCTCGGCTACCTCGACGGCTGGCTCGATTGGGGCAGGGGAGAGGCCGCCAAGCTCGATCCGCAGGAAGCGGCCGAGGTCGAGGCCTCCTTTCGCACCGGCACGACCTCGATCCAGGCCGCGGACAAGGAAGGCTGGGTCGTCTCCGTGACCCCGAGCGGCGGCTGGATCCCGTGCGTCATCGCCGGGAGGACCGGCGTGGGCATGAGCCAGCGGGCCCAGAGCTTCGTCCTCGAGGAGCGGCAGAATCCCTTCAACGTCATCGCCCCGGGCAAGCGGCCGCGGGCGACCCTGACCCCCGGCCTGGCCCTGAAGGACGGCCATCCTTATCTGTCGTTCGCCGTCCAGGGCGGAGACACCCAGGACCAGAACCTTCTCCAGTTCTTCCTCGACGTCGTCGAGTTCGGCCTGAACGTCCAGCAGGCCTGCGAAGCGCCGAACATCACCAGCTACCAGATGCACGATTCCTTCGCCGAGCACAAGACCTTCCCCGGCAAGCTCGACGTCAACGAGCAGGTGCCGGCCGATGTCCGCGGCCGGCTCAAGGCGATGGGCTACACCCTGTCCGTCAAGAAATACACCTCGGGCCCCATCAACGCCATCTTCTTCGACCGGGCCCACGGCACATTCTGGGGCGGCAGCAGCAATTACGGCGAGGACTACGGCATCGCCTGGTAGCCGCCCATGAAATACCTGATCATCCCCGCGCTCTTGCTGGCCCTCGTCTTCCTTCAATCGCGGATCGGGTCGTTCACCGAGCTTCCCGTCCAGCCTGAAGCGGCCTCCGTTCCCGTGCCGCCCGCCGCGGCCCCGAACCAGCACTATCCGTCGAACCGGACGCCTCTCGCCGTGAGCCCTCTGGTCAAGCTCCCCATCGGGGCCATCGAGCCGCGCGGCTGGCTCATGGCCCAGCTGCAGCTCATGAGGGACGGCCTCACGGGCCGCCTGAGCGAGCTCAGCCGCTTCCTCGGCGACGACAGCGGCTGGCTGACCCTCAAAGGGACGGGCTGGGAGGAGATGCCCTACTGGCTCAAGGGCTACGGCGATCTCGGCTATCTGCTCAAGGACGCCGGCCTGCGCAAAGAGACCGAGCGCTGGCTCCTCCAAGTCTTCAAGTCCCAGGCCCGGGACGGATATTTCGGCCCGCCCGACAATCGCGCCTCCAACGACCTCTGGCCGAACATGGTCATGCTGGCGGCGCTGCAGAGCTTCTACGAAGCCACGGGCGACCGCCGCGTCCTGTCCCTGATGAGCCGCTTCTTCCAGTTCGAATTCCACCTGCCCGCCGAAGAGCTGCTGCCGGGGAGCTGGCAGAAGCTCAGGGGAGGGGAGAACCTCGAGAGCGTCTACTGGCTCTACAATCGGACGGGAGAGAGCTTCCTGCTCGACCTCGCCAGAAGGCTCTTCACCAGGACGTCGGACTGGACTTCGCCCATCCTGACCCCCGGGCGGGACAAGGACTGGGTCGAAAGCGGCTTCTATCACGGCGTCAACATCGCCATGGGCTTCCGCGAGCCCGCCATCTACTTCCAGCAGGCCCGCGACCCGGACCTGCTCAAAGCCGTCGGAGCGAGAACTACCGCCTCGTCATGGACCGGTACGGACGCCAGCCCGGCGGGATGTTCGGGGCCGACGAGAACATCCGTCCCGGGAAGGACGATCCGCGGCAGGGCGCCGAAACGTGCACGATGGTCGAGTTCATGGCCAGCTTCGAGTCCCTCCTCAAGATCACGGGCGCGACCGCGTGGGCGGACCGGGCCGAGGAGGTCGCCTTCAACGACCTTCCCGCGTCCATGACCCCGGACCTCAAAGGCCTCCACTATCTCACGGCGGCCAACCTCATCTCCTGCGACAGCTCCGGGGAGCACGATTTCCAGAACGCCGGAACGCTCGTCTCGTACGACCCCTGGAGCTATCGCTGCTGCCAGCACAACGTGGCCTTCGGCTGGCCCTATTTCGCCGAGCATCTCTGGATGGCCACGGCCGACAACGGCCTGGCCGCGACCCTCTACGCGCCGTCGGAGGTCAGGGCCAAGGTCGCCGAGGGCGCGGACATATCGGTCTCGGAAGAGACCTCCTACCCCTTCGAGGACCAGGTCCGGCTGAGCCTGTCCTGCGACCGGCCGGTGTCCTTTCCGCTCTATCTGAGGCTCCCGGGCTGGGCGAAGACGGTCCGGATCGTCCTCAACGGCCAGAGGGTCGAGGGGTCTTTCACGGGAGGCCAGTACGCGGTGCTGCGCCGGACGTGGCATCACGGCGACCAGGTCCGGATCGAGTTCGACCCGGAGATCGAGGTCGTCGATTGGCCGTCCCTGCGGGGCGCCGTCTCGGTGCGACGCGGCCCCCTCTGGTACGCCCTCAGGATAGGGGAGAAGTGGCAGAAGTACGGCGGGACGGAGGCCTGGCCGGCCTTCGAGGTCCTGCCGACGACGCCCTGGAACTACGGCCTGGTCCCGGGTCGGACAGGGGCGCGTCCCAGCGTGCGGTTGGCCTCCCGCGCCGCGCCGCCCTATCAGCCGTTCGTCCCCGAGGCGGCCCCGATCGTGCTCAAGGTCCTGGCGCGGCGGGTGCCCGGCTGGAAAGAAGAGGGGCGCATGGTCGGGCCGGTCCCGGCCAGCCCCGCCGAGGGGGAAGGAACGCCCGAAGAGGTCGACCTCATCCCCATGGGCTGCGCCCGTCTGCGGATCTCCGTCTTCCCCCTCGTCAAGGATTGACAGTCTCCCGCGGATTTGGATATAAGAGGTCAGATATACAGAACCAAGGAGGTCCGGATGTTCAAAGAATTCAAGGAATTCGCCATGCGCGGCTCGGTCGTGGACATGGCCGTCGGCATCATCATCGGCGCGGCCTTCGGGACCATCGTCACCTCGCTCGTCGCCGACGTCCTGATGCCTCCGATCGGGCTGCTCCTCGGCAAGGTCGATTTCGCCAATCTCTATATCCTCCTGTCGGGCGCAGGCCCCTATCCATCGCTCGCCGCGGCCCAGGCCGCCGGTGCGGTCACCCTGAACTACGGGCAGTTCCTCAACAAGATCATCAGCTTCCTCATTGTCGCCTTCGCGTTGTTCCTGGTCATCCGGGGCGTGAACCGGATGAAGAAGAAGGCCGAACCCGCGCCGGCCGAGCCGACGACCAAGGACTGCCCCTTCTGCGCCACGGCCGTCCCGATCAAGGCCGTCCGCTGCCCGCACTGCACCTCGGAGCTGAAGAAGTAGCCGGGAGCCCGCTTCAGAACGCTTCCTGGGCCGTGACGTAGAGACCGAAGCTGGCCCGGCCCCAAGCCAGGTCCAGCCGCAAGGTCGTCCCCTCGTTCTTGTCGAGGACATAGCGGAGGCCGCTGCCGACGGAAAACTTGAGCTTTCCGCGGCCGAGGTCGTCGAAGCCCGGGAAGATGTCGGCCAGCCCGGCGAAACCGGCGACGCCGATCCTCTTCGTCACCAGGGCCCGGTACTCGGCCTGGACCAGCATCATCGCCTTGTCCCTGAAGCGGCCCCGGTAGTAGCCCCTCAGCAGCGATTCGCCGCCGACGAGGGCCAGCTTGTGAAAGGGGACTTCGCCGCCGGTCGAGAGGAGATAGGCCTGGAGGGCGAGGATCCGGTCCGGGCCCAGGGTCAGGTATTCCCGGAGATCGAGCTTGATCCGGTTGAATGTGAAGTCGCTGCCGGCGATCGGGCCGTAGGCGTCGGCCGAGAGCTGGAGGAACACCCCCCGGCGGGGGAAGATGACCGCGTCCCGGGTGTCCCAATCCAGGCTGACGCCCATCCCGGCCAGCTGCCCGCCGCGGCCCCCGACGATGTCTCCGGCGTCGAGGAGCCCGCCCGTCTCGACCTTCTCCATCGTCATGCGCTCGAAGTCGAACTGGAGGCCGCCGAAAAGACCGCCCAGCACGCGCCTCTTGACGCCGACCTGGAGGGCGAAGATCCGCGGCGTGAAGGACTCGACGGCGCTCGACGGCGTGTCGTTCCCCACGCCGTAGAACTTCTGCGGCGCCCGCTCGTAGTGGAAGGTCCCGCTCAGGATGAGCCCGTTGGCCTTGAGATAGATCGCCGGCTTGACGAGGACGTTGAACTGGCGGGCCAGATTGTAGCTGGCAATAGGCCCAGACGCTCGATGTGCGGGCTTCTTCCTTGTCCCGGCCGGCCCGGAAGCTGAGGATGCCGCCGGCGCCGAAGGCCACCTTCGTCTCGGGCGAGTAATAGACGAAAGGCAGGCCGATGAGCCGGGTCCGGTGCGGGTCCCGTTCCGCGGCGGTCTCCTCCGCGGCCGTCGCCCGCGGGGACAGCGCGACGGCCAGGAGCAGGGCCAGGAGAGCGGGCCTGAGTTTGAGCATGCCGGGTCTTTCCGCCGTTTGCGGTATCATAGCGTCCGGCCGTCCTAATGTAAACCGGCCCTTGACCGGAGGCGGCGGCCGGGGCTATCCTGCGGCCCGAAGGAGCCGGCATGACATCGAAGGAACGGATGGCGGCGGCGATGTCGGGCGGCCGGCCCGACCGCGTGCCCGTCATGTGCCAGATGAGCGTCGGCCACATGCTGCTGCGGTCGGCGGTCCCGCCGTCGCGTCTCTGGCATTCGGCCGGGGACTTCGTCGAGGCGCTCCTCGCCCTGAGGGCGGACTACGCGTTCGACGGGATCCTGGTCAGCCTGCACGGCCACGCCCCCGATTGGGAGGGCCGGGCCGTCTCGATCTCGCGCGGGCCCGACGGCGAGCGGGTCCGCTGGAAGAACGGGGACGAGACGGTCTTTCCTCCGGACGATCTGCCGGTGTTTCGCCCGGCCGTTCCCCGGGCCCGGCCGGAGTTCGGCCGCTTCGATCCGTCGTCCCTGCCCGACCGGATCGATTATATCCCCGTATCGCAGGGCCTCCGCTTCGACATCGATCCCGCCCACCCCTTCGACGCCGTCGCCATGGCGGTCGACCGCGCCGGCCGGGATCTCTCGGTCCACGGCGAAGTGACCTCGCCCCTCGATTACGTCCTCGACCTCTTCGGTTTCGAGCCGGCCATGGTCGGTTTTCTGGACGACCCCGCGCGCGCCGAAGCCGTGCTCGAGCGGTTCACGGCGGGCATCGTCGCCGTCGCCGAGGGCCTGGCCGCGACGGGGGTGGACGCCATCAAGATCTCCTCGCCCTTCGCCGGGGCGGGCTTCCTTTCGACGGCCTTCTACCGGAGGTTCGTCCTGCCGTACGAAGGCCGCATCGCCCGGGCCGTCGAAGCGAAGGCCGTGCGGGCCTACATCCATACCTGCGGCGACATCCACGACCGGCTCGAGCTCATGGCCGGGTCCGGGGCCTCCGGCATCGAGTGCCTGGACCCGCCGCCGCTCGGCCGCGTCGAGCTCGAGGACGCCAAGCGGCGCGTCGGGCGGCCGGATCTTCATCAAGGGCAACATCGATCCCGTGCATGTCCTCCTCGCGGGCGACCGCGGCTCGGTGCGGGCCGACGCCGTCCGGCGGATCGAAGCCGGGAAGCCCGGCGGCCGCTTCATCCTGAGCACGGCCTGCTCCATCGCGCCCCACACGCCCGCCGGCAACGTCGCCGTCCTGGCCGGCGTCGCCGAGGAATTCGGCCGCTATTGAGTTGAAAGTCGGCCCGACCTGGGTTATAACTTCCCTTTCGGCTCCATCGGCGAGAGAGGAGTTCCCATGAAGAGAGATCGTCGTGCTCGGCTCGGGCATGGTCGGCCGCGTCATCGCGCTCGACCTTTCGGGCGAATTCGAGGTCACCTCGGTCGACGTCAGCCCCGACAACCTGGCCAAGCTCGAGGGCACGGCCGTCAAGACCCTCCAAGCCGACCTCTCGTCGCCGGCCGCCCTTCGGGCCATCGTCGGCGCCTGCGACCTCGTCGTCGGCGCCGTCCCCGGCTTCATGGGCTTCGCCACCCTGCGCGAGGTCATCGCCGCCGGCAAGGACATGGTCGACATCTCGTTCTTTCCCGAGGACGCGCTGGCCCTCGACGAAGCCGCGCGGAAGGCCGGCGTCACCGCCATCGTCGACTGCGGCGTCGCCCCGGGCATGAGCAACATGATCCTCGGCTACCACGCCGCCCGGATGACGGTCAAGCGCTTCGCCTGCTACGTCGGCGGGCTCCCGTTCCGCCGTGAATTCCCCTTCGAATACAAGGCCCCCTTCTCGCCGGCCGACGTCATCGAGGAGTACATCCGGCCGGCCCGCTACGTCGAGAACGGCCACCTCGTCGTCAAGCCGGCCCTGTCCGACGTCGAGCACCTGGACTTCCCCGAGATCGGCACGCTCGAGGCCTTCAACTCCGACGGGCTCCGGTCGCTTCTCACGACGATGAAGGTCCCCAACATGATCGAGAAGACGCTCCGCTATCCGGGTCACGTCGAGCGCATCCAGGCCCTGCGCGACAGCGGCTTTTTCGACACCGCCGAGATCGA
Source organism: Candidatus Aminicenantota bacterium (assembly GCA_963843505.1). GTDB lineage: Bacteria > Acidobacteriota > Aminicenantia > Aminicenantales > Saccharicenantaceae > RBG-16-66-30. Next base: position 130,011 of record CAWJKR010000005.1, on the reverse strand, counting down.
CGTCCGGGGCCGCAAGATCCGGCCCCTCGACTTCACTTCGGCCGTCCTTTTCCGGCAATGGCTCCTCCACGAGGAGGACGACGAGTTCACGGTCATGCGGATCATCGTCGAGGGCGAAGCCGCGGGCCGGGCGAAGCGCATCGAGTACGACCTCTTCGACCGGCGGGACCGGGCCTCGGGCTATCTCGTCCATGGCCCGGACGACGGGCTTTCCCGCGGCGGCCGCGGCCCGTCTCGTCCTGACGGGGCGGTTCAACCGCAAAGGCGTCCTGCCGCCGGAGCTCCTCGGCGCCGACGAAGCGGCCTTCCGGGCGATCATGGACGATCTCGCCGCGCGGCACGTCGTTTATCGCCGGACAGAGAAGTGACCGGCCTGTCTCGATTTCGATATCAAGAAGGAGGAGACGCGATGACACGGAAGCTTTCGATCCCCATGCTGGTCCTGGCCATCCTGGTCGGGGAGGCCTTCCTGGGCGCCCAGACCCGCCCGGCCGCCAAGGCCAAGGCGCCCGCGGCCGCTCGACGCCGCGGCGGTCGTGAACGCCCTGCATTTCCGGTCCATCGGGCCGACGCAGCAGAGCGGCCGGTTCGTCGACTTCGCCGTCCCGTCCGGGAAGCCGAACACGTTCTACGCGGCCTCGGCCTCCGGCGGCCTGTGGAAGACGGAGAACAACGGCCAGACGTTCGAGCCGCTCTTCGAGCACGAAAAGGTCTTCTCGATCGGGGACATCGCCGTGGCTCCTTCGGATCCCGCCATCCTCTGGCTCGGCTCGGGCGAGGCCAACAACTCCCGCTCGACCTATTGGGGCGACGGGGTCTACAAGTCCGTCGACGCCGGCAAGACGTGGCTCAACATGGGCCTCAGGGAATCCCACCACATCGGGCGCATCCTCATCCATCCGTCCGACCCCAACGTCGTCTATGTGGCCGCCCTCGGCCATCTCTATACCGAGAACGCCGAGCGCGGGCTCTACAAGACGACCGACGGCGGCAAGACCTGGGCCAAGGTCCTCGACATCGCCGTCGACGGACGCGCCGTCGGCGTCGTCGATGTCGTCATGGACCCGACCGCCCCGGAGACGCTCTACGCGGCGGCCTACGACAAGTTCCGCAAGCCCTGGACCTGGGGCATCGGCGGGCCGGGCTCCGGCATCCACAAGACGACCGACGGCGGCAAGACCTGGACGAAGCTCACGGCCGGCCTGCCGGGCGGCATCCTCGGCCGCATCGGCCTGACCGTCTTCCCCAAGAACCCGAAGATCCTCTACGCCGAGATCGAGAACGCCAACAAGCCCGGGATGTCCGCCGAGGACCGTTGGAAAGAGGTCCTCGCGGGCAAGTCGAGCTCCGGCATGATCGACGGCGAGATCTACCGCTCGGACGATGCCGGCGCGACCTGGACCAAGGTCAGCCCGGAGAAGCGCTCGATCGGCGGCGATCCCGGGTACTACTACGGCCAGATCATCGTCGACCCGAACGACGCCGAACCTCGTCTACATCCTGAGCGTCGGCGTCCTGGCCAGCAAGGACGGCGGGAAGACCTGGACGCTCGCCGTTCCGCTTCGGCGGCGACAACCACGCCCTCTGGATCGATCCCGCGGACAGCCGGCACATGCTCCTCGGCTACGACCACGGCCTGGGCGTCACCTGGGACGGCGGGAAGAACTGGTACCATCCCGATTTCCTGCCTCTGGCCCAGTTCTACGCCATCGATTTCGACATGTCCTATCCCTACCGCGTCGCCGGCGGGCTGCAGGACAACGGCAACCTCATGGGCCCGAGCACCAACGTGGGCGGCGGGCGGCGGCTTCGGCGGCCGGGCCGCCGCGGGGCCTCCCATCCGCCTCGAAGATTGGTTCGGCATGGGCGGCGGCGACGGGATGTACAACGTCTTCGACCGGGCGACGAACCGCACGCTCTACAACGAATCCCAGTTCGGGCCCGCTGTCCCGCGTCGACCTCGTGACCGGCGAGGCCAAGAGCATCGCCTACCAGCGGCAGAAGCCCGCGACGCGCTGGAACTGGTGCGCGCCGATCCTCGTCTCGGCCCACGCCAGCGACACGGTCTATCACTGCGGCAACATCGTCGTCATGTCGACCAACCGCGGCGAATCCTGGACCGAGATCAGCCCCGATCTCTCGACCAACGACTCCGTCCAAGCTCACGGTCGAGGGCCAGGGAGGAGACGGCAACATCCAGTACTGCACGATCACGACCTTCGACGAATCGCCGCTCGTCCCCGGCCTGCTTTGGGCCGGCACCGACGACGGGAATGTCTGGGTCACCCGCGACAACGGCGAGGACCTGGGTCAAGCTCAACGACAAGATCACCGGGAACCCCGGCTACTGGGTCAGCCGGGTCGCGGCGTCTCCCTCCGACCCCGGCACGGCCTACGTTTCCTACACCGGCTTCCGCAACGACGACTTCCGGCCCTATCGTCTACAAGACGACCGACTACGGCGCCACCTGGACCTCCCTGGCCGCGGGACTCGCCGAGGGACCGGTCAACGTCGTCCGCGAGGACCCCAAGAACCCCAAGGCCTCTGTTCGCCGGGACCGATTTCGGCGTCTATGTCTCCCTCGACGGCGGCCAGGCCTGGCTGAAGCTGAAGGCGAACCTGCCGACCCAGCCGGTCCACGACCTCAAGATCCACCCGCGGGAGGCCGACCTCATCGTCGCCACCCACGGCCGCGGGGCCTACATCGCCGACATCAGGCCGCTGCAGGAGCTCACGCCCGACGTCCTGGCCAAGGACGCGCATCTCTTCGCGGTCGAGCCCAAGGTCCGCTGGGTCGGGGCAGGACCGCCGCGAATCCAGCAGCTCCAACTTCGCCGGCGAGAGCGAGCCGCCGGGCCTGGCCATCTCGTACCTTCTGAAGGCCAAGCCCAAGGACGGCGTGAAGGTCCAGGTCTATGCGGGGACCCTGCTCGTCAACGAGATCGCCGGGACGTCCGAGGTCGGGCTCAACACCGTCATCTGGAACATGACCGGGCGCCGCGAGATGACGGCCGAAGAGAAGAGAACGGCCCAGGACCGGGCCCGCCGCGCCCGCGAGATGGGTTACGGCGGGACGCGCGGGCGACGTGAATTTCGCCTCCTTCCCGCTGCAGCCGGGCGATTACCGGATCGTCCTGACGGTCGACGGGAAGTCCCAGACGACGCGGGGCACGGTGCTCAAGGACCCCCGATACTGAGACCGGCCCGAAACGATTATTCGGATGTTAACCTATCCGAGGGAGGTTCGATCATGGCCTACACGACCCGGGACATACTCGATCGCGTCGACCGTTTTCCCCGCGTCGACATCATCCACCGCCCGACCCCGTTCCGCAAGCTCGAGCGGCTATCGGCCCGCCTGGGCGGGCCGGAGATCTACGTCAAGCGCGATGACCTGACGGGCTTGGCCTTCGGGGGCAACAAGTCGCGCAAGCTCGAGTTCATCATCGCCGACATGCTCGAGAAGAAGGCGGACGTCGTCATCACTTGGGCCAGCCTCCAGTCCAACTGGTGCATGCAGACGGCGGCGGCGGCCCGGACCTTCGGCATCAAGCCCATCCTGATGCTTTTCAAGCCCGCCGATCAGCCGGCCACGGCCGACGGCAACGTCCTCCTCGACGTCATCCTCGACGCCGATATCCGCTTTCTCGAGAAAGAAAAGGGCCGCATCGTCAAGGCGGCCCAGGCCATGGACATCCTGGAGGAGGCGGGGCGGAAGGTCAGGGCCGAAGGGCACAGGCCGTACCTGGTCCCGGTCGGCGGCTCTCTCGTCCGCGGCGACATGGACAAGCCGCTCGGCGCCATCAGCTATGTCGCCGGCTTCGCCGAGCTCCTCGAACAGACCAGGAGCGGCGGGGGGACGGAGCCCGATTTCATCGTCCACTCGACAGGCTCGGGCGGGACGCAGGCCGGGCTCGTCGTCGGCGCCAAGGCCATGGCGCCGGCCTGCCGGATCATCGGCATCAGCGTATCGGACCCCAAGGGCCCTTTTTCCGACGACGTCCTGGAGATCGCCCGGGCGACGGACGAGGCTTTGGGCCTCGGCCTCGGGATCCTGCCCGACGACGTCACGGTCTTCGACGAATACCTGGGCCAGGGCTATGGGACCGTCGACAAGGCCGTCGCGGAGACGATCCGGCTCGTCTTCCAGACAGAGGGCATCGTGCTCGATCCCGTCTATACGGCCAAGGCCATGATCGGCCTTAAGGACCTGATCAAGACGGGGTTCTTCAAGCCGACGGACAAGGTCCTTTTCCTCCATACGGGAGGGACGCCGGCCCTCTTCCCGAACCGCGACAAGATCTTCGAATACCTGGTCAAGAAGAGCCTAGGCCCCGCGGCGCAGGCCGGCCAGGCCCGCCTCGAGCCCGTCGAGGGACAGGCGATGGACCTCGACCGGCTCCGAGGCCAGCAGGTGGAGCGTCTTGAGGCCGCTTCCGGTCAGGACGAGGACGACCCCGCCGTCGCCGCTCTTGACCCGGCCGGCGGCGGTGAGCTTCTTCATGGCGGCGAGGGTCGTCGCCGATTCCGGCTGGCAGAACAGGCCCTCGTCCGCGGCCAGCTCGCGCTGGGCCTCGAGCATCTCCCCGTCCGACACGGCCAGGAGCAGTCCGTCCCGCTCCCGGATCATCCGCAGGACGGCGTTGCCGGCCGGAGGGGTCGGATTGGCGATGGCGTGGGCGATCGTGGGGGACGTCGGTATCCGCTCGGCTTTCGACAGGCCCTTGTCGAAGGCGTGGACGAGGGGAGCGCAGCCCTCGGCCTGGACCCCGACGATCTGGGGATAGGCCCCGATGAAGCCCTCGCGCTCGAGATCGGCGAAGCCGCGCATGAGGCCGAGCAGATGTCCGCCCGAGCTCAGCGGGACGATGACCGTGCGCGGCGCGCGGCGGCCGAGCTGGACGAAGATCTCGAAGGCCGTGAGCTTGTAGCCCTCCATTCGATAAGGATCGATCGAGTTCATGAAGGTGATGCCGAGCCTCTTGCCGATCGAAAGACTGGCGTTGAAGAGGGAACCGTAATCGCCCTGCGACCGCGACCAGCCGGGGGCCGAAGATGCCCGCGGTCTGGAGGCTGGCCCCCGAAGTCCCTTCCTTGAGCAGGACAAAGGTCTCGAGCCCGGCCCGGGCGCCGTAGGCGGCCGTCGAGGCGGCCATGTTGCCCGTCGAGACGGTCCCGATCCGCTTCGTGCCGAGCGAGACGGCCTTCTGCACCGCGACGGCGGAGCCGCGGTCCTTGAAGCTCGAGGTCGGGTTCTGGGCCTCGTTCTTGGCGTAGAGGCCGGCGAAGCCGAGGGACCGCCCGATCCGGTCGAGCTTGAGCAGCGGGGTCGTGCCTTCGCCGAGGCTCAAGGCGGGATCGATCCGCTCGAGAGGAAGGAACTCGGCGAAGCGCTCGAGGGCCAGCGGCTTGTCGTCGAGGATGCGCCGGCCGCCGGGCCGGCCGGGCGGCGCGACGAAGAGAGGCTCGCCGCATTCGGGGCAGAAAGGGGAGTGGGGGTCGCGCGAGGCCAGGGGCCCGCAGGCGAGGCATTCGAAAGTGTCCATGCTCAGGCTCCTTGAAACGGATGGCCGGTATTATAAACCGAAATCGGCCCAGGGCAAGTCCGCCGTCCCTGTCCTGACGCGGAGGATTGCGCGAAGGAGGACGTCCGGGGTAAAATCGTGCGGCCATGGACGACGACAGGCTCATGAAGGCCGCGCTGACCGAAGCCGCCAAGGCCGCGGCGCAGGGGAGAGGTGCCCGTCGGGGCGGTCGTCGTCAGGAACGGGAAGATCGTCGCCCGGGGCTCGAACAGGCCGGTCGGGTCCTCCGACCCGACGGCCCACGCCGAGATCGTCGCCATCCGCCGGGCCTCGAAAAAAGCCGGCAACTACCGGCTTCCCGACTGCGACCTCTACGTCACCGTCGAACCCTGCGCCATGTGCCTGGGCGCCATCGTCCAGGCCCGGCTCCGCCGTCTGGTCTTCGGCGCCGCCGATCCCAAGGCCGGGGCCGTTTCGTCAACCATGACGTTCCCCTTCGCCCGCCTCAACCACCGGCCCGAGATCACGGGCGGCATCCGGGCCGGAGAAAGCGCCGCTCTTCTCCGCGGCTTCTTTCGCGCCCGTAGAAAGAAATGACGATTTCGGCTATAATCGGCCTTCGTTTTGCGACCCGATAGCGCGGAGAGGTGGCCGAGTGGTTGAAGGCGACGGTCTCGAAAACCGTTATCTCGAGCAATTGGGATCGCGGGTTCGAATCCCGCCCTCTCCGCCATTGATACCTCGAGCATGAAGAGAGTCCCCCTCGTCCTCACCGGCTTCGGCCATGTCGGCCGGGCCTTCTTCTCCCTGCTCCGGGAGAAGTCCGAAGACCTCGAACGCCGCTACGGCCTGGGCCTCGACATCCTGGCCGTGGCCCGCGCGGAAGGCTGCTTCTATGCGGGCGGGCCTCTCGACGCCCGGCAGGTTTCGAGGGCCGGCGAGGCCTGGACCTCGGGGAACCCGGCCTGGCATGAGGGCCTGAGGGCCACGGACGTCATCGCCCGGCACGGCCGCGGCGGCTGCCTCGTCGAATGCACCCTCTCCGACCTCGAGACGGGCGAGCCGGGGCTGACCTACATCACCTCGGCCCTCGGCGCCGGCTGGCACGCCGTCGCGGCGAGCAAGGGGGCCCTCGTCGTCGGCTTTAAGGCGCTCAAGGCCCTGGCCGCGGAGAACGGCGTGGCCCTCAAGTTCAGCGGGGCCACCGCCGCCGCCCTGCCGACCCTCGACGTGGGCCTGTTCTCGCTCGCCGGCGCGCGGATCGAAGGCCTCCAGGGCATCCTCAACGGGACCTCGAACTACATCCTGACCCGCATGGGCGAAGGCCTGGACTACGGCGAGGCCCTCAAGGAGGCCCAGGACAAGGGCATCGCCGAACCCGACCCGGCCCATGACGTCGGCGGCTGGGACAGCGCCTGCAAGATCCTGCTCATCACCAACGCCTGCCTCGACACGGATTACGTCCTGAAGGACGTCCACGTCACGGGCATCACCGGCCTGGCCGCCGATTTCGTCCGCTCCGCCAGCCGCGAAGGACGGTCCGTCAAGCTCCTGGCCACGGCCGCGCCGGGGCGCCGCGGCGACCGTTGGAGCCTCGACGTCCGGCCGTCGCTCATCGACGCCTCCCATCCGCTCGCCCACGTCAACGGCACCGAGAAGGGCATCACCTTCCTCACCGATTCCATGGGCTCGGTGACCGTCACCGGCGGCCGCTCCAACCCCCGCGGCGCCGCCGCCGCCCTCCTCAAGGACATCATCAACATCTTCCGCCCGCCCTTCTGACCGCGGCGCGTTGACCAAACGACGCTTTTTTGGTAAGGTTGGCCTTTCCAAAGCATTCCGGAACCATAGGAACGGAGAGGTGTCCGAGCGGTTTAAGGAGCACGCTTGGAAAGCGTGTGTGCGCCGTAAGGTGTACCGCGGGTTCGAATCCCGCCCTCTCCGCCATCATCACGTCAGCACAAAGGAGCCATAGCATGGACAGCCAGGACCTCATCCGGATCGAGGACATTTACGGCGCCCACAATTACCATCCGCTCGATGTCGTCATCAGCAAGGCCCAGGGCATCTGGATGTATGATGTCGAGGGCAAAAAGTACCTGGATTTTCTGAGCGCCTACTCCGCCGTCAACCAGGGCCACCGGCACCCCCGCATCGTGCGGGCCCTCATCGATCAGGCCCGGAAGCTGACCCTGACCTCGCGGGCCTTCCGCAACGACCAGTGGCCCCTGCTGGCCAAAGAGCTCTGCGACCTGACCGGCTACGAGATGGTCCTGCCGATGAACTCGGGCGCCGAGGCGGTCGAGACGGCCGTCAAGACGGCCCGCAAGTGGGCCTATCAGAAGAAGGGCGTGCCCCAGGACCAGGCCGAGATCATCGTCTGCGCCAATAACTTCCACGGCCGCACGGTCACGGTCATCAGCTTCTCGACCGAGCCCCTCTACCGCCAGGATTTCGGCCCGTTCACGCCGGGTTTCGTGGTCGTCCCGTTCGGCGACATCGAAGCCCTGGAGAAGGCCATCACGCCGAGAACGGCCGCCTTCCTTGTCGAACCCATCCAGGCCGAGGCCGGCATCCTCATCCCGCCCGACGGGTACCTTCGTCAGGCCGCGGAGATCTGCAAAAAGAACAGCGTCCTTCTCATCGCCGACGAGATCCAGACGGGGCTCGGCCGGACGGGAAAGCTCTTCGCCTGCGAGTTCGAAGGCGTCCGGCCCGATATGACCGTCATCGGCAAGTCCCTCGGCGGCGGCTGCTACGCCGTCTCGGCCGTCGTGGCCGACCGGGAGATCCTGGGCGTCTTCAAGCCCGGCGAGCACGGCTCGACGTTCGGAGGCAATCCGCTCGCCTGCGCCGTGGCCCGGGAAAGCCTGAGGGTCATCAAGGAAGAGAACCTGGTCGCGAACGCGGCCGAGCGCGGCGCCGCCTTCATGGAAAAGCTCCGCAAGGTCCGCAGCCGGCACATCAAGGCGGTCCGCGGCCGGGGCCTGCTCATCGGCGTCGAGCTCCATCCCGAGGCCGGCGGCGCCCGCCGCTTCTGCGAGGAGATGATGAAGGAAGGGCTGCTCTGCAAAGAGACCCACGACAACGTCATCCGCTTCGCGCCGCCCTTGGTCATCAGGGACAAGGACCTCAATTGGGCCCTCAAGCGCATCAAGACCGTCTTCAAGAGACTGGCCTGAGTCGAACGGGACGCTCCGGATGTCCTTTTTTTAGGACGGGTCCCCATGGGCGCTTCTTGGACGGCAGGGGATAGACTTGGCATATTCCTTGCATAAACTCGTTTCAGGAGGACGAAGATGAAGAAAACCATCGGCTTCCTGCTCTTTACGGCTTTCGTTGTGCTGGTCGGGACGTCCTGCATCAGGTATGTCCCTTATGACGGATCCAATTATCCCGACCGCGTCAACGACGAACGGTACAACGACCGCTACGACAACCTCGACAGCACCTACTTTTATGACGAGCTCGAGCCTTACGGACTCTGGGTTTCTTATCGTCCGTACGGGTATGTCTGGGTCCCCGGGAACGTCGGCTATAACTGGCGTCCCTACTCCCGAGGGCGCTGGGCCTGGACGGACTACGGCTGGACCTGGGTCTCGGTCGAGCGCTGGGGCTGGATCGCCTTCCATTACGGCCGCTGGGGCTGGGACCGGGGTCTCGGCTGGTACTGGGTCCCCGATGTCCTCTGGGGCCCGGCCTGGGTGGCCTGGAGATGGGGCGACGCGCACATCGGCTGGGCGCCGCTTGCCGCCCGGGGCCGACTTCATTCCCGGTCGCGGCTTCGGGCGCCGCCAGTGGGATATTCCCTATGATCACTGGAATTTCGTGCGCGGCAGGAATTTCCAGGACCGGAGCCTCGACCGCTGGGTCCTGCCCATCGAACGGAACCGGACGATCGTCGACAGGACCGAGTTCGGCGTCAACATCAACGAGCGTGACCGGCGCGTCATCAACGACGGCATCGATCCCGACATCGTCCGCCGCCAGACCGAACGGCCGGTCGAGCGCTATTCCCTCAAGGACGCGACCCGCCCGGGCGTCGAGCGGGAGGAGGGCAGCGACCTCGTTATCTCCAAGCCCGTGATCCGGCGCAACGAAGCGGCCAAGCCGAAGGAGGTCGTCGACCAGGCCAAGGCCGAGAAGGAGATCAGCGGCGAAACGACGAGCCGCGTCTACCGCAGGGCGCCCCGCAACGAAGAGGAGATCCTGCGCCAGGACCACAACAAGGAACAGCAGCTCCTGCGAGAGAGCCAGGAGACCGAGCTCAATGAGGTCCGGCGAAGGGCCGACGAGGAGAAGGCCAAGGTCCAGAATCCCGTCGAGAAGAAGAAGGTGGACGAACAGGCCGCGTCCCGGGCCGCCGAGCTGAAGAAGAAGCACGACCAGGAGAAGGCGGAGCTCGCCAAGCGTCAGAAGGCCGAAGAAGAGAAGACCAAGAGAACGCCGGTCCGCCGGAAGCCCGGCGACAAGCGCTAGGCCCGGCGCGCCGCCCGGACCGTCGCGGCCAGGGCCGCCGCAAGGACAATGGCCCCTCCCGAGACCGTTCTCAGGGAGGGGCTTTCATTTAAGAGGGCCAGGGCGAGGATGATGCCGTAAACCGGCTCGAGCGAGCTCAGCACGCTCGCCGTCCTGGCCCCGACCCCCTTCATGCCCTCGATGAACAGGGTGTGCGCCGCCGCCGTGCAGACGACGCCCAGGACGGCGATGAGGGCCCAGTCCCGCCCCGAGCGGGGGAGTCCGGCGCGCAGGACGGCCGGCGCGAGAACGACGGCGGCCACCAGGTCCTGATAGAAAGCCACGGTCAAGCTCGGGTGGCGGGCCGCCAACGACCGGTCGAGGACGGACAGCAGCGAGAACGACAGCCCGGCCCCGAGCCCCCAGAGGACGCCGCGGACGACCGCGTCCGAGACATCGAAGCCCGGCACGATGAGGGCGATCCCGAGGACGCAGAGCAAGGCATAGATGAGGCTCGCCGGGTCCCATCTCTCGCGGGCCAAGAGAGGCTCGAGAAAGGCCGTGAAGACCGGGAAGCTCGAATAGGCGAGAAGCCCCACGGCGACAGAGGAGACCTGGACGGATCTGAAGAACATCGTCCAGTGCGCGGCCAGGACGACGCCGCAGACGGCCAGGAGGACGAGGTCTCGCCGCGGCGAGATCCGGAAGGCGCGCCGGCCGGCGGCCATGACCGCGCCCAGGGCCAGGCAGGCGAAGAGGACCCGGCCGAAAACGATGACTTCCGGCGGCAGGGCCAGCCATTTTCCGAACAGCCCGGGGAAGCCGAAGAGGAAGACGGCCAGGTGGATCTCGGCGAGGCTGCGGGAGCGCGTCGGCACGGCGTCATTATATTCCTTTTCCTTGCTATTTGGCCGGATTGTGCTAAGATAAACTTTACTTTTTCAGGGGAGAAAGGCCGCTTTCTCTCTCCCCTCCGCGGATGGCCGAAAACCCATGTCTTACGAGATATTCGCGCGGAAATACAGGCCCTGGAAGTTCGAGGAGGTCGTCGGGCAGCTGTCCGTTGTCCGGACCATCCAGAACGCCATCTCCTCCAACCGCATCGCCCACGCCTACCTGTTCTCGGGCGTCAGGGGGACCGGCAAGACGACCGTGGCCCGGATCCTGGCCAAAGCCCTGAACTGCGTCGACGGGCCGACGCCGCACCCCTGCCCCGACAAGGACCATCCCTGCCAGTTCTGCAAGGCCATTCATGAGGGGAGCGCCATCGACGTGCTCGAGATCGACGGCGCCTCCAACCGCCAGGTCGACGATATCGAGCCCATCCGGGAGATGGTCAAGTACAAGCCCGCCTACACCCGCACCAAGGTCCTCATCATCGACGAAGTCCACATGCTCTCGACGCACGCCTTCAACGCCCTCCTGAAGACCCTGGAGGAACCGCCGCCGAACACGGTCTTCATCTTCGCGACGACGGAGTTCGCCAAGGTCCCGGCGACCATCGTGTCGCGCTGCCAGCACTTCGAGTTCCGCAAGATCTCCCACAAGGACATCATCAACCACCTCATGGAGATCACCAAGAAGGAAGGCATCACCATCACCCCCGCCGGGCTGGCCCTCATCGCCGAGGCGGCGGACGGGAGCATGCGGGACGCCCAGAGCCTCCTCGATCAGGCCGTGGCCTTCAGCGGCGAGAACATCGGCGACGAGGACCTCAAGACGATCCTCGGGACGATCGGCCAGGACGTCCTTTTCCGCTTCTCGTCGGCCGTCCTCGACGAGAAGCCCGAAGAGGTCTTCCCCCTCGTCGAGAACGTCGTCGCGGCCGGCAACGACCTCCGCGTCGTATTCGGCAAGCTCATCGAGCATTTCCGGGCCCTGCTCCTCGTCCGCTCGGTCGAAAAGCCCGAGGACCTCCTCGCCGTCAGCCCCGAAGGCCTCCAGGCCCTCAAGGACGAGGCGGCCAAGGCCGGCCCGGAGGACCACCTCCGCTATCTCCTCGCCCTTCAGCAGGCGGAGGCGGGCCTGAGATACTCGACGATGCCGCGGATCTATTTCGAGGCCTTCCTCGTCAAGCTCTGCCACTTCCGCAAGATCGTCCCCCTGCGCGAGCTCATCAAGGACGTCGAAGCCCTCAAAGAGACGCCCCAGCGGACGGCGCCGGCCCGGCCCTCCGGGCCCCCGGCAAGGGAAACCGCGCCGGCGGGCGCCGGTTCGAGGCCCGCGCCGGGCGGCGGGCCTCAGCCGGGCCCGCAGCGAACGCCGTCCGAGCCCGCGGCCCCGCCCAAGCCGGAAGCCCCGTCCGGAAAGGACATCTTCGGCCGGGTCCTCGAGAAGCTGGCCGTCGACAGGGCCCCTCTGGCCGCCCTCCTGGGGGAATACTCCTCGGTCATGGTCCGGGACAACGCCCTCGAGGTCTTTTTCGGGAGCGGCCGGGGCTTCTTCGTGACCAGCATCCAGGAGAAGGACGTGCGCGCCGTCGAAAAGGCGGCCTCCGACGTCCTGGGCCGGGACATCAAGGTCCGCTTCGCCGAGGAAAGCGCCACCGGCGGCGGGCCCATCAAGCCCGGGCGGGAGCTCGAGTCGGCCATGAAGGACCCGGCCGTCCAGTTCTTCATGAACACCTTCAAGGCCCAGGTCCTGTCGGCCGACCCGGTCCCGTCCCCCCGCGACGCCGCGCCCAAGGGCCGCGGTCCCACGGAGAACGAATCATGAAGAACGTCATGGACCTCCAGAAGATGCTCAAGATCGGCCAAGGAGATGCAGGACCGGCTCCAGAAGGAGCTGGCCGTCCTGCGGATCGAGGGATCGAGCGGCGGCGGCATGGTCACGGTCGTCCTCGACGGCCACAAGGCCCTGCAGTCCATCCGCATCGAGCCCGAGGTCGTGAGCCGCGAACGAGGTCGAGATGCTCCAGGACCTCATCGTCGCCGCCTTCAACGACGGGGCGGCCAAAGTCGACGAGGCCCTGGCGGAGAAGCTCGGCGGCCTGGGCGCCGGCCTCAAGATCCCGGGGCTCGGCTGATGTTCGAATACGCCCAGCCCCTTCACGACCTCATCGAGGAGCTCCGCCGCATCCCCGGCATCGGGGCCAAGACGGCCCAGCGCATCGCCTTCTATTTCCTGGGCCTGCCGACCGAGGACACCGACCGCCTGGCCGAGGCCATCCGCGAGGCCAAGCGCAAGATCTTCTACTGCGCCCGCTGCAACAACATCACCCACGTCGACCCCTGCCTGATCTGCTCGGACGAGCAACAGGTCCGACGAGTCCCTGTGCATCGTCGAGGAGCCGTTCAACATCTCCTCGATCGAGCGGACGGGCGCCTACGGCGGCCGCTATCACGTCCTCCTCGGCGCCCTGTCGCCGCTCAAGGGCCGCGGGCCCGACGAGCTCCGCCTGGGCAAGCTGACCAAGCGGATCGAGGAGGGCGCCTTCAAGGAGATCATCATCGCCACGAACCCGACGGTCGAAGGGGAGGCCACGGCGCTCTATCTCCTCCGCGTGCTCAAAGGATTCGGCATCCGGATCACCCGGCTGGCCATGGGCCTGCCGGTGGGCTCGGACCTCGATTTCGCCGACCAGGTGACCATCAAGAAGGCCCTGGAGGGCCGGACCGAGCTCAAGGAATAGCCCGACACGTCGCCGCCGACGTTCGACCATATCGCTCAAAGGAGTTGTCCATGGAATCGAAGAAGAATATGCAAACGATCGACGGGAACACCGCGGCGACCCATGTCGCCTACGCGTATTCCGAGGTCGCGGCCATCTACCCCATCACGCCCTCCTCGACGATGGGCGAGCTGGCCGACGAGTGGTCCGCCCACGACCGGAAGAACATCTTCGGCCAGCGGGTGGACGTCGTCGAGATGCAGTCGGAGGGCGGCGCGTCCGGCGCGGTCCACGGCTCGCTCTCGGCCGGCGCCCTGACGACGACCTTCACGGCGTCCCAGGGCCTGATGCTCATGCTCCCCAACATGCACAAGATCGCCGGCGAGATGCTGCCGACCGTCTTCCTGGTCTCGGCCCGCTCGCTGGCCTGCCAGGCGCTGTCGATCTTCGGCGACCACAGCGACGTCATGGCCGCCCGCAACACGGGTTTCGCCCTGACCTGCGCCGGCTCCGTCCAGGAGGCCCAGGACCTGGCCATCGTCGCCCACCTGGCGACGCTGCGGACCAAGATCCCCTTCCTCCACTTCTTCGACGGCTTCCGCACCTCCAACGTCGTCGAGAAAGTCGACGTCGTGTCGTACGAGACACTGGCCAAGCTGTTCGAGCCCCAGTATCTCGAGGACTTCCGGACGCGCTCCCTCAATCCCGAGCGTCCCATGCAGAAGGTCGGCCAGCAGAACCCCGATGTCTACTTCCAGGGCCGCGAGACCGTCAACAAGTACTACGACGCGTGCCCGGGCCTCGTCCAGCACTACATGGACAAGGTCGCCGGCGCGATCGGCCGCCAGTATCACCTCTTCGATTATTTCGGCGCCCCCGACGCCGAGAAGGTCATCATCATGATGGGCTCGGGCGCGGAGACCGCCGAGGAGACGATCAACCACCTCAACGCCCGCGGCGCCAAGCTCGGCCTCATCAAGGTCCGCCTCTACCGGCCCTTCGACGCGGCCGCGCTCGCGGCGGCCCTGCCCGCCTCGGCCAGGAAGATCGCCGTCCTCGACCGGACCAAGGAGCCGGGCTCGATCGGCGAGCCGCTCTACCTCGACGTCGCCGTCGCCCTGGCGGGCCGCCCGGTCAAGGTCATCGGCGGCCGCTACGGCCTGTCCTCCAAGGAATTCACGCCGGCCATGGTCAAGGCCGTCTACGAGCACCTCGACGGCAAGGCCAGCCACGGCTTCACCGTGGGCATCATCGACGACGTCACCCACCTTTCGATCCCCGTCGGCCCGGTCCTCGACACCGAGCTCCCCGGCACGGTCCGCTGCAAGTTCTACGGCTACGGCTCGGACGGCACGGTCGGGGCCAACAAGAACTCGATCAAGATCATCGCCGACCACACGGACATGTACGGCCAGGGCTACTTCCAGTACGACTCCAAGAAGTCGGGCGGCGTCACCATCTCCCACCTTCGCTTCGGCAAGCAGCCGATCCAGTCGCAGTACTTCCTCAACACGGTCGATTTCGTCGCCCTCCACAAGCCCTCCTACATCGGGCGGCTCGACATCCTCGAAGGCATCCGCGAGGGCGGGACGTTCCTCATCAACTCCGACTGGAAGGCCGCCGACGTCTTCGAGCACCTGACCGAGGACATGCAGCGGACGATCATCGACAAGAAGGTCAAGGTCTTCACCATCGACGCCCTGAAGATGGCCGGCGAGCTCGGGCTGGGCCTGCGCATCAACTCGATCATGCAGGCCTGCTTCTTCAAGCTCTCGGGCGTCCTGCCCGAGGCCGAGGCCATCGCCCTGATGAAGAAGGCCGTCGAGAAGACCTACGGCCGCAAGGGCAAAGAGGTCGTGCAGATGAACTGGGACGCCATCGACCGGGCCGCCTCGGGCCTCGAGGCCGTTCCCGTCCCGGCCAAGATCACCAAGTCGGCCCCGGTCACCAAGATCGTCCCCGACGACGCCAGCGCCTACGCCAAGGAGGTCATCGACCCCGTCACCCGGTTCAAAGGCGACCTCCTGCCCGTCTCCAAGATGCCCCTCGACGGGGCCACGCCGACGGCCACGGCCCGCCTGGAGAAGCGCGGCATCGCCGTCGAGTGCCCGAAATGGATCCCCGAGAACTGCATCCAGTGCAACCAGTGCGGCTTCGTCTGCCCTCACGCGACCATCCGGGCCAAGCAGATCGACCCGGCCGACCTCGCCGGCGCCCCCGAGGGTTTCGCGACCATCGTGTCGAACACCAAGAACGACCGGGGCCTCCGCTACCGCGAGCAGTGCTACATCGAGGACTGCGTCGGCTGCGGCTCGTGCGCCCAGGTCTGCCCGGCCAAGAACAAGGCCCTGGTCATGACCCCGATCGCCGAGCTCCGGGCGGCCGGCGAGACGCAGAAAGCCGAGTTCTTCGACCGGCTTCCCGACAACGTCATGGACGGCGTCAGGCCGGACACGCTCAAGGGCAGCCAGTTCCTGCGGCCGCTCTTCGAGTTCAGCGGCGCCTGCGCCGGCTGCGGCGAGACGCCCTATGTCAAGCTGGCCACCCAGCTCTACGGCGACCGGATGATCATCGCCAACGCCACGGGCTGCTCCTCGATCTACGGCGGCACGTTCCCGACCTCCCCCTACTGCGTCACCGACGGAAGGGAAGGGCCCGGCCTGGGGCAACTCCCTGTTCGAGGACAACGCGGAATACGGCTTCGGCATGCGCCTGGCGGTCGACGCCAACCGGCGCCTGCTGGCGGCTTCGATCGACGCCGCGCTGGCCGCCGGAACGACCCCGGCGCTGACCGACGCGCTGACCAAGATGAAGGCCGCGTGGGCCAATGTCGGCGACGAGGCCAAGGCCGCGGCCAAGGCCGTGCGGGCCGCCCTGCCGGACGCCCTGGCCAAGGCCAACGGGTCCAAGGCCCATCTCGCCAAGATCGACGAGCTCAAGGACTTCCTCGTCGAGAAGAGCGTCTGGTGCATCGGCGGCGACGGCTGGGCCTACGACATCGGCTACGGCGGCCTCGACCACGTCCTGGCCATGAACCGCAACGTCAACGTCCTCGTCCTCGACACCGAGGTCTATTCCAACACGGGCGGCCAGGCTTCCAAAGTCCACGCCGACCGGCTCCGTGGCCAAGTTCGCCTCCTCGGGCAAGAGGACCTCCAAAAAGAACCTCGGCCTGATGGCCATGAGCTACGGCTACGTCTATGTCGCCTCGGTGGCCATGGGCGCCAACATGAACCAGTGCCTCAAGGCCTTCCTCGAGGCCGAAGCCTTCCCCGGCCCTTCGATCATCATCGCCTATTCCCCCTGCATCAACCACGGCATCGACATGAGCAAGTCCCAGGCCGAGGAGAAGCTGGCCGTCGATACCGGCTACTGGACGCTCTATCGCTTCAATCCGCTGCTGGCCAAGGAAGGCAAGAACCCGTTCCAGCTCGATTCCCGCGAGCCCAAGCTCGAATACGAGGCTTTCCTCAAGAACGAGGTCCGCTACAAGACCCTCGTCCAGCAGTTCCCCGAGATCGCCAAGGAGCTGTTCGCCCGGGCCGCGGTGGAATCGCGAAAGCGCTACGAAGCCTACAAGAAGATGGCCGAATAGGCCGGCCCGGGGTCATTTACGGATCCCGGTCTCGTGTCGCGGCTCGGGCTCCGGCCCGACAGGCTCGAAGGCGTACGGCCGGGCGTAGGTCGAATAGAACCTGTCCGGCGGCCGAAGAGCCAATCCGGCCTGGAAGCAGTGGTTCAGGACGATCGGAAGGACGTTGATGAGCTGGACGTCCTCAGGAAGGAGGCCGGCCGGCGCGCCCGGAAGGAGAACCGCGGTCAGGTTACCGAGCCGGGCCCGCTTCGAGGCCTCCGCGTCCGCCGAGACGACGAAAGGGCCATGGTCCGAAAAGAGGACGATGACCGGAGGCGCGGCGGACGACCGGAGGATGGCGCGGAAGGTCTCGAGCAGCCTGGTGTTGAGGAACTGCAGCTGCTCGATGTAAGCGTCGGTGCGGCGCCATTGGGCCTTGCGATACAGAAGGATGTCCACGAAGGAGCCGTTCTGCACGACGGCGCCGTCCCGGTCGAAGATGTACGGGTGATGGGGGAGCATGAAGTGGGAAAAGACCATCTTCGGGCCGGGTTCCGGGGCCGTTTCCTCGAGCCTGTCGAACTGCTCGAGATAGAACATGGCCATGTCACGGAGCAGTCGATCGTTGAAGAGCTCGAGGAAGCTCGAATCGACCAGGGCCCGGGTGAGATCGTCGTCCATGATGTGATTCCGGTCGGCCCGGACCTCATCGGCGTAAGGATTGACGCGGGTCCCGGCCCAAGCCGAGGCCAGATGGATGGTCCGGTAGCCGCGTCCCTTCAGGAAGGCCATGGCGGCGTTGTTGCGGATCATGTCCTGGGCGCCTCTCTGATCGCGCGACCCTGACCCGGTCTTCGCGGCCAGCTCGTCGAGCGGGGCCATATTGAGGGCGGAGGCCAGGGACAGGAACGTCCACGAGTAGTTGGCGCTGCTCTTTGGGGGGATATCAAAGCCGAGATCCCCGAGAGCGGACAGGAACGGCGTGTTGTCGAATCCGTAGTATTCCCGCAGGATGTCGCCGCGGGCGTATCCGTCGACGACGATGATGTAGACGTCGGGGGTGAGGCCGGGCGAGACGCGGTTCATGGCGGGCGCGGGGACCGGGGGAGGATCGCCCGGCCGGGCGGACAGCAGGCCCACGGCGATCTGCCCGGTCGAGATGAGGATCAGGACGGCGGCCGTCACGGCCATGACGGGGGCTGTCCTTTCCGCGAGCGGCTTGCGGAGGGCCAGGCGGACCAGGAAGGCGCAGACGATGACCGCGTCGACGGCCAGGACGACGGTCTGGAGGGAGACCATGCGCGTGGGAATCTGCATCCGGCCGAGATTGGGCCAGAGTCCCGTGGCCTCGAAGAAACGGCCCAGGAGGTCCACGACGCGCCCGAACGAGAAGAACAGCAACAGCAGGACCGAGGTGAGAAGAGCGCTCTTGCGGAGGTCCCGGCCGAAGGCGAAGCGAGCGAGGGCCCAGACCAAGGCCGCGCCCGCGAGGGTCACGCCGAGCGGGGCGAGGACCTTGACGATCGAGACCTCCTCATAGGCCCGGGCATAGAGGAAGAGGATCGGCTGGACGGCCCATAGAAAGGGGTGGAGATCGAACCACCTGACTCTTTCGACGGACATCGCTCGTTCCCCCCAGATGATGCTCCCCCGGAGGCCCGGAGTTGTCAAGATTGTGTCAAAAAGCTGTCAATACAGCTCCTTTCCGCCGGGCGCGTTGACATTTTCCGCCCCGGGTCATATAAAAAACCTGGAAGCCACTGGGAAAGGAGTCGAGCATGAGTCACCGGACCCGTCGTTCCGCCGCCGTCCTGGGCCTGGCCGCGCTCCTGGCCTGCGGCAGCTGCACGGCCTTGACCGACATGGCCTCGGTCATCGCCAACCTGCAGCGGCTGAAATTCAAGATCGGGAGCGTCAGGAACTTCAGGCTCCTGGGGCTCGATATCAGCAACAAGTCGAAGCTGAGCGATCTCAGCGCCGCGGACATCCTCAAGATCGCCCAGTCCTATAACACGAAGAAGCTGCCGGTCGAATTCGTCGTGGACGTCCTGGCCATCAACCCCAACGACGGCACCCAGGGGACGCGCAAGACGGCCAGCACGCTGACCGGCCTCGAATGCCGCCTGCTCATCGACGACAACCCGACGATCACCGGGAACATCGACAACCCCGTCGAGATCCCGGGAACAGGCCAGGAATCGGTCATCCCGCTCCGTCTCTCCCTCGACCTCCTGCAGTTTTTCGGGGGCCGGCGCTATGAAGATCTGGTGGGCCTGGCCCTGGCCATCGGCGGCCGGGACCGGTCAGGGACGCGGATCGCGCTCGACGCCCAGCCGACCGTTTCCACGCCGCTCGGGCCGATCACCTATCCCGGGCGGGTGACGATCGTCAGCACCGAATTCCGGTAAGGCGACGCCGTTCGCCTTGCCGGACGGGCCGGGCCCCACGGAGACGCGCACGGCCCGGGCGGGATCGAGCGCCGCGCGGATGAAGGCGTTCAGATCCTCGCGCGTCACGCCGCGGAGGGCGTCGAGAAAGCCGGAGGAGCCCTCCGTCCCCAAGCCAAGGACCTCGAAGAGACCGATCGTCCGGAGCCGCGGCGATTTCGCCTCGGTGGCCCGGAGGAAGCGTCCCCGCGCCATCGTCCGCGTCGCTTCGAGCTCCTCGTCCGTGACCCCGTCATCGCGGAGGGCGGACAGGACCCGGTCGAGCGCCGCCCCGGCCTCCGGGCTCTTGGCCAGACCCGTCTCGAGGTGGGCGATAAGCACTCCCGCGCTCTTCATCCAGGTCAGGTCCGCGTCGACCCCGTAGGCCAGCTTCCGGTCGGCCCTCAGGGTCCACAGGCGCGAACCGGGCCCCTTCCCGAGCAGGGTCTCGAGGAGGTAGCCCTCGGCCATGTCCTTCAGCCCCGTCCGGGGCAGGGTAAAAGCCCGGCCGATATAGGTCTGTTTGGCGTCTTTCGCCACGAAAATGTCGCGGTCCTCCGGCAGGACGGGCTCCTGGCGCGGGACCTCGGCGGCCGGCCCGTCGGGGAAGGCGTCGAAGGCGGCCTCGAGGAGACGGCGGAACGGGTCCCGGTCGAGGTCCGTCTCCGCGAAGAAGAAGACGTTCGGCTTGACCACATAACGGCGGATGAACCCGAGGGCGTCTTTCCTGTCGATCGACTTGAGGCCGGGCTCCGTGCCGTAAAGGGCCGATCCGTAGCCCCGGCCGCCGAAGAGCGCTTTCAGGGCGGCGTTGCGGCCGGCCGCGACGGCGTCGTCGTCCTCGATCTTCGCGTTGGACGCCATGAGCTCCTTGGCCCGGCCGACCCGCAGCCCGGACACGAGGGGGTCCCGGACGAGCTTGGCGGCCACCCGCAGGGCTTCTTCGAGGTTCTCCGTCAGGCACTCGATGAGGATGACCGAGCAGTCCTCGAGGCAGACATAGCTCAGGCGCGTCGCCTGGGCCATGAGATCGCGGACCTGGTCCTCGTCAGGGATCTCGAGCAGGAGCCTGGTCGCGACGGCGGCCAGGCCGTCGAGGCCGGGCGGAACCGCGGACTTGCCCCCGGCGATGAACAGCCCCACGACCGTGGTCGGCGAGACCGCGTCCTTCTGATAGACGCAAGGGATGCCCGCGGCCAGGGTGAATCTTTCGGGCGTGTTCTGCCGCTGATCCGAGGCCAATCAGGGCCGAGGCCCCGAAAACGGCCAGGATCGCCAGCGCCAGAGGCCTCATTTCTGACCCCGCCCGGGGACGATGGCGACGGCGGCGGCCTCGCCCCGGCCGAAATAGCGGGCGGCGGCCTTCCTCAGGTCGCCCGAATCGACGGCGCCGATGCGCGTCGAGGTAGCGGCCGGGATTCGCGCGGGTATTGAGGAGCATGTGACGGGCGAGCGAGCCGGCCAGCTGGAGGCCGTATTCTTCGGCCTGGCCGGACGCGAACCGGATCTGGTTCTTGGCCATCTCGAGATAGTCGAAGGCGGCCAGCTCGGCCTCGGCGCCCAGGAAATCCTTCTTCGAGTAAGAGACATCGCCGGCCCTCTTGAGGAAGGAGACCGCGGCGCGCTCGACGGCCGCGATGTCCCGGGGGTCGGCTTTGATGGAGACGATGGCCGCGCCGCCGAACCTGAACGGCAGGTAGGTCATGGAGACGTTCTGGACGGAATCCCGTTGGCTGTGCAGGAACGAGGCCAGGAGAGGGATTCACGCCCCTCCCGAGGGCCTCGCAGAGGACGCTCATGGCGTAACGGTCGGGGTGATTGTAGTCGGGGGCCGCGAAGCCGAGATAGAGATAGCCCTGCGGCGACATCGCGTTCGAGGCGCCGGGAGACGCTCTTTTTCAGCGGGACGGCCATCGGCAGGGGCCGCCGCTCGAAGCCCGTCTTCGGCAGGGGACCGAAGATCTCCCGGACCAGGCGCTCCATGTCGGCCGCGTCGAAATCCCCGACCACGGCCAGGGCGCAATTGTCGGCGACAAAGAACTTCCGGTGGAATGCCTTGAGCTCGGCGGCCGTGGCCGCGGCGATGACATCGCGGCGTCCGTAGACGGAACGGCCGTAGGCCTGCCCGGGGAAAAGGTCCTGGAGGACGAGATCGGCGGCGCTGCGCTCCGGGTCGTCCTCCATCTGGCTGAATTCCTCAAGGATGATCTCCTTCTCTCCGTCGAGCTCCTCCTGGCCGAGATCGAGCCCGAACAGGATGTCCTTCTGGTTGCGGAGCGCGAAATCGGCGTACTCGGAGGGAAGCGAGATCTCGAAGACCGACAGGTCCTGCCCGGTGTTGCCGTTGAAATAGGCGCCGTGACGCCGGACGTCGGCGCCGACCTCGGCCCCCGACCGGGCCGCCGTCCCCTGGAAAAGGAGGCAATGCTCGAGGAGGTGGACGAGGCCGCTCGTCTCGTCGGTCTCGTCCTTGGAGCCGACGTCGAAGCCGGTGACAACATGGAGAAGGGGAACGTCCCTCTTTTCGTAGAGGAAGACCTTCAGGCCGTTATCGAGGACGAAATAGCGGCCCGGCTCGGCGGAGATCAGGGGAAGGGCGGCAAGGCAGAAGGCCGCGATGAGGCCGGTCCCAAGCCGCCGCGATCCCGGAAGGTCCCTTTTCGCCATGACACACCCGAACTGAACCGTTCCAGTTTATCACAGGGGCCGGACCCTCCCAAATTCCCCTTCCTTAAGAAAGCCTCGGTCCCCCGGCGACAGTCCGGCTTTTTGCCCGGGGGACGGGTCTGTGCTAGAATCCCGAGAAGAGGTCAGAACGACGATGAGACCGGAGAGGAAGGCCAGGATCCTGGTCATCGACGACGAGGAGAAGATCCGCAAGTCCCTGAAGATGATCCTCGAGTACGAGGGCTACGAGTTCTTCGAGGCCGGGACGGGCGAGGACGGCCTGGAGATGCTCCAGGAGACGGTCGGCGTCGACCTCGTCCTCCTGGACATCAAGATGCCGGGCAAGAGCGGTCTCGAGGTCCTGGCGGAGCTCCGGGAGCGGCCGTTCGTCCCGGAGGTCATCATGATCTCGGGCCAGGGCACGATCCAGGCGGCCGTCGAGGCGACCAAGCTCGGGGCCTTCGACTTCCTGGAGAAGCCGCTCCATCGCGAACGGGTCCTCATCAGCATCCGCAACGCCCTCAAGCAGACGAGCCTCAGCCGGGAGTGCCAGGACCTCAAGAAGAAGGCCGAGAAGCACTACGAGATCATCGGCAACCATCCCCTCATCCAGAACCTCTGGAAGGAGATCCTCAAGATCGCCCCGACCAACGCCACGGTGCTCATCCACGGCGAGAGCGGCACCGGCAAGGAGCTCGTGGCCCGGTCCATCCACGCCCACAGCCTGAGGGCCCGCGAGCCGTTCGTCCAGGTCAACTGCGCCGCCATCCCCGAGGAGCTCATCGAATCGGAGCTCTTCGGCCACGAGAAGGGGTCCTTCACCGGGGCGACCGAGAAAAAGACGGGCAAGTTCGAGCAGGCCGACGGCGGCACCATCTTCCTCGACGAGATCGGCGACATGAGCCTGCGGACCCAGTCCAAGGTCCTCCGCGTCCTCGAGGAGGGCGAGGTCCAGAAGGTCGGCTCGAGCAAGATCTCCAAGGTCGACGTCCGGGTCATCGCCGCGACCAACAAGGACCTCCGCAAGGAGATCCAGGACGGGCGGTTCCGGGAAGACCTCTACTTCCGCCTGAACGTCGTGCCGCTCTATTCGCCGGCCCTGCGCGAGAGGAAAGAGGACATCCCGCTCCTCGTCGACTACTTCTCGCGGACCTTCGCCGAGGAGAACAATTTCCGGCCGCGGAAGTTCTCCCCGGACGCGCTGGAGGCCATGTCGGCCTTCGCCTGGAAGGGCAACGTCCGCGAGCTCAAGAACATCGTCGAGCGCCTGCTGATCATGACCGACCGCGAGACGATCGAGAGGAAGGACCTGCCCGAGCCCCTGCGGGAGAAGTCCGAGGCGGCCCTGCCGGACGCCGCCGGGGTCAAGACGCTGCGCGAGTTCCGCGACCTGGCCGAGCGCGATTTCCTGCTGGCCAAGCTGGAGGCCAACGCCTGGAACATCTCCCAGACGGCCCGGGAGATCGACACGCCGCGATCGAACCTCTATAAAAAACTCGAACAATACGGTATAAAGATAACGGCCGGAGTGGGCGAGACGGTCGCCTCTCCTTCCCGCGAGGGGGGAGAGGAGGAAAGTCCGGACTCCGAAGGGCAGGATGGTCGCTAACAGCGACTCCGGGCGACCGGGGGAAAGTGCCACAGAAAACATACCGCCCTCCGGGGCGCGCAAGCGTTCCGGGGAGCAAGGGTGAAATGGCGAGGTAAGAGCTCACCGCCCCGGCGGCGACGCCGGGGGCAGGGCAAACCCCATCCGGAGCAAGGCCAAACGAGCCCCATTTTGGGATGGCCCGTCCCAGGGGGCGGGTCGGCCGCTGGATCCCGGGAGCAATCCCGGGACTAGACAAATGACCGTCGCCCGCGCGAGCGGGGACAGGATCCGGCTTACGGCCCGCTCCGGCCGCTTCTTTTTTTATCGCGAAGTCCGTCGTTACGAGTGACCAACGAAGGAGGGACCTACCTTCCGCGACGGGTTTTATGCTATAAGCCATTCGATGGTCCCTCAGATCCCATACACGGCCATAGGCATCGGCGTCGCCGTCATTTTCGGCGTTTGGGCTTTCATCGTCGCCGAGACGGTGAAGGAGCGGGGTATCATCGCCGGGATCCCCGCGCTCGTCTTTCTGATCCCCGTCCTCTTCCCCTCCCGGATCGGCCGGCTGATCTCGCTCGTCGGCTGGATGCTCTACGGCGTCGGCTGCATCATCTATCTGAGGCTCAACGGGATCGGGGTCCGCTGATGGCGCGCTTGGCCTGGTGGAAGGAAGCTTCGCCCGAAGCCCGGCGGGCGCTCGTCGCCGCCTCCTTCGGCTGGATGCTCGACTCCTTCGACGTCATGCTCTACGCCATGGTCCTGGCGGCGCTCATGTCGGACCTGGGCATGGCCAAAGCGACGGCGGGGCTTCTCGGCTCGCTGACCCTCGTCGCCTCGGCCGTCGGAGGGCTCGTCTTCGGCGTCCTGGCCGACCGCTTCGGCCGCCGCAAGGCCCTGATGGCCAGCATCCTCATCTATTCCGTCTTCACGGCGGCCTGCGGCTTCGCCACGGGCGTGGCCATGCTGGCCGTCTTCCGCGTCTTCCTCGGCCTCGGCATGGGCGGGGAGTGGGCCAGCGGGGCGGCCCTCGTCTCCGAGACCTGGCCGGCCGAACACCGCGGCAAGGCCCTGGGCATCGTCCAGAGCTCCTGGGCCGTCGGCTACGCCGCGGCGGCGGCCGTGGCCGCGCTCGTCCTGCCCGTCTGGGGCTGGCGCGGCGTCTTCTTCGTCGGCGTCGCTCCCGGCCTTCTTCACCCTCTGGATCCAGCGGCGGGTCAAGGAGCCGGAGATCTGGAGGACCGTCCGCGCGGCCGCGCCGAGCGTCCGGGCCGGATTCGGCGAGATCTTCGGGCGCGAAGCGGCTCCGCCTGACCCTCTTCGTCACCCTGATGAACGCCTGCACGATGTTCGCCTGGTGGGGATTCAATCTCTGGCTTCCGGCGTACCTGTCGATGCCGGCCGGAGAGGGCGGGATCGGCCTCGCTCCGGCGAAGATGTCCGCCCTGGTCATCTTCATGCAGGCCGGCATGTGGCTCGGCTACATCACCTTCGGCTTCATCAGCGACCGGCTCGGCCGCAAGAGGTCCTATGTGGGCTTCCTCGTCGCCGCGGCGGCGTTCATGCTCCTCTATTCGAGGACGCGAGAGCCGCTCGTCCTGCTCGTCCTGGGACCGTTCGTCGCCTTCTTCGGCACCGGCTATTTCACCGGCTTCGGCGCCCTGACGGCGGAGATCTATCCGACGGCCGTCCGGGCCACCGCCCAGGGCATCACCTACAACACGGGCCGCATCGTCAGCGCCGCCGCGCCGTTCGTCGTCGGCTCGCTGGCCCAGACGAAGGGGTTCCCCTTCTCTTTCACCGTGATCGCCGCGGCCTTCCTGGCCGCGGCCGTGCTTTGGGCGGGAATACCAGAGACAAAAGGCAGGGCCCTCAGTTAACGATGGGGGTACGTGTCCCAATCAAGCGAGCCTGGATTATTCACGAGCGCCGGTCGTACTTCTCCTTAGTCTACAGAGATCCCAGGCGTTGTTATGAATAGTTCAGGCTAGAACGGCGCTGGGAAGGCCTGCCGGATGAGCGTCAGGAGATTCCCCGGCCACACCCCCAGCTGGACGACCCCGTAGAGGCACAGAAAGATCACCAGCCAGAGGGAGGGATCGTTCGGTTCGAGGGAGGTCTCGCCGGCGGGGTCCCGCATGTACATCGCGACGATGACCTTCAAGTAGTAGCCGACCGAAACGAGGCTGGCCAGGACGGCCGCGACAACCAGCAGAACGTGGCCCTTCGCCACTGCGGCGCTGAAGACGTAGAACTTGGCCAGGAAGCCGGCCGTGGGAGGGAACCCGGCCAGGGACAGGAGAAATACCGACATGCTCGCGGCCAGCCAGGGATGCCGGCGGCCGAGACCCGCGAAATCGTCGAGCGACGTGCGTTCCACGCCCTGGCCGGACATGGCCGCCAGGACGCCGAAGGCCCCGGTGTTCATGAACAGATAGGCGATGAGGTAGAAGACAAGGCCCGGACCGTCCCCCGCGACGATCGCGACGAGGAGATAGCCCGAGTGGGCGATCGCCGAATAGGCCAGGAGCCGCTTGACGCTCTTTTGTCTCAGGGCCGCGAGGTTCCCCCAGAACATGGTCAGGACGGCGACGACGCTCACGACCGGCCCGAACACGGAGGCGGCCCCGCCGCGGTCCGAGAGAGGGGCCAGGACCCGGAAGAGAACGGCCAGCCCGGCGGCCTTGGGAGCGATGGTCAGGAACGCCGTCACGGGGGTCGGGGCGCCTTCATAGACGTCCGGGGCCCACATGTGGAAGGGGGCGATGGCGATCTTGAAGAACAGGGCCGCGAGAATGAGGCCCAGACCGACCGCAGACGGCGACCGGCGGTCCGGCGAGCGACCGCCGCCCCGGAGGCTCGGGCGAAGCCCAAAGCGCCCGAGGTCCCGAACAGGAAGGCCAGGCCGAAGACGAAAAAGGCGCCGGCGAAGCTGCCCATGAGGAAGTACTTCGCCGCCGCTTCGGACGAAGCCCGGTCGTTCCGCCTCAGCCCGGTCAGGGCGTAGGAGGCGACCGAGAGGACCTCCAGGCCGAGGAAGACGACGAGCCAATCGGACGACGAGACCATGATCATCAGGCCGGCGACGGCGATGAGCAAGAGGCCGCAAAGCTGGCCGAGGTTGATGTCCCGGCGCGGGGCGTAGACGAGGCTCATCAAGATGACGAACGCGGCGGCGACGACGAAAACAGCCATGAGCAGCAGGGCCAGCGGATCGAGCGAGAGCCGCCCGCCGAAATAGCCGAGCTCGAGACCCCACGAACGGACGATGAAGAACCCGGCCGCGAGAAGCGATAAGACCGCCGCCGTCGCGGACAGCTCGTGGTCCTTGCGCTTCAGAAAGGCCTCGAGAAGGAGCGCGGCCAGGGCGCCGGCGACGACGGCGAGGAGGGGAGCCAGGGCCAGGAACGACATGCTAGCGCTCCGACCTCGCGGCCGGCCGCGCGGTGCGGTCCTGCGTCATCGCCGCGGCGGGTCTATTCTTGATGGCGTCGATGGTCCGGGAAACGGAGGCGTCCATCTTTCGCAGGAAGGTCCCGGGGAAAAGCCCCATGAAGACGATGAGGACGACGATGGGGACGAGGACCGCGAGCTCGCGCCCGCCGATGTCGCGGAGCCTCGTGTCCCCCGGGTCCTTGAGGGGGCCGTGCATGACCCGCCTGTAGAGCCAGAGGAGATAGGCGGCCGAGAGGATGACCGTCGAAACGGCCAGCATGGCCAGGACCTTGTTGGCGGCGAAGATGCCGAAGAAGCAAAGGATCTCGCCGACGAATCCGTTGAGGCCCGGGAGTCCCGCCGACGACAGCATGGCCGTGAGGAAGAAGCCGGCGAAGACCGGCATGCGCGCCGCCGCGCCGCCGTAGTCCGCGATGAGCCGGGTGTGGGTCCGCTCGTAGAGGACGCCGACGCAAAGGAAGAGCGCCCCGGTGCTCAGGCCGTGGTTGAGCATCTGGTAGAGAGCGCCCTCCATGGCCTCGAAGTTGAGCGAGAAGACGGCCAGCATGATGAGCCCCATGTGGCTGACGCTCGAGTAGGCCACGAGGGATTTCATGTCCTTCTGGACGAGGGCCATCAAGCCCGCCGTAGATGATGCCGATGACGGCCAGGATCGAAAGGGCCGGGGCGAAGGCGGCCGCGGCCTGGGGAAAGAGGGGCAGGCCGAGCCGCACGAAGCCGTAGGCGCCCATCTTGAGCAGCACGGCGGCCAGAAGGACGGACCCGGCCGTGGGCGCCTCGACGTGGGCGTCGGGGAGCCAGGTGTGGAGCGGGAAGAGAGGGATCTTGATGGCGAAGGCCAGGGCGAAGGCGAGGAAAAGCCAGGTCTGCAGGCCCGGGGCGAAGGAGGTCGCCGCGAGGTCGGCGATCGTCAGGGAGTAGGCTGCCCGTGGCCCGGTAATAGGCGGCGTGGAGGACGAAGATCGCGACCAGCATGAGGAGGCTGCCGAACATGGTGAAGAGGACGAATTTCATCGTCGCGTAGATCGCGGCGGCGGCCGCCCCAGATGCCGATCAGGAAGTACATCGGGATGAGCATGGCCTCCCAGAAGACGTAAAAAAGGAACAGGTTCAGGGAGACGAAGACGCCGATCATGCCGGTCTCGAGAAGGAGCATGAAGAGCGAGAATTCCTTGACCCGGTCGTCGATCGGCCCGCCAGGAGGAAAGAAGGGCGAGAGGCGTCAGGAAGGCGGCGAGAAGGACGAGGAACAGGCTGATGCCGTCGACGCCGACGTGGTAATCGAGCCCGCGCCCGAGCCAGGAGGCCCGCTCGACGAATTCGGGGAGTCCCGACCCGCCGTCGAAGCCGAAGAAAAGCGCCAGCGAGGCCGCGAACGTCAGGAGCGAGACGGCCAGGGCCACCGTCCGAACGGTCCTGGCCGATCCGGCCCGGATGAAGACGAGAAGGACGGCCCCGAGCGAGCGGCAGGAAGGTGACGAGGGAAACGAGAGGCAGGCCGGCGATGAGGGCGCTCATAGCAGCAGGAACCCCAGGAAGATGATCGCCCCCAGGAGGAAGGCCAGGGCGTAATCGCGGACAAGACCGCTCTGGAGGACGTTCAAGCCCTTGCCGGCCAGGCCGGCGGCCGCGGCGGAGCCGTTGAGCGCGCCGTCGATGACCTTGAGGTCGAAATGCTCGTAGACCCATCCGGCGCCGCCGACGAGGGGCCGGACGACGACGGCGTCATAGGCCTCGTCGACGTAGTATTTCGCCCAGGAGCAGGC
Organism: Candidatus Aminicenantota bacterium; assembly: GCA_963843505.1. Taxonomy (GTDB): domain Bacteria; phylum Acidobacteriota; class Aminicenantia; order Aminicenantales; family Saccharicenantaceae; genus RBG-16-66-30. The sequence continues at coordinate 100,937 of CAWJKR010000005.1, read as the reverse complement.
GATAAAGTCCCGGGAAGCGGTGAGCCAGGCGCGCCGGAGTGCCGGGCGAACGTCTGTAGAAGAGAAAGGCCAGGCCGAGGCCGGCCAAAGCCGAGATCGTCGCCGCGAGGATGAGCGCCGCCTCGGTCGAGACGCTCGAGATGATGCGCGGCCGGGCCCAGGACCCCCTCGAGAAAGCGGCCGAAGACGTCGGCCCGCGCGCCGAAAAGGACGGGCAGTCCGATGAAACCCGCCAAGGCCGAAAAAACGGCCAGGATGACGAGGGGGACGGTCATGGCCCGGGGCGATTCGTGGACGTGATGTCCAGGCGTGAGCGGCGCCTTCTCCTGGCCATAGAAGGTCAGGTAGATGAGACGGAACATGTAGAAGGCCGTCAGCACGGCCCCGGCGAGGCCCAGCCCATAGATGACGTAGTGGCCTCCGGCGAAGGCGCTCGTCAGGATGGCGTCCTTCGAGAAGAACCCCGACAGAAAGGGGACGCCCGAGATCGCCAGGGCCCCGACAAGAAAGACGGGGAAGGTCACGGGAAGGCGCTTCCTGAGCCCGCCCATCTGCCGCATGTCCTGCGTCGCCTCCGAGGGCGTGGATGACGCTCCCCGCGGCGAGGAACAGCAGGCTCTTGAAGAAGGCGTGGGTCACGAGATGGAACATGCCCGCGGCGTAGGCCCCGACGCCGCAGCCGATGAACATGTAGCCGATCTGGGAGATGGTGGAATAGGCCAGGACCCGCTTGATGTCGTTCTGGACGAGGGCCATGGTCGCCGCGAACACGGCCGTGATCGCGCCCACCCAGGCGACGACCGTCGACGCCGTGACCGAGGCCGCAAAAAGCCCGTTCAGGCGGCAGACCATGTAGACGCCGGCCGTGACCATGGTCGCGGCGTGGATGAGGGCGCGAGACGGGCGTCGGGCCCTCCATGGCGTCCGGGAGCCAGACGTAGAGCGGGACCTGGGCCGATTTCCCGGTGGCGCCCACGAAGAGGAGAAGGGCGACGAGGGTGACGAGCCCCGGGCCGAGAAGGCCCGCGGCGCGGCGCGGCGTTGATCGCGGCCAGGCTCGAGCTCCCGACGTTGGCCAGCAGGAAGAGGATGCCGATGATGAAGGCCGCGTCGCCGACGCGGTTGACGATGAAGGCCTTCATGCCGGCCTTGGCCGCGGCGGGACGGTCGAACCAGAAGCCGATGAGGAGATAGGAGCAGAGCCCGACCCCCTCCCAGCCGACGAACATCAGGACGATGTCCGAGGCCATGACCAGCACGAGCATGAAGAACGTGAACAGGTTGAGGAAGGCGAAATAGCGGGAGTAAGCCTTGTCCTCCGCCATATAGGCCGTGGAATAGACGTGGATGAGGAACCCGACCCCGGTGACGACGAGGGCCATGACCGCCGTGAGCTCGTCGAAGGCGAAGGCGATGGAAGCATGGAACGAGCCGCTGACGATCCAAGTCAGGAGGGTCTTGGAGAGGCCGGCCGCCCCGTCCCCGGCAGCGCCCAGATGGGCGAAGGCCGCGGTCGTCAGAACGAACGAGACAAAGACGGCCGCCGAGGCCTGCCAGGCGATCCATCTCCGGGAGAGCCTGGCGGCCGAAAAGGAGCAGGACGAAGGCGCTGGCCCCGGGAACGAGAGGGATGAGCCAGAAAAGACCGGCCATGTCAGCCCTTCAGGTCCTTGAGATCGTCGGTCCGGATGGACTTGCGCTGGCGGAAGATGAGGACGATGATGGCCAGTCCGATGACGGCTTCCGCGGCGGCGACGGTGATGATGAAAAGGACGACGATCTGGCCGTCCGCCTTGCCCAGGGCTTTGGCCAGGGCCAGGAAGGCGAGATTGCCCGCGTTGAGCATGACCTCGACGGCCATGAACTGGGTCAGGAGGTCCTTCTTGACGAAGAAGGCGATGATGCCGAGGACGAAGAGAAGGGCGGCCAGGACAAGAAAGGCGGCGGGAGGGATCATTCGCCCTCCTTCTTTCCGGCCAAGGCCAGGGCGCCGACGAGGGCCGCCAGGATGAGGAGGGACGTGATCTCGAAGGCATAGAGATAGTCGGAGAAGAGGAGCCTGCCGAGGTGGGCGATATCGCCGCCCGGAGGCGGCCGCCCCGCCTCCTCCCGCCAAAGCCCTACGTCCCGCCAGGATGAGCTGGGCGAACAGGATCAGGGCCAGGCCGGTGCCCAGAACGGCCCGGAGCCGCTTTCTCTCGGGCGGGGCGGGCTGGCGAAGGTCGAACATCATGATGGCGAAGAGGAAAAGGACCATGATGGCGCCGGCGTAGACCAGGACCTGGACGACGGCGGCGAACGGCGCATCGAGGAGTCCGAAGATCCCGCCCAGGCTGGAGAAGGCCAGGACGAGGAAAAGCGCGTTATGGGCCTGGTTCCGGGAGACGATCATGGCCGCGACCGCGCCGGCGCACAGAACAGAGAGGACGATGAAGATGACGAGGGCCATGGAATTCCCCCTCTATTTACTTTCCCCGGCCGCCAAAGTCAAGCCGCAGGCAGGGGAGGAAGGGGGAGGAGGGAGACCGTCAGACGGCGAAGCGGAAATTGATGATGTCGCCGTCCCTGACGGGGTAGGCCTTGCCTTCGAGCCGGAGGGTGCCGTCCGTGCGGCAGCCGGCGATGTCGCCCTTGGCGACGAAATGCTCGTAGGAGACGACTTCGGCGCGGATGAAGCCCCGCTCGATGTCCGAGTGGATGACCCCGGCGGCGCGGGTGGCCATGGTCCCCTCGTTCACGGTCCAGGCCTTGACCTCGTCGCTGCCGACGGTGAAGAACGAGATGAGCCCCATCATCCGGTAGGCCGTGGCGATGAGGCGGTCCAGGGCGGTCGTCTCGATGCCGAAATCGGACCTGAATCCGGCGGCGTCCTGGTCCGGGAGCTGCCGGATCTCGCTTTCGAGACGGGCGGAGAGCCCCACCGCCGCCGTGCCGGGCCCCGAGGCCCAGCCGGCGAAGGGGGCCAGCGCTCCGGCCTCGTCTCGGATCTCGTCCTCGTCGAGGTTGACGACGGCGATGAGGGGCTTGCCGGTCAGGAAGCGGAAGCCGCGGAGGAGCGTCTCTTCGTCCTCGGAGAGATCGAGTCGTCGGAGGGGCGTCTCGGCTTCGAGCGAGGCCTTGCACTTCTCGAGCGCGGCGAGCTCCCGGACATCGTGCTCGTTCTTCTTGGAGGCCACCTGCTTCCTGAGCTTGTCGATCCGGCCCTCGACGATGGCCAGGTCGCTCAGGAGGAACTCGGTTTCTATGGCGGCCAGGTCGCGGCGCGCGTCGACGGAGTCGAGGGGATGCGGCACGGCCGGATCGCGGAACGACCGGACGACCGCGAGAAGGGCGTCGGCCGTCCTCAGCTTGCCCAGGAACTGCTCGCTGAACGACGTTTGTTTCGCGTCCCCGGCGGAGATGCCCTGGAGCTCGACGAACTCGATGGCCGCGGCCGTCTTCTTCTTGGGCTCGAAGATGGCCGCCAGCTTCTCGAGACGGGGGTCCGGCACTTTGACGACGGCGATGGGATCGGCCCCCTTGGCCGCCGCGGAAACGGCGGACGCGCCCGTCAGGGCGGAAAAGAGCGAGCTTTTCCCTGACTGGGGCAGGCCGACGATACAGATCTTCACGTTCGTTTTCCTTCGGGGGATTGACCAGACGAAGAAAAGAAAAACGAATTATAGCGGATTCGGGCCCGCGCTTCAAGAAGCGTTGACAACGCCGGGCCGATTTGATATAATGACGCCGGTACCGCGGGGTAGAGCAGCCTGGTAGCTCGTCGGGCTCATAACCCGGAGGTCGTTGGTTCAAATCCAACCCCCGCTACCAACGTCATATCCGTCATTTCCCCATATCAGCGAGGCCCGCGCCTCGCTTTTTCGTTATCGGTCCTGAACCCATACTGGAATAGGTCCAATAGATTTCGATCCTTTCCTTAGCTATAGCGTTGAACACAGATTGACTCCACCGCGAACGGCACATCTCGCACGAAGCGCCGTGAGCTTCAGCGGCCCCCTCGCCCTTTGCTGGTGGTTGTCTACCCAACAAACACTTGGCCCGTTTTCTTTGCCCTCAACCGGGCGGACATCTTGAGGTCCTTACTGCGTCGCTGCAAGGGCTTGGTTTTTATATCAACATACGCCATATCAGACTACGAAGCAGATGCTGACGAGAATCCAGTAGGCAATGTCCCAAGGACGGTGGACCTCCCCACGCTTCTGCCACGTCCACACGGCTGCTTGTTAGCAATCAAGAGGAAGAATGAGCGCTATTGTGTGAAGCCCGAAAGGAAATAGAGAAGCGATCCTGGCTTCCTGCGATTGTCCTTGAGTTTGAGCGCTTTCCATTCGTTGAACTTCGCCTCATCAATGCCGGAGGGACAATCGGATACAGTAAGCCGTCCTTTGATTTCAATTTTCAAATGGGGCCTCCCTCTTTATGGTTCAAATCCAACCCCCGCTACCAACCGATCCTTAGTTCCCGTTGATAGATGAGGCCTCAGGCCTCAGTCCGCGTTCTCTCCTTATTCCGTCCCCACCCCGTCCCAGCAGTAGGTGCAGAGCTTGTCCTTGGGCAGGCCGATGGCTTCGACGAGGTCCTCGAGCCGCTGGTACTTCAGGGTGGTCAGGTTGAGCTTCTGGGCGATCCAGGCCACCATGGCCTCGTACCTTTCGGAGCCCGTTCTCGCGTATTCCGCGATGTTCTTGGGATCGGGCCCTTCGAACGCCGCGATGGCCTTCCGCGCGGCCAGGTCGAGCTCCGAGCGCGATCGCGAGAAGTTGAGGAACTTGCAGCCGTAGGCGAGGGGAGGGCAGGCCGGCCGCATGTGGACCTCGACGGCGCCGGAATCGTAAAGCCGCTGGATGGTGTCCTTGAGCTGGGTGCCGCGGACGATCGAATCCTCGCAGAAAAGAAGGCTCCGTCCCTGCATGATCTCGCGGATGGGAATGAGCTTCATCCGGGCCACCTGGTCGCGGATGTCCTGGTTCTGCGGCATGAAGCTCCTGGCCCAGGTCGGCGTGTACTTGACGAAGGGACGCCGGAACGGGATGCCGGCCTCGGCGGCGTAGCCCAGCCCGTGCCCGATGCCCGAATCGGGGATGCCGGCCACGAGATCGACCTTGACGTTGTCGTTCCTGGCCAGGAAGGCGCCGCAGCGGTTCCGGACGGTCTCCACGTTGATCCCTTCGTAGCTCGAGGCGGGATAGCCGTAATAGACCCAAAGGAACGAGCAGATCCGGAGCTTGTCGCCCGGCGGCGACGAGCTGTTCGAAGCCGTCCGGGGTGATCCTGACGATCTCGCCGGGCCCGAGATAGCGGTCGATCTCGTAGCCCAGGTTCGGAAAAGCGCAGGTCTCGAGCGTGGCGGCGTAGGACCCCGGCTTCTGTCCCAGGACGACGGGCGTCCGGCCGAGCTTGTCCCGGGCGGCCAGGACGCCGTCCTCGGTCAGGATGAGGATCGAGCTCGATCCCTCGATGAACTCCCAGACGGCCCGGATGCCGTCCTCGAAGGTGTCCTCGCGGTTGATCATGGCCGCGATGAGCTCGGTCGGATTGATCTCGCCGCCCTGCATTTCCGAGAAGTGCAGGCACTTGCCCCGGAAGGCCCGCTCGACGAGGTCGTCGATGTTCTTGATGACGCCGACCGTGGCGATGGCGTAGTTCCCCAGGTGGGACCGGATGAGGAGGGGCTGGTCTTCGTAATCGCTGATGACGCCGATGCCCCGCGTTCCCCGCAGCTTCCCGACGTCGTCGCCGAACTTGGAGCGGAATTGGGCGTTCTCGATATTGTGGATGTAGCGGACGATGCCCGCGCCGTTGCCGGCGGCCAGGCCGCCCCGCTTGGTGCCCAGGTGGGAGTGATAGTCCGTGCCGTAGAACAGGTCCTCGACGATATCGCCCTTGCCGACGACTCCGAAAAAACCGCCCATGGCGCTCCTCCTGTCCGGATATCCGGGCATCATAACACCGCCCCCAGGGCGTTTCAACGTGAAAGGAAAAGCTGCCCTACACGACGCCGGCCAATCTGTGATAAAATCCGCGAGAGACGATATAAGGAGGACGAACATGTTCAAAGCCGCGACCTACATCGAAAGACGCAAGCTCCTGAGGAAGTCCGTGGGCTCGGGCCTGATGCTCTTCCTGGCCAACGAAGAGAGCCCGATGAACTACACGGCCAACGCCTTTCACTACCGGCAGGACAGCTCGTTCCTGTATTTCTTCGGCCTCTCTTCGCCCGGGCTGGCCGCCATCGTCGACGCGGACGAGGCGACGGACACCCTCTACGGCGACGACATCGGCATCGAGGACATCATCTGGATGGGGAATCTGCCCAAGATCAAGGACCGGGCGCTCGAGATCGGCGTCCGCCGCACCGCCCCCCGGGCCGCGTTCGACGAGGCCGTGCGCAAGGCCCTGGCGGCCGGCCGGCCCGTGCATTATCTTCCGCCCTACCGGCCGGACAACGCCATCGTCCTGAGCGATCTCCTCGGCATCCCCATCAAGGAGCTCAAGGCCAAGGCCTCGGCCGCGTTCATCAAGGGCTCGGTCGACCAGCGGATCCTCAAGTCCAAGGAGGAGGTCCGGGAGATCGAGTGCGCCGTGGCCGTCAGCCACGAGATGTATCTGGCCGCCATGAAGCTGGCCAAGCCCGGGCGCTACGAATACCAGATCTCGGGGGCCATGGAGGGGATCGCCCTCGCCTACGGCATGCATCTGGCCTTCCCGCCCATCGTCACGATCAACGGCCAGATCCTCCACATGCACGCTCACGACAACCTTCTGGTCAAGGGGCGCCTTCTGGTCACGGACTGCGGGGCGGAAGCCTCGAGCGGCTACGCCTCCGACATCACCCGCACCATCCCCGTCGGCGGCCGCTTCAACGCCCGTCAGAAGGACATCTACGAGATCGTCCTGGCCGGACAGGAATCGGCCATCAAGGCCATCAAGCCCGGCGTCAATTTCAAGGACATCCACCTCCAGACGGCCCGGGTCATGACCGACGGCCTGAAGGACCTCGGCCTGATGAAGGGCGACGCCGCCGAGGCCGTCGCCGCGGGCGCCCACGCCCTCTTCTTCCCGCACGGCCTCGGCCACAAGCTCGGCCTCGACGTCCACGACATGGAGGACTACGGCGAGAACAACGTCGGCTACGGCGAGAAGGTCGAGCGCAGCTCCCAGTTCGGGCTGGCCTACCTGCGCATGGCCCGCGAGCTGCGGCCCGGTCACGTCATGACCGTCGAGCCCGGGATCTATTTCATCCCCGCCCTGTTCGACCTGTGGCGGAAGGAAAAGAAGCACCGGGACTTCATCGTCTACGACGCCGTCGAGAAGTTCCTCGACTTCGGCGGGGCCCGGATCGAGGACGACGTCCTGGTCACGGAGAAGGGCCGCAAGGTCCTCGGGCCGCCCATCCCCAAGACGGTCGCCGACGTCGAAAAGGCCTGCCGGGCTTGAGGATCGCGCTCGTCCAGCAGCACGCCACGGCGACCCGGCCGGGAACCGGGCCAGGGGCGAGGCCGCCTTTCTCGAGGCGGCCCGGAACGGGGCGAACCTCGTCGCCTTCGCCGAGCTGGCCTTCACCCGGTTCTATCCCCAGGTCCCGGCGACGGCCGCGAGCCCCGCGCAGGCCGAGACGATCCCCGGGCCGACGACCGATCGCTTCTGCGCCCTGGCCCGCGAAACGGGCACGGTCGCCGTCCTGAACCTGTTCGAGCGCGACGGGGACAAGACCTACGATTCCTCGCCGGTCATCGACGCCGACGGCGCGCATCCTCGGCGTCACCCGCATGGTCCACATCATGGAAGGACCGGGATTCCACGAGCGCGGCTACTACACGCCGGGCGACCGGGAGAGATTCGTCTATTCCACGGCCGTGGGCCGGATCGGCGTCGCCATCTGCTACGACCGTCATTTTCCCGAATACATGAGGGGCCTGCGCCTGGCCGGGGCCGAGATCGTCGTCGTGCCCCAGGCCGGGGCGGTGGGGGAGTGGACGCGAGGGCATCTTCGAGGCCGAGCTCCAGGTGGCCGCCTTCCAGAACGGCTATTACGCCGCCCTCGTCAACCGGGTCGGGCGCGAGGAGGGCCTCGAGTTCGCCGGCGAATCGTTCGTCGCCGACCCCGACGGCCGGGTCATCGCCCGGGCGCCGCGCGGCCGCGACCACATCCTCTACGCCGATTGCGACTTCGCCAAGAACGCGGCCTCCCACGCCGCGCGCCATTTCCTCGAGGACCGCAGGCCCGCCGGTCTACGCGGTCGATGGGCCTCACCGACGCCGCCCGGAAGGAGCGTTGATGCCCCTCTGGTACGTCGTCAACACCAGGCCCAAGAAGGAGAGCCAGGTCGAACGGCTCTTCATCGAGGGCGGGTTCACGATCTATTGTCCCAAGTACGTCCGCGAGAAGAGGATCGTCCCCTTTTTCCCGGGCTACGCCTTTCTCCGCTTCGAATTCCCGGACCAGTTCCAGATGGTCAAGTACACCCGCGGCGTCAAGCGCATCGTCGGCAACGACGCCGGCCCGATCCCCATCCCGACGGAGATCGTCGAGGGCATCAGGGCCCGGGAGCGGGACGGGCTCATCGTCTTCGAGAGGTACGGCGAGGAGCCGGCGGTCGGCGACGAGATCGAGGTCGTCGAGGGCCCGCTCAAGGGCCTGAAGGGCATCTTCCGCAAAGAGGTCGGCGACAGCGAGCGGGTGATGATCCTCCTGAACTACGTCTCCTACCAGGGCATGCTGCTCATCGAAGAAGGAAAGCTCAAGAAGATCTAGGGACGGCGCTTATTTTAGCGCCTTCAGGGCGTCGAGGAAGGGCTGCTTGAGGCTCGACGACGAGAAATAGACGACCCCGTCGGCCTTGAGGGCCTTGCTGATCCGCATCTGCTCGATCATGCCCTCGGGCGTGTTCTGGTTGTGCGAGGTCCCGATGCCGATCCCCGGGCAGACGAGCGTCTTCCCCTTGCCGAAGCCGACGGCTTCGCGCGTCAGCTTCTCGTAGAGCTTGGCGTCGTTCGTGTAGAGCATGGGATTGAGCATGTCGACGAGGCCGTCGCGGCCCCACGCGGCCCAATCCTGCCCGATCATGACCCGGGCGTTCACGGCGTCGGGGAAGACGGCGGCGCTGACCTTGACCTTGCGGCCGGTGGCCTTGAGGGCGTCCTTGAGCTCCCGGAGGAAGACGGTCACCCGGTCCGTGTTCCAGCGGAGCCAGACGTTCCAGGCCGGATTGCCCGTGTCGCGGGCCTTGACGGCGGCCATGTCGATGCCCGTGTCCGCCTTGAACAGGCGGAGCGTCTCGGCGTCGAAGCTGAAGAACGGCTCGGTCGGCTCACAGGGATAGCGGACGTAGTCGAGATGGACCCAGCCCACGTCGTACTTCTTGACGACCTCGAGCATCAGGCGGATCTCGTAGTCGCGCGACGGCCGGCAGCGCGGGGTTGACGGCGCCGACCATCTCGCGCTTCGGCGAGGCGATCAGCCACTCGGGATGCTGGCGGACTTCGCCGAGGAGGGCCGATTCGGGGAAGACGCAGAACCAGGGATGGACCTCCATCTTCCGCTTCTTGGCCTCTTCCAGGAAGACCCCGAAGAAATCCCAATGATAGGCCCCGTCGGGACGCCGATCTCGCTCGCGTAATAGACGTGTCCGGACGTGTTCTTGACCAGCATGATCAGCGTGTTGATGCCCGCCTTGGCGTATTCGTCGAGCGTCGTCCGCATCTTCTCGACGGCGGCTTCCTTGTCCGGGCCGAAGAGGCCGGGGTGCATCCAGACGCCGCGCACCGGCATCGCCAGCGACGCTTCGGCCGCGCCGCTCGAACAGGCCGGCGTGACGCCCAGGATGAGGATCAGGGTGAAGAAGGCAAGAACGGCGAACGCTCTCGGTTTCATCGAGGTCTCCTTCGCGAAGAATGTTGGGGCTTGCCGTAGCCGCCGCCGCCGGGCGTCTCGACCCGGAGGACGTCGCCGGGTCGGAGCTTGACGTTGGCCTTCGATCCGACGACCTTCGCCCGCCCGCCGGAAATGACCGTGTTCCGCCCCTTGGCGCCGGGACCGCCGCCGCGAATGCCGTAGGGGGCGAAGCGGCGCCTCTCGGAGATGACGGTCAGGTCGACCGGGACGCGGAACTCGTACTCGCGGACGATGCCCTCGCCGCCCGCGTGGGCCCCCCGGCCGCCCGAGCCCTTCCTGCAGGCGGTAGGCGCGGATCTTCAGGGGCAGATAATTCTCGAGGGCTTCGAGGGGCGTGTTGAGGGAATTGGTCATGTGGGTATGGACGCCGTCGAGGCCGGCGGCCGTCACGGCCCGCGCCCATGCCGCCGCCGATCGTCTCGTAATAGGCGAAAGGCCGGTCCCGCTCCGGATCGTAGCCGCCGAAGGCGACGTTGTTCATCGTCCCCTGGCTCGCGGCCGGGATCCGGTCCGGGAACGGCCTTGGCCAGGGCGCCGAGCAGGACGTCGACGATGCGCTGCGAGGTCTCGACGTTGCCGCCGGCGCAGGCGGCCGGGAAGCGGGCGTTGACGATCGAGCCCTTGGGCGCCCGGATCTCGAGCGGCCGCATCAGCCCCGTGTTGAAGGGGATGTCCTCCTCGACCAGGCAGCGGAAGACGTAGAGGACGGCCGAGCAGGTGATGGCGAAATTGGCGTTGACGCCGCCCTCGTTTGAGGGCCGGAGGAGCCGCGAAGTCGACGACGGCCCGGTCGCCGCGGATGGAGATCCGGACCGCGATCTTGATAGGCCGGTCGGAGATGCCGTCGTCGTCGAGGTGGTCGCTGAACTCATAGTCGCCGTCGGGGATGTCGCGGAGGGTCTGCCGCAGGAACTTCTCCGAATAATCCTGGATGAGCCCGGCGTAGAGGCGGACCTTGGCCAGGCCGTACGCGGCCCACGGCCTCCTCGAGCCGCGCCCGCCCGATCTCGTTGGCCGCCACCTGGGCCAGGAGGTCGCCGCGCCGCTCGTCGGGCGTCCTGACGTTGGCCAGCATGAGGTCGAAGACGTCCTCGTTCGAGCCGGCCGCGCGAATAGAGCTTGAGCGGCGGGATGATCAGGCCTTCCTGGAAGAGCTCGGTCGCCAGCGGCATGGAGCCGGGGGTCATGCCGCCGACGTCGGAGTGATGGGCCCGGTTGGCCACGAAGAAGGCCAGCCTGCCGCCCATGAAGACGGGGGAGATGCAGGTGATGTCGGGCAGATGGGTGCCGCCCCGGTAGGGGTCGTTGAGGATGACGAGATCGCCCTTCTCGAAGGTCACGGCCTCGAGCGCGGCCTGGACGGAGAGGGGCATGGCCCCGAGGTGGACGGGGATGTGCGAGCCCTGGGCCAGGGTCCCGCCGTCCCGGTTGAAGAGGGCGCAGGAAAAGTCCTTGCGCTCCTTGATGTTCGGCGAAAGGGCGGTCCGGCCGAGGACGGCGGCCATCTCCTCGGAAATGGAGACGAAGACGTTCTTGAAGAGCTCGAGCTCGATCGGGTCGACCTTTTTCATCGCCGGGCCGCCTTGCGGATGACCAGGTTGAGATACGCGTCGACGCGGGCCCGATAGCCCGGCGGCAGGAAGGTCGTCGATTCCGGGTCGATGACGAGGGCCGGACCGGGAACGGCGTTGCCCGGGCCGAGCCGGGTCCGGTCGTAGACGGCCCCTTCCCGGAGGGCCCGGCCGGTGTGGATCGTCTGCTTCTTGACGAGCGCCTTCGGGTCCAACGACCGCGGCTCGCGGCTTGCGCTCGAGGGGGATCTTGGGGGTGACGGCCACGGCCTTGACGCGGAGGTTGACGATCTCGACCGGCCGGCGGTCGTGGCGGTAGGAATAGAGGCGCTTGTGGCGGCGATGGAAGGCCTCGAGGAAGGCCAGGCCGGGAGTCCGGGCCTTCCGGTACGGGACGTCGATCTCGTAGGATTGACCCAGGTAGCGGCAGTCGAGCGACCGCTCGAGAACGACGTCCGCGGGATCGAACCCGTCCTCGGCCATGTCCCGCCGGCCCTTTTCCTCCAGGGCCCGGAACCCCGCCTCGAGCTGCGACAGGCTGATCTGGGCGTCCGTGCGCATGAGCGACCGGGTGTAGTCCTTGACGGGATCGGACACGAGCAGGCCGAAGGCCGACAAGACGCCGGCGTTGCGCGGCACGATGACCGTGGGCATGCCCAGGTGAGCGGCCATCTCGACGGCGTGCATGCCGCCCGCCCCGCCGAAGGAGAAGAGGGCGAAGGCGCGGGGATCGATGCCTCGCTCGACGGAGATGACGCGGATGGCCTTTTCCATGTTGGCGTTGGCGATGGCCACGATGCCGAGAGCGGTCTCGCTCGGCCGATTTGCCGATCGCGCGCGGCCAGCCGCGAGACGGCCGCCAGGCTCCGTTCCGGGAAGATCTTCATCCGGCCGCCCAGGAAGAACTCCGGGTCCAGGCGGCCCAGGCAGAGGTTGGCGTCGGTCACGGTCGGGAAGATCGCCCTTGCCGTAGCAGGCCGGGCCGGGATCGGCGCCGGCGCTCTGCGGGCCGACCCGGAGCGAGCCGCCCCGGTCGGTGAAGGCGATGGAGCCGCCGCCGGCCCCGACCGAGTGGATGTCGATGATGGGCAGCCGGATGGGGAAGTCGCCGACCCGGCTCTCGTGGGTCCGCCGGATGGCGCCTTCGATGAGCGAAACGTCCGTCGAAGTGCCGCCCATGTCGAAGCTGACGATGTCGGGGAAGCCGGCCGCCCGGGCCAGGACGCGCGCCCCGACGACGCCTCCGGCCGGTCCCGAAAGGGCCGTCCGGATGGGCTCGACCCGGGCCCGGGCCGGCGAGATGTAGCCTTCGTTCGACTGCATGATGCGCAGCTCGGCCCGGCCGATGCGGCGGTCGAGCTCGCCGAGGTAGCGGTCCATGACCGGCATGAGGTAGGCGTTGACGGCCGTCGTCGAGGTCCGCTCGAATTCGCGGTGCTCGGGAAGGAGGCGGCTCGAGACGGTGAAGAGAAGGCCCGACCGCTCGAGCTCCCGCGGCCACGATCTCCTCGTTTTCCGGGTTGGCGTAGGAATGGAGGAGGCAAACGGCGACGGCCTCGGCGCCCGGTCCTCCTGATCTTTTCGGATGACCCGGCGGACCTCGGCCCGGCGGACGGGCTTCTCGACCCGTCCCGAGGCGAGCGTCCGTCTCGCTGCAGGCCGAACCGGCGCGCCGGCCGGAATGAGCTCGAACCGGCTCTCGGGCTGGAGGGCGTACAGGTTGCGGCGGGTCTGCCGGCCGATGGCCAGGACATCCTCGAAGCCGGCTGTCGTGATCAAGGCGATACGGCCGCCCTTGCGCTGGAGGAGGGCATTGGTGGCCACGGTCGTGCCGTGGACGATGAAAACGGCGGGGGAGTCCTTCAGGATGTCGCCGACGCCCTCAATGATCGCCAGCGAAGGATCCTGCGGGGTCGAGAGGACCTTCCTGTTGGAGAGCCGGCCGTCCCGCCAGATGACGAAGTCGGTGAACGTTCCGCCGGTATCCACCCCGACGCGGACGGAATCAGTTCTTGTCTTATGCGCCATGGCCGAGGGCCTATTTAATAGGCAACGGCCGCGGGAAGTCAAGGAACCCGGCGTTACGCCTGGAGACGCCTTCGCCGCGCCTTGCTGACGCCCTTATAGAGAAAATGGCCCAGCGCGTAGCCGAGGCCGGCCATATAGACCGCGCAGGCGATGAAGTACAGACCGATATGGGCATCATTGCCGCCGAAGAAAAGACCGTAGACGAGGCGGACCGGCGTGCACAGGAAATCGAGGGCCCTGGCGAAATGACGGTTGGCCCATTCAGTCCAGATAACGTAAGACGTGAAGCCTCCGAAGACCACGGCATAGAAAGCGGCGATAAAGCGCCCTTTCTTACGTTCGTCCATCGCCACGGTCCCTTCGAAGATCGTTCCCTGACGGGATCTGTCCTTAATGGCAGGTGCTGCAGGATTTGCTCGAGCAGGTGTGGCAGCCCGAGGAGGAGGCCTTGATGCGGCTGCCGCCGCCGCCGATGCCGAAACAGGAGATCATCTTTTGGACGTCCGCCGACCCGCACTCCGCGCAGACGACATCCTTCTCTTTGCCCGCGGAGACGAGGCACTCGAACCTCTTCCCGCACTTCTTGCACGCGAATTCATATAACGGCATAGCGGCGTCATTTTACAGGAACCGCCCGTCCCGGTCTACAAGAGCGCTCGGTCATGGTCGGCTGCCGAGATAAGTGCAGAATCATGGGCTGACGGATGAGGCGAGGAGGCTGAAATGAGCGGCGAGGAGAGCGCGGCCGAGCCCGATTTGGAAAAGTTTAGCCGGGGCGCGTGACGGATCGTAGGGAAGTTTCAGCTGGAAACCGGCAAAGACGTAGTCTTGAGCGAGGACGTAGCGCACGCCGAGCGAGTTGTTTCGGCGCCGAGTCCGGCGCACGTCCCGGCGTCTTCAAACTTTTCCCATGCAGCGAACGGAGACTGATCCTCCGAGCCGCTCCGGCGGCCGACTGAGCGATGACCCGAATCCGGGCTACTTGACGAGCGCGATGGCTTCGATCTCCACCTTGACGTCGCGCGGCAGCCGGGCCACCTGGACCGCGGCCCGGGCCGGGTTCGGGGCCTTGAAGAACTCGGCGTAGACCGCGTTCATCTTGGCGAAATCGTTCATGTCCTGGAGAAAGACGGTCGTCTTGACGACATCGTCATAGGACGAGCCGGCCGCCTCGAGGACGGCCCCGACGTTCTTGAGGACCTGACGGGTCTGGTCCTCGATCGTGCCGGTGTTGAGCTCGCTCGTGGCCGGGTCGATGGGGATCTGGCCCGAGCAGAAGACGAAGCCGTTGGCGATGATGCCCTGGGAATAGGGGCCGATGGCCTTCGGCGCCTTGTCGGTCTGGACCTGTTTCTTCATGATCTTGCTCCTCTTGACGCCGCCGAAGGCCCGGGACGCGACAGCGGCCGCGAGCCCCGTGACGGCCAGGAATTTACGTCTTTTCACGTGACCGTTCTGCCTCTGCGGCGTACGAAACGGGGACCTTCCTATTCTTTCAGGACGACAGGCCGTCGATGGCGGCCGTCAGGAACGTCCAGAACTTCTCGACCGAGCCGATGTGGACGTGCTCGTCGGGCGAGTGGGGGTTCTTCATCGTCGGCCCGAACGAGATCATGTCCATGCCCGGGAACTTCTCGCCGATGATGCCGCACTCGAGGCCGGCGTGGACGGCCACGACCTCGGCTTCCTTGCCGAAGGTCTTGACGTAGAGCTCCTTGAGCTTCTTGAGAAGAGCGGAGTCGAGGTTGGGCATCCAGCCGGGGTAGCCGTCCTTGAGCTCGGGCTTGGCGCCGGCCAGGGCGCAGACGGACTTGATGACGTCGCGCGTGGCCTCGAGGGCCGAGGCGACCGAGCTCCGCGTGCTGCAGAGGACCTCGAACGCCGCCTTGCTCGGTCTTGACGATGGCCAGGTTGGTCGAGGTCTCGGTCAGGCCGGCGATCTCGGGGTGCATGGCGATGACGCCGTGCGGGCAGGGCGATGAGGAAATCGATGAGCGTGCGCTGGCAGTCCTGGGTCAGGGCGAAGTCCTTGCCGGCCGCCGCCTCGAGCGAGTAGGCCGCGCCGGGCTCGACGGCCTTGTATTCGACCTTGATCTTGTCGAAGGCCTTCTTGAAGGCCGTCGTCAGCGACCGGACCTGGACGGGCGGGCAGGCCAGCAGGGCCACGGCCTCGCGGGGGATGGCGTTGTGCTTGCTGCCGCCCTCGATGCTGACGACCTCGAACTTGGCCGCCGTCTGGGCTTGGCCGAGCATGCGGGCCAGGAGCTTGATGGCGTTGCCCCGGCCCTGATTGATGTCGAGGCCGGAATGGCCGCCGCGGAGGCCGTGAACGTGGAGCTTGTAGAGGTTCTTCGAAGCCGTCTTCTTCCTGTCGAGGGGCAGGGTCAGCGTCGAATCCGCCCCGCCGGCGCAGCCGATGGTGAAGGTCCCCTCGTCCTCGCTGTCGAGGTTGAGGAGCATCTTGCCGGTGAGGAAGCCCTTCTGGATCTTGTTGGCCCCGGTCAGACCCGGTTTCCTCGTCGACCGTGAAGAGGAACTCGAGCGGGCCGTGGACGAGGGTCTTGTCCTCCATGACGGCCAGGGCCGGCGGCCAGGCCGATGCCGTTGTCGGCGCCGAGCGTCGTGCCCTCGGCGTAGACCCACTCGCCCTTGATCTCGGCCTGGATCGGGTCCTTGCAGAAGTCGTGGACCTTGTCGGAGTTCTTCTCGCAGACCATGTCGAGGTGGCCCTGGAGGATGGCGCCCGACGGCGCCTTCGCGCCCGGCCGTGGCCGGCTTGCTGACGAGGACGTTGCCGACCTTGTCGCGCTTGCCGGGCAGGCCGAGCGACGCGGCGACCGACAGGACGTAGTCGCCGAGGGCCTTTTCGTTGCCCGAGCAGTGGGGGATGGTCAGGATCTTGGCGAAATGCTTCCAGAGAAGCCGGGGGTTGAGCTCGTTGAGGGTCGAAGCCATGGCGATCTCCTTTGCTGTTGGTGTTGGCCGAGACCCGCATGATGACACAAAAATCCGGTGGATTCAAGCCGCTCCGGGGGGTATAATCCGGGGGATGAGAGCCCTGATCCGCGCTGTTCTCTCCGCCTTTCTGGCCGCCGCCGCGCTCGGCGCCGCGCCGGCGC
The DNA here is from genome assembly GCA_963843505.1 of Candidatus Aminicenantota bacterium. Taxonomy (GTDB): domain Bacteria; phylum Acidobacteriota; class Aminicenantia; order Aminicenantales; family Saccharicenantaceae; genus RBG-16-66-30. Next base: position 84,324 of record CAWJKR010000005.1, on the reverse strand, counting down.
CCGCGGCGAAGATCCGGATCATGACCACGGTCTTCCCGCTCCGGGAATTCGCCGCGGCGGTGGCCGGGGAGCGGGGCGAGGTGAGTCTGCTGCTTCCCCCCGGCGCCGGGGTCCACACCTGGCAGCCGCGGCCCGGCGACATCGTCCGGCTGTCCGAATGCGACCTGCTCCTCTTCATCGGCTCCGGCCTCGAGCCCTGGCTTCCCGACCTGCTCAAGGCCTTTCCCCGCGGCCGCATCCGCACGCTCGAAGCCGCGGCGGGCCTCGCGGTCGAAGGCGCTCACGAGGACGAAGGACCCGGCGAGGAAGAGGAGCACGACCACGGTCCGCTCGACCCCCACGTCTGGCTCGATTTCGAGCTCGACGTCCGCATCGTCGGCCGGATCGCCGACGAGCTCGCCCGGCTCGATCCGGCCGGGGGGCCCGAGTTCGCGGCCAACGCCGGGCGCCTCAACGCCCGCTTGAAGGAGCTTGACGTCCGATTCCGCGACGGCCTCGCCGGCTGCCGCGGCCGCGACATCGTCCTGGCCGGACACGGCGCCTTCGGCTATCTGGCCCGCCGCTACGGCCTCGTCCAGACGGCCCTTTACGGGCTCAGCCCCGACGCCCAGCCGAAGCCGAGGGACCTCATGAAGGCCGTCGATTTCTGCCGCCGGAAGAGTATCCGCGCCGATCTTCTTCGAGAATTCCGTCCCGCCCGATCTCTCCAGGACCCTGGTCCGCGAGATCGGGGGCCGGGCCCTCGTCCTTCATGCCGGGCACAACCTGACGCGCGACCAGCAGGCCGGGGGCATCGGTTTCTTCGATCTCATGGAGGAGAACCTGGCCGCCCTCAAGGACGGCCTGGGCTGCCGGTGAGCTCATGAGCCTCGTCACGCTCCGCCACGTCTCGTTCGCCTACGACGGGACGCCCGTCCTCGTCGACGTCGACCTGACCATCGAGGAAGGCGATTTCCTGGCCATCATCGGGCCCAACGGCTCGGGCAAGACCACCCTGGTCAAGATCATCCTCGGCCTCCTCCCGCCGTCCTCGGGCGAAGTCGAGATCTTCGGCAAGCGGCCGGCCGAGTTCGCCGACTGGCAGAAGATCGGGTACGTGCCCCAGAAGGCGACCCACATCGACCCGTTCTTCCCGGCCTCCGTCGAGGAGGTCGTCGGGATGGCCCTCATGGCCGGCCGCCGGTCGGGGCGCCTCTCGGGCCGGGAGGGCCGGGCCAAGGTTCGCCGGGCCCTCGAGGTCGTCGGGATGGCCGAGTTCGGCAAGGAGCCCATCGGCCGGCTCTCCGGAGGCCAGCAGCAGCGCGTCTTCATCGCCCGCGCCCTCGTCACCTCGCCCCGGATCCTCTTCCTCGACGAGCCGACGACGGGGGTCGACGCCGAGACGCAGACCGCGTTCTACGACCTGCTCGACCGCCTGAACCGCAGCGAAGGCCTGACGATCGTCCTCGTCACCCACGACATCGGCATCGTCAACAAGCACGTCAACCGCGTCGCCTGTCTCAACCAGAGGCTCATCTACCACGGCGACCACGCGGACTTCTGCCGCTCGGACGCCTTCCGGGACATGATCGGCCACGGCGACCATCTCGTCTCCCACGAGCACTGAGCGAGCGATGCACGCCCTTTTCGCCTACGGCTTTCTCCAGCGGGCCTTCCTGGCGGGCCTCTTCATCGCCGTGGCCTGCGCCGTGCTGGGCGTTTTCCTCATCCTGCGCAAGGACGCCATGATCGGCCACGGCCTCGTCCCACATCGCCTTCGCCGGCGTCGCGCTCGGCCTCTTCCTGAATGTCCTCCCGCTCGCCGCGGCCCTCGTCGTCGCGGTCGCGGCGGCCATCGCCATCGTCAAGCTCAAGGGCCGGGCCGGCCTCCACGGCGACACGGCCATCGGCATCTTCAGCAGCCTGGGGATGGCCGTCGGCATCCTCCTGGCCTCCCTGGCCCGGAGCTTCAACGTCGAGCTGATGTCCTATCTTTTCGGCGACATCCTGGCCATCGAGCCGCTCGAGGTCTGGCTGTCGGTCGCCCTGGCCGCCGCCGTCCTCGTCGCGGTCGTGGCTGAACTACGGCCGAGCTCCTGTTCATGACCTTCGACCGGGAATCGGCCCGGGCGGCCGGGATCAAGGTCGGCCGGCTGGATACCCTGATGATGGTGCTGACGGCCGTCACGATCGTCCTGGGCATGAAGGTCGTCGGGATCCTGCTCGTGGCCGCCCTGATCGTCATCCCCGCCGCGGCCGGCCTGCAGGTCGCCGCGAGCTTCCGGACGGCCGTTCTCGCCTCGTCGGCCGTCGCCGTCCTCTCCGTGGCCGGCGGGCTGGGCCTGTCGCTGGCCCTCAACGTCCCCGCGTCGGCGGCGATCGTCATTCTCTGCTTTCTCGCCTTCGCCGGCGCTCTTCCTGCTGAAGAAGGGGCGGGGCGTCCCGCCGGGCCTCGGACTGATCTCAGGCCGCTTTCGGCGCGGCCAGGGCTTTGGCGATGATCTCCCGGACGGCTTTCCCTTCCTTGTCGAGGGCCGTCTTGAAGCCCGCCGCCTTGCGCCTGACCCGGTCCGAGAAAGCCTTGTCCTTGATCCCGGCGAGATTGATGAGGACGTTGTAATAGGCGCCTTCGCCCGCCGCCTGGGCCGCGAGCCCGGCGACGCCGGCGTCGCTGACCGAATTCCTGTTCCCCTTGGCCGCGGCCGACCTTGGCCAGCCCGACCGCTTCGACCGACCTCTCGAGCACGTCGAGAGGAACGAGGGTCGCTTCCTTGTTCGCCTCCTCGACGGCCCGGTCCTTCTCCTCGGCCTGTTCGGGCGTCGTCTTGGGCAGGCGGAAGGCCTCCATGACCTTGTTGAAGGCCCGGGTGTCCGCGTCGACCGCCTCGAGGAGCGCGTCCTTGAGCGCCTGGGCCCTGACGGCCGTGTCGATCATATCGCCGCGGACGGCCTCGTAGCCTTTCTTGCCCGACGGTCAGGTTGGCGACCATGGCCGACAGCGCCGCCGACAGGGCCCCGCAGAGGGCCGCGACGCTTCCGCCGCCGGGGGCGGGGGAATCCATGGACAGCTCGTCGGCGAAGCCGCGCAGGGTCATGCCGACGAGCGCCCGGCCCGGCTCGCGGACCTGGTACTCGATGATCTTCTTTTCCGGCTCGAAGGGCGCGACATCGTTGAGCCCGAGGGAGCGGACGGCCATCCGGATGAGCTCCTCCTCGGGGACGCCCGGGCTCTTGCCCTGCTTCTCGAGGTAGTGGCGGCCGGCCATGAGGAGCGCTTCCTTGGGGATGAGGCCGACGAGCTCGCTCCCGGTCACGCGCAGGCCGAGCTTGCCGGCCAGCCGGACGGCTTCGTCGAAGACGACGTGGACCGGCGTCGTCTTGTAGTTCGTGAAGTTGACCGAGACCTGGGCCACCCCGTAATCCTCGACGTACCAGCCGACGGACTTGACCTCCTTGAACTTGCCCGGGACCTTGACCGTGTTGCCGCGGGCGTCCTTGACGACGTCGCCGTCCTTGTCGCGCTTGGCCCGGCCGCTCTCGCGCAGGCTCAGGGCGATCTCGTGGGCCAGCTTGCGGTCGCGGGTGTTGAGGTTGAAGTTGTAGGCGATCAGGAACTCGCGGGCGCCGATGATGGTCGCCCCGGACTTGGGATTGAAGACGGGCTCGCCGAAATCCGGGGCCCAGCGCGGGTCCTTGAGCTTCTCGGGAAGCCCTTCGTATTCGCCGGCCCTGACCGTGGCCAGGTTCCGGCGCTCGGGCTTGCGGGCCGCGGCCTCATAGAGGTAGACGGGAATGCCCAGCTCGGCGGCGACCCGGCGCCCGAGCTCGCCGGCCAGCCGGACGCAGTCCTCCATCGTCACGCCGGAGACCGGGACGAAGGGGCAGACGTCGGTCGCGCCGATGCGGCTGTGGGCGCCCTTGTGGGCGCGCATGTCGATGACCTCGGCGGCCTTGGCGATGGCCCGGAACGCGGCCTCCCGGACCGCCTCGGGCGGGCCGATGAAGGTCACGACGGTCCGGTTCGTCGAAGCGCCGGGGTCGACGTCGAGGAGCTTGACGCCCGCCACGGCCTCGATCTCGCGCGGTGATGGCCCGGATCTTCTCCCGGTCCCGTCCCTCGCTGAAATTCGGGACGCATTCGACGAGCTTCATGGCTTCGACTCCTTTATGGACGACGCGCTTGAGCTGGCCGCCGGTGTCGTAGACCTCGACCGCGTCGAGCTCGCCGAGGTAATGGTCCGAGCCATTCCGGGCGGCCGACGATGACCACGACCGGCCGGGGCGACAGGTATTTCCGGGCCGTCTCCCGGACCCTCTCGACGTCGACGAGCATCAGCTCTTCCGGTCCCTTGTCCCACTGGCCGGGATCGAGACCGAGCGCGACGTAGCGGGCCATCCAATCGGCGAATCCGCCCGGCGTCTCGAACCGCAGGGGCATGTTCCCGATGAGGTAGGATTTGGCCTCCTCGATCTCGGAAGGGACGGCCTGTCCGGCGGCCAGGGCGCCGATCTCGCGAAGGATCTCGCGGACGGCCGGAACGATGGCTTCGGGCCTGACCCTGGCCCGGGCCCAATAGACCCCGCACGAATGGAACATCTCCATCTCGCTGAAGGCGTAGGAGGCGTAACCCTTGGATTCGCGGAGGTTCATGAACAGCCGGCTCCCGGTCGTCCCGCCCAGGACCTGCTTCAGGACGAGGAAGGGGAAGAAGTCCGGGTCCGAGGACCTCATGATGACGTTCCCGACGAAGACCGTCGCGGCCGTCTGGTCGGGGGCCTCGACGAAGCAGATCCTCTCCCGGTCGTTGGCCGGGGGCGGGGGAGGGACCGGCCTGTCGGGCGCCTCGCCGGTCCAGGCCCCGAAATGATTGGCCACCTTCACGGACGTGGCCCGGCCGTCGATATTCCCGGAAACAAGGACCGTGGCGTTCCCCGGGCGGTAGAACCGGTCGTAAAACGACACAACGTCCTTGGGGGTGATGAACTTGATGACGTCTTCGTTGTAGGTCGCGATCCGATAGGGATGGCCCTTCGAAGAGGACGCCGAGGATCTGACGCCAGCCGAGGACCTCGGGGTTCTTCTTTTGCTCGAAGAGCTCCCAGAACGCCGCCCGGCGGACCGCTCCGAGCTCGCGCTCGCTGAAGGTCGCTTCGAGGGCGATCAGCCTGAGGATGTAGATGGCCCGGTCGAGGTCGTCGCTGAGGACGTTCATGGTCAGGACCGTGTAATCCATGAAGACGGACGTCGTGAACTCGGCCCCGAGCGCCTCGATCATGTTCTCGAGGTAATTGGCCGAGAGCTTCTTCGTCCCTTTGCCGATCATGCGGGCCGTCACCGTGGCCAGGCCCGGGCGGTCGGCGGGCGAGTCGGCCTCGCCGGCCCGGATCACGAGCTGGAGGGTCACGATCGGCGATTCCGGCCGGCGGGCGGTGGCCACGGTCAGGCCGTTCGCCAGGGTGAACGTCTCGATCATGGGCAGCTTGAGGTCCAGCCTCTGGGCGTCCGGCAGGGGCGGAGTCCTTCGGAACCGCTCCTGCGCCGGGGCGGGGAGGGCCAGCGCCAAGACGACCGCGGCCGCGGCGGCGAGGCGAGACCGATGCCCGTCCGCCCGGGCGGCGCGAGCTGGCCCGGATCTCTCATTGGGGTCCGAACTCCAGGACGACGCGGTTCTGGGGGATGAAGAACTTGTTGACGAAGGCGACGAGGCTCAAGGGGCTGACGCGCAGGACCTTGGCCAGGTCCTCGTCGAGGGCGGCGAGGCTCTTTCCGGCGAGGGCCGCGTCCACGAGAAAGCGCGCCTTTCCCAAGTTCGTCGACAGGCGATCGAGGTAGTCCCTCTTGAACCGCCGCCTGGCCCGGTAGAGCTCGTCCAGGGAGACGGCGTTGGTCTTGAGCTTGTCGATCTCCGAGAGGATGGCCTTCTCCGCGCGGGCGACCATGACCGCGTTGGTGGCCAGGCAGAAGATCTTCAGGGTCGAGACGCTCAATCGCTCGTCCAGGGTGCCGGTCAGATAGTGGGCGGTGAGGTCGCGGCGGAGCAGCCTGTCCCTCAGCCGCGAGGTCTCTCCCTCGAGGAGAATGTATCTGAGGATCCGCAGGCACTCCGCGTCGCCGGTCTGAAGAGGGAAGAACCGGAAGCCCATGTGGAAGCCGGCGCTGCCGGACGGGATCTGGACGCGGCGCACGACGGCGTCGTTCTCCCGCCTGAACTCGGGCCCGGGCGGGGAGGGGATGTCCGGGCCCGGGGCGATGGAATCGAAGTATTTCGCCACGAGCTCCCGCGTCCGGACGACGTCGATGTTGCCGACGATGCAGAGGACGGCGTTGTTCGGGACATAGTAGGTCCGGTGGAACTCGAGGATGTCGGCCATGGCCAGGGCGGCCATGCCGGCGCCGGAGCCGATGAGGGGATGGCCGTAAAGGAAATCGGGGAACAGGAGCCGGTCGAATTCGAAGAAGCTCCTGAGATAGGGGTCCGAAGACACCCGGTCCTGGTGCTCCTGGACAAGCTCGTCCCGCGTCCGCCCGATGGAGGCGGGGGTGATGACCAGGGACTTCATCCGGTCGGACTCGAGCCACAGGGCCAGGGCGAGCTGGTTGGCGGGAAGCGACTCGTAGAACAGGGCCTTGTCATGGGAGGTGGTGGCGTTGAGCTCGCCGCCGACCTTCTGGACGAACGCGAGATGCTGGAGGGGGCTGACGTTCTCCGAACCCTGGAACATCAGGTTCTCCAGGAGATAGGCCAGCCCCTCCTGTCCCGGGTTCTCGCGCAGGGTCCCGGCCCCGTAGCCCACGGCCACGGTCACGAGCGGCAGGCGGTCGTCCTCGGACAGGACGACGTGCAGGCCGTTCCTCAGCCGGTATTCCTGGAAGGCGAAGGGCAGCGGCACCGGGGCGGGCGCGTCCTGCCGCCCCGCGCCCGGGAGGGCGGAGGCGATGGTCGTGGCCAGGATGACGAGCGCCCGCGCCGTTCTTTTCATACTCTTCTTAGAAGCCTTGGGACCGGATAAGGCCTAACAATAGCATAAAGCCCCGTCGTTGAAAACCCCTCTGGAATGTGCTATTTTGGGGCGAATCGAGGCCGGAAAGCCGGTCAAAAAGGGAGAAACGACATGGATCACGACATCAAGGACCCGGGACTGGCCGACAAGGGCCGCCTGAGGATGGAATGGGCCGCCCGGTCCATGCCGGTCCTCGACAGGATCAAGAAGACCTTCGCCAAGGACAAGCCCCTTTCCGGAGTGCGGATAGCGGCCTGCCTCCACGTGACCTCGGAAACGGCCAATCTCATGGAGGCGCTCAAGCTCGGCGGCGCGGACATCCGGCTCGTGCGCTTCGAACCCCCTCAGCACCCAGGACGACATTCCCGCCGCCCTGGTCAAGTATCACAAGATCCCCGTCTTCGCCATCAAGGGCGAGGACCACGAGACCTACTACCGCCACATCCTCCAGGCCCTGGACCACGGCCCCTCGATCACCATGGACGACGGGGCCGACCTCGTCTCGGTCACGCACTCCAAGAGGAAGGACCTCCTGCCGGGGATCCTGGCCGGAACCGAAGAGACGACGACGGGCGTCATCCGGCTGAAGAGCATGGCCGCGGACGGCGTCCTCCGCTATCCCATCATCGCCGTCAACGACGCCCAGACCAAGCACCTCTTCGACAACCGCTACGGCACCGGCCAGAGCACCCTCGACGGCATCCTGAGGGCCACCAACGTCCTTCTGGCCGGTCTCAAGTTCGTCGTGGCCGGCTACGGGATGTGCGGCAAGGGCGTGGCCATGAGGGCCAGCGGCGCCGGCTCCCACGTCATCGTCACCGAGATCAATCCCATCCGGGCCATCGAGGCCGTCATGGACGGATATGAGGTCATGCCCATGGCCGCGGCCGCCCCGCTCGGGGACGTCTTCCTGACCGTCACCGGCAACAAGGCCGTCATCCGCAAGGAGCACTTCCTGCGCATGAAGGACGGGGCCATCGTGGCCAACGCCGGGCACTTCAACGTCGAGATCGACATCCCGGCCCTCGAATCCCTGTCCCGGGCGAAGCGGCGCGTGCGCGACTTCGTGGACGAATACACCCTTCAGGGCGGGAGGCGGATCAACCTGCTCGGCGAAGGCCGGCTCATCAACCTGGCCGCGGCCGAAGGCCACCCGGCCATGGTCATGGACATGAGCTTCGCCAACCAGGCCCTGAGCGTGCGCTGGCTCCTCGGCCGGGCCAAGGGCCTGGCCAAGGCCGTCTTTCCGGTGCCCCGGGAGATCGACGAGGAGATCGCCTCCCTGAAGCTCGCCTCGATGGGCTCGGCGATCGACAAGCTGACGCCGGCCCAGAAGAAATACCTGGGCGACTGGCGGGAAGGGACCTGAAGCGGCGGCGGCGTTCCCGGGCCGTTAATCCCGTTCGCCGATCAGCCTCAGGTACCGGGAGATCGTGTCCCTCATCTCGGCGTCCGTGACCTTGGCCTGGATCTTGAGGAAGATCTCCTTGGCCCGGGCATAATCCGCATTCTTGAAATAGGCCACGCCCAGATTGTAGCTGAAAGGGACCTCCTCGGGCACGATCTTGACGGCGGCCTCGTAGGACGCGATGGCCTCGGCCAGGCTGTTCTTTTTCTCGTGGATGAGGCCCCTGAGATTGTAGGCCATGGCCAGGCGGGGTTTGATCTGGATCGCCTTGCCGACGTTGTCGAGGGCCTCGTCGAGCCGGCCTTGGAGGACATAGAGCCGGGCCAGATTGAAGTAGGGGAGCTCCCGGTTCTGGTAGGTCATGTCGGCCAAGGCCTTGCGGAACTCGGACTCGGCCTCGGGCAGCCGGTTCATTTCCTGGTAGACGGTGCCCAGGTTGTTGTGGGCCTCGGTGAACTGGGGATTGACCGCCAGGCATTTCTCGTAGGCCTTGGCGGATTCGTCGAGGCGGCCCCGCATGGAATGGGCCAGGCCGAGCGCGTTCCAGGAAAGATAGTAGTTCGTGTCGAGGGCCAGGGACTTGATCAGGTATTTCGTCGCGTTCTCGACGTCGTTCTGGTTGAGATAGAACAGGCCCAGATTGTACTGGTACTTGGGGTCTTTCTCGCGCGTCTTTTGGATCTTCGCCTGCGACGACGCGCAAAAGGAAAGCCCGGCGCAAATGACCAGGACCGTCATGACTTTGGCTCGCATCCGATTCCTCCTTGTCTGGGGATCCCCGGCCGTCACTCAGCCTTGAGCGCCCGGGACATCAGGTCCTCGACGGCCTTCTTGGGGTCCTTGCCCCGGTAGAGGACCTGGTAGATCTGTTCGGAAATGGGCATCTCCACGCCGAGGGCGCGGGAGAGGCGGCGGGCGGAGACGGTCGTATGGACCCCTTCGGCGACCATCTTCATCCCGGCCAGGATCTCGCGGAGCGACCGGCCCTTGCCGAGCTCGTGGCCGACGCGGTGGTTGCGGCTGAGCTCCCCGGTGCAGGTCAGGACGAGGTCGCCGACCCCGGCGAGGCCCGCAGAAGGTCTCCCGCCGGGCGCCGAGCGCCAGGCCGAGGTTGGTGATCTCGACGAGACCGCGGGTGATGAGCGCCGCCCGCGTGTTCAGCCCGAACTTCAGGGCGTCGGCGATCCCGGCCGCGATGGCGATGACGTTCTTCAGCGCGCCGGCCACCTCGACACCGGTCACGTCGGATGACGTGTAGGCGCGGATCGTCAGGCTCGAGATGAGGTGCTGGACCTCCCGGGCCGCGCCGGTGTCGCGGGAGGCGACGACCAGGGCCGTGGGCTGTCCGGCCGCGACCTCCTTGGCGAAGCTGGGCCCGGACAGGACCGCCACCCGGGGCCGGACGTGGGGCCTGAAGACCTCTTCCATGACCTGGCTCATGCGCATCTGGGTCTTCATGTCGAACCCTTTGGTCAAGCTGACGACGATCTGGCCCCGCCGCAGGACGGGGGCGATCCGGGTGTAGACCGCCCGGCAGAACTGGGACGGGACGGCGATGAAGAGGACGTCGCCGAATTCGGCCGATCCGCGGAGATCGTCCGTGAAGCTCACGGGCTCGGGGAAGCGGAATCCCGGCAGGAAGGTCGCGTTCTCCCGGGTCGTCAGGGCCTGGCTGTAGATGTCCTCCTCGCGGATCCACAGCCGGGTCGGCAGACCGATCGTTCCCAGGTACCTGGCGAAGGACGAGCCCCAGCTGCCGGCGCCGATGACAGACGTGTTCATGATGCTTTCTCTCCGATCTTCCGTTCCGTGCCTCGGATGAGCCGCCCGATGTTCGTCCGGTGCCGGAAGACGATGAGGGCGGCGATGGCCAAGGCATACGGCCGTCGACGGCCGCGGATCCGCCCGAGGCGAGAAAGAGGACAGGGAAGGCGAGAGAGCCCAGGATCGACCCGAGTGAGACAAAGCGGGTCAAGCCGATGACGATGAAGAACAGGCCGAGGCTGCCAAGGCAGGGGGCCCAGGCGATCGCGGCGAAGGCGCCGAGGGATGTGGCCACGCCCTTGCCTCCCCGGAATCCGATCGAGAACGGGTAACAGTGGCCGACGACCGCGAGGAAACCGCAGACCGCCGCGAAAACGGGATCGGCGAACCAGCGCGCGGCCAGGAACACGGGCAGGAAGCCCTTGAGGACGTCGAAAAGAGCGACCGGGAGGGCGACCTTCCAGCCCTTGACCCGCAGGACATTGGTCGCCCCCGTGCTGCCGCTCCCGAACTTGCGGACATCTCTCTTGCCGGACAACCGGACGAGCAGGTACCCGGTCGGGACGGAGCCGAGGAGATAGGAAGCGAGGGCGAAGACGATCTTCATGACAGGTCGGCCTCGAAGACGATCTTGTATTCGGCGCCCTCGGGACGGAGGAGGCTCTCGAAGAGAGCGACCTTGCGGCACGGTCATGGCGCCGAACGACGCCTCCCGGTGCTCGCCCGAGCTCGGCCATCGCCTGCGGCGACCCGGTCCGGGCCCTTGACCCGGCCGAGGGTCAGATGGGGTGTGAAGCGCCCGCTTCTCCCGCTCGAATCCCTCCGCCTCGAGCGAGCGCGTCGATCTCCTCCTGCAGGGCGAGGAGCTCCGGGCCGGCGGCGAAGCCGACCCAGAGGACGCGAGGGCTCGTCTCGCTCGGGAAAGGCCCCCGTGCCCTCGAGGCGGAGGGGGAAGGGCGGGTGGCGCCGGGCGATCTCGGACAGGATCCCCTTGATCCGGAGCGCCTGGCCGTCGTCGATCTCGCCGAGGAACTTGAGCGTCAGGTGCATCCCTCCGGCGTTCACCCAGCGGACGTCGGCTCGCGTGGCCTTGAGCTGCCCGGACGAGGGTCTGGAGGCTGGTCTTTGATCCCGGGGTCGAGGTCGATGGCGATGAAGGCTCTCACGATGTCCTCGCGCTCTATTATAGGGCCTTTCGCGACCTCGGGCTAAGCGCTTTTCCTCACCAGGTCGAGGGCCTTCTGCGAAGCCTGGAACTTGACCTACGCTCCGCCCGCCGAAGAAGAGGTTGCGCTCGACGGTCGACGCCGCGGGCCCGGGCCAGGGCGATAGTAGACGAGCCCGACGGGCTTGCGGGCCGTCCCGCCGCCCGGGCCGGCGATGCCGGTGACGGCGATGCCGATGTCGGCCCCGGACGTCCTGCGGATGCCCAGGGCCATGGCCTTCGCGACCGGCGCGCTGACGGCGCCGTGCCTCTCGATGAGGCGCCGCCGGGACGCCCAGGCGCCGGACCTTGGCCCGGTTGCCGTAGACGACGGCGGACTCCAGGAAATAGTCCGAGCTGCCCGGGCACGTCGGTCAGCCGGTGGCCGATGAGCCCGCCGCGTGCAGGACTCGGCGCAGGCGACCGTCGCGCCTCGGTCGCGGAGAAGCGCGCCGACGACCTCTTCGAGGCCCTCGCCGTCGCGGGAATAGATCCAAGGCCCGAGCGCCGCGGACGATCGGCCGCTTCGAGCCCGTCGAGCCGGGCGTCGGCCTCGGCCCGGCTCAGTTCGCCCCGGACAGGTCAGGTGGATCGGCGAGATCGCCCGGGCCGGCCAGCGTCGTGACCGTCACGCCGGCCGGGACCGCCCGGTAGACGGGCTTGAGCCGGGTCTCCATGGCCGATTCGCCCAGGCCCGTCAGCCGGATGACGCGCCGGACCGACAGCCCCCGGCCGAGCCCGGCCAGCCGGGGCAGGACCTGGCTCTCGAACATGGGCTGGATCTCGCGCGGCGGGCCCGGGCAGAAGGGCGATGCGGCGGCGCCCGGTCTCGAGCCACTGGCCCGGGGCCGTGCCGTTGGGATTGTCGAGGACCTCGGCCCCTTCGATGACATAGCACTGCTTGAGGTTCGACGCGGTCATGGGCCAGCCGCGGCGCCTGAACCGCTCCCGGATGCGCTCCCGGATGGCCGGCGTCGGAAGACGAGCTGTCCGTCCGAGGACCTTGGCCAGGGTCTCGCGGGTCCGGTCGTCCTCGGTCGGGCCGAGCCCGCCCATGCACGAGGACGAGGCCGGAGCGGCCGAGGGCCGTCCGGAGGACCCGGGCCAGGTCGCTCTCGTCGTCGCCGACGATCGTCTTGAACGAGACGGCGATCCCGAGCGTGTTCGAGGCCGGCCGTCAGGAAGAGCGAATTGGTGTCCTGGAAGTCCGGCGTCAGCAGCTCCGTGCCGACGGCGATGATCTCGGCCTTCATGGTCCTCCGGGCGCTCAGACGACGAGCAGGGCCAGGCGCGCGAGCAGCGGCCGCGGCGAGCCCGGCGCCGACGTCGTCGGCCATGATGCCCCAGCCGCCCGGGAAGCTTCTCGAGCTTCCGGATCGGCCAAGGTTTGATGATATCAAAAAAACGGAAGAGGGCGAAGGCGATGCCCACGGGGACCCAGCCGGCCGGCAGGAAGGCGAGGGCGATGAGCTGGCCGCAGACCTCGTCGATGACGATGCGGCCCGGGTCGGGCCGGCCGAGCTCCGAGGCGTGGACCGCGGACGGCCGCGACCCCGACGAAGAAGAGAAGGCCGACGAGGATCGCGTAGAAGGGCCAGGCGAGGCCGTGGAGGACGAGCTTGAAGATCAGAGCGCCGCGGCGGCGCTGGCCGACGGTGCCCGGGCGCGACGGGCACGAGGCCGAGGCCGAAGAACGTGGCCAGGACTCCGGACAGGGATCTTCATGGGACGAGCCTCCCGCCAAGATCGTAGGCGTCGGCGGACGTGATCTCGACCCGGACGATCGCGGCCGCGGGCTCGAGGCGGCCGGCCGGGAGCGTGAAGCGGACGACGCCGTCGACCTCGGGCGCCTGGAAGCGGCCGCGGCCCGTCCAGAGCCCGGGAGTCCTCGCGTCCGGGCCTTCGACGAGGACGTCGATCGTCCGGCCCAGGCGGGCTTCGTTATGCGCCCGCGAGATCCCGGCCTGGAGGTCCATGATCTCCCGGCGCCGCTCCTCCTTTTCTTCGGCGGGAAACGGTCTCCGGAAGGCCGCAGGCGGCCGTCCCTTTCTCCGGCGAGTAGGCGAAGACGCCCAGGTGGTCGAACCGGGCCTCGCGGACGAAGCGGCGCAGGGCCGCGAATTCCTTCTTGCCTTCGCCGGGGAAGCCGACGATGAGCGAGGTCCGGACGGCCGCGTCCGGGAGCCGCGTCCGGATCCGCTCGAGGAGGCGAAGGGCGCGGGCCGCCGTCCAGGCCCCTTTTCATGGCCTTGAGCAGGCCCGGGTCGGCGTGCTGGAAGGGGATATCGAAGTAGCGGCAGATCTTCGGCCCGGCCATGGCGTCGAGGAGGCGCCCGGTGACCTCCTCGGGGTAGCCGTAGAGGAAGCGGATCCACGCGATGCCGGGGACGCGGGCAAGGCGCTCGAGCAGGCCGGCCAGTCCGTCCCGGACGCCGCGGTCCCGGCCGAACCAGGTCGTGTCGTGGGAGATGAGGTCGATCTCCCGGACCCCGAGGCCGGCGAGGGCGCGCGCTTCGCGGACGATCGAGGCCGGGCTCCGCGAGACATAGCGTCCCTTGATGAGGGGGATGGCGCAGAAGGCGCAGCGGTGCGAACAGCCCTCCGAGATCTTGACGTAGGCCCAGGTCCCCGGCGTGGAGACGAGGCGCGGCGAGGCGTCGGAATAGAGGAACGTCCGGTCGGGAACGGAGACCGGACGGCCCGAGACGATGGCGGCGATCTCGTCGAAGCTCCGCGACGCCCGTCCAGGCGTCGACGCCGGGGAACTTCGCTTCGAGGCCGGCCCGGTCCCTCTCCACGTAGCAGCCGGCGGCGATGACGCGTCTTGCCGGGTTGGGACGATCTTGAGCCGGAGGATCGACGGCGAGCGTCTCCTCGGCCTCTTCGCGGGCCGGGCCGATGAAGCCGCAGGTGTTGACGATGACGACGTCCGCGTCCTCGGGCCTCGGGACGAACCCGTAGCCCGCCCTCTTGCAGCGCGCCGAGCATGACTTCGCTGTCGACGAGGTTCTTGGCGCAGCCGAGGCTGATGAGGGCGATCTTTCTTTGTGGCCCGCCGGACGCCCGGGGCGCCGCGCGACGGCCGGGTCAAGGATAGATCCTGTAGAGGAGCCGGGGGAAGGGGATCGTCTCGCGGATGTGCTTGATGCCGCAGATCCAGGAGACCATGCGCTCGATGCCCATGCCGAAGCCCGAGTGGGGAACGCTCCCGTACTTGCGCAGGTCGAGGTACCACTCGTAGGCCTCGCGCGGCAGCTTGTGCTCCTCGAGCCGCTTCTCGAGCAGGGCCAGGTCGTGGATGCGCTGGCCGCCGCCGATGATCTCGCCGTATCCCTCCGAGGCCAGGAAATCGACGCCGAGGACGACGTCGGGGTTCTCGGGCGTCGGGCTGCATGTAGAAGGCCTTGATGGTCGTCGGGAAGTGCGTGACGCAGACGGGCGAGGTATAGAGCTCGGAGATGATGGTCTCCTCGGGCGCGCCGAAATCGTCGCCCCACTCGATCGTCGAGCCTTTCTCCCGCAGCACGGGCACGGCCTCGTCGTAGGTCAGGCGGGGGAAGGGCTTGGCGATCGCCTCGAGGGGCTTGGGATCGCGCTCGAGGGTCTCCAGCTCGAGCCGCCGCTTGGTCGAGGACGCGCTCCATGATGAACAGGATGAGGTCCTCGCCGAGCCCGATGATGTCCTGGAGGGTGGCGAAGGCGACCTCGGGCTCGACCATCCAGAACTCGATGAGGTGGCGGCGGGTCTTGGATTTCTCGGCCCGGAAGGTCGGGCCGAAGCAGTAGACCTTGCCGAAGGCCATGGCCGTCGCCTCGTTGTAGAGCTGGCCGCTCTGGCTGAGGTAGGCCTTCTGGTCGAAGTACTCGGTCTCGAAAAGGGTCGTCGTCCCCTCGCAGGCGCTCGGCGTCAGGATGGGCGTGTCCATGAGGCGGAAGCCGCGGCCGTCGAAGAAGTCCCGGATGGCCTTGATGACCTCGGCCCGGACGCGGAGGACGGCGTGCTGTTTCGAGGACCGGAGCCAGAGATGGCGGTGCTCCATCAGGAACGGGGTGCTGTGCTCCTTGAGCGTGATCGGGTATTCCGCGGCGACCTGGACGATCTCGAGCTCGGACATGGACAGCTCGTAGCCGCCCGGGGCGCGCTTGTCCTCGCGGACCCGGCCCCGGACGATGAGCGAGGATTCCTGGGTCAGCCGGTCGAACTGCTGGAAGAGGAGCGAGTCCTTCTCGGCGCTGAAGGCCGTCGCCTGGATGATCCCCGTGCCGTCGCGGACGAGGAGGAAGCGGACCTTGCCGATCGAGCGCTTGTTGTAGACCCAGCCGCGGATCTCGACGTCCTGGCCGTCGCAGGTACGCGATGTCCTCGATGTAAACCCATTTCATAATGCGCTCATTATAGGAAAAGTAGCCGCTTTGTGCAATCGCAGGGTTCGACCAACCGGCCGATTCCTCCTGCCGGCCTCGGAGGGACCTCGCGGATCATTTCCGTATTGGGTTATAATGCGTCCCGAGCATGGCCCACCCAAGACCGTTCGCTCCGGTCAAGCTCATCTGCGGGGTGATCTATAAAGAGGATGCGCTCTACGACGAGGTCAGGCGGCGGCTCATCGCGGAATGGGGGAGGGTCGACAGCGAGAGCCCGCCGTTCGCGTTCGACCTGACGGATTACTACGAGGCGGAGATGGGGGAGGGGCTGTCGCGGCGGTTCATGAGCTTCGAGGCCCTCATCGCCCCGGAGGCGCTGCCCGCACATGAAGCTCCGGGCGATCGAGCTCGAGGAGGCGATCCGGCGGGAGCGCGGCGACGGCCGGGCCGGCCCGTCAACATCGATCCGGGCTACCTCACGCGCCTCGGCGCTCGTCATGGCCACGGCCAAGGATTTCGCCCACCGCGTCCCGCTCGCGCAGGGGCATCTACGCCCACCTCGAGTTCCTGTTCACCAAGACGGGCGTCAAGACGCTCGATTGGACCTATCCCGATCTGCGGCGGGAGCCGCCGCAGGCGTATTTCCGCGACAGTGAGGGAGATCTACTTACGGCAGCTCCGCGAACGCGGGGATTGAAGCCGGGCTCAGCCTTCCGGGTGGAAGGCCGTGATGGCCCGGAGCTTGGCGATGATCTCCGGAAGCTCCCGCAGGACGACGGCGATGTCCTCCTCTGAATTGGACCGGCCGAGGGACATCCGGATCGACGAGCGGGCGATCTCGGGCCGGAGCCCGATGGCCCGGAGGACGTGGGAGACCTCCTCGGATTCCTCGCTGCAGGCCGACCCGGTCGAGACGTAGATCTCCTTGGTCGCCAGGGCCAGGAGGATGGCCTCGGCCTCGAGGCCGGGGAAGGCGAAATTGAGGGTGCTCTTGACCCGGTTCTGGGGATGGCCGTTGAATTTGGCCCCGGGATCCGCTCTTCGATGCCGCGCTTGAGCGTCTCGGCCAGCTTCTCGATCCGGGCGCGCTCCTTGCGGCCCTTCTCCTCGAGGACGCGGACGGCCTCGCCGAAGCCGACGATGCCGGCCGTGTTCTCCGTCCCGGCCCGCAGGCCCCGCTCCTGATGGCCGCCGTGGACGAAGGGACAGATCGTCGATCCCGCGGCGGATGTAGAGGGCGCCGATCCCCTTGGGGCCGTAGATCTTGTGCGCGGAGACGGTCAGGAAATCGACGCCGAGCTTGCGGGCGTCGACGTCGATCTTCCCGAAGCTCTGGACGGCGTCGGTGTGGACGGGGATGCCCCGCTCATGGGCGATGCGGACGATCTCGGCGATGGGCTGGATGGTGCCGATCTCGTTGTTGGCGTGCATGACCGACACCAGGCCCGTCTTCGGGGTCAGGGCCGACCGGAGGTGGTCGAGGTCGACGGTGCCGTACTCGTCGACGGGCAGGAAGGTGACCTTGACGCCCCGCTTTTCCAGGGTCTTGGCCGCCTCGATCACGGCCGGGTGCTCGATCGCCGAGGTGACGAATCTCGTTCCTGTCCGGGGCGGCGTCGAAGGTCCCGAAGATGGCGAAGTTGTCGGCCTCCGTCCCCGAGCCCGGTGAAGTAGATCTCGCCCCGGTCGACGCCGAGGGCGCCGGCCACGCGCTCCCGGGCCTCGGTCATGATCTCCTTGACCCGCCGGCCGATCGGGATAGAGGGAAGAGGGATTGCCGAAATGCTCCCGCAGGAACCGGCCATCTTCTCGGCGACGGCCGGGTCGACGGGCGTCGTGGCGTTGTGGTCGAGATAGATCATGCGCTGCTATTCTAGCAGAATGCCGGCCATAAGAAAAGAGGGACCGGCCCCGGGCGGGACGGCCCGCGCGCGGATCAGTCCCTCGAGACGGCTTCAGGCGAGCTTCTCCTTGAGGATGCGTGACGACCTCCAGGCCGGCCCGCTGCTGGCCTTCGGCGGCCGCGGCGCCGAGGTGCGGGATGGGGATGACGTTCGGATGGTCGACGAGCGAGAAGTCCTCGGGCGGCTCCTTGTCGAAGACGTCGAGGGCCGCCGCCCGGACCTTGCCGGAATTGAGGGCCTCGAGCAGGGCCTTCTCGTCGACGACGCCGCCGCGGGCGACGTTGACGATGATGACGCCGGTCTTCATCTTGGCGAACTCGGCCGCGCCCAGGATGGGCTTGGCCTGCTTGGGGACGTGGAGGGTGATGAGGTCGGCCGCGGCCAGGAGCTCGTCGAGGGGGACCTGCTTCACCGCGAGGTCGGTCTTGATGGGGATGATGTCGTAGGCGAGGACGGTCATGCCGAAGGCCAGGGCCCGCTTGGCCACCTCGAGCCCGATCCGGCCGAAGCCGATGATGCCCAGGGTCTTGCCGTAGAGCTCCGTGCCCTCGAGCGCTTTCTTCTCCCACTTGTGGGCCTTCATCGACAGGATCGCCTTCCAGTGATTGCGGACCGCGCCGAGCATGAGCCCGAAGGTGTGCTCGGCGACGGTGATGGACGTGGCCGCCGGCGTATTGGCCACGAAGATGCCCTTCTCCTTGGCCGCGTCGCGGTCGATGTTGTCGAGGCCGATGCCGGCCCGGACGAGGACCTTGAGGTCCTGGCCCGCTTCGATGACCGGCCGGGTGATCCGCGAGGCGCTGCGCACGACGATGGCGCTGTAGCCGGGGACGATCTGGACGAGCTCGGCCTCGCTCATGCCCTTGTTGACGGTGACTTCGAAACCGGGGACGGCCTTGAGCAGCTCGAGGGCCGCCTTGTCCATGCCGTCGGCGATGAGGATCTTGGTCATTGCCAATTCTCCTTGAGGACGGCCTGGGCCGCCGTGATGCCGGCGCCGGCCTGGAACTCGTAGCCGAGGTCCATGAGGGTCATCTCGAGGGCCGACAGGGCCGTGATGATGTCGAAGCCGCCCATGTAGCCGAGGTGGGCGATGCGGAAGATCTTCCCCTTGTAGGGGTCCTGGCCGCCGGCGATGTAGGCCATGTACTTGCCCTGCATCGTCTTGACGAGCTTGCCGCCGTCGATGCCTTCGGGCACCTTGCAGCAGGTCAGGACGTTGCCCGGCCGCTGCGACAGGAGCTCCAGGCCGAGGGCCTTGACCCCGGCCCGGGTCGCGTCGGCGAGGATGCGATGGTGGTCGAAGAGGCCGCTCCAGGCCCATCTTCTTGATGATGTCGAGGGCGTGCTTCTGCTGGATGATGAGCGAGACGCCGGGCGTCCAGGGCGTCGTCTTGTCGGCCAGGTTCTTCTTGGCCTTCTTGAGGTCGAAGTAGAACTTCGGCAGCTTGGCGTCTCGCGGCCGCGGCCCAGGCCTTCTGGCTCAGGCCGATGTAGGCCAGGCCGGGCGGGATCATGAACGACTTCTGGGAGCCGGACAGGAAGACGTCGAGCTTCCAGTCGTCCATCGGGCAGGGCGTGACGCCCGCGCCCGAGATGCCGTCGACGATGAGGAGGGCGGGCGTCTTGGCGACGACCTCGCCGAAGCCCTGGATGTCGAACATGGCGCCCGAGGAGGTCTCGGAGAGGGTGGCGAAGACGGCCTTGCAGTCGGGCATGGCCTTGAGCTCGGCTTCGAGCTCTTCCTTGGTGAAGTCCTTGCCCCACGGGATCGAGGATGATCTCCTTATAGGCGACGCCGTAGGCCTTGCAGATGTTGCCCCAGCGCTCGCCGAACTTGCCGCCGTTGATCGTCAGGACCTTGTCGCCCGGGCTCAGGAGGTTGACGACGGCGGTCTCCATGGCTCCGGTCCCGGAGGACGTCAGGATATAGACGTCTTCCTTGGTGCCGAAGACCTGTTTGAGGCCTTCGGTGACCTCCATGAAGATGGCCGAGAACTCGGCGGTCCGGTGGTGGATGATGGGTTCGGCCGCCGCCGACAGGGCCCGCTCGGGGACCGGGGTGGGGCCGGGGGAGAGAAGGTAGTACTTCTTGATCATGCTATCCTCCTTGTCGTAGTGGTTATTTGTATGTCAAGGACGATCATAGCGATTTGCAGAAGCTCGGTCAAGAGCGCGGTCCGCTCGACGAAGGACGACACGAGGAGATGCTCGTGTCTCGGCATGGATGCCGTCGCCGTCCGGACCGAGCCCGTCGAGGGTCGGGACGCCCTGGCCCGCCGCGATCGACGCGTCCGAGCCCCCGCCGGTCTTGCCGGCCTTGAGCGTCAAACCGAGCCCGCCGGCGATCTCCTGGGCCCGGACGAAGAGCTTGTCCGAGGCCTTGGTCTTTTCCATCGGGCGGCGTCGTGCTCTCGACGGTGACCTTGATCCGGGCGCCGTGCAGGTTCGGGACCGACTCACGGAGGATCTTGAGGACGCGTTCGCGGTCCGCGGCCTTCCAGAACCGGACGTCGAGCACGGCCCAGGCGCTCTCGGCCACGACATTGGCCTTCTCGCCGCCCCCGACGAGGCCGACGTTGACGGTCGTTTCGCCGGTCCGCAGGCGCTTGAAGCGGCCGATCTGGGCGACCAGCTCCTCGATGGCGCTGACGCCCTTTTCGCGGCGTTCCGCCGTGGGCCGACCGGCCCCGGACGTCCATGCGGACGACGAGGCGTCCCTTCCGCTCGAGCTTCAGGGCCCCGCCGGGAAGGGCCGGTTCGAGGCAGAGGACGAGCGAGGCCTTGCGGGCCAGCTTGCGGATGAGATCCGTCGACCGCGTCGCTTCCGGTCTCCTCGGCCGAGTTGACGAGAACGGTGATCCTCTTTTGCGGCTTGACGTTGAGGCCGTGGAGGGCCCGCAGGGCGGCCAGGAGCATGACCATGCCGGCTTTCATGTCCAGGACGCCGGGCCCGTAGAGCCGGTCGCCCTGGACGTAGAAGGGCATCTTGGCGATCTTGCCGACCGGCCAGACGGTATCGACGTGGGTCAGGACGAGGATCTCGTCGTCGGCGTCCTTGACATGGCCCGGCGCGAACTCGGCGACCACGAGGTCGCCGGTGTCCTTCTGCGGATGCGTCGTGACCTTGCATCCGACCTTCTTGAGCTCTTTGGCGACGAAGGACGCGCAGGCGTCGACGGCCTTCTTGTCCTGGGTCGGGGATTCGAGGGTCACCAGCTGCTTGAGAAGGTGGACCAGCTCGCCCTGGCGAGAGCGGAAATAGAGCCGGAAGTCCATGGGTCCCTCCACCCGGTTCGAGAAGCCGTACTTTATCATAGTCGGAACGGAAAAGCATCCTCATCGTCTTGATTTGGCCGTTTTTTTCCCATAAAGTAGACGCGGGGAGGCCGCAGTCAGGGATCCCCGGAACGATGAAGAAAGCGCTAGCCCTCCTCGGCTTCCTTGTCCTGGCGACCGGCCCTCTTTCGCCGGAGATCTTCTATCCTTGGACGGGCACGTACATCGGGGCCCTGGACGCGGCCGGATGGCCGGGCCTCGTCTTCGCTCCGACCGGGGACTCCGCCTTCGCGTTCGTCCTGAGGGTCGAGCGGGAAGGGGAGGCCGCCGAAGGGGCGGACCTTTATTACCTCGTCTCGGAGGTCGGCGCCCATTCCCCCGACGGGCTCTATGCCCGGATGCGGTTCGACCTCGGCCTGCCGCTCAAGCTGGGCCGGGCGACGCCCATCCTGATGAAGCCCTCGCCGCGCCGGATGGCGCTGACCATCGAATGGTCGCGCCGCGACGAAAGGACCGTCATCGGCCGCATCGTATGCCCCGAAGGACGTCCAGGTCACCCTGGTCCACTATTGTCCCTGGGGCCGCAAAGGCGATTTCGCCGTCCTTCCCGACGGCCAGGTCCGGGGCCGTTCGCGCGCCCCGGCGAGCCAGGCCTATCGCATCTGGACGAGCCGCGCGGGACAAGATGGCTCCGCCCCGGCCGGAAGCCTGGCCCGCGTCTACCCGCCCGCCGATGACCGCATTCTCGCCTTCGCCGCGGGCGTGGGGGAGAGCGACGAGCGCCTGGCCGACCGCCTCTATCGTTATAAGAACGCCGAGACGATCGGGGCGCTTCTCGACGAGGAGGCCGTCGTCTACGAGGAAAAGCGGGTCAAGGTCCGCGGCCTCTTCGCCGGCGCCCCCGAAGCGGTGACGAACAGCCTCCACTGGACGGTCCTCTACCAGCCGGGATCCCACCGGCTCTACGTGCCCGCCGGCCGGACCTGGATCTTCCCCGAGCCCGACGGGACGCCGGGACGATTGGACGATCTTCGGCGGGCGACTCGTTCCTCAGCGCGCTCGAGCTCGCCGTCGAGAGCCAGAAGCTGGCCCTCGACGCGCTCCGGGCCGTCCTCGAAACCCAATACCCGAACGGCAACATCCCCGAACTGGCGGGGCCGCTCGAGCGGGTCCGCCGACCGGTCCCAGCCGCCGATCGGCTCCTACGTCGTCCTGAAGCTCTTCGAGCGGCTGGGCGACATGGAGATCCTGAGCACGCCTACCCCTACCTCCAGCGCTGGCACGACTTCTGGACGGCCCGGCGGCCGGACGGGCCGGCCCGCCGCGACGGCAACGACGACGGCCTGCTCGAATGGGGGTCGGACGTCGTCCCTCGTCGGCAAGGACGTCCCGTCCTGGGAGAAGAACGCCTCGGGGCGGATGCGGGCCGGCTGGGAATCCGGGCAGGACGATCTGCCGAACTGGGACGACGTCCCGTTCAACGAGGCGACCGGGACGCTGGCGATGAACTGCCTCGACCTGAACTCGCCTCTACGCCCTGGACGCCTGGTGCCTCGTCGCAGATCGCCGGCGTCCTCGGCCGGCCCCGTCGACGTCGAGCGCTACCGCGAGCGAGTACGAAAAGATCGAAGGCGCTCGTCAACGCCAGGCTCTGGAACGAGAAGGAAGGCTTCTACTTCGACCGCTACTGGGACGGCCGGTTCTCCGTCCACAAGGCGGCCTCGACCTTCTTCCCGCTCCTCGCCCGGATCCCCGACGAGACCCGGGCCCTGCGGATGCTCAAGCACCTCCTCGATCCCAAGCAGTTCTGGGGCGAATTCGTCATCCCCTCGATCTCCCGGGACGACCCGGCCTTCCGCCCGGAAAGCCAGCAGTCCTGGCGCGGCGCGGTCCGGCCGCTGACGAACTACCTCGTCTATCAGGGCCTCAAGGCCTACGGCTTCGACGCCGTCGCCGTCGGACTTCGCCCGCAAGAGCGCCGAGATGTTCCTGACGGAGCTGGAAGAGCTTCGGCCTCTGCCCCGGAGAGCTTCGATTCCCGGCACCGGCGAGGCGGCGGGGCGAGCGCTACCAGAGCGGCGGGCCCCTGGCCGCGCTCGATCGCCATCGAGGAGTACCTCGATTTCACGCCGCACGAGGGCTTCCGCTTCGGCATGCTCAAGCCGGACGCCAAGGGGACGGCTGTCCCGGGTCGCTCATCCAGGGCCGGCATTACGAGGTCGAGGTCTCGAACTCGTCGACGGTCCTGCGCGAGGAAGGCGAGACGCTCCTCCGGGCCGACGGCGGCGCCGTCGTCCGCCGCTTCCTCTACACGCGAGAGCGGAGGTGTCCTTCGAGCATCAAGACCCTCGAAGCGACCGGGAGATCAGGCTCCGGCTCCTGAAGAAGGGCAAGTACCAGCTCCTCGTCGACGGCCGCGAGGTCGAGGTCTTCACCGGGCAGCTCGCGTCGAGTTCGAGGTCCCGGCGGGCGACCACTCCGTCCTCGATCAGCTCCTCGAGGACCTGGAGAAGCAGAACGCGAACGGGATATTCAGCTCATGACCAAGGAGAGCTTCACATGAGCCGATATTCCCGACGGGATTTCCTCAAGACGGGCGCCGGCCTCGGCGCCGCGGCGCTTCTCGCCGGCGGACCGGCGACGGCCGCCGACGGCGGCGGGGCCGCCGGCGGCGCCCCGGCCGGGACCCTCCGGGTCGTCTCGAGCGGCAACGGCATCCGGGCCACGGACAAGGCCATGGAGATCATGCGGGCCGGCGGCGATCCGCTCGACGCCGTCATCGCCGGGGTCAACATCGTCGAGGACGACCCGAACGACATGTCCGTCGGCTACGGCGGCCTGCCCAACGAGGACGGCGTCGTCGAGCTCGACGCCTCGGTCATGTACGGACCGACCCACGCCGCCGGGCGCCGTGGCCGCCTCCGGAACATCAAGAACCCGTCCAAGGTCGCCCGGCTGGTCATGGAGAGGACCGACCACTGTCCTGCTCGTCGGCGAGGGCGCCCTCAAGTTCGCCCTGGCCCACGGCTTCAAGGAGGAGGACCTCCTGACCGACAAGGCGCGGGAGGCCTGGCTGCAGATGGAAGGAGACGCTGTCGGACCGGGACAACTGGCTCCCGCCGCAGTCCGAGGAGCTGCGCCGCGGACCTCGGTCCGTCGTCATGACCACGCACGGCACGATCAACTGCATCGCCCTCGACGGCGGCGGCCGTCTCGCCGGCGTGACGACGACGAGCGGGCTGTCCTACAAGATCGCCGGCCGGGTCGGCGATTCGCCCATCATCGGCGCCGGGCCTCTACGTGGACAACGAGATCGGCGCGGCCGGCTCGACCGGGCCGGGGAGAGGCCAACATCCAGACCTGCGCCAGCTTCCGGATCGTCGACTTCATGGGCCGGGGCCTGAGCCCCGAGCAGGCCTGCCTCAAGACGCTGGAGGACATCGCCGCCAAGACGAAGCTCGTGCCCCGCGGCTCTGCGACGACCAGGGCCGCCCGCACTTCGGGCTCAATTTCTACGCCCTCAACAAGAAGGGCGAATTCGGCGCGGCCGCCATCTTCCAGGGCGGACGCTACGCCGTCCACGACGGCGATCGAGAACAAGCTCCGCGACGTCGCCTACCTGTTCAAGCGCGGATGAAGGGAAGGCCCGGCGCTCCGCCGGTCACTCCCGGACGATGATGACGGGATAGCCTTCGCCGGCCAGGCGCTCGGCCAGCGCGCCGGGACTCGCCCTCGTCCGGCTCCTGACCCGGACCCTGAAATAGGTGCCGCGGTCCGTCTTGAGCCGGCTGACGACGACGCCCCGAAAGGTCCTGTCCAGGCGGCGCTTGATGGCATAGGCGTTCTCCTGCGACGGAGAAGGCGCCGACCTGGATCCAGACGGACGCCCGGCGCGGGTCCTCCGGGGCCGTGAACGCCCCGCAGGATCTCCAGACGGACCCGGGCCGTGCCCGGGCCGACCATCCCGAGGACCCGGGCCGCGGCATAGGACAGGTCGATGATCCGGTCGCCGACGAACGGCCCCCGGTCGTTGATCGCGGACGATCGCCGACCGGTCGTTCTCGAGGTTCGTCACCATGACGTGCGTCCCGAACGGGAGGGTCCGGTGGGCGGCCGTCATGTCGTACATGTCGTAGATCTCCTTGTTCGAGGTCGGGCTTGCCGTGGAAGTCCGGGCCCGTACCAGGACGCGACGCCCGTCTGCGAGCCGCCCTCGGGAAAATAGTCCAGGCGCGGCGCAGGAGACCGCGCCGTCAGGACGGTCAGGAGCGAGGACCGCGTGCGGCGCCATCGTCGCCGGTCAGTCTAGGCAGGCAGGCTCCGAGCCTTTTCTTGAGAAGGGTGAACGCCTGCGCGCGGCGTCGAGACAGATACGTGAACAGCTCGAGGTCCTCGGCGGTAGATGGCCCCGGTCTTGACCAAGGTGTCGAAATTGATCAGATCTTCCTCCAATAATCCTCGCCGTAGAGGATGAGCGTCAGCTCCTTGCTTGGAGATCTTGCTCGTCTGGAGGAGGGTGACGATCTCGAAGAACTCGTCCAGCGTCCCGAAGCCGCCGGGGAAGGCGATGACGGCCTTGGCCTTGTAGACGAGCCAGAACTTCCTCATGAAGAAATAGTGGAAGGCGAAGGAGAGGTCGGGCGTGATGTACGGATTGGGGTCCTGCGGCTGGGGGAGGGAGATGTTCATGCCGATCGTCTTGCCGCCGGCGCGCAGGGCGCCGCGGTTGGCCGCTTCCATGATCCCCGGGCCGGCGCCCGTGCAGACGACGAAGTTCTTGCCCTTGGGCTTGAGCGGGATGGCCCACTTGGCCAGGAGATAGGCCAGCTCCTCGGCCTCCCAATAATACGTGTGTGAAGGCCGAATCGGCGTGGCTCGGGTTGGCCCGGGACGAGCCGAGGAAGAGGACCGTGCTGTTGATCTTGGCCTTGTCCAGGCGGGTCATCGGGCCGAGGTACTCGCTCAGGATGCGGAGGGTCCGGCCCTCCAGGGAATCCAGGAACTCGATGTCCTTGTACGGGGATTCCGGATATTCCAGTTTCGTCATGGCGACCTCTTCTTCGCTGTCCGCCCCGATTCTAACATGAATCGCCGCCGGCGCTAAATGAGCGCGCCGCGTCCCCGCGGACGTTTTGACTTCGACCGCTCGCTATGCTATGAATAGGGCGCGAAAAGGAGGACCGATGGACCGCGCCCTCGCGAACCTGTCCGCCATGGAATATCCCGGACGCGTCATCGTCATCGGCAGCGGCCCGGCCGGCGCGCGGGCGGCCGTCATCTACGCCATCACCGGACGCTCGCCCTCGAGCCAGGCCCGCAAGCTCGAGTGGCGGGAGGACGGCGTCTGGGTCCGGCCGACCGACGAAGAGATCCTGAAGAAGGGCAACTCGACCTCCTGATCTATCCGGCCGTCCTGTTTCGGCCGCGGCCGGCGTGGCCGTCTCGAACGGCAAGCAGACGGCGGACGTCCGGCGCGGCCTCGACGCCGGCGCCGGCGGGACCCGTCGAGGTCCTGGCCGGGAGCCTTTCCGCGCTGGGACTTCGAGCCGGACGCCCCGATCTTCACGCCGCGGATCAGCGGCTGCGTCCTCGCCGGGCCGCAGGCCGGCCCTGAGCCGTCATCAAGCGGGGCCGGCGGGCGAGACGCTGCGGAAGCTATTACGAGGTCCGCCTCGCGGCCGGGAGAGGGGAAGCTCGTCTCGACCTATGACGGCGTGAACGGGACCCCCTGCCGTCGTTCCGCGGCGAGCCCCTCGACGTCGCCCTCGGAGGCCGTCGACGCCGCCGAGACCGCCGAAGCCGGCTTACGAGGCCCTGAAGCCCGCGCGACGGCGGCCGGGACTTCCGCGTCGCCGTCGCCTGCGTCTTCGCCGCCGACTCTCGCCCGGAACAAGGACGAGATCCGCATCATCAACCGGCACGAAAGGACATGAGCCATGGACGCAAGCCCGAACGCACCGCGCGCACCCAGTATCAGACCAAGGTCCGGGAGGATTTCCCGGACACGCTCCATGCTCGGCGAGACACGGTTCATCAAGAAGTTCCCGATGCGCTACGGCGAGAACCCGGGCTACCCCGCGGCCTTCTATCAGGAGGACGGCGCCTCCGGACCGAACATGGCCGGCCTCGAGATCCTCCAGGAAGGGACCAAGGGGCTGAGCTACATCAACGTCGGCGACATGGACCTCGGCCAGCGGCTGGCCCGCAAGCTCCTCCAGGTCTTCCCGGGCCGGCCCGTCTGCGTCATCATCAAGCACGAGATGCCGAGCGGCGTCGCCCTGGGCGACGACGCCCGTCGACGACGTTCGAGAAGGCCTGGAAGTGCGACTCCCTCTCGAACTTCGGCGGCGTCGACGTCTTCAGCTACCGCGTCACCGAGCCCCTGGCCCGCCTCCTCGTCGAAAGCCCGCGCAACGTCGAGGTCGTCTACGCCCCCGACTTCGACGCCCGAGGCGCTCGAGGTCCTGGCGACCCGCAAGGTCCTGCGCGTCGTCCGGATGGGCGCGCCCCTCGACGTCGCCGTCCGTCGACAACGGGCTCGAAGTCAAGCGCGTGGCCGGCGGGCTGCTCGTCCAGAAGCGGTTCGATTCGAAGATCGTCTCGGCCGCGTCGGTCGACGTCGTCTCGGCGCGGAAGCCGACCGCCGAAGAGGTCCGGGCGGCCCTCTTCACCTGGACGGTGGCCTGCTTCACCCGCTCCAACGCCGTCATCATCGGGACCGCCGACAAGACCCACGGCATCGGCTCCGGCCAGAGGAGCCGCATCGATTCCGCCGAGGACGCCATCCGGCTCTCGCGCCGCGGCTACGGCCCGGAGGGCTGCGTCATGGCCTCCGACGCGTTCATGCCGTTCCCGGACGTCGTCGAGCTCGCCGGAAAGCACGGCATCACGGCCATCATCTACCCCCTGGGCTCGATCAAGGACCAGGAGGTCATCGACAAGGCCGACGAGCTCGGGTTGGCCATGATCATCACCCGGAAGCCGGGCGAGCTCGATTCCGAGCGCTGCTTCCTCCACCGCTGAGGAGGAGCGACTCCCGATGCCGCCGCGGGTTCCGGCCGGACGAGCCCCGGCAAAGGTCACCATGAGAAAAAGAAGCATCCTGAACCTGTGCGTCCTCGGCCTCGTCATTCTCGCGGCTCCGTCCGCCCCGGCCCGGGTCCCCGAGACCGCCGGCTACCGGGAAACGGTCGACCGGCTCCGCGAGACCGGCCTCGCCGGCGAGCGGGCCTATCGAATTCCTCGGGAAGATCGCGTCCGTCGGACCGCGGCTGACGGGATCGCCCCAGGCCGCGGCGGCCGTCGAGCTCACGCGCGCCCTCATGGAGAAGCTCGGCTTGGAACGCGTCCACGCCGAGCCGGTCGAGGTCGGGCACTGGGTCCGGGGGAGCGTCGCGGAGGCCGCGGTCGCCGCCTCGCCCTCCCGCGCCGCCCGTCCCGCTCGCCGTCTGCGCCCTCGGCGGCAGCGTCGGCACGCCGAAGCAGGGGATCGCCGCCCCGGTCGTCGAGGTCCGCTCCCTGGCCGAAGCGGCGGCGCTCGGGGCCGGCCCTCAAAGGGAAGATCGTCTTCTTCAACAGGCCCATGGACAGGCGCCTGACCGACGCGTTCGCCGCCTACGGCGGCGCCGCCGACCAGCGCGTCGCCGGCGCTTCGGCGGCGGCCCGCTTCGGCGCGGTCGCCGTGCTCGTCCGCTCCCTGACCTTCCGCGACGACCGCAATCCGCACACGGGCATGCTGCGCTACGAGCCCGGCGTCCCCCGCATTCCCGCCGCCGCGGTCGCCACGGCCGACGCCGACGCGCTGAGCGCCCTCCTCAAAGAGGAGAAGGACGTCTCGGTCACCCTCAGGATGGACTGCGCGGACCTGGGAAAGATCGTCTCGGCCAACGTCGTCGGCGAGATCACCGGCTCGGAGAGGCCCGAAGAGATCGTCCTCCTCGGCGGCCACCTCGACAGCTGGGACCTCGGCGTCGGCGCCCACGACGACGCCGCGGGCTGCGCCGCGGCCCTCGAAGCCGTCGCGCTCCTCCGCGACCTCGGCCTGCGGCCCAAGCGGACGATCCGGGCCGTCCTGTTCATGGACGAGGAGTTCGGCGGAACGGGCGGCCGGGCCTACGCCGTCGCGCCGCAGAGGAAAGGCGAGCGGCACATCGTCGCCGCCGAATCGGACCGGGGCGGCTTCGCGCCGGTCGGACTGGCCGTCGGAGGCAAGGACCGGAAGGCCCTCGACCTGATCGCGGCGCACGCCGACCTCTTCCGGCCGCTCGGCGTCGCGTTCATGGTCCCCGGCGGCGGCGGCGTCGACGTCGCGCCGCTCATCGAGAAGGGCGCCGTCCCGGCCGCCGTCATGATCAACGCCCAGGCCTATTTCGACGTCCATCACTCCGCCCTCGACACCGTGGCGAGCGTCCACCCGCGCGAGCTCGAGCTCCAGGCCGTCATTCTGGCCGCCCTGGCCTACATCCTGGCCCAGGAAGGGGTCTGAGCCGATGGATTTCCTGTTCGCCGTCCACAACCATCAGCCGGTCGGGAATTTCGCCCACGATCTTCAAGGCGGCGTTCGACGGACTGCTACCGGCCGCTGCTCGAAGGCCTGGCCGCGCATCCGGGCTTCAAGTTCGCCCTCCATTTCTCCGGGCCCGCTCTGGGAGTACATGGAGAAGCACGAGCGGGGCTGCTGGGACCTCGTCCGGGAGCTCGTCGGCCGCGGCCAGGTCGAGCTCCTCGGCGGCGGATTCTACGAGCCCATCCTCTCCGTCATCCCCGAAGAGGACCGCATCGGCCAGGTCCGCATGATGAGCGATTTCCTGGCCGAGAGCATTCGGCCGGCGGCCGCGCGGCGCTGTGGCTGACCGAGCGCGTCTGGGAGCCCGACCTGCCCGGCACCCTGGCCGCGCGCCGGGATCGAGTACACGCTCCTCGACGAAGAGCACTTCCACTACGCGGGCGTCCGCGACCTCCACACGACCTACATCACCGAGGACGAGGGCCGGACCGCTGCGCGTCTTTCCCGATCGACAAGACGCTCCGCTATCTACATCCCGTTCCGTCCCCTCGAGGACATCGACGCGCTACCTCGCGACCGATCCGCGACGCGGGCGGGACGGCCATCCTCGGCGACGACGGGGAGAAGTTCGGCCTCTGGCCGGGGACCGCACGAATGGGTCTACGAGGACGGCTGGCTCGAGAGATTCCTGGCCTTCATCGAGGAGACGGGAGATCCGGACGATGTCCTTCTCCGAATACGCTGGACAGCCGATCCTCCGGCGGGGCGGGTCTATCTGCCCCCGGCCTCCTACGAGGAGATGATGGAATGGGTCCTCGAGCCCGACGAGCCCAGGCGGCCTACGAGAAGGCCAAGGCAGCGGCCGGGCCGGACGCCCGGCGGTTCCTCCGCGGCGGCTTCTTCCGCGATTTCTTCCGCAAGTACCCCGAAGTCGAACCCCTCCACAAGCGGATGATCATGGTCTCCGAGGCGGTCCGCGCGGCCGGGGCATCGGCCGAGGCCGTCCGCGACCTCTACAAAGGCCAGTGCAACGATCCCTACTGGCACGGCGTCTTCGGCGGCCTGTATCTGCCCCACCTGCGGGAGGCGGCCTATCAGCCATCTCCTCGAGGCCGAGAAGGCGACGCCCGACCCGGACGGGCTGGCAAGCCCTCGACTACGACTGCGACGGCCGGGACGAGCTCGTCTTCCGCGACGGGTCCTTCGGCCTCATCGTCAAGCCCGCGGCGGGCGGCGCCCTGGTCGAGATCGACTACCGCCCCTGGTCGCAGCAACCTCTCGGACGTCCTCGGCCGGCGGCGCGAGGCCTATCACCGCGCGCCGTCCGAGACCCCGCAGGGCGAGGGAGCGGCGACGGGAAGAGCATCCACGAGCTCGGCAAGACGCTGCCGCCCGAGGCCGCCGAGCTCCTGCGCTACGACCGGTATCCGCGGTCCTCGCTGCATCGACCACTTTTTCTCCGCCGGGACGACGCCGGAGGATTTCCGCCGCGGCGATTTCGACGAGCTGGGCGATTTCGTCGGCGGCGCCTTCTCGTTCGACGCCTCGGGCCCGGAGCTCCGCCTGGAGCGCCGCGGCGCCGTCAGGGCGGGGGAGGAGCGGGTCCCGGTGGCCGTCCGGAAGACGATCGCCTGCGGGGACGGCGGCCTCCGCGTCGATATCGAGATCGAGAACCTGTCCGGGACGGCCGCTCGCCCTGACCTACGGGTCGGAATGGAACCTCCTTGCCTTTCCGCATGAGCTCGAGCTCCTCGGGCCGGACGGGCGCGGCCCTCTACGGCGGGGCCCTCGTCGTTCGAGCCCGCGGCGGCCGACGAGGTCTGGTCCTTCGCGCTGCGGACGCTCTCCCAATCCGAGGGGGGATTTGATATAATCCATCAAGGGTATTGCCTCTGTCCGGTCTGGTCGATGGCGTGGTCCGGCAAGGGAACTCAGCGCCTGTCCGTCGTCCTGAAGGAGCGTCATGGCCGATAAGTTCTTCTTCCTCGTCCTCCACAGCCACATCCCCTACGTCCTGGCCCACGGCAGCTGGCCGCACGGCATGGACTGGCTCTACGAGGCGGCCGCGGAGACCTATCTGCCGCTCCTCGACGTCTTCGAGCGCCTGGCGGACGAGGGCATCCCGGCCCGGGTCAGCGTCAGCTTCACCCCCGTCCTGATGGAGCAGCTCAAGGACCCGGCGCTTCGTCCGGGCTTCGACGAATACCTGAAGATGAAGATCGAGATCGCCGCCCGCGACCGGGCCTACTTCGAGACGGACGGGAGACGCGGCGCTCCCGGCCCCTGACCGTCTTCTGGGAGGGCTGGTACGAGAAGCTCCTCGAGGATTTCCACGGCCGCTTCCGCGAAGACATCATCGACGGCTTCCGGTCCCTCCAGGACCGCGGGCCAGATCGAGGTCCTGACCTCGGCGGCGACCCACGGCTATTTCCCGCTCCTCGCCCGGGACGAGAGCATCCGCCATCAGGTCCGGCAGGGACGACACACGTATCGCAAGTATTTCGGCCGCGACCCGCGCGGCTTCTGGATCCCGGAATGCGCCTACCGGCCCGGCTACGCCTGGAAGAATCCCCTCGGCGACGGCGGCCGTACGCCCGCCTCGGGGTCGACGAGATCCTGGGCGGGAAGGGCTGGGCTATTTCTTCGTCGACGGCCATCTCCTCAAGGGCGGCGAGGCCAAGGGCGTCTACATCGACCGCTTTCCCGGCGCTGAAGCTCCTCTGGGAGAAGTTCCGGGCGGCCTACAAGCCCGGCCGACGAGCTCGCCCGACGATCCCTATTCGGCCTACCTGGCCCATCCCTCGCACGTCCCGTTCTTCGCCCGGGACGAGGTCTCCGGGACTCCAGGTCTGGAGCCGCCATATGGGCTATCCGGGCGACGGCGCCTACCTCGAATTCCACAAGAAGCATTTCCCCGGCGGCATGCGCTACTGGCGGATCACCTCGAGCGACGCGGACCTGGGCCTCAAGGAGCCCTACGACCCGGCGGCGGTCCCGGAGAACGGCTCGAGGAGCACGCCGCCCACTTCGTCTCCGTCCTCGAAGCCGCCCTCGAGGGCCGGGACGTCGGGGACCGTCGTCGGCGCTCTACGACACGGAGCTCTTCGGCCACTGGTGGTTCGAAGGCCCGGAGTGGCTCTACCACGTCCTCAGGAAGCTCGCAGCGAGCCCGGTCGAGCCCGTGACCGCGGGCGGCGCGCTCGAACCGGCTCCCGGCCCGCGCGGTCATCTCCCTCCCCGAGGGCTCGTGGGGCGAGGGCGGCTTCCACTGGATCTGGCTCAACGACGACACCGCCTGGATCTGGAAGAAGATCTACCGCATCGAGGAGGCCGCCGCCGCGCTCGAGCCGCGCCTCGGACGGCCTCGACCAGCGTCTCCTCAAGCAGTTCTATCCGGGAAAAGTTCCTGCTCGAGAGCTCCGACTGGCCCTTCCTCATCTCGACCTGGTCGGCCCGGGACTACGCCGAGAACCGGGCCGCCGAGCACTACGAGAGGGCCCTGACCCTGGCCGGCTGGCTCGAGGACGGACGCGCGCTCAGCCCGGCCGAGGAGGCGCTCCTCCGCGTCTTCGAAGACGAAGACCGACTGTTCGAAGAGGTCGTGCTGCCCGATGGAAGTCTTATCTGAGAAAACCCTGACCATGATCCTCTGCGGGGGCAAAGGGGAGAGCGCCTCTACCCGCTGACGCGCGACCGGGCCAAGCCCTCCGTGCCGTTCCTCGGCGCCTACCGGATCATCGACTTCAGCCTGTCCAACGCCCTCAACTCCGGCCTCCGCCGGATCGCCCTCCTGACCCAGTACAAATCCCTGTCCCTCGAGCGCCACATCCTCAACGGCTGGAACATCTTCCACTCCGAGAGCGGCGACTACATCATCTCCCTTCCCGCCCAGGGCCGGGTCAGCGACCACTGGTACGAAGGCACGGCCGACGCCGTCTTCCAGAACATCTACACCATCCAGCAGGAGAACCCCGAGATCCGTCGCTCGTCCTCTCCGGCGACCACATCTACAGGCCGACTACCGGAAGCTGCTCGCTCTTCTTCGGCCAGACCGGGAGCCGACGCCGTCATCATGACCCGGTCGATCCCGATCGCCGAGGCCTCGCGCTTCGGCGTCATCGGCGTCGACGGCGAGAACCGCATCGTCGAGTTCATGGAAAAGCCGAAGAAGCCCTTCCCGACTCCCTGGGACCCGGAGAAGAGCCTCATCTCCATGGGCGTCTATCTGTTCAGGACGCCGGTCCTGATCAAGGCCCTGATCAAGGACGCCCGCGACCCGCGGAGCACCCACGATTTCGGCAGGGACATCATCCCCTCGCTCATCGACGGCCACCGCGTCTTCGCCTACACCTTCGACGACTACTGGGAGGACATCGGCACGATCGACGCCTACTGGGAGGCCAACATGGCCTTCCTGTCGCCGTCGCCGCCGCTCATCCTCAAGGACCCGGCCTGGCCGGTCCGGACCTACAAGCCCCAGTACCCGCCGGCCTTCGTCGCCGGCGGCGAGCTGCGCTCGTCGATCATCGGCGCCGGCTGCTCGCTCATCGACTGCCGCATCGTCAACTCCATCATCGCCCCGGGCGTCCGCATCGGCGCGGGCGCCGAGATCGCGGACTCGATCCTCTTCGAGGACGTCGAGGTCGCGCCGGGGCGCCCGCCTGCGCAAGGTCATCATCGACAAGTCACGCCGATGATCCCCGAGCGCTTCGAGATCGGCTTCGACGCCGAGAAGGACGGCGGGGACTTCAAGATCAGCCGGGACGGCGTCCGGGTCGTGCCCAAGGACTGGAGCCGCGAGTGATCGAGAAGTACAGCATCCTGCTTCGCCGGACTTCGAGCGCGACGCGCCCCGGGAGCTGATGCTGCTGTCGATCATCTCCCAGAGCTTCTTCCAGCCCTTCTCCCTCGAGGACAACCTCCTCGTCATCCTGACGGCCCTGACCTCGGGGTCGGGGGTCGGCTTCAACCGGGCCATGCTCTTCCTCAAGCACGGCGACCGCCTCAGGGGGGAGATGTGGCTCGGCCCGCGCTCGGCCGAGGAGGCCGGTCTCATCTGGGAGGTCCTGTCGACGCCCGGCATCGGCTACGTCGAGATCATCGAGCACAACCGGGCCCTCGTCAGCAAGAACGAGGACACCCTCAGCGCGCGGCTCAAGGGCCTCGTCTACGCGGCCGACGACGAGAAGGCCCTCATCCCGGCCTACGCGGCCTGCCGCAAGGAGATCCTCCTCGTCCGCGAGGCCTCGAGCGAGCCCCTCGTCGACCGGCGCTTCCTGAACCTCATCGGCGTCGACGAGTTCCTGTGCATCCCGCTCCTCGCCCGCGACGACGTCGTCGGCGAGATCATCCTCGACAACGCCATCACCCGGACGCCGATCGCCCCGACGGACATCAAGCTGGCCGGGCATCTGCGGCCTGATGGCCGGCAACTACATCTACTCGGCGACCCTCCACCGCAAGCTCCTCGACATGGAGAAGATGGCGGCCATGGGCGAGATGGCCCTGTTCGTCACCCACCAGCTCCGCAACCCCATCGTCGCCATCGGCGGCTTCACCGAGCAGCTCCTCAAGCCCGACCTCCCGGAAGAGAAGAAGACGCGCAACCTGCGCCATCATCCGGGACGAGATCCGCCGGCTCGAGGACATCATCTACCAGATGGGCCACTTCCTCAAGGTCAGCCTCAAGGAGCCGGTCTATTTCGACCCGGGCCCGGCCATCGCCGCGGTCGTCGGGAGTCCCGGAGATCCAGGCCCGGGCCAAGGCCTACGCCCTGAACGTCAAGATGGAGCCGTGCCCGCCCGAGATCCTCTGCGACCCGACCTCCGTTCGGCGAGGTCTTCCGCAACCTCCTCGACAACGCCTTCGACGCCACGCCCGCGGGCGGGACCGTCGACCGTCCGCGGCTACCCGCAAGAACGACCGCTGCGTTCGTGCTCTCGCGTCCGCGACACCGGGCCGGGGCATCGCCGAACCCGGACAAGGCGCGCCTCTTCCGGCCCTTCTTCACGACCAAGGAGAAGGGGATGGGCCTGGGCCTGCCGTTCATCAAGCGGGTCATGGATACCTGCGGCGGCAAGATCGAGGTCGAGAGCCGGGTGGGGAAGGGGACCATGTTCCAACTGCTCGTTCCATCAGCCGGGAAAAGGAGTCGACGCCATGAAAAGAAGATCCTGCTCGTCGAGGACGAGAAGGCCCTCTGCCTCCTCTACGAAGAGGAGCTGAGCGGGAGGGGTACGACGTGACCGCCGTGCACGGACGCCGGATGCCGCCCTGGCCAAGCTCGAGGGAGAAGCCGTTCGACCTCATCATCACCGACATCCGCATGCCGGGGAAGAACGGCGATCGAGCTCATCACCCAGATCATGGGCCTGCGCAAGGACATCCCGATCATCATCAACTCGGCCTACCAGAGCTACAAGGAGGACTTCATGACCTGGGCGGCCGACGCCTATGTCGTCAAGTCCTCGTCCCTCGACGAGCTCAAGGCCAGGATCAAGGAGCTGCTCGGGTGAATGATGTCCGAACTGAGAAAGGACCTGGTCAGCGGGCGATGGGTCATCATCGCCACGGAGCGGAGCAAGCGGCCGGACGATTTCCGGCCGCGCGGCGCCGCGGCGCCGGCCCCGGAGGCCGCCGGCTTCTGCCCGTTCTGCGAAGGGAACGAATGCAAGACGCCGCCCGAGGTCTTCGCCCTGCGCGCGGCCGGGACGGCGCCGGACGCGCCCGGCTGGACGGTCCGGGTCGTCCCCAACAAGTTCCCGGCCCTGAGCCCCGGGCCGCCGCCGCCCAAGGCCGACGCGGGGCGTCTTCCAGTCGATGGAAGGGCGGCGGCGTCCACGAGGTCGTCATCGAGAACCCCGACCACGCCCTCGAGCTCGGCGACCTGCCCGATCGCGCACATCCGGGACGTGCTCGAGGTCTTCCAGCATCAGGATCCGGGCCATCGAGTGCGACCTCCACTACCAGTACGTCCAGATCTTCAAGAACAAGGGCAAGGAGGCCGGGGCCTCGCTGAGCCACCCCCACTCCCAGATCGTGGCCACGCCGATCGTCCCCAAGAGGGTCAAGGAGGAGATCTACGGCGCCGACCGGCTGTTCCGGGCGTTCAAGGAATGCGTCTTCTGCCGGATCTCCGCGACGAGGAGGCCGGCCGGAGACGCGGCTCATCGTCCGGAACGGCCATTTCGCGGCCTATCGCGCCGTTCGCCTCGCGGTTCCCCGTTCGAGATGGCCGATCTACCCGCAGCGCCATTCGGCCTTCTTCACGGACGTCCGGGAGGACGAGCTCCTGGCGCTGGCCGGCGACGCTCAAGACACGTCCTGATCCGGCTCAAGGAGACCGTCGACGATCCGCCCTTCAACCTGGTCCTCCATCAGGCGCCGAACCCGGCCTGTCTCTCCAAGGCCTGGCCGGAGATCGACCTGAAACTTCCACTGGCACCTGGAGATCATCCCCGTCCTGACGAAGGTCGCGGGGTTCGAGTGGGGGACGGGGTTCTACATCAATCCGGTCCCGCCCGAGACGGCGGCCCAGTTCCTGCGCCAGCCCTGATTCAGGCCGCGGCGATCTTCGCGTAGAGGGCGAGGTAGGCGGCCGCCGACCGCTCCCAGGAAAAATCGCGCGGCCATCGCGTTGCGGACGAGCTGGCCCCATTCGTTCGGGCGCTTGAACGCGGCCGCGGCCCGGCCCGCCGCTTCGACGAGCGGCCCGGGCGTCGGCCTCCACGAACTTGAAGCCGTTGCCGGTCCCGGCGCCGGGATCGAACTCCTGGATGCTGTCGTCGAGGCCGCCCGTGGCCCGGACGACGGGGATCGTGCCGTACTTCATGGCGTACATCTGGGTCAGCCCGCACGGCTCGTAGCGCGAGGGGATGAGGAAGATGTCGCTCCCGGCGTAGATCGTGTGGGCGATCCGCTCGTCGAAGGCGATCTTGAGCCCGATCCGGGCCGGGCTCTTCTTCTGGGCCGCCAGCAGGAAATCCTGGATCTTCTGCGTCGCCCGGTCCCCAGGATGACCAGCGTCAGGCCGAGCCCGAAGAGGTCGTCGAGGGCGTCGCAGACGATGTCGAGGCCCTTCTGGCCGGCCAGGCGGGTGACCATGCCGGCGACGGGCACGGCCGGGCCGGCGCGTCCAGGCCGAACTCGCCGGCCAGATGCTCGCGGCAGGCCTTCTTCCCGCAGAGGTCCGCCGGATCGAATCTGTGCGGGATGAGGGGGTCGGTGGCCGGATCCCAATCGCGGTAATCGACGCCGTTGAGGATGCCGTAGCAGGACGCCGGACCGCGAGCGAAGGAGCCCGTCGAGGCCGCAGCCGAATTCGGGGGTCTGGATCTCGCGGCTGTAGCGGGGGCTGACGGTGGTCACGGCGTCGGTGTAGAGGATGCCGGCCTTGAGGGCGTTGACCTTGCCGTAGAACTCGAGGTCGTTCATGTTGAACAGGGACATCGGGCAGCCCGACGCGGCCGAGGACGGCCCTGTCGAAAAGGCCCTGATAGGCGAGGTTGTGGATGGTGAAGAGCGTGCGCGTCCGGGCGAAAAAGGCGTCGCCGGCGTAGGTCGTCCGGAGATAGGCGAAGGTCAGGGCGCGACTGCCAGTCGTGGCCGTGGATGATGTCGGGGGAGAAGCCGGTCGCCCGCATGGTCTCCAGCGCCGCCCGGCAGAAGAAGGCGAATCGCTCGCCGTTGTCGGGATAATCGCCGGCCGCCGTCCCGTAGAGGTGGTCCCGGTCGAAGTCGTCGGGCCGGTCGATGAAGAACGTCGTGACGCCGTCGGCGCGGTGGGCGAAGACCGCGTAGGTCAGCTTCTCGCCGCCCATGTCGAGGAAGGCGGCGTCGAGGACCTTCTCGAGCGGCAGGTTCTTCTTTCGGACCTCCCGGTACAGGGGCATGAAGACCCGGACGTCGGCGCCGAGCCCGGCCAGGAACTTGGGCAGGGCCCCGGCCACGTCGGCCAGGCCGCCCGTCTTGGCGTAAGGGATGACTTCGGAGGCTAGGAATGCGACTTTCATTGTCCCGCCATTTTAGCACATTTCGGCTGGGCGTCTATCGCTCATCCGGGAAACCTTCCCTCGACGGCCGCGGAGGGCTTCAGGGATCATCTCCGTTCGCTGCGGGGATTTGAAACGCCTTCCCGGTCCGGAGCTGATGGGAGGAGGCCGCATCTCCGTCCCGTGACGGCTAAATCGCCGCTTTACGCTCGCTACGATGATCCCTTCGCCCTTCTTCCCGCGGCCTCTCCCCGAATTCCGAACGTAGCATGGAGACCAGCCCGACATATCGCAAGCGGGAGACGCCTGCTGCAAGAGAGTGGGGACATGTCCAGTCGGTACGTATCCCCGATTCTCGATCCGTGCCCGCTCTGCGCGGTTCATGCCGCATGTATTGCCAAGCGGAAGGGCGGTGAATTAAGATGGGGCGGACATGACGAAGCGGGTCACGGCGGCGGTCATCGAACGGGACGGGAAGGTCCTCGTCGCCAAGCGAAAGGCGGAGCTCATCGCCGGCGGCCTCTGGGAGTTCCCCGGCGGCAAGCTCGAGGAGGGCGAGGCGCCCGAGCGGGGCCTGGAGCGGGAGATCATGGAAGAGATGGGCGTCGGCGCCCGGGTGGGAGAGCTGCTGTGCACCGTGCCGTTCAGCGGCGCGATCAGGAGCTTCGAGCTCATCGTCTACCGGACCGAGCTCCTGTCGGACGACTTCCGGCTGACCGACCACGACGAGATCCGCTGGCTCGAGCCGGGCGAGATGGACGAGGATCTTTTCTCCAAGCCCGACCGGCCCGTCGTCCGGCTGCTCGCCGGCCGGCCAGGATGCCCGGAGACCCCGGCGGGGGAGGGGCGGCCGTGAAAGCCGTCGTTCTCAAGCCGGGCCGGGACAAGGCCGTCCGGAACAAGCATCATTGGATCTTCTCGGGCGCCATCCGGGACCTGCCGGATTTCGAGGACGGGGCGATCCTGCCCGTCCATTCCTCCGGGGGAGAGCTCCTCGGGCACGCGTATTTCAACCGGAAGAGCTCGATCACCGGCCGGATGATCGCCTTCGGCAGCGAGCCTCCCGAAGCCGCGGTCCGTCACAGCGTCGAACGGGCCCTGGCCCTGAGGGCCAGGTTCTTCGATCCCGCCGTCACCAACGCCAGACGGCTCATCAACGCCGAGGGCGACGGCCTGCCCGGGCTCATCGCCGACCTCTACGACGACGTCCTCGTCCTCCAGGTCGCGACCCTGGGCATGGAGAAGCTGAAACCCCTTATCGTCGACCTCCTCACCGCCGCCCTGCGGCCCCGGACGGTCTTCGAGAGATCGGACCTGCCGGCCCGGCGCGAGGAGGGGCTCGAGCCGGCCGAAGCCCTGTTGGCCGGAGAGCCGGTCGAAAGAGTGCGCATCCTCGAATCCGGCGTAT
This sequence comes from Candidatus Aminicenantota bacterium, assembly GCA_963843505.1. GTDB lineage: Bacteria > Acidobacteriota > Aminicenantia > Aminicenantales > Saccharicenantaceae > RBG-16-66-30. The sequence continues at coordinate 44,514 of CAWJKR010000005.1, read as the reverse complement.
CCGTACTGGGTCAGCCTGACCGAAGGCCAGAAGACGGGCTTCTATCTCGACCAGCGGGAGTCCCGGAGGCTCGTCAGGGAATGCGCGGCCGGCCGCCGGGTCCTCAACGCCTTCGCCTATACCGGGTCGTTCTCGGTCTGCGCGCTGCTCGGCGGCGCCGTCAAGGCCGACTCCGTCGATTCCTCGGCGGCGGCCATGGCCCTGGCCCAGGACAACTTCGAGCTCAACGGCCTGGCCTCCGACGCGGGGACTTTCTTCACGGCGGACGTTTTCGAGTTCCTCCGCGAGCCCGCCCTCGACCACGATTTCATCATCCTCGACCCGCCCGCGTTCGCCAAGAAACGGACCGACGTCGTCGCCGGCTGCCGGGGCTACAAGGACATCAACCGGCTGGCCCTGCAGCGCGTCCGGACCCCCGGCCTGGTCCTGACCTTCTCCTGTTCGCACTTCGTCGACGAGAGCCTCTTCCAGCAGGTCGTCTTTCAGGCCGCCGGCGAGGCCGGGCGCCGGGTGCGCATCCTCCAGCGGCACCGCCAGGCGTTCGACCACCCGGTCAACATCTATCACCCCGAAACCGCCTACCTGAAGGGGTTCCTGCTCTACGTCGACTGACGGCCGGCGGCCCCTCATTCTGCGGTTGCCTGGCGGCCCGCATTCTCATATAATCCGGAGAAGCGGCCGCCCGGCCGCCCTGTGAGGAGGCGATATGAACCCTCAGGAAGAGCTCCGGACCCACCTCCGGCCGGCGTCGATGGTCGGCGCGGCCCTGGTCGCGAGCCTGGTCATCTATCTCGCGCTCGTCGAGGTCCTCCGGGCCGTCCTCAAACCGTTCACGGGCCTGGCCGTCGTATCCGCGCCCCAACCCCTCCGGCTGGCCGCGTTCGGCGCGTCCGCCGTGGTGATCCTGCTCATCCTCATCCTGCGCCACCGCCTTCCCGACAGGGACCCCAAGGAGGAAGCGGCGGCCGCCCTCGGCCGTTTGCAGAGGGCCTCCCTGGTGCTCCTGGTCCTGGGGGAGATCCCGGCCATCCTCGGCCTGGGCCTGTTCCTCGCTCTCGGGAACGCCGTCGACTTCTACATCCTTCTCTTCGCTTCTCTCGCCCTGACCTTCATCGATTTTCCCCGGCGGGCCGCCTGGGAGGAATGGTTGAAGGGTTGAGACCGGCAAAACAAAGGGGACGAACATGAAAAAACAGATCATCGGGGCCTGCCTGATGCTGGGGACGGCGCTTGTCCTGCTGCCGGCCCCCGGGACGCCCGGGCAGACCGCGCCCGCTCCCGCCGCCGGCGCGCCCGGCCTTCATTATGAGATCTGGGTCGAGCTCGACGCGGCCGGCAAGATGCTTCTCGGCAAGGAAGAGATCGTCTGGACCAATCCCACCAAGGACGCCGTCCCCGACATGCTCCTCCACCTCTACTGGAACGCGTTCAAGAACGAGGACAGCGCCTTCCTTCGCGAGGCCAGGGCGGAGACCCTGTTCAGCCGGGGCGACAGCCCCGAGGACGGCGAATGGGGTTGGGTCGACGTCACGGACATCCGTCTCGCCGACGGCTCGGACCTCAAGCCCTCGCTGGCCTTCGTCACGCCGGACGGCCCGGAGACGGAGGGGGACCAGACCGTCGCCCGGGTGCTGTTCCCCGCGCCCGTCCAGCCCGGGGAGAGCGTTCATCTGCGGATCGAATTCCGGAGCAAGGTCCCCAGGACCGTGGCCCGGTCGGGATACTACCGGAACTCCTTCTTCATCGGCCAGTGGTTCCCCAAGCCCGGCGTCTACGAAGAAGGCAAGGGCTGGAACTGCCACGCCTACCATCAGAACTCGGAGTTCTTCGCCGACTTCGCCGATTTCGTCGTCCACATCACCGTCCCGCGCGGTTTCGTCGTCGGGTCCTCGGGCAAAGCCTCGGAGACCCGGGTGGACGAATCCTCCGGCACGACGACGGCCACGTACCGGCAGGCCATGGTCCATGATTTCGCCTGGACGGCCGACCCCCGCTACCTGAAGATCGAACGGGATTTCGTCGCCGACAGGGAAGTGACGCCCAAGGAATACGAAGACGCCGCCGCGCTCCTCGGCTTGTCCGTCGACGAGGTCCGGCTGCCCAACGTCAAGATGATCCTTCTCATCGAGCCCGAGCACAAGGGCCAGATCGAGCGCCATTTCCGGGCCCTCCGCGCGGCTCTCAAGTATTACGGCCTCTGGTATGGGCCTTACCCCTACGAGACGGTGACCATGGTCGACCCGCCCTTCCGGACCGGGAGCGGCGGCATGGAGTACCCGACCCTGTTCACCGCCGGCACCAATGTCCTGGCGAGCCGGAACGTCCTGTCCCCGGAAGGCGTCATCGTCCACGAGTTCGGGCACGGCTACTGGTACGGCCTCGCGGCCAACAACGAGTTCGAGGCGGCCTGGCTCGACGAGGGCTTCAACACCTATTCGACGGGCCAGGTCCTGGCCGCGGCCTACGGGGCCGGCGCCATGGGGTTCAACGTCAAGGGCTGGCCGGTCGATTGGCTCCTCCGCATCCCCAAGACCTTCGACTTCGAAACGAACCGCGTGGCGGCCATCAACACCGTCGAGTTCGACCCGGTGACCGCCTGGTCCTGGAAGTTCTACAACGGGGGCAGCTACGGGGCCAACGTCTACATGCGCGCGGCAACGCTTCTCAGCACCCTCGAACGGCTCCTCGGCGAGCCGGCCTGGCCGAGGATCATGAGGACGTACCACATGCGCTATCGCTTCAAGCACCCGACCAAGGCCGACTTCATCGGCGTCGTCAACGAGATCGCCGGAAAGGACATGACCTGGTTCTTCGACGAGCTCCTCGACGGGACCCTGCCCTTCGACTACGGCGTGGCCCGGCTCTCGTCCGTCAAGGTCCCCGGCCACCTCCGGGGGGTCTATGACACCGCCGGCACCCGCGAGGAATGGACGGACAAGAAGATCGAAGAGAGCGAGACGGCCGCGGCCGCGGCCCCGGAAGGCGGGGCCGGGGCCCCCGAGACCCTCTACAGGACCACCGTCGTCCTGAGACGCTACGGGGAGGCCCGCCTCGGCGGCGGCGTCCCGATCAAGGCCCTCGTCCGGTTCAAGGACGGCACGACCGAGACCCGGACCTGGGACGGCCAGGCGCGCTGGACGCGCTTGGAGCTCATCAAGCCCGTCGAGGCCGAGAGCGTCCAGATCGACCCCGAAGGCGTCTGGCTCATCGACGAAAACCTGGCCAACAACAGCCGTGGCATCGACGGGACCCGGCGCAACGTCGGCAAGCTGATGTCCCAGCTTCTGTTCACCATCCAGTGTCTCCTCCACTTCGTCGGGTCGTGGAGCTGAGGGGGGATCCCATGGGAATCATCAAAGCCATTATCGGCGGCATCGGGACGACGCTCCGGAAGCCGCGGCTCCTGATCATCCTTTACGTCGTCAACGCCGTCTTCGCCCTCATCGTGGCCCTCCCGTTCCTGGCCCTCATCCAGAGGGACCTGGGCCATTCGCTGCTCGGCTCGTTCGTCCAGCCTCTCGACCTCATGTGGATCGGGGAGGCCGTGCTCGAGCACCAGAACAGCGTGGCGGCCCTCGTGGCCGGGTTGGCGGCGGGGGCGCTCGTCTATCTGGCCCTCCACGTCTTTCTCAACGGCGGCATCGTCGGCCGCCTCCTCGACCGGGAAGGCCGGGCCGCCCTGCCCGCTTTCACCGCGGACTGCGGCCGCTATTTCTGGCGGTTCGTGCGCCTGTTCCTCGTCGCCCTCGTCTTTTACGCCCTGACCCTCGGCGTCTTCATGAGCCTCGTCTCGGCCCTGTTCAAGCCCATGACCGAAAGCGCGGTGACCGAGTGGCTGCCGCTCATCCTGTCGAACCTCCATTTCCTCATCGCCCTGCTCCTCCTGTCGATCGTCCACATGGTCGTCGACTACGCCCGCATCGCCGTCGTCGCCGACGAGGAGCGCAAGGTCCTCAAGGCCCTGCGCCACGCCCTGACCTTCCTCAAGAAGCGCTTCTTCCGGGCCTGGGCCATCTATCTTCTCATCGTCGTCCTGACCGTGGCCGGCTCCGTCGTTTTCTACGCCGTCCTCGGGCTTTTCGGCGCGCCCGGCGTCCCGCAGCTCGTCGCCGGTCTCGTCATCATGCAGATCTACGTCCTCTTCCGGATCTGGGTCCGGACCGTCTTCGTCGCGGCCCAAGCGGAATTCTACCGGGCCCATCCCTACTAGCCTGACTTATTCACGATAGGTAGGCAAGGAGGCGTCATGAAGCTGGCATTCCTGGGGGCCGCCCGACAGGTCACGGGGTCTTCGTACTTCGTCGAGACCGACGGCCTCCGCATCCTCGTCGACTGCGGGCTCTATCAGGAGCGGTCGCTGCTCGGCCGCAACTGGGACCCCTTTCCCATCTCGCCCGAGGACATCGATTTCCTTCTCCTCACCCATGCCCACCTGGACCACAGCGGCCTCATTCCCCGTCTCGTCGCCGAGGGCTTCTCCGGAACGATCCTGACGACGGCCGCCACGGCCGACATCCTGTCCATCGCGCTCATGGACGCCGCGGACATCCAGGAAGAGGACGCGGCCTTCAAGCGGCGGCGCCACGCCAAGGAGGGGAGGACCGTGGACCACCCGGTCATCCCGCTCTACACCACGGAGGACGTCCAGGCCGCCATGCCGCTCGTCGAGGAGGTCGCCTACGATAAGCCCTTCGACCTCGGCCGATCGGCTTCGGTCCGCTTCCTCGACGCGGGCCACATCCTCGGCTCGGCCATGGTCGAGCTGACCGTGCGGGAACGGCGCGAAGTCGCGGACGCTGGTCTTCTCCGGCGACATCGGCCAATGGGACATGCCTTTCGTCTGCGATCCCGTCGCTCTTCGAGAAGGCCGACTACATCGTCATGGAATCGACCTACGGCGACAGGGAGCACGAGGACCGGGGCCGCATCGGCGAGCTGCTCGGCCAGACGATCCGCGAAACGGCCGCGGCCGGCGGCAACGTCGTCATCCCGACCTTCGCCATCGAGCGGGCCCAGGACCTGATGTTCCACCTCAGCCGGCTCGTCTACAGCCAGGCCATCCCGGCCCTGCCCGTCTATCTCGACAGCCCCATGGCCCGCGAGGTCACCGAGGCCTTCGAGCGCCACGACGAGTTCTACGACGAGGAGGCCCGCCGGCTGATCGCTTCGGGCCGCAGCCCGTTCCGGTTTCCCGGGCTGACCATCGTCCGCACGCCCGAGCAATCCAAGGCCATCAACTCGGCCCGCGGCCCGGCCGTCATCATGGCCGGATCGGGCATGATCACCGGAGGCCGGATCAAGCACCATATCGCCCGGAACATCGGCCGTCCCGAATCGACCATTCTTTTCGTCGGCTACCAGGCGCGCGATACCCTCGGCCGGCAGATCCTCGAGGGCGCGCCGGAGATCCGCATCCTCGGCCAGACGCTCCCCGTCAGGGCCAAGGTGACCAAGATCAACGGTTTCTCCGCCCACGCCGACTGCCGCGGGCTCTCCCGCTGGCTGGACGGATTCAAGAGCCCGCCCCGGCGGCTCTTCGTCACCCACGGCGACGCGGATGTGGCCGCGAACCAGGCCGAGCGGGTCCGCAAGGAGCGGAGCTGGACGGTCGAGGTCCCCGAATACCTCGAGATCTGGGACCTGGATTAAAGAACGGGCAGCTTCCAGTCGCCGGCGCCCGAAGCCCGGCCGTAGCCGCCCATGATGCGATCGAGCTCTTTCCGGACAGCCCTCGTCGAGCGGCGGGGCGGCGTATTTGCCGAGACGCCGGGCGACGTCGGCGTGGGCCTTATCGACGATCGAGGTCCGGCCGGCCGCGACCCAGGCCTGATAGTTATCCCTGTCCGCGAGCCCGGCGCCGATGTGCTCTTTCCTGTACCACTCCCGCGTGTGGGGATGGGTGAGGAAGGACATCCCCGGCGCGAAGCCTTCGAAAACGCCCAGGGCGATGGGGTCGTCCCGCTGGGCGATGCCGTCGAGCAGGCGGTAGACCATGGCGCAGATGCCGTCGTCGATGACCAGCTTTTCCAGGCTCAGGCTGCTCTCGTAATCGAGCATGCCCGGCCCCGAGATGACGTTGACGCCGGCCAAGGCCCCGAGGACCGCGCCCAGGGCCGTCTCGATGCCGGCCTGGGGGTCATTGACCTTGGCGTCGCTCAGCGCCATATAGGCGTGGGTCGGCAGCTTCAGGAACTTGCCGATCTGGGCGTAAGCGGCGTCGATCATCATCGTTTCCATCGCCCCCATGGGGGTCGTGCCTTTCCGCATGTCGAAGCTCGACGGCGAGCCGCCGAAGATGATCGGCGCGCCGCGGCCGGCCAGCTGGCCGATGACCAGGCCGGACAGGTTCTCGGCCACGTGCTGGACGAGGGTCCCGGCGATCGTCGTCGGGGAGGTCGCCCCGGTCATGCCCATCGAGATGAGCTCGGACGGGATGCCGGCCCGGGCCGCGTCGATCAGGCTCTGGGTCGTCAGGTTGCTCCACTTGAGGGGAGGGGAGGGGCAGGCGTCGAAGATGGCCAGCGGCTTGGCCGCTGAGCGCCGCCTCTCCGCCGCGGACCGCGGCCAGGAGGTCCTTCATCGGCCCGAAGCCCTCGACCCGGAAGGTCCCGGTGACGAACGGCTTCTCGGACAGGACCAGGCCGAGGTAGAGGCGGAACGCGTCGGCGACGGCGCCGGGCACGTCGGTGGCGATGAGGGCCGTGCTCTGGAAGTGGATGTGCTCGAGGGTCTCGACGAGCTTGTAGATGTCGACGACGTCGGCCGTCGTGGCCTTGCGCTCGGTCTGGGTGACGTGGTCGAGAAGGGTCACGGCGGCCGAGCCCGGGTCGAAATGGACCTCGTCCCCGCCGACGGTGAAGGCCCGGCTTCCCCCGCGGTCGTAGAGCGTGACGGCGGCCGGGGTCGTGGCCAGGCAGTCCTCGACGAGCTTCCGGCCGATCCGGACCCGCTCCGAGCCGGGATCGACGTCGGCCCCGGCGCCCGCGAGAAGGCCCAGGGCCTCGGCGTTCTCGACCATGACGCCGTGCTGTTCGAGGATGGTCAGCCCTTCGTCGACGATCTGCTCGACGAGGGCAGGGGAGAGGAGCTCCAGCTTCGGCCTCTTTGTCTCGATCATCTCCGCACCTCTCTCTTCGTCATTGACGTCGTGCCGGCCGGGCGGTCTCAGGAACGCCCGGCCAGGGACTTGGCCAGCTTGACGGCGGCGACGGCGTTCTCGGCGTAGCCGTCCGCGCCGATCTCCTCGGCCCACTTGCGCGCTGGCCGGGGCGCCGCCGACGAGGACCCTGTACTTGTCCCGAAGGCCCTTGTCGCGAAGCAGGGCGATGAACCGCCGCTGGCCGGCCATGGTCGTCGTCAGCAGGGCGGACAGGCAGATCATGCCGGCGCCCGACCGCCTCGGCCGTCTCGATGAACTTCTCGAGCTTGACGTCGGCGCCCAGGTCGAAGACCTCGAAGCCGCCGGCCTGGAGCATGGACGCGACGAGGTTCTTGCCGATGTCATGGATGTCGCCCTCGACCGTGCCGATGACGATCTTGCCGCCCATCCGGGCCCCGACGCCCTTGCGGTTGAGCTCGGGCTCGAGGACGGCCATGGCCGCTTTCATGGCCTCCGCGCTGGTGATGAGCTCGGGCAGGAAGTACTCGCCCTGCTCCCAGAGCTCCCCGACCTTCTGGAGGCCGGGGACATAGCCCTTCTCGACGACCTCCGGGAGGTCGAGCCCCGAGCGCACCGCTTCCTCGGCAAGCGCCCGCGCGGCCTTCCGGTCCCCGGCGACGATGGCCTCGGTCATCTTGGGAAAGATCTCGTTCTTGGTCATGTTTTCTCCTCGCAGCGGATGGCCCGGGCCATGGCCCGGATAGTGGCCGGATTCGTTCCGCAGCAGCCGCCGACGAAGCCGGCGCCGGCCGCGACGATCCCGGGCACGAATCGGACGAAGTCCTCGAGCGACTGGGAATAGCCGACGGTCCCGTCCGCCGCCGGAAGGGGTTGTCCGGCGTTGGCCTGGGCGACGACCGGCAGGGACGTGGCCGCCCGGATGGCCCTGACGCAGCCGACCATCTGCTCCGGCGTCAAGTTGCAGTTGGCCCCGACCGCGGCGGCGCCGGCCTTCTCCGCTTCCGCGGCCGACCGGGCGGCGGCATCCCCCATGATGGTGAAATAACCCCGCGGGAAGGCGCTGAACGTCAGCGTGACGAAAACGGGCAGCCGCGAAACGCTCCGCGCGCCCTTCAGGGCCGCCAGGGCTTCGCGCAGGTCGTACTGGGTCTCGATGATGAAGAGATCGACCCCGCCGTCGGCGAGCCCCCGGGCCTGCTCGGCGTAGGCGGCGACGAAGTCGTCCTCGGTCGCCGGCCCCTGGGGCGCCAGGAATATGCCGGTCGGGCCCATGCTTCCGGCCACGAATCGCCCGGCCGGGGCGGTCTCGCGGGCGAGACGGGCCGCGGCGCGGTTCAGCTCGAAGGCGCGGGCCTCGAGACCGTGGGCCGCCAGCCTGATGGATGTCCCGCCGAAGCTGTTCGTCGAGACGACGTCGGCGCCGGCCGCGAAATAGGCGGCGTGGACCTCCCGGACGGCGTCCGGCCGGTCGACGTTCCAGAGTCTCGGGGGCGGCGCCCCGGTCGAGGCCCCGGGCCATCAGCTCGGTGCCCATGGCGCCGTCGAAAAGGACGGTCCGCGTCCCGGCGAGCGCGAGAAGCGGGTGGGTCATTTTTCGCCTTTCGGATAGCGGTCGAGCTCGAGGGACTGGACGAACTCGTCCTGGAAATCCGGCCGGGTCGCCAGGGAGATGTGGGAGACCTTGGCCGCCAGCGCCTCCGCGACCGCCCGGGCCGGACGGGAGAGAAGAAGGAGCCGGGCCCCGGCGAGCGAAGCGTTGCCGATGAAGGCGATCTTCTCGGGGGGCACGTCCGGGAGCAGCCCCAGGGCGACGGCGTTGCCGATATCGAGAGAGCTGCCGAAGGCGCCGGCGACGACGACCCGGTCGAGATCGGCGACCGTCAGCCGGAATTCGCGGAGCATGAGCCGCACCCCGCTCCGGACCGCGGCCACGGCCAGCTGGACGTCCCGGACATCCTGCTGGGTCAGGGCCAGCCGGTCGGTCAGGCGGATGCGCTTCTCCGGCCCGGCGATCCGGCCGTCGCGGCCGAGGAGGCCGCGGGCGAGAGCGCCGGCCAGGATGTCGACGAGCCCCGTCCCGCAGACGCCTTGGGGCGGCAGGTCGTCGACCGTGCGGCACTTGAAGCCGTTGTCCCACTCGGCCCTGCAGATGGCCCCCGGCACGGCCAGCATGCCGCAGCTGATGTTCATGCCTTCGAAGGCCGGCCCGGCGGCCGTCGACGTGGCGGCGAACTCGCCGCCCTTCTTGAGCACGATCTCGCCGTTCGTCCCGAGGTCGATGAACAGCCCCGTCCCCGGCTCCGCCGCGAACGAGGCCGCCACGAGCCCGGCCGTGATGTCGCCGCCGACGAAGCTCTTGATGTTCGGCGAGATGTAAACGCGGGCCTGCGGATGGAGCGCGAAGCCGATCTCGGCGGCCGCGAGCGGCGGCAGCGTCGAGAAGACGGCGTGGAACGGCGCCAGGGCCAGCGAATCGACGGCGACGCCGCAGAGAATGTGGTTCATGGCCGAATTGCCGGCCACGACGGCGTCGTAGATCCGGTGTCGAGGCACGCCGCTCCGCCGGCACATCGTGCCGACGAGGTCATTGATGAGCTGGACGGCCGCGCCCTTCAGGCGCCTGAGGTTGTCGGGGTTCTCGAAGGCGAAGGTGATGCGGGAGACGACGTCGGCGCCGTAGGAGTTCTGGGCGTTGACCGCGGTGGCCCGGTCGGCGATCCGTCCGGTCTGCAGGTCCACGAGCTCGGCCGCGACCGTCGTCGTGCCCAGGTCGACGGCCAGCCCGAACGCCTCCCGCCCGGGCTCGTCCGGCTCGATGTCGAGGACCTCGCGGTCGTCGTAGAGGACGGCGGCGACGGGGTGGGACGGGCCGAGGATCGCCCCGCCGAGCTTGGACAAGGCGGCCAGGGTCAGCACGAGGCCGGGGGACTTGAGCTGGGCCAGGAGGGAATCGGCCACGGCGACGGGGGCATAGAGCGACGGCTTCTGCAGGACGAGGGAGAGCTTCTTGACGGCCGGGTCGACGAACGCGGCCGACGGGAGCCCGGTGTCGAGAACGGCGACCTTCTCCAGCCGCGAGCCCGGCAGCGTTTCGACGGTGACGTCGCTGCGGACGACGTAGAGGCAGGCGAGACGGTGGTCGGGGCCCAAGCCGCGTCTCTCCAGGAGGGCCGCCTCGAGCGCGGCGGGGAAGGGGAGGGGGCCGCTGAGGACGCGGACGGCGCACTTGCCGCAGACGCCCCGCTGGTGGCAATAGAGGCTGAGCGGGACGCCGGCCCGGACGAGAACGTCGGCCAGGACATCGCCGGCCCGGGCCCGGACCTTGGTCCCCTCGGGCAGGATCTCGACGGTGAACGTCGTCTCGCTCATCGGTTTCCCTAACGGCTCCGCGGTCCCATCTTAAACGAAAACCCGCTCAGGGGGAAACCTTTTTTGGCCCGGACGGCGCGGCGCGCCCGGCGCGGCCCTTCCAGATGAGGTAGACGGGGACGCCGGCGGCGAGGAGCCCCGCTCCGGCCAGCGATTTCACGAGGCTGGCTGGCGACGATGCTGGCGAAAACGGCCAGCGACATGGCGATGAAGACGATAGGCACGACGGGGAAGCCCCAGGCCCGATAGGGCCGGGCCACGTCCGGGCGCGCGCCGCCGCAGGACGAAGACGGCCAGTCCCGTCGCGGCGAAGAACAGGAGCAGGGCGAAGACCATGTACTCATAGAGCGATTGGTACTTGCCGGAGAGACAGAGGACGGCCGACCAGGCGGCCTGTCCCCAGAGGGCCCCGACGGGCACCCGGCTGCGGCCGCCGAGGCGGCCCATGGCCCGGAAGAAATAGCCGTCCCTGGCCATGGCGTAGAACACCCGGGGGCCGAAGAGGAGATTGGCGTCGAGACAGCCGAAGATCGAGACCATGACCACGGCGGAGAAGAGCGCCGCCCCGCCGGCTCCGAACAGGGCCGATGCCGCCAGCTCGCCGACGCGGACGACCCCTTTCAGCCGATCGAGCGGCAGGGCCAGGAGGTAGACGAAGTTCACCAGGACGTAGATCGCGGTGACGGCCAGGACCCCGAGCGTCAGGCCGCGCGGGATGTTCCTGGCCGGGTCCCGGATCTCCTCGGCCGTGCAGTTGACCGAATACCAGCCGTCGTAGGTCCAGAAGACCGCGACGAGGGCCAGGCCGATCGGACCGAGGATGGCCGGAAAGGCCGGGCCGGCGGGGAAGAGAGGGTGGAAGTTCGAGCCGCCCGCCTTGACCCCGAAGAGGATCCCGAGCCCGACGAGGGCGGCGACCGTGACCAGCCGGAAGACGGTCAGGACGTTCTGGACGACGGCGCCGGACCGGATGCCGAACGAATTGAGGAAGGTCAGGAAGAGGATCGAGGCGGCGGCGACGACCTGGCCGGCGGAGATGGCTGATGGGCAGCCCCAGGGCCTCGGGCCGGAGCAGGACGTGGCTTGTCGAGAGGACCGGGACGAACGAGCCCAGGAATTCGGCGAAGGCGACGGCCAGGGCGGCCAGTCCGCCGCACATGATGAACCCGAAAAAGGCCCACCCGAAAAGGAAGGCCGCGGCCGGACCGTAGGCCTCGCGGAGGTAGACGTATTGGCCGCCGGCCTGAGGGTACATCGCCCCGAGCTCCGCGAACGAGAGCGCCCCGCAGAGCGTGATGAGGCCCCCGGCCAGCCAGACGACGAGAAGGAGACCGGGGGAGGGGAGCCCGGCGGCGATGAGCCCCGGGGTCATGAAGATCCCCGAGCCGACGACGGCCCCGATGACCAGGAACGTCGTATCGATGAGACCGAGCTTCCGGAGGAACCCCGGTTCCGACGCGACGGGCGGGCGGGAGGAATCCATTTCGGCCCCCATTCTACGTGAAAAGAGGTCCGCGTCAAATACGCATCTATTTCGTTTCTTATCAACATGTTACAAATATGTCTATATCTTGTTTATTATCTTATACTTATGAATGCTTATAGCAATCGGCATTCGGGGATCGGCGACGGGCCCGCACATCACGCGATCATCCTCAGCGTGGTTACGTCAGAGCGACGGAACGAATCGTCGCCTCCCGTCCGATCCGTCGAACGGACCGGCTGCCGGGCATAGATATCGCCGGTAGGGGAGTGCCCCATGTTTTCACCTCCCGAAAATAACTGCGCGTTATCGGCTCTTTGCCTTGCGTTCTGCGTCATTAATAAACGTGTAAATGATTCTATTTATATGGGTTAATGGAATTGTCGGCATGCCGACATTGCCAAATGTCATTTAGAATAGCTAGTCAATATTATCGAAATATTTTTTCCTTTTCTATTGCATTCTTACATTCCGTGGTCTATATAATGACATGAGGTTGTTGATCCGGCCCAGGAGGGAGAGAGACTCTTGATCATCGCCATCACGAATCAGAAGGGCGGCGTCGGAAAGACGACGACATCGATCAACGTCGCCGCGGGCATCGCCTTGATGGGGAAGAAGGTCCTGCTCATCGATATGGACCCCCAGGCCCACAGCACGATCTCAACGGTCGCCAATCCCGGAAAAGTATGAGAAATCGCTATACGATGTCCTGATGGACAAGAACGAGAAGATCGAGGACATCATCGTCCGCTCGAATATCCCCGGACTCGACATGGCCATCACCAAGATCTCGATGGCCAAGCTCGAACCGTCCCTGAGCGGCGAATTCGATGCCCACTTCAGGCTTAAGGACGCCCTCGAGCAGGTCCGGGGCAAGTACAACTATATCCTTATCGATACGCCGCCGACCCTGGGGCTCATCACCCTGAATGCCCTGGTCGCCGCGAACTACATCCTGATCCCCATCCAGTCGTCCTATCTTTGTCTCGAGGGGACGGACGACCTTCTCGAAACGATCGAGAAGGTCAAGCGGATCGCCAACCCCCATCTCAAGGTCCTGGGCGTCGTCATCACCCTTTACGACAAAAGGACCAACCTGGCCAAGGACGTCGTCCAGAGGATCCGCAAGGTTTTCGGGGCCAAGGTGTTCAAGACCTTCATCTCGAAGAGCGTCAAGCTCGAGGAGAGCCCCGCCTATAAGGAATCGATCTTCACCTATGCGCCCAATTCCATCGGGGCGCAGCAATACCGGAAAGTCGCCGAGGAGCTGATGAGCCGTGCAAAAAACTAAGCGATCGGGATTGCCCTCTACGGTCGGGATGAAACACGACGGCCATTTCGTCGATCTGATCTCGTCGCGCTCCCTCGGACCGAGGATCCGCATGATCCCCATCGAGAAGATCGATCCGAACCCTCACCAGGCGCGCTGCCAGCTCGGCAACATCGAGGAGCTCCAGGATTCCATCCGCAGCAAGGGCATCCTCGAGCCCATCCTGGTCAGGGCCAAGGGCAGCCGCTTCGAGATCATCGCCGGCGAGCGGCGCTTCATGGCCTCCCGGAATATCGGCCTCAAGGAATTGCCCTGTATCGACATGGACGTCGAGGACGCACGAGGCCATGGAGATCGCCCTCATCGAGAACCTCCAGCGCAAGGACCTCGACATCTTCGAGGAAGCCGACGGCCTGCAGGCCCTGGCCGACATCCACAGCTACAACCACGAGCAGATCGCGGCCAAGATCGGCAAGGCCCGCTCGACCATCACCGAGATCCTGTCGATCGCCCATATCCCGCAGAAGGCCCGCGACATCATCGCCGAAGCCGGCGGCTTCAGCCGGTCGACGATCGTCGAGATCGCCAAGCTCAAGACCGAAGAAGAGATGATCAAGCTGGCCCACGACATCGCCGAGCGCCGGCTGACCCGGGAAGATACGCGCGACCTGGCCAAATACCTCAAGGGTAAGACAAAGAAGCTCAAATATTACGTCTACAACTTCGTCCCCGAGGACAACGACAAGTTCCGGATGCGGCTCGAGTTCAAGAAGCAGACGATCTCGAAGCAGGAGATCATCGCCGTGCTGCAGGAGATCATCGATCAGATCCGGAAGAAGGACGAAGCTCCGGCCCTCAAGGGCTCGTGAACCGGCCTGAAACCTCGTCCGCTTTGCGGCCCCTGTCGCTTCCCGATATTAGTTTACATAATAAATGTTATGCGACTCATTACGGGGGCCGCTCCTAAAGCTTTTGTTAAGAACGATTAAGAAAAACCCACAGGCTGTGGGAAAATCCCTGCCCCAGCTCTGTGCAGCTGTGGAAATATCCCCCCGGTCCCCGAGAACGGTTCAGCGCCAGGCGCGCCGGCCCTGGGCCCCGTGATGCCGGGATCCACGCAACGCCGTGAATTCGGACCCTTCTCCGGCCAATCGATATTTTGGGGCCCTGCGCGCCCGTCAAGCTCGAAACCGCCAACGCTGCTTAACTGCCCTCGGGTCCTTATCCCGGATTCAGGATATCCTCGTTGACTTCCTTAGCGGCTATTAGCCAATAGCCCTCCAGCCTCTGGCATTCATTGATCTCTCGAATCACGCTAGATCTCAATCAGATCTCCGGTGACATGTCCCCTGCCGAATACGGTTCGGACATCTGAAGCGTCCTGCATAACAGGCCGCGGTGTAACCGGCGGGTTAGCTCTCCTCGATCGGACCTGGGAGAACAAAGAGGAATACTCGACCAGTACCCGTAAATGCCTCAGATCACATCTAAATAACTGATATTAAACAAGTTACTAAATATAGTAGTTATGTTACTCATAATAATATAGATAGGTTCATAACGCGCACCAATATTCTTAGAGTCCCCATCCCAAGGCGGCCGCTTATCTCCGCAGAGATCCATCTCTCTCATGGCATGAATCTTGCTTAAATAACGAGGGGGAGCCGTTAGAGGCCTGCCTCGAGCAAAGGGTCTCACCCTATTCGCGGTCAGGTGGAGGTGCGACATGAAGATCGGGATACTCGGCACCGGAGTCGTCGGTAAGACCATCGGGTCGGCCCTGGTCCGTCGCGGTCACGACGTCATGCTCGGGACGCGCGACGTGCGCAGGAAGATGGAGGAAAAGCCCGCGGACGGCGAGTCTGTGAGCTTCCACGATTGGCTGGGCAAGAACAAGAAAGTCCGCCTCGGGGTGTTCGCGGAGGCCGCCGCCCACGGCGAGATCCTCATGAACGCCACGGCCGGCCACGCCTCCCTCGCGGTCCTGGCCACGGCCCGGCCCGCGGACCTCAAGGAGAAGATCCTGATCGACATCGCCAACGCCCTGGGACCCTGGGGCGAGGGGCAGATCGAGCTCTTCGTCGCCAACACGGATTCGCTCGCCGAAAGGATCCAGCGGGCCCATCCGGGCCTCCGCGTGGTCAAGGCGCTGAACACGGTCACGGCCCACATCATGGTCAATCCCGCCGGCCTGGCCGGAGGCGATCACGACGTCTTCGTGGCCGGCAACGACCCCGAAGCGCGGGACCGGGTGACCCGCTTCCTCCGGGACGAATTCGGCTGGAAGACGGTGATCGACCTCGGCGACTTGACCGCCGCGCGCGGCATGGAGATGATGATCATGATCTGGCTGAAGCTCTGGGCCGCGTTCGGGACGGCCGATTTCAACTACAGGATCGCCCGCTGAGGCGGACGGGAGGCACCATGGCCAAGAAACCCAAATCCACCAAGACCGTCAAGCGCGCCCATACACCCGACGAAGACAGGCCCGCCGCCGGCGCCCGCCCCTCCTGGCGGGGCATGATCTCGTTCGGACTGGTCAACGTGCCGGTCAATCTCTATACGGCCGTCAAGCCCGAGATCCATGAGATGAACTACCTGCGCAAGGACGACCTCTGCCCCATCGCCTACAAGAAGGTCTGCCGCCTGACGGGAGAGGAGGTCCCTTTCCAGGACATCGTCAAGGGCTACGAATACCGGGAAGGCGACTACGTCGTCCTGAAGGACGAGGATTTCGAAAAGGCCGACGTCAAGAAGAGCTCGGCCATCGAGATCGACGTCTTCGTCGACGAAAAGGACGTCGACCCCAAATACGTCGAGAAGCCGTATTATCTCGAGCCGCAGAAGAAGGCGGGCTCGGCCTACGCCCTGTTCCGCGAAGCCATGACCGCCTCGAAGAAGGTCGCCATCGGCATCTTCGTCCTCAAGGACCGCGAGCATCTCGTCATGCTCAAACCCGAAGGCAAGGTCATCCTGCTTGTCATGCTCCGTTTCGCCGCCTCGCTCCGGGACCCCGCCGGGCTCGACCTGCCGGCCAAGGCCGATGTCCCCAAGAACCAGATGGAGCTGGCCCTCGACCTGATCAAGAAATTCGGAGGCGAGTTCAAACCGGACGCCTACAAAGACACCTACGCTTCGCGGCTGCGCGCGATCATCGCCGCCAAGGCCAAGGGCAAGACCGTTCACGTCCCCGAGGAAGAGGCCCCGCGGGCGACCGAGGTCGAGGACATCATGTCCAAGCTCAAGGAGAGCCTGTCCGCGACGCGGCACTAGGCCCCGCGAGACGCGCCATGGCCCTGAAGGACTACCGCAAGAAGCGATCATTCGGCAAGACGCCCGAGCCGAAGCCCTCCCCTGCCGCGGGGAGAGGCGGCGGGCGTCATTTCGTCGTCCAGAAACACCAGGCCTCGCACCTCCACTACGATCTCCGTCTGGAACACGCCGGCGTCCTGAAGAGCTGGGCCGTGCCCAAGGGCCCCTCGATGGACCCGCGCGACAAGCGGTTGGCCATCATGGTCGAGGACCACCCCCTGGCCTACAAGGATTTCAAGGGCCGTATCCCGGAGGGCCAGTACGGCGCGGGCCTGGTCGAGATCTGGGACAAGGGGACTTATACCCTCACGGAGCCCGGCCCCGGACAGGAGGGGCGGTCCATGGACGCCTCCCTCGCCAAAGGCCACATCGAATTCACCCTCAAAGGGAAAAGGCTCAAGGGCGCTTTCACGCTCGTCCGCCTGAAGCCGCGGGGAGACGGCAAGAACAACCAATGGCTCCTGATGAAGAGAAGCGAGCCGGCTCCGCCGCCGGCCCGCCCTCACGCCGCGCCGGCCGCCGCCAACGATCCGCCCCGTCCAAAGAAGGCCCGCACGCCGGCGCTCGATGACCGGGACCTCGAGGGCGCGGTCAAGAAGCCGTTCCCGACGAGCGTCAGCCCCATGCTGGCCACCCTCGTCGACGGCCCCTTCGACCGGGAGGGCTGGGCCTTCGAGATCAAGTGGGACGGCTTCCGCTCGATCGCCGAGATCAGGGGCGGCAAGGTCCGCCTCCTGTCCCGCAACGGCAAGGCGCAGAACGCCCGTTTTCCCACCGTCGCCGCGGCCCTGGACGGCTTTCCGGTCGACGCCGTCTTCGACGGCGAGATCGTGGCCGTCGACGCGAAAGGCCGTCCGCACTTTCAGGACCTGCAGAACGCCATGCGCCCCGGGAAAGGCCGCATCCTCTACTACGTCTTCGACGTCCTCTATGCCGGGAACCATGATCTCCGAGGCCTTCCGCTCAAGCGCCGCAGGGCCATCTTGGAGAAGCTCCTCCCCGTCTCCGAGACCGTGCGGCTGAGCGAGGCGATCCCCACGAGCGGCCAGGCCTTCTTCCGCGCCGCCGAGAAGAACGGCCTCGAGGGCGTCATGGCCAAGGACCTGAACAGCCCCTATCGCTCGGGCGCGCGGACGAGGGAGTGGCTCAAGGTCAAGGTCCAAAAAGGGCAGGAGGCGGTCATCTGCGGCTTCACCCGGCCGCGGGCCTCTCGCAAGTACTTCGGCGCCCTGATCCTCGGCGCCTTTAGAAAAGGCAAGCTCACCTATATCGGCCACGTCGGCACGGGCTTCACCGAGCGGACCCTGAAGGACATCCGCGCCAAGCTCGAGCCTCTCGCGACGCCGCGGTCCCCGTTCGCCGAGGAGCCGCCGTCGAGCATGCCGGTGACATGGGTCGAGCCGCGCCTGATCTGCGAGGTCAAGTTCAGCGAATGGACCGCCGAGGGGCTGATGCGCCACCCCGTCTTCCTGGGCCTCAGGGAGGACAAGAGCGCCCGGGAGGTCGTGCCGGAGGAACCCGAGCCCCGGGAGGCCGTCCTTCAAAAGACGAAATTCAGGACCCGCGCCGAGCTGACCCACCTCGAAAAGGTCTTCTGGCCCGGCGAGGGGATCACCAAGGGCGACCTGGTCGAATATTATTGGCAGGTCTCCGAGTGGATCCTCCCCTACCTCAAGGCCCGGCCTCAGGCGCTGAACCGGCATCCCGACGGCATTACGGGCGAGAGCTTTTTCCAAAAGAACCTGGCCCAGACGCCGCCCGATTGGGTGAAAACCGTCGACCTCCCCACGGAAAGCAAGCGCAAAACGATCCGCTACCTCGTCTGCGAGAACAGGGACACGCTGCTCTACGAGGCCAACCTGGGCTCGATCGAGATCAATGTCTGGAGCTCGTCGATCCCGCACGTCGATTCTCCGGACTACATCGTGCTCGACTTCGATCCGCTCGAGACCTCGTTCCCCAGCGTCGTCGAGGCCGTGCTCGCCGCAAAGGCCTTCCTCGACGAGATGGCCATCCCGGCCTTCTGCAAGACGTCCGGGGCCACGGGGCTCCACGTCTATATCCCCCTGGCGCCCCGCTTCAGCTACGAGCAGGCCCGGGAGCTGGCCCACCTCGTGTGCCTGGTCGTCAACCGCAGGAACCCGGACCTGACGAGCCTGGAGCGCAGCCCGGCCAAGCGCAAGGGCCGGGTGTACCTGGATTACCTGCAGAACCGCGCCGGGGCGACCATGGCTGCCCCCTACGCCGTGCGGCCGCGCGAGGGAGCGCCCGTCTCGATGCCTCTCGATTGGAAGGACGTTACGGCCAAGCTCGATCCCCTGGAGTTCAACATTCGCACGGTCCCGAAGCTTCTGGCCAAGAAGGGCGACGCCTGGCGGGGCCTGTTCAAGAAGCGGCTCGACCTCGCCGCCGCGCTGGCCAGGTTCGAACGATGGCAAAAAAGCCGAAAGTCCCGCTGAAGCCGCCGGGGACTCCATCGGAGCCCGCCGCCCCGGACACTCCCGGCGGCGGACTCGACCGGAAGAAGCTGGCCCTCATTCACGTCGTCAAGAAGGAGCTCAAGCTCAGCGACCCGGATTACCGCTGCATCCTGAGGAGGATCGCCGGCGTCGAGAGCGCCAAGGACCTCGACGAAGCCGGGTTCCGGAAGATGATGCGCTTCTTCGTCAGGAGCGACTATTTCCGGGCCAACTCGTTCGGCATGACCCTGAAGCAGAAGCTGTTCATCAAGGCCCTGGCGAGCCAGCTCGGCTGGGAAGAAACCCATCTGACGAATTTCATTCACAAGTACTATCAGCGCCCGGACCTCGACCATTTGAACCGGAAAGAGGCCTCGAAGCTGATCGAATCGCTGAAGGCGATCCGCGAGCACGGCGCCCGGGCCTAGAAGCGGTAGCCCTTGTCAAAGGCGGCGCGCCGGCGGGCGACCGCGGTTCTATCGCTTGTAGATCCGCAGGGTCCCGGCCGAGCCGTTGTTCCAATGTCCGACGATCGCGAAGTCAGTCGTATTGCCGCTGACCGAGCCCTGGAAAGCCCCGCCCCCCGGCCAGTTGATGCTGAATCTCAGGGCTTGCTGGTCGAAGGTCCAGTTGCCCCGCCCGTCCATCCTTCGCCCGTCGACGAATTCAGAAGAGGTGAAAGTGCCGTCCGCGGCGAACGTGACCGTGCCGTTGTAGCTCGAGGCCGCCCGCTGCGGATCGCCCAGGATGTACGTGCCGGCGAAATCCTCGACGTTGGCCTCCTCGACCGGTCGCGCCTGCCGCTGCGTCGGGTCGGGGCGATAATTGACATAGGCCACGCCGTACTGGAGATCGGGCGTGACATCGAACGCCCCGACGACCTCGACGACGACCGTCCACTCCTCGTTCGGGTTGACCTGGACGAACCAGGCCTGATGGCCTTCGAAAATGCTCGAGAGGGGCTGGGCGATCGTCTGGTCCTGCTGGACGACGACGCTGCTCCCCTTGAGGACCTTCATGCGGAGCTTGGCGTCATGACAGTTCTCATAGGCGTAGTTCTTGACGGCCGCCTGGATGACCAGGCCGTCCTCCGGGCGGGCGGGATCGCGGCCGATCTGGATGAACGGCTGGAGCGCCGTGTAGGCCGAGCGCCAGAGGGTGTAGACGGCCTCGACCGCGCTGCGGATGGCGTATTCCGGAGTGTGCCAGTAGGCCTCGAGGTTCTTCCGCGTCCTGAGGGCGCACTTGGCGACAAAATCCTGGACCTGCCAGGCCTGGGCTTGCCAGGCCGTACCGCCGAAGGCGTAATCCGGAGGGGCGTTCTTCCAGAGCTCGTCATAGGGCAGGATCGAGCGCCGGTTGTTCTTGTAGCCGCCGCTCTCGACGAAGCGTCCGTGGGCCCAGGATTCGTGCGAGGCGTGGGTCGAGAACACGGACCTGCCCGGGTCGGCATTGCGGTCCGCCTGAAAATCGATCATGGCGTCGAGTCCGATCGGCTGCCCGTTCCAGTACCAAGGATCGAACCAGTCGAGAGGATTGACCGGCTGGCCGGCCCCGGACGCGTTGACGCTGGCCTCGAGGACCTTGAGCGACTCTCGGAAGTTCGACTTGATGCCCCAGCCTTCGCGCCGCCACTCGTCGACGGCATTGATACCCCGGTCGAGGAGGCTGCCTTCAGGATTGCTCGAGAGTGAGGCGGAGGGGTTCGTCAGGAACGGCGGCCCGGCCTCGGCGTCGCTCAGGATGAAGTTCCCGGCGCCGTACCGGACCAGGGCCTCGTCAGCAGGAAGGCCGATCACATGGTAGGGGACGAACATGTCGGACAGGAAATGGGCCGACCAGGCCATGCCTTTGAAGGTCTCCTCGTCGCCGCCGGAGATGCCCAGGATAGCTCGGATAAAGCGCTGGTACCAGTCGGCGGCAGCTTGAGGGGCCTGGCCGCGGCCCGTCAAGGGATTGAACCAGTGGCACGAGTAGACGGTTGCGCCATCGGCGTCGGGGCCGGGGCCGTAGGCCTTATAGGTGGTGAGAGCGGCGTCGACGCCCTCGTACTGGATCACGCTGTCGATGGAAGCGAGCACGCCGTGGGCGACCGGGATACCGTTCATTCCGGCAAAGCGCGGATCGGAAATGAACAGAATGTACGCGGCGCGCAGGATCTGCTGGTGCGTGTCCGTGACCTTGATCCCGGCGAGGCCGCGGAAGGCGCCCCAAGGGCTGGCGGGCGGGGCGGCGGCGATGAGGAGCAGGGAGACGAAGGCGAGAGCGATAGAGAAGGTGGCGCGACGACTCATGGCGGCCCTCCTTAGTCGCCCCAGAGTCTACATATTTTGGGTCCTCGGCACAATGGCAATTTACGGGACTTCTCGCTTGACCGGCCGGCGCCCCGCCCGGCTGTTTCAGAAAGGCCATGGCTTCTGGACGGCGCCGGTCAGGCTGGCTATCTCTCAGGAGGGATCGAAGGTACATCTGGAGGCTTGGATACCCATCAACCTTTTTGTGAGGGCGATGGCTCTTTTTATGCTTCCCAGGCAGATGGGCCTGGAATCGGGCGGTTTTCGCGGGAGCTTGCCACGCAAGATCGGCCGCCAGCCGCGAACAAGCTCTTGGAGAAGCTCTCCCAGTCGCCGATCGCTTAACGGCTCACGGGCCTTCCGGCCCGATCAGGCATGACGAGGACGAGCCAGAAAAAGAGGGTTCAAGCTGAACCACGTTGATTCCTTCTGTCGGTGAAGAAATGCACTTTGCATGATGCAACTTGATCAAAGGAAGTCCTCGAAAAGCGATCAACGAGGATCTGCGTAGAGGCGATACCCGCCATGGCCATGGCCTCAACCTCGCTGACCCTTTCCCTGGACTTTGCCTTCTCCATCAGGGAACAGACCTTTCCGGGGTCGAAAACTGCCTGGCGTTTGATTTCCGCTTCAGACAGAACATGACAACCATATTCGGTGCCGGCGAAGTGCAGCAAACTTTTATGAACCGGGGCGCGATAAGGATGCTTCGTCCGCGTTCGCACGGACTCGGGAATGATCCCCTTCAAGGCCTTTTTCAATATGAACTTCTCGTTCAAGCCGAGGATCTTCCAGGTGGACGGGACGCGCCCCGCATACTCGATCAGCCGCTTATCGAGGAAAGGCATCCGGATCTCAATGGAGTGGGCCATGGCCACTCGGTCCCCCTGCGACGAAAGCAGGTAATTGCTCAAGAATAAGCGGGCCTCCAGATACTGAGCTTTGGAGAGCGCATCAAGATCGCTGAAATCCGGCGGCAAAAGATCGAGGGCCTGACCGATGGCATCATAGCCGTCCAAACGAGCCGCAAACTCAGGAGAATAGAATTGCTTGATGCGGGACGTGTTCCTCCAGCGGACCTTGTGAGAAAAGAAAGGATCGGCGGACTTGTCGATGTCCTGGGCGAAAAAATAGGGAAGGGCTCGCCGGGATTCCGGGTCGCGGAAGATGTCCGGATAAAGCCGCGTGAATAATCGCGGCCGGCAATGAGACCGGGGCTGCCGGGCGCAAAAAGCCCGGATCAGGGTTTCCTTAAAAATATCGTAGCCGCCAAAAAACTCATCCGATCCTTCTCCCGTCTGGACGACCTTGATTCCGCTATCGGCCACGAGTTTAGAAAGAAGGAACAGGGGAACAGGGGCCGTCCTCAGCAGGGGCTTTTCACAATGCCAGATGACGTCTTCAAAGGCGTCCCCGATGGTCCGGTGATCCGCGACGATGTCGTGGTGTTCACAGCCGAGATAACGGACCATTTTGCTTTGATGGTCGCCTTCGTCATAGCCTTCCTCATCGAAACGGACGCCGAATGTTTTTAGATGAGGATTGATCTCGCGCGCGATGACGGCGCTGACGGCCGATGAGTCGAGGCCGCCGCTCAAATAGGCTCCGACAGGGACATCGGCTCTTTGGCGGATCCTAATGGAGTCTATAAAAAGGTCCCTGATGTCCCGGGCCATGTCTTCCGGCGAATCCTGGGAGTGTTCTGAAGGCGGGAAAAAGGGCAAGTCCCAATATCGGCGGGCGCGCCTTTTCCCCTTTTCAATGAGCATCGTGGTTCCTGGTTCGAGCTCCTCGATGCCCTGGAAAGGGGACCTCCCAGGCAAGGTCGACCAAAACGTGAAGACTTGATCCATAGCCGGCGGATCGATGCGGGGGGATATTGAAGAACCCGCGAAAATGGCTTTCATTTCGGACGCGAAATAGAAGCGATCATTTTCCGAAGCATGATAAAGCGGGCGTATCCCGACGCGATCCCGGGAGAGCATGAGAAGCTCTTTTTTCGAATCCCAGAGCGCAATGGCCCATTGGCCGTTCAGTTCGGATGCCATCTCCTCGCCGCGTTCCTCATAAAGGTGAATGATCACCTCGGTATCGGACTTCGTCGAAAAACGATGTCCGCGGCTCTCCAATTCCTCCCGGAGTTCGAGATAATTGAATATTTCTCCGTTAAAGACGATCCAGATCGTCCCGTCCTCATTGCTTATCGGTTGGCGGCCGCTGGCCAGGTCGATGATGCTCAGCCGCACCTGGCCTAGGCCAATCCTATCATCGAGGTAGATCCCATTATCGTCCGGGCCCCGATAGTGCATGCTGGAAAGCATGCGGATCAAAGGCTGAGGCTCCGGATTGGCCGATGGCCCCGACGATAAGATGCCCGCGATCCCACACAAGGGCCCTTCTCCTCTTCTCCGTAGAACGTTAGACCATTGTTCGATTCGGGATCATCCGCCCATGCGCCGCTCCGGTCAGAAGCCGAACGTCAGAGTCGTCCCGAATACCAGGACGCTCGCGAGATGGCCATTGACGTTATACGAATGTCCTTCAATCGTTCTCTTGGCTGCCGCCGAAAGAGGGAAGCAAAATTGGGTTACGGCCTGGAGGCCGAGGTTCTTGGCCAAGGGGATCGTCAGCCCGGCTTTGATCATGCCGTCGTGGAGCGCCCGGTACTTGTTACCGACATAGCTTCCGGCGCTCGGCAGGTAGGTCCTCCAGTATTCGCCCGATCCCAAAAAATAGGCGGCCGAGGCGCCCAGATCGAGGCTGATCCCCTTTTTCAAGGCCACAGCATGGGCCATGGTCAGGAGGACGTAGGCCCCCGGATACGCGTCGATATCCCGGTATATCGTCAGAGCCGGACTTCCCGGGACGTCCAGGCTGGCGCCGACGTAGAGCTCCTGAGTTTCGGCCGTGTATTTGGTCCCATAGTAGATGAAGCCAGCCGTGAGCCCTAGCTTTCCCACATCACTCGCATAGGAGACGGTCAGGTCGGTCTCATTAAAGCTCTTTTGACCGGGCCTGTCCGGAACGAACGAGGGCGTGGCCTTCTCCTTCATGTCGATGTTGCCCCAAAATATGGCCGAGAATCCTCGGTAGGACACCGATAGAGCGGGCTCGAAAACGATGCTGTCCCGGCCGAGCCGGTATCCCCGGAAGATGTAACGGTTGAAGGTTCCGAGAGATAAGCTCCCCGTTACCGGCTCCGGACCCGTCTCGCCTGACAGGGCAACGGTCACAGTGAGCGACGCAAGGAGCGCCAGGCCGGCCGCGCCCAGCCGCTTAGCTGCCTTCATGGTGGCCACGTCTGTAGACTCCTGGTCAATATCAATCGGGCATATACGCTTCCTCCCCGTGGAGGACCGTATCCAAGCCCATGTTCTGCTCCTCGGCCGTGATCCTGACCTTCGTGATCTTATTGATGAGGAACAGCGCGATATAGGTGAACGCGAAGGCGTAGGCGCTGAACCCGATCACGGCCGTGGCCTGCTTGAAGAAGAAGGCGGTGCCGCCGAGCAGCAGGCCGTCGGCTCCCGACGGATTGATCTTTGTCGTCGCGAAGATCCCGAGCAGGAAGACCCCGAGAATCCCCCCGACCCCATGGACCCCCCAGACATCCAGGGCATCGTCCCAGCCCATCTTGTTCTTCCAGTTGATCGCCGCGTAGCAGACGGTCCCTGCGACGATCCCGATCAGGGCCGCGACGGGGACGGTCACGTAGCCGGCGGCCGGGGTGATAGTCGCGAGGCCGGCGATGGACCCCGTCAGCAATCCCAGGAACTTGGGCTTCTTCTCGAAGATCCAGGCCAAGAGCAGCCAGGTGATGGCGGCGAACGAGGCCGCGGTATCGGTATTGAGGAACGCCAACGCCGTGATATGGTCGACACGCAGCTCGCTCCCAGCGTTGAAGCCGTACCACCCGAACCACAGGAGACCGGTCCCGAGCGCGACCAGGGGAATGCTGTGGGGGCCCTTCTCGCTGACCTTGCGCCGGCCGACGAAGAACACCGCGGCCAGTGCCGCCATACCGGCTATGGCGTGGACGACGATCCCTCCGGCGAAGTCGAGGACACCCCACTTCTGGAGAAGCCCTCCGCCCCAGATCATATGGACGGCAGGAAAATAGACGAAAAGCAGCCATACCGTCAGGAACACCATATAAGCCCCGAACCGGACCCGGTTGGCGAAGGCGCCCGTGATCAGGGCCGGGGTGATGATCGCAAACATCATCTGATAGGCGATAAAAACCAGGAGCGGGATATTGTTGGCGGGAGAGAGGACCGTCTCGGGCGTCACGCCGCGCAGGAAGGCCATTTTGAGGTTCCCGATAATGCCCCCGACGTCGCCGGAGAAGCACATAGAGTAGCCGACCGTGAACCAGATGACCGAGGTCCAGCCCATGGACACGAAGCTCTGGATCATGATCGCCAGCACGTTTTTGCGGCCGACCAGGCCGCCATAAAAGAAGGCCAGGCCCGGCGTCATGAGCATGACCAAACTGGTCGCAACCAGCATGAATCCCGTGTTGCCCGTGTCGAACATCTCAAACACCTCCTCATAAGATTCGCGCAGGCGCTCAGGAAGCCATTTGGAATATAGGGCGGGACCGGTCTGGGAGGCAATCGGGGAAAACGGAGGTTGTCGCTTCGAAAACCCTGACACCACGGCCGGGAGATACGGCCGGGCCGGAGGCCTAAAGGGAGGTGATGCCTTCCCGGATGGCGTACTTGGTGAGCTCGGCGACGCTGTGGATATCCAGCTTCTCCATGATCTGGACCCGGTAGGTTTCCACGGTCTTGACGCTGACCCCAAGGCGGGCCGCTATTTGTTTCGTGGAAAGACCTTCGGACAGCAATTGAAGGACCTCCCGCTCCCGGCGGGTCAGCACGGAGAAGACCCCGGAGTCCGTTTTCTCGAGGTGACGGATATAGTCCTTAATCACCAGGTCGGCTATGGACGTGCTCAGGTAGCACGCTCCTTTCATTACGGTGTGGATGGCGGCGGTGAGCTCATCGAAGGCCGATTCTTTCAATAAGTAGCCCACCGCCCCGCTCTTGAGCGCCTCGGCGATGTAGCGGCCGTCCTTGTGCATGGAAAGGGCGATGACCTTCACCCGGGGATTCGCCTCCAGAATTCGACGGGTGGCATCGATGCCGTTCAGCCCGGGCAAGGAGATGTCCATGATGACGAGGTCGGGAGAGAGATCCGCGGCCAAGCGGACCGCAGACAGCCCATCGGAGGCCTGTCCGATCACTTTGAAGGTGTCGCTTTTTTCGAGAAGACTGCGCAGGCCGTCCACGATGATCTTATGGTCGTCGGCGAGGAGAATGCGGACGATCATGTGGCTTCCCCAGTCCCGACGCCTCCGACAAGAGGCACATCCAGAGTGAACGCGGCCCCCCGGCCCGGGGAGGAAGAAACGCCGAGGACGCCGCCCAGGATCCTCAGACGCTCTCTGATGCTGAATAAGCCAAATCCTCCGTGATCGTCCATCGACGCCCCTTCGCGGGAGGCGTCAAAACCCTCACCGTCGTCCCGGACCTCGACCCTGAGCGCCGCCGGCAGCTGGGCCAGGTGGACCCGCACGGACGAGGCCCTGGCATGCTTGGCGGTGTTCAAGAGAAGCTCCTGGACCGAACGGAATATGGTGATCTGGATGTCGTCGGGGACGGGCGGCCCGGAGCCCTCGGAGGTCATCTCCGCCCGGAGCCCGTGCTTTTTTTGAAACTGCCGGCAAAGCCACTGCAGGGCCGGTCCCAGGCCCAGATCATAGAGCACGGGTGGGCTGATCTCGAAGGTCAGGGTCCGGGCGCTCTGGATGGTCTGGTCCAAGAGTACGAGCGTATCTTCGATGTCTTTTTCCATGCCGCTGAACATAGCCGTGCTCTGCATCTGCCGGAGGCGGGCCCGGATCACCGCCAACGCCTGGCCGATATGATCATGAAGGTCGGAGGCGATGGCCCGGCGTTCCCGCTCTTCCGCCAGGGTCAATTCCGACGCTAGGCGCCTGAGCTGGGCTTGGGAATGCCTGATGGCCTCCTCCGCCCTCATACGCTCGGATATCTCGTCCCGAAGGGTCTGGTTTATCCGCTCGAGGTCAGCGGTCCGGTCCTGGACCTGACATTCCAGATCTTTGTAGGCGTTCCTGGCCTTTTCCTCGGCCGCCTGGCGCTCGAAATAAGATGCCAGCATCTGGGCCAGCGATTGAATGAGCGCCCGTTCCTCTTTCAAGAAAGGCCCTTCGAAAATCACCCGTCTGTCCTCAAGGTAAACGACCTCGATCAGGCCCTCGACCCCTTCACCGGCAGAGAAGGCGGCGGTCTGCGACCAGGGGGTTCGGCGGAAGTTGGGCGTCGCCGCTTCGGCGGCGCCGAGACTTATCTTGGCGGCGGTAATTTCCGGATATTGCCAAGCCGGAGGCAAGAGAACGACGATCTCCTCTAAGATCATGGCCGGGAGTCTCCCCGCGTGCTCGAGGACGCGGGCCGCTCCGTGGAGCGCGGTCAACTCCTTGATACGCTCTTTTAGCGCCCAGACAATCTCATTTTTTTCCGCGGCGTTTTTATCAAATGGGCTCGGAGGGTCTATCGGGAAGGACATGACCGGACTCATTGTATGCCAGTGTGCCGGAAATATCAATGCATTGGAACCGTCCGCTCGGTTGGCCTCGGATGTCCCGGCTCTCCGTCAGGGGGGATGCCAAGACCGATCTCCTCGGCCTGTCAACGAACGATGACTACTGACGAAAGCGATCAGCCCAGCGCGAAATCGACCGCCGCCGCGGCGTGGAGGGCCGTCGTGTCGAAGACCGGGCACGGGGCTGTCCTTCTCCTTGACGAGGAGCGGGATCTCCGTGCAGCCCAGGATGACGCCCTGGGCGCCGCGCTTCACCAGGTCCTCGATGATCTCGACGTAGGCCGGCGCGCGACTCCTCACGGATCTTCCCGTACGTCAGCTCCTTGTAGATGACGTCGTGGACGATCGTCCGCCCGGGCTCCTCCGGGATGAGGACCTTCAGGCCGTGCTCCTTCTCGAGCCGCCCCCGGTAGAAGTCCATCTCCATCGTGTAGCGGGTGCCGAGCAGGCCGACCGTTTCGAGGCCCGGCTCTCTTGACCGCCGCGGCCGTCGCGTCGGCGATATGGATGAGCGGGATGCGTGATCGGCCTGCTGGATGTCGCCGGCCAGCGGTGCATCGTGTTGGTGCAGATGACGAGGCCTCGGCCCCGGCGCCTCGAGCGCTTGGCCGCGCCGGCCATCAGCCGGCCCATGCCCGCCCAGTCTCCCCTCTCCTGGAGCTGCTCGACCGGGCTCGAAGTCGATCGAGAGAAGCAGCAGCTCGGCCGAGTGCGAGCCGCCCAGCCGCTCCTGGACGCCCTCGTTGATGAGCCGGTAGTAGTCGACCGTCGAATGCCAGGTCATGCCGCCGATGAGGCCGAGGGTCCGCACGGCCGGCCTCCTACATGCCCTTGGTCATCTGGTTGAGGAAGTCCTGGTTGGTCTTGGTCTTGCCGAGCTTGTCGATGAGGAGCTCGACCGCTTCGACCTCGTTCATCTGGCTGAGGACCTTGCGCAGGACCCAGATCCGGTTGAGGTCGTTCTCCTCGATGAGGAGCTCCTCTTTCCGGGTCCCGGACCGGCTGATGTCGATGGCCGGGAAGACGCGCTTGTCGACCAGGCGCCGGTCGAGGTTGATCTCCATGTTGCCCGTGCCCTTGAACTCCTCGAAGATGACCTCGTCCATCCGGCTCCCGGTGTCGACCAGGGCCGTGGCCAGGATCGTCAGCGAGCCGCCCTCCTCGATCTTGCGGGCCGAGCCGAAGAACTTCTTGGGCTTGTGCAGGGCGTTGGCGTCGATGCCGCCCGACAGGACCTTGCCCGAGGGCGGGACGATGGCGTTGTGGGCCCGGGCCAGGCGCGTGATCGAGTCGAGCAGGATGACGACGTCCCGCTTGATCTCGACCAGGCGCTTGGCCTTCTCCAGGACGATGTTGGCGACCTGGGCGTTGCGGGTCGGCGGCTCGTCGAAGGTCGAGGCCACGACCTCGCCGTTGACGCTGCGCTTGAAGTCGGTGACCTCCTCCGGCCGCTCGGCGATGAGCAGGACGATGAGGAAGATCTCGGGGTGGTTCTTCTCGATGGACTTGGCGATCGTCTTGAGGATGGTCGTCTTGCCGGCCCGGGGCGGCGAGACGATGAGGCCGCGCTGGCCCTTGCCGACGGGCGTCAGGAGCTCCATGACCCGGGCGTTCATGTTCTTGGGGTTGCCGTCCTGGAGCTTGATCATCTCGAACGGATAGAGGGGCGTCAGGCTCTCGAAGTGGATGTTCCGGCGCTCCTCGATGATGACGTCGGGGTGCAGGAAGTTGACGGCCTCGATCTTGATCAGGGCGAAGTACTTCTCGCCGTTCTTGGGGGCCCGGACGACGCCGGAGATCGTGTCGCCCGTCCTGCAGCTGGAACTTGCGGATCTGCGAGGGCGAGACGTAGATGTCGTCCTGGCTCGGCAGGTAGCTGAACTCCGGGGCCCGGAGGAAGCCGAAGCCGTCCTCGAGGCACTCCAGAACGCCTTCCGAGAAGAGCAGGCCCTGCTTCTTGGCCTGGGCCTCCAGGATCTTGAAGACGAGGTGGTGCTTGCTCGAGCCCTCGATCTCGTCCTCGGGCAGGCCGATCGCGGTGCCGACCTTGCCCAGGGCCGGCGAGGTCCTTGGCCTCGAGGTCGATGAGGTTGTAGTCCCTGTTGAGGGGCGCCGGTTTCCGTCGTTTCGATCTTCTTCGTCACCATGTGTGGTCTTTCTCCCAAGCGGAATTGCCGGTAGGTTATCCGGTCGACTATCCGGTCAATAAAAGCGGTTTCAGTTCGTCAGGGGCGGCTCCTTGGCCGCTTCGTCCTCCGCCGTCCGGGCGGCGGGCCGCTCCGCCTCGGCCGCCTTCTTGTCGCGGCTCTCGGCGGGCTTCTTCGGCAGCTCGCGGGTCAGGGCGGTCTTCAGGACGTCGTCCATCGTCTCGACGAGATGGATGGTCATCTTCGACTTGATGGCCTTGGGCAGGTCCCTGAGGTCGGGCTCGTTGTCGCGGGGCAGGATGGCCTCGCGGATGCCCTCCCGGTAGGCGGCCAGGAGCTTCTCCTTGATGCCGCCGACGGGCAGGACCTTGCCCTTCAGCGTGATCTCGCCGGTCATGGCCACCTTCTTGCTGACCGGGATGTCGGTCAGCAGCGAGATGATGGCCGTGGCGATGGTGATGCCGGCCGACGGGCCTTCCTTGGGCGTCGACCCCTTCGGGAACGTGGATATGGATGTCGGAGTTGCGGTGCAGGTCCCTGGCGATGTCGAGCTCGTAGATCTTGCCCCGGACGAAGGAGAACGCCGCCTGCGCCGATTCCTGCATGATCTCGCCGAGCTGGCCGGTCAGGGTGAAGGTCCCCTTGCCGTGGATCTTCGTCGCCTCGAACCGCAGCAGCTCGCCGCCGAACTCCGTCCAGGCCATGCCCGTGCTGACCCCGACCTCGTCCTTCTTGTCGAACTCGGAGCGCCGGAACTTCGGGATGCCCGAGGTAGGTCTCGAGGTTCTTCGGGGTGATGTGCTCCTTGTGGTCCTTGCCCTGCTCGACGACCCTCTTCACGACCTTGCGGCAGACCGTGGTGATCTCCCGCTCCAGGTTCCGCACGCCGGCCTCGCGGGTGTAGCTGCGGATGAGCTTCATCAGGGCGTGGTCGCTGAACCTGATGTTGTCCTCGGTCAGGCCGTGGGCCTCCCTCTGCTTGGGCAGGAGGAAGCGCTTGGCGATCTCGAGCTTCTCGTCCTCGGTGTAGCCCGCGATGCGGATGATCTCCATCCGGTCGATCAGGGGCTTGGGGATGGGGTCCATCAGGTTGGCCGTGACGATGAACATGACCTGGGACAGGTCGAAATCGGTGTCGATGTAGTGGTCGAGGAAGGTGCTGTTCTGCTCGGGGTCGAGGACTTCCATCAGGGCCGACGCGGGGTCGCCCCGGAAGTCCATGCTCATCTTGTCGACCTCGTCGAGGAGGAAGACGGGGTTCTTCGTCCCGCCCCGCTTGATCATCTGGATGATGCGGCCGGGATAGGCGCCGATGTAGGTCCGCCGGTGGCCGCGGATCTCGGCCTCGTCGCGGACGCCGCCGAGCGAGAGCCGGACGAACTTCCGGCCCGTGGCCCGGGCGATGGACTTGCCGAGCGAGCTCTTGCCGACGCCCGGCGGCCCGATGAGCCCCAGGATGACGCCCCGGGGGTTCTTCACCAGCTGGCGGATGGACAGGTACTCGAGGATGCGCTCCTTGACCTTGTCCAGGCCGTGATGGTCCTCGTTGAGGATCCTCTCGGCTTCCTTGAGCTCCCGTTTCTCCCGCGTCTTCTTGACCCAGGGCAGGGAGATGAGCCAATCGAGGTAGTTCCGGCTGACCGTGGCCTCCGCCGACATCGGCGGCATGGATTCGAGCCGCTCGATCTCCTTGTAGGCCTTCTCCTGGGCGTCCGGCGGCATCTTGGCCTTGGCCACCTTCTGGCGCAGCTCCTCGATCTCGTTGGGCTGGTCTTCCTTCCGCCCGCCGGGCGTTCCCGGAGGGAACGGCTTCTGGCCGGCCGGCTGATCCTTGACCGTGCCCCGCCGCCGGGCCGCCGCGCGGTTGGGGTCCTTCTGGTAGGCCGAGTGGATCTTCAGGATCTCGTTCTCGAGGACGTAGTTGAGCCGTCTCAGCCGCTCGAAGCTGTTGACCGTCTCGAGGAGGTTCTGCTTTTCCTCGAGGGGCATGTAGACGTGGGAAGCGACGATGTCGGTGATCCGCTCGGGCGTATTCTCGCGGAGGGCCGGGATGATCGAATCCAGGTTGGTGTTCTGGTTGAGCTTCAGGTAATCCTCGAAGAGGGCCAGGACCCGCTTCAGGAGCTCCCGGGATTCGGGCACGTGGTCGTCGACCTCTTTGATGGCCTTGGCCAGGATCTGGTAGAAGGGGTAGGTGCTCAGGTATTCGACGATCCGGGCCCGGCTCTTGCCCTCGACGATGACCTTCATGTTCCGGTCGTCGCTCTTGATCGTCCGGATGATCTTGGCCGTCACCCCGACGGAGTAGATGTCCTTGGGGGTCGGATTGTCGACGGAGGCGTCCATCTGGGCGGCCAGGAAGATCATCTTGTCCTTCTCGGCGGCCTTCTCCAGCGCCTGGATGGAAGAGGACCGGCCGACGATGAAGGGCACCAGGGTGGCCGGGAACACGACGAGGTCCCTCAGCGGTATGAGGGGGATGTTCTTGAGGACCTCGGTGTGTTCGTTGGAATCCTGCATCGTTACGCTCCGGGCCCCCCGGGGCCCCCGGCCGTTCCAGGCATACAAATCAGCCGGCGTTGGATCCGAGCCGGTTTATCCTCGATCTGACACGCTCCTCGGGGGAGTCGCTGGGATTTGAAGCCTTGGTCAACTAATTATAGCCATTTTCATGAGAAAGTCAACTGTCTTGCGGAAGAGCAGGTTCTCGGCCATTTCCTCCCGGCGGTGCTCGTCCCGGCGGATCATTTCCCCCAAGACGCTCTCGGAGACGTTGTTGGCCTTGGCCAGGCTGCGGATCTCTTCCTGGACCTCCTCCTCCCCCACCGAGAGGCCCTCTTTTTGGGCGATCTTCTCGAGAATGAGGTGGTTGCGGAGATGCTCGACGGCCTGGTCGCGGGCCTCGGCCTTCAGGCTCTCCACGGCTTCCGGCGGGACCCGGCGGTCCCGGTAGGCGGACAGAAGCCTTCTCAGGACGGCCAGGGTCTCCTGCTCGATCACGGATTCGGGCAGCTCCAGCGCCACCTTGTCCCCGATGGCCTTGAGGACCTCCGAGGCCGTCTCGTTCTGGCTGGCTCGCTCCCGGCCCGCGAGGAGCTCCTGGCGGACCTTGTCGCGGAGGGCCGCGAGGCCCTCGGGCGAACCCAGGCTCTTGGCGAATTCGTCGTCCAGGCCGGGCAGCTTCTTTTCCTTGATCTCGCGGACCTTGAGGCTGTAGACGATGTCCTTGCCGGCCGCGCGCTTGTTGGCGTGGTCCTTGGGGTAGACGACCTCGAAGGAGCGCTCCTCGCCCGGGGTCAGGCCGATGATCTTCTCGTTCAGGGCCGGCTCGTTCTCGGCGTGGCCGGCCAGGACGACGGCCTTCTCGACCGGCAGAAGGCGCTTGGTGGCCTGATCGCGGCCCTGCATCTCGACGACGGCATAGTCGCCGTCGGCGACGCCCCGGCCCTCGACCGGGACGAACTCGGCCGCCCGGGCCCGGATGTCCTCCAGGGCCTTGTCGACGTCGTCCTCCGACACGGCCACGGGCTTCTTCGCGATCCGGACCGCCCGGTAATCGGGCAGCTCGAAATCGGGCAGGACCTCGAAGACGGCCGTGCACCGCACCGGCTGGCCGGCCTCGTGCTTGAGGTCCTTGAGCTCCGGCACGTTGACCGGGTTCAACCGGAGGGCCCGGAGCTCCTCCTCGAGGACGCGGGGGATGAGGGCGTCGTAGACGTCGTGGCGGATGTCGTGGTCGAAGAGTCCCCTGACCCGCTCCCGGGGGGCGTGGCCCTTGCGGAAGCCGTCGAGCTTGGCCTTGGCCACGTACTCGCCGAGGATCTTCTCGTATTCCTGGCGGAATTCCTCTTCGGGGATCTCGAGCTCGATCTCTTTGCGGCTCGGGCTGAGGTCGATGAGCCGGCTCTGTCGTCCTGCTGCGTTCATTGCGTTGTCTTCCTTCACTCGGGGGTTCGGCGACGGCGCGGGACCCGGGTCCGGGCCGGGCCCGGACCTCAGTAGGCAGAGCGGGACTCGAACCCGCACTCCTTCATCAGGAACTAGGTCCTAAGCCTAGCGCGTCTGCCAATTCCGCCATCTGCCCTTTCGTGTCCGGGTCGCGCCGGACGCTCTCGTCAACGGATGTACTTCTTCAGCTTCTCGGCCATGGACGGGTCCAGGGTCAGCAGCTTGTTGTAGATCTCCTTGGCGCTGTAGTTGTCCTTCAGATTGATATAGACGATGGCCAGGTTGGCCAGGGCCACGGCGTCGTCGGGCTTGAGCTCGACGCACTTTTTCAGCGGCTCGAGGGCCGCTTCGTAGTTCTTGGCCTGGTTGTAGGCGACGCCGATGTTCAGCCAGCCGGACGCGTCGTCCGGGGCGAGCCCGACATACTTCTTGTAGGCCTCGGCCGCTTCCTTGTATTTCTTGGCGTTGAAATAGGAAGACCCGATCTGGTACCAGGCATGGGGGAAGTCCGGCTTGACGGCCAGGCTCTGCTGGAAGGCGGCCACGGCCTGATCGTACTGCCCCGCCTTGAAGTAGGTCAGGCCGAGGTAATAGAAGTTCGTCTCGTTCTTGGGATCGAGCTCGATGATCTTCAGGAGCGGGGCGATGGCCCGGTCGGGTTTTCCCGCGGCCTCGTACATCTGGTAGGCCTGGCGGTAATAGTTCTTGGCGTCGGGCGGATTGAGCCCGGCCATGGCCGCATAGCCGGCTTCGGCGTTCTCGAGCTGTCCGGCCTTGATGTAGGCCTCGGTCAGGGCGTCACGGACCTTGAGGTCCTTGGGCTGGGCCTTCTGGGCCTCGAGGAGGGCGGCGATGGCCGCGTCGTACTCGTTCGAGCCTCGTCCGGCAGATGCCGAGGCGCAGCTGGGCGGCCCAGGCGTCGGCCGGCCCGAGGCTGATGTACTTTTCGTAGGCCGCGGCGGCCTTGGCGAAATCGGGGATGGCCTCGTAGGCCCCGCCGAGGTCGAGCTGGATCTCCTTGCCGGCGTAGCCCAACGCCGCCGCCTTTTCCAGCGCTTCGGCCGCGTCCTTGTACTGCGTCTGCTTGAACAGGATCGTCCCCAGGCCGTAGAAGGCGTCGGCCCGGTTCGGATCGAGCTGGGTGACCTTCCGGTAGGCGGCGACGGCCTCGGTATAGTCCCTCTGCCGGGAGTAGATCTCGGCCAGGATGAGATGCGCCCTGGAGGTCGGACGGATCGATCTTGACCGACCTTTTCCAGGTGGAGCCGGGCCGTCATCTGCTCGTCGAGCGCCAGGGCCGCCCGGCCGGCGAAGTTGTTCCCCTCGACGGTCTCGAAGTAGTTCTCCTGGGTCTTGGATTTGAACTCGGTGACCTTCCCCGTCCGGGGCACGCTGACGAGGCTGGCGATGGGCAGGCCGAACTTGAGGCCCCTGTCGCCGACGAACAGCATGCCGACGAGCTGGCCGTTGACGTCGACGAGCGGCCCGCCGCGGAACTGGTCCGGGCACGGGCATCGAGCCACCTCGAGGATCTTGCCTGCGGCGCCGAGGTCCACGATCCTGCGGAAGGTGCCCTCGGAGATGACGACCTGGCCCGATTCGTTGGAGCCCAGCGCGAAGAGCCGGGCGCCCGCGGTCAGGCTGTCGATGGAGCCGACGGGCAGGGCCTGGAGCTTGCCCTTCGAGCTTGAGGAGGGCGATGTCGTGGGCCTTGTCGACGCCGAGGATGCCGTCGATCTTGACCTTCTTGCCCTTGATATTGAGGCCTTCGACGTCGAAGGCCTGGGAGACGACATGATAGGCCGTGACGATGACGTCCTCGCCCAGGGCCAGGGCCGACCCTTGAGGATCTCGGCCTTGTCGGAGCCGTAGCTGACGAGCGCGAGGACGCTCGTGCCCGCCTGGCCGAGGATGTTGTTCGCCTCCTCGGTCTGGGCGACGGCCCAGGACGAAGCCAAGACAAGAGAGCCTATCAGGAAAAAGCCGGCTTGTCGGAATCGTGTCATCGTGTCCTCCTGTCCACTGAGATCGGCGGCGGCGCACGGGGCGCCCGCCCTAATTTACCGAAGGAGGTCCGTCCCTGTCAATCGCTTCCGGAACTCCCTTGGCGGAATCGGGGGACGGCTCGCGGTGACATCCCTCGCGTTTAAGGGCTAAAATGACGGCGTGCCGACACCGCTGGTCCCCGGTCCGTGCGCAGGATCTGGTTCGTCGACCCTCGGCGGGACGGTCGTCTGGCTGGCGGCCATCTTCCTGGCCCCCTGGCTGGCCGCCCGGGGCGCCGCCGGGCCGGCTCGCTTCGTCTACGCCGTCTTCGCCCCCGTCTGCCATCAGATCCCGGAGCGATGTTTCGTCCTCGACGGCCATCCCCTGGCCGTCTGCGGCCGCTGCCTGGGCATCTACGCCGGGTTCACGGCCGGGCTCGGTCCTCTATCCCTTCGTGAGAGGTTTCTCCCGGCTCGCCCTCCCACCTCTCCGGATCTTCCTCACGCTGACCCTGCCCATGGCCCTGGACGCCGCGGGCGGCATCGTCGGGGCCTGGAAGAGCCCGATCGGGCTCCGTTTTGCCACGGGCTTCGTCTGGGGGACCATCCTGCCTTTTTACTTCGTCACCGGCGTCGCCGACGTTTTTCAGAACGAGACGGGAACGCCGGGGATCCCGGGCACTTGAAATCGCCGCCCCGAAAAAATAGAATAGGCTCCGGTCGCGTCAAGGAGGACCCATGAACCCGCAGAGACCTGCGTATCTCCGGCCCGCCCTCGTCGCGGGGGCCGTCGCCGGCCTTCTGGCGGGACTTCCGATCGTCTCCATCGGGAACTGCATCTGCTGCCTATGGATCGTCGGGGGGGCGGTTTGGGCCGTGAAGCTCCTGGCCGAGGATACGCCCGTGGCCCTGACCGCCGGCGACGGAGCCCTCGTGGGAGCCCTCACGGGCATCGTCGCCGCCGTCGTCGAGTCGATCGTCTCGATCCCTTTTCGGTCGTTCGACCCCGAGCAGATGCGGCGGGTCTGCGGAGTGGTTCTCCAAAGTCGGCATCCCCGTGCCCCCTAATGTCGTCGAAGAAGCGGCCCAAAGAAGCGCGGCTTTCATGTCGCCCGGCTGGTTCCTTCTCTTTCTGCTGTTCACGGCCATCGTGCTGACCGTCATCGGCGTCATCGGCGGGGTCATCGGCGTCTCGATCTTCATCAAGAAGACCGTCCCGCCCCTTCCGCCCTCAGCTCCCACGACGCCCCCGCCCGGACCCACCGATGCGCCTTAAGACCAAGGTCATCGTCAATCCCGAATCGAACCGGGGCCGGACGCGCAAGCGCTGGGCCGAGATCCTCGACGGCTTGAAGCACGTCGTCCGGGAGTTCAAGTTCGAATTCACGGAGAAGCCCCAGCACGCCACCGATATCGCCCGCGAAGCCATCAAGGACGGCGCCGAGCTCGTCATCGGCGTCGGCGGCGACGGGACGATGAACGAGATCGCCAACGGCTTCTTCGAGGACCGCCGGATCATCAACCCCGAGGCCACGCTGGGCGTCGTCCCGTCGGGGACGGGCTGTGACCTCGTCCGGAGCCTGAACATCCCGGCCGGGCTCAAGGGCGCCCTCCGGGTCATCACCGACGCCCCGGCCGTGCGCATGGACGTCGGCCGGGTCCGCTACACCTCGAACAGCGGGGCCGAAGAGGAGCGCTTTTTCCTGAACATCGCCGATTTCGGCCTCGGCGGCGAAGTCGTCCGCGAGGTGACGGAGCGCCGGCTCAGGCGAAAGGCCACGTCCTACGTCCGCTGCCTGGTCTCGACCATGGCCCGCTATAAGAACAAGTCCGTCCATATCCGCATCGACGGCCGCAGCCTGCCCGACGGCGAGTACCTCATCGGCGCCGTGGCCAACGGCAAGATCTTCGGCAAAGGCATGAAGGTCGCGCCCGGCGCCGAGCTGGACGACGGGCTCTTTGACGCCGTCCTCATCCGGGGCTTTCGCTTCTTCGAATTCTGCCGCCACGGCTGGAAGCTGATGAACGGCAGCCACGTCACCCATCCGAAAGTCACTGTCGTGAAGGGCCGGAACGTCGAAGCGTGGCCCGGCGAGGGCGAAGAAGTGCTGCTCGAGCTCGACGGCGATCAGCTGGGACGGCTTCCCGCGGTCTTCGATATCGTCCCGCGGAACCTGCTCATCAAGGGGTTTCTGCAGCCCGTACGCTGACGGCGCCGCCGGGCCGGAGCGCTAATCCTTCTTGACCACGATCAAGCTCGGATCCGTGGTGACCACGTACTTTGCCGGACGCATCGTATCCCCGGTACAGCGGAGCCCCCGACGTGACCGTGGCCTTCTTGTAGGTTCGCATGATACCGGCGATGTAGGACTTCGTCTCCGGGTAGGGCGGGATGCCCTTGTACTTGCGGACGGCCTCCTGGCCGGCGTTATAGGCGGCCAGGACGAGCTTGGTCCGGTCCTTCTGGCCTTTATAGAGCCGAACCAGGTCCCTGAGATAGCGGACGCCTCCCTCGATGTTCTGGGCCGGATCGAAGATGTTCTTGACGCCGTACTGGTAAGCCGTCGCCGGCATCAGCTGCATCATGCCCATGGCGCCCGCCGTGGAGATGGCGAAGGGATCATAATTGGACTCGGCCCGGATGACGATGTGGACAAGCTCGGGATCGATGCCGTACTTCCCGGCGACCTGCTTGACGATGGGGTGGTAGAGCTTGCGCAGGTCGGCCGCGCTGGCTGCGACGAGGCTCGGCACGAGCGCCAGAGACAGCAGGCCGGCTGCGAGCGTCCGTTTGATGGTCTTCATCACCATTCGGCCTTATATTGTACAAAAAGCCGGTCCGCTTGGCAATCCCCGCCGGGGGTGAATCCCGGGGTCAGGCGGCCAGGCGCTC
Organism: Candidatus Aminicenantota bacterium; assembly: GCA_963843505.1. Taxonomy (GTDB): domain Bacteria; phylum Acidobacteriota; class Aminicenantia; order Aminicenantales; family Saccharicenantaceae; genus RBG-16-66-30. The sequence continues at coordinate 5,601 of CAWJKR010000005.1, read as the reverse complement.
GATGAGGCCGGGAACAAGTCCCAGGGCCTTATCGAGTTCTCCGGTGCCGGGGCCGCCGGACTGGGCGAAATCGGGCCGCCCTCCTCCCCGCCGCCGATCGCCGCGGCCAGATCCTTGACCAGCGCGTTGGCCGGCACGCGGCCAGACACGTCCTTGGTCACGCTGGCGACGACGAGGGCCTTGTCTCCGCAGACGCCGCCCAGCACGACGATGCCGCTCTTCAGCTTGCTCTTCAGGGCGTCAGCCGCGTCCCGGAGCTCGGGCATGGTCAGCCCGTCCATCCTCTGAACGTGGACGGCGATGCCCTTGACGGTCACGCTGATCGCGGGCTTTCCAAGGACTTCGCCCGAAACGCTCCCGCGGGCGACTGAACCGGCCGCGACCCCGCCGGCCAAGAGCCTCTTGCGGGAGTCCTTCAGCTCTTTCTCGAGCTCGTCGACGCGGGCCTGGAGCTTCTCGAGCCTGGCCGTCAGGTCCTTGCGCCCGACGCCCAGGCTTCGCTCGATCCCCGACAGCGCGTCCTCGAGCTCGCGGACGTAGCGGAAGGCCGCCTCCCCCGTCACCGCCTCGATGCGCCGCATGCCTGCCGCGACGCTCGTTTCGGAGACGATCTTGAACAAGCCGATCTGGCCCGTGGCCCGGACGTGGACGCCGCCGCAGAGCTCCTTGCTGAAGTCCCCGATGCCGACGACCCGGACCGTTTCGCCGTACTTCTCCTCGAAAATGGCCATGGCCCCTTCGCGCAGGCCCTCGTCGAGGGAGGTCACGCGGGTCACGAGGGCGATGTCGTCCCTGATCCGGGCGTTGACGATCTCCTCGACCCGCCGGACCTCCTCACGCGTCATCGCGGCGAAATGGGTGAAATCGAAGCGCAGGCGGTCCGGGGCGACGAGCGAGCCGGCCTGCTTGACATGGTCGCCGAGGACCTGCCGCAGGGCCGCGTGAAGGAGGTGGGTCGCGGTATGGTTGTTCGAGATGGCCTGCCTGCGGACGAGATCGGGCACGGCGTCGGCGCGGTCGCCTTCGCGGATCTCGCCGGAGAGGACATTGACGGCGTGGACGATGAGATCGGGCGTCCCGAAGGACACGTTTTCGACCAGGGCGGAAAAGCTCGCGCCCTTGATCGAGCCGGTGTCGCCGACCTGACCGCCGGCTTCGGCATAGAAGGGCGTCTCGTCGAGAATGACTTCGCCGGCCTCGCCCGCCTTCAGGACCTCGGCCCGGCGGCCGTCCTTGACGAGCCCGATGACGCGCACGTCGGCCGTCCCGGCCGTCTCGTGGGCGCAGGCACGGACCTTGAGGTCCCTGAACTCGGCGTAGACCTGCTTCTCCCGCCGCTTGGCCTCCCCTTTCCAGGAGAGGCGGGCGCGCTGTTTCTGCTCCTCGAGCTCGCGGGTGAAGCCCGCCCCGTCCACCGACAGCGCCTTTTCCGCGGCCAGCTCCTGCGACAGGTCGAGGGGGAAGCCGAACGTGTCGTAGAGTTTGAAGATCTTGTTCCCGGGGAGGACCGCGCCGCCCTCGTCCCGGGTCTCGCGGACGACCTGGTCGAAGAACCGAAGTCCGGACGAGAGCGTGTGGGCGAAACGCTCCTCCTCGGCCAGGCAGACCTTGGAGATGTACTCGACCGAGCCGAGCAGCTCCGGATAGGCGTCCTTCATGACGTCCGCGACGTGCCCGACGAGCTCGAACAGGAACGGCCGGTCGATGCCGGCAAGGTTCCCTGGCGAAGGCCCGGCGCATGATCTGGCGCAGCACGTAGCCCCGGCCGTCGTTGGAAGGAATGATGCCGTCGCTGATGAGGAACGTTGCAGCGCGGATGTGGTCGGCGATGATGCGGAGCGAAGTGTCTGCCGCTGCGGAAGCGCCGTATTCGACGCCGAGGCATCTCGGCTGCCCGGTCAATGATCGGACGCAGCAGATCCGTCTCAAAATTGCTCAGCTTCCCCTGCAGAACGGTAGAAATCCGTTCGAGACCCATGCCGGTATCGATAGACGGCCGGGGAAGCGGCGACAGCATGACCGTTCTGATCGCGGTCAAACTGCATGAAAACGAGATTCCAGATCTCCACGTAGCGGCCGCCATTCCACAGGGAAAGCTGCAATTCTCGTGTCCCCATTCACTGGCGTGCGGCCGAAGTCGTAATGGATCTCAGAGCAGGGACCGCACGGCCCGGTGTCGCCCATTGCCCAGAAGTTGTCCTTTCTCCCAAGCGGACAATCCGCGCTGGGGACACCAATCTTTTCTTCCCAGAGCCATGGCCTCGTCGTCTTCGCGGTAGACCGTGACGTAGAGCCGGTCCTTAGGGAGGCCGAATTCCTTTGTGAAGAGCTCCCAGGCGAATTCGATGGCTTCCTTCTTGAAGTAGTCGCCGAACGAAAAATTGCCGAGCATCTCGAAAAACGTGTGATGGCGGCGGTGCGTCCGACGTTATCGAGATCGTTGTGCTTGCCGCTGGCGCGCACGCACTTCTGAACGTCGCGGCACGCGTGTAGTCGCGCTTTTCGAGTCCGAGGAAGACGTCCTTGAACTGGTTCATGCCCGCATTGGTGAACAGCAGCGTCGGGTCATCCTTGGGCAGGAGCGGCGAGCTCCGGACGACCCGGTGGCCCCGCTCGGCGAAATACTGAAGGAAGGTCTCGCGGACGCGCTGGGCCTTCATTTGGGCTCTTCTTCCGGCCCTCCCTCGGCCCGTTCGACCTTGCTCATGCCCTTCTCCATCTCCTCGGTGGCGATGTCGAGGGTCGATTGGATGCCCATGATGCGGAGCTTGAAGTTGTCGGGGTTGGAGGAGTACTTCATCCCCTGCTCGAAGGAGATGTAGCCGTCGCGATAGAGCTGGTAGATGGACTGGTCGAACGTCTGCATGCCGTACTGCGAGACGCCGGACGCGACCGCGTCGCGGATGAGCGCGGTCTTGTCCCTGTCGGCGACGCACTCCGCGATATAGGGCGTCGAGATCATGACCTCGACGGCCGGGACGCGGCCCTGGCCGTCCATCCGCGGGATCAGGCGCATGGAGATGATGGCCTTGAGGATCGAGGCCAGCTGGAGGCGGACCTGGCGCTGGTGGTGCGGGGCGAAGACCGAGATGATGCGGTTGATGCTCTCGGGGGCGTCGAGCGTGTGGAGCGTGCTGAAGACGAGGTGGCCCGTCTCGGCGGCGAGCAGGGCCGTTTCGATCGTGTCCAGGTCGCGCATCTCGCCGACCAGGATGACGTCGGGGTCCTCGCGGAGGCAGCCCCGCAGGCCGCGCGAGAAGCAGGTACGTCCATCCCGACCTCGCGCTGGCTGATCGAGCTCTTCTTGTCCTTGTGGAGGTATTCGATCGGGTCCTCGACGGTGATGATGTTCTCGCGGCGGAAGGTGTTGATGTAGTCGACCATGGCGGCCAGGGTCGTCGTCTTGCCGCTGCCGGTCGTTCCCGTGACCAGGACGAGGCCGCGCTGATAGAAGGCGACCTTTTCCAGCACCTCGGGCAGCAGCAGCTGCCGGATGGTCTTGACCTCGAGCGGGATGATGCGCAGGGCGATGGCCAGGGAGCCGCGCTGGTGGAGATGCTGCCGCGGAAGCGGCCGAAGCCCGGCAGGCTGTAGGCCAGGTCGATATCGAGGTCCTCGGCCAGCCGTTTCCGCTGGAACTCCGTCATCATCTGGCCGGCCAGCTCCTCGGTGTCGGGCGCGCAGCCGGGGGAATCCGGTCAGCGGCGTCAGGGTCCCGTGAACCCGGATCATGGGGTGGTTGCCCGCCTTCAGGTGAAGGTCCGAAGCATCCCTCTCGATGGCGATCTTGAGAAACTCATCGATGACCATGGCGATCTCCTTGCTCCGGGATCCTCAAACGTAGGTCAGCCAACGGTGGGCGTCGTCCTCGCGCCCGTCGATGACCGCGAAAAACTCCTCCTGGAGCCTCTCGGTGACCGGCCCCCGCCGTGCCGCCGCCGACGATGATCCTGTCGACCGAGCGGATGGGCGTGATCTCGGCGGCCGAGCCCGTGAAGAATACCTCGTCGGCGATGTAAAGCATCTCCCGGGGGATGGTCTCCTCGACGAGATCGATCCCGAGCTCCTTGACGATCGCGATGACCGAGTCCCGGGTGATCCCCGGCAGGACCGAAGCGGACAGGGACGGCGTATGGACGGTGCCGTTGAGGACGACGAAGACATTCTCCCCGCTCCCCTCGCTGACGTGGCCCCGGATGTTCAGGGCGATCCCCTCGGCGTAGCCGTCGAGCATGGCCTCCATCTTGATGAGCTGGGAATTCATGTAATTGGCCCCGGCCTTGGCCAGAGCGGGGAACGTGTTGGGGGCCATTCGCCACCAGGAGGAGACGCAGACGTCGACCCCGTCCTCCAGGGCCTCCTCGCCCAGGTATTTGCCCCACTCCCAGACCAGGACGGCGCAATCGACAGGGTTCGGGAAGGGATCGACGCCGAGCGTCTCGTACCCCCGGTAGACGATGGGCCGGACGTAGCAGGCCTTGCCGCCGTTGGCCTTCACGGTCTCCAGGACGGCCCGTTGAACTCGTCCGGAGTGTAGGGAATGTCCATCCTATAGATCTTGCACGAATTATAGAGCCGCCGGGTGTGGTCCTCGAGACGGAAGAGGGCCGTTCCTTTCGGCGTATCGTAGGCCCGGAAGCCTTCGAAGAGCGAGCTGCCGTAGTGAACGACGTGGGACGCGACGTGGATCGTGGCTTCCTTCCAGGGGACCAGGCGGCCGTTCATCCACACGATCCCGCTCTCGTTAAAAGGACTCATGCCCGACTCCTTGGACGGTCCCTCGCACCAATTGGATTTTCTTCATGGTATACCATCCCCGACCCCAAGTCAACCCGGCCCGGCTCAAACCGATTCTCCGCAATGGGGGCAATTTCGGGATTTATAGGGAAGAGGCCGGCGGCAGTTCCAGCAGAGGTCGGCCTTGCGGCCGTCCCGGGCCTTGATCCGGGAGAAGATATCATCGATCTCCGAGGTTTTCGCCTCGCGCCCCTTGAACAGGGACAGGCCGCGGATGATCTCCCCGGCGCTCTGGAACCGGTCCTCGACCTTCGCCGCCAGGCACTTCATGATGATCTCGTCGACCTCTCTCGGGACCTTGTGGTTCCGGATCCGGGGAGGGGTGATCTTGCCCTGCTGGGCCTTTTCCAGGATCTTGAACGGATCCGGGTCGAAGATGGGCGGCCGCCCGATGATCATCTCGTAGAAGATACAGCCGAGGGAATAGACGTCCGAGGCGTAGGACGCCTTCCCCATGAACTGCTCCGGGGCCATGTAGGGCGGAGAGCCGATGCGGGTCGAGGCATAGGGGACGGAATTCAGCCAGGCCGACGTCCCGAAGTCGGTGATCTTGACCGTCCCGTCCTCGGAGACCATGATGTTCGAGGGCCGGAGGTCGCGGTGGATGATCCTGCTCTTGTGGGCGTGGTCGATCCCGTAGGAGATCTGCCGGATGAAGTCCATGGCCTGATCGCCGCGAGGACCCGCTCCTTCTCGAGGATCCGCTCGAGCGTCGGGCCCTTGACATATTCCATGACCATGAAGAAGACGTTCTTTTCCTTCTCGGCGGCGAGCATGCGGACGATGTTGGGGTGGCTGAGGGCC
>CAWJKR010000004.1:0-110712 GCA_963843505.1 Candidatus Aminicenantota bacterium | reverse complement strand
CCGGTCCTGGCCCGCAAGCAGGGGGCCGAAAGATAAGATCAGGCCAAGGGAGGCCGCGGCGAAACGTCTCGCCCAGCCCGGTCGCGCGTTATCTGACATCGTCGCGTCTCCTGAAACGCGGGGTCCTCACAGGGGCCCCGAAGGGGATTAAACGCAGAAATATACCTAAGGTTTTTGACGCCCAAATCGGCGGATTCTTCCCCCCCGATCCACTGGGGTGTCTGATATAATGGACGGAAGCTCTGATTCACACCGCGGGAGGCAGCCATGAAACAGACACTTCTCGGGGGCGGGCCTCCTGATCTTCCTGGCCGCCGCGTCGGCGGCCGTGTCCGCCGCCCCGGCCGGTCAGGCCGGGCCGGACCTCGACCGGAAGGTGCGGGCCTTCCTCGACGCACACGCCGGCGAGTGGCGCGACATGAACGTCTCCGAGGCCGACGGCAAGATCCTCCATGACATCATCGTCAAGAACAAATACACGAGGGCCCTGGAGATCGGGACCTCGACGGGCCACTCAGGGATCTGGATCGCCTGGGCCCTGAGCAAGACCGGCGGCAAGCTCATCACCATCGACATCGACGAGGGGCGGCACAACGAGGCGGTGGCCAACTTTCGGGAGGCGGGGCTCGACGCCTATATCGACGCCCGCCTCGCCGACGCGCACGAGCTCGTCCCCGCCCTCGCCGGCCCGTTCGATTTCGTCTTCTGCGACGCCGACAAGGACTGGTACAAGAACTACTTCGTCGCGGTCCTGCCCAAGCTCACGGTCGGCGGCGTCTTTGCCGCCCACAACGTGTCGGAGCGCATGCGCCGCGGCGGCTGGGGCGCCGCGAGCTTCGTCGAATACGTGCTCTCGCTTCCCAACATGGAGACGACCTTCGCCGAAGGCAGCTGGGCGGGACTGTCGGTCAGCTATAAACGGGCCGAAAAGTAGCTACCACTTCTTGTATTTCCAGAAGATCAGGAAGCCGACCATGGAGACCCCGGCCAGGCCCATGATCTTCCAGAAGGCCGGCAGCGCCTCAAAGCCGAAGGGCAGGGTCACGTTCATGGAGAAGATGGAGACGACGAACGTCGGGACCATGATGGCGATGGTGATGATGTTCAGCGTCTTCATCAGGACGTTGAGGTTGTTGCTGACGATGGAGGCCCGGGCGTCCATGAGGCTGGCCAGGATGTTCGAGTAGACCTCGGCCTGACGGTAGCACTGGTTGTTCTCGATGATGATGTCGTCGAGGAGCTCCATCTCCTCCTGGGTGAAGCAGAATTTCGAGGCGTTGTGGCGGAGCTTCTCGATGAGGGCGCCGTTGGAGTTGACGGCGTTCTGATAGTAGACCAGGCTCTTCTGAAGGGCGAAGAGGTTGATGAGGTATTTGTTCTCCATGGCCTTGTTGATCTTCTGCTCGACGTCGTCGGCGATCTGGTTGATGATCTTGAGGTGCTCCATGAAGTGGAAAATGGACCGATAGATGAGGCGGATCATCAGCTCGCGGACGCTGCCGACCTTGGCCAGCTGCTTGCCTTCGAACAGGGTCGTGTCCTCGGCGACGACCAGGATGAGCAGCTCGCCGAAAAAGAAAACGCCCATCGTCGAGGCCTTGAAGAGCAGCTGATCGTCGCCGGAATAGTTCTTCGGGCGCTTGTAGATGAAGGCGATGTGGCCGGGCTCGCACTCGAGACGGGCCTGCTCGTCGGGGTCGAGGGCCGAGGCGAGCGTGTGCTCGTCGATCTGGTAGGTGTCGACGAGGAGGCGCCTTTCGGCCTCGTCCGGATTGACATAGAGGAGAACGGGGGCTTTTTCGTCCTTTGACTCGACGATCTTCGAATTCTCGATCTGGTAGCGTCGGAGCATCCCGGACTCCTTTCAGCGGGTCGTGGCGCGCGCCTGCGCCCCATTATGCGCCCGGCTCGAGGGGAATGGCAAGAGGACGGAGCGGATTATTTCCAGGGTCCGGTGACGGCGAAGGTCACTCCGGATTCGAGGTTGTTGAGGAACATCGTCGTCCGGTCGGGAGAGAAACAGACGCCGGTGAGCTCGGAGGCGTCGACGGCGTTGCGGGCGAACTTGTAGACCTCGCCGCGCGCCGTGAGGCCCAGGAGGAATTGGTCGCCGTCGCCGTCCTCGCAGACGAAGATGTCGCCCCAGGGCGCGGCGCACATCTGATCGGGATGGTCCATGACGAGCGGGTCGTTCGGCTCGAGGACCAGGGTCAGGCGGCCGGGGCGCTCCGCCTCTCGCGGCGTTCCCTCGCCCGGGCTCGGGTCGTAACGCCAGATATGCCCCTTCGCGTCCGTCCCGCCGTTGGTGCAGTCGAACCAGACGGCCCCGCCGTGGAAAATGATGCCCTCGGAGGAGGCGAAGACGGCCGCCCCCTTGTCCCGGCCCCGGAAGCGGAGGACGTCCTCGTCGGGGTCCGGGTCGTCGACGTCGAGCCAGTGGACGGCGAATGACGTGCCCGGCGCGATCCTCTGGACCCGCCAGTTGTTCGTCTCGAGGCCGGGCTGGCCGGTCACCGCCAGGGCCTGGAGCTTGCCCCCTTCGGCCAAGCGGCCGGCGACGGCCGGGAGGAACCGGTAGAAGAGGCCGTCGGGCTGATCCTCGGTCTGATAAAGGACCCCGGTCTTGGGATCGACGGCCACGCCCTCCTTGACGAACCGGCCCATCGCCGTCAAGGGGACGGGGGCCGTGATCTTCGGCGTGGCCGAGACGGCGACCTCGAACGTGTAGCCGTGCCGCCCCTGACAAACGCTTCCCGGACCGAGGAAGACCTCCTCGCTCGACAGCCACGTCCCCCAGGGCGTCGCCCCGCCCGAGCAGTTGGTCATCGTCCCGGCCAGGCTGAGGTGCTCGCTGAAGACCGTCTTCCGCTTGGTGTGGTAGACGAGCGTCGTGACCGAGCCGAGGCAGGGACCGCCTTCGGGGGTCCGGTCATAGATCAGCCGCGGGTCGAGCTTGGTCCAGAGCTTCTTCTCCCCTCCGAACGGGCCGAGCGAGTCCGGATGGCCGATCCGGAACTCGTGGTTGCGGAGGAGGATGGTCGATCCGGACCGGCCCGGGAAAGCGGCCATGCCGTCGGCGAGCGAAGGGACGATGAACCCGTCGCTCATCCGGTTTCCGGCGACGGAGAGGACCTCGTAGGAAAAGCCCGCGGGAAGATCGAGGATCCCGCCGGGGTCGCGGCCGCAGGGGCCCGAAGCCGCGGCGCCGCTCGCCCGGTTCCGAGCCGCAGCCAACCGGGCGGCCGACCTCGCGGGAGACGTTTCGGCCGAAAGAACGGAACGACGCCGCCGGCCGCGGCGCCGAGCAGGCACGCGCCCGAGCTTTCGAGGAATCGCCGGCGGCCGATCTTCACGGGGCACCCCCGCTCTATTCTAGCCCGGCCCGGCCCGGACTTCCAGTTCAGCCCGGCTATTCGAGCTTGACCGTCTTCGTCAGCTTGCCGCCGTGACGGGAGGCATAGCGGAGCGTGATCTCGCCCTTCCCTTCCACCAGGAACTGGTGCTCGACCTTGCCGAAGCCGGGAACGACCAGGAACTGGATCTCGGGCCTGATCCTTCTTGTAGACGGCCTGGTCGCGGTAGGGGTCGGTCAGAAGCCCGCCCGCGACGACCTTGGCGCCGGCGCCCGTCACCGTGAGCGTGTCCTTGGGATAGAGATTGACCTTCTGGGCGAGATAGCTCATGGACGGGATGGCCTTGGGATTGGACAAGCGCGTCCGGACCCGGATAGAGATCGCCGCCGAGCGGCTTGACCTCGAGGACCTCGAGGGACACCTCGGGCAGGTGCTTGGCCGTGAAAAGGACGGCCATGGCGTTGCGGTGGACGAGGTCCTTGATCATGAACGGCGCGCCCAGCCGGGAGCTCATCTTGACCCAGCCGCCGATCTCGACGTCGCCGTATTCGGGGTGCTTGAACGGCTTCCAGGGCTTGTAGAGCTCGCCCGAGACGACGTTGTCGCTGAACTTGATCCGCTCGCGCTCGGAGACGCCCTCGGAAAAGATGTCGCGCACGGCCTCTTCGCGGGGCGTGCCGGGCTCGTTCCTCTCCGAGACGCCCTTGAAGGCCTCGGACTCGCCCTGGAAGACCTCGGCGCAGTAGAAGTAGGCCCCCGCCGTTTGGGTGATCCATTCGCCGGAATCGCCGTACGTCGTGTAGAGGTCCTTCCAGGAGATCATGTAGCGGTAGCCGGGGATGATGCGCTCGCCCTGCTTGCCGAGGTAATCGTAGACCGCGACGTCCTGCGGCGGGTACTCGCCGAGGCCCTTGCGGCTCGGGCCGCGCAGGAGCATGCCGCCGTTGTTGTGAAGGACCAGGCGATGACGATGTTGGTCTTGGTCATGGTCCATTCGGCCAGGCCCTTGAGCCCGACCGCCGGAGAAGGGATACTCCCCGGAGCCGCCCTGGACGTAGGGCGGGGCCCAGTCGAAGCCCCAGTTCCGGTTGGGATCGACGTAGCCTTCGCCGTCCTCGTTGACCTGGCCGTCGCCGTCGTTGTCGAGGCCTTCCTCGCCGAGCATCGTCCATTCGCCCTTCTCGCCCGGCTTGACGCGGACCATCAGGCGCGGGTCCTCCGGGTCGGTCTTGTAGGCCCCGAAGGGGTCCTTCTTGCGCATCGTGCAGATGTTGCCGTCGCCGTCGAGGTCGTCGCGTCTTGTCCTCGTCGAAGAGCCCGTCCCGGTCGTCATCGACGGGGATGCGCAGGCTGCGGTTGCTGTCGGGGCTGTTGGCGTCGGTCATGAAGTGGTAGCGGCCGTCGACGTTGACGACCGGCACGACGTAGACGCAGATCTTGTCGACGAGGGCCGTGATCTCGGCGTTCTTGCCGTAGCCGCCGAGGAGGTAATCGAGGAGGTAGAGCGAGATGTCGCCGCCCTGGATCTCGTTGCCGTGCATGTTGCCGTCGACGTAGAGCGCCGGCTTGTCGAGGGCGGCGCCGGTCTTGGGATTGTTCACGGTCATGGCCATGAGAGGCCGGCCTTCCTCGCTCTTGCCGACCGTCTCGAGCGTCGTCAGCTCGAGGATAGGCCTTGGCCAGGGCGCGGAGCGCGTCATAGACCTGGTCGAGCGTGTAGTACTGGTCGAACCGCAGCGGCGCCGTCATCTCGGCTTTCTGCGCCGGCAGGGCCGAAGCGAGGAGGATGATCAGGAGCGCGGAACCGGCGAGCTTTTTCACTTGGCACCTCCCAGGTCGACCGCCCGGGAATCGCCCCAGGCATTCTGGGTCTCCGCTTTGATCTCGAGCTTGACGGGTTTCCCCGCCCGGACGATCCAGGTCACGGGCTGCGAGCCCAGGGCCGGGACGGATTGGACGAGGCTCCGCTTCTTGCCTTGCACGATGTCGAAGCCCTGGCCGCCGAGCGTGACGATGACCGGAAGGATGTGCTGGTCGCGCCCGCCCATGGCCGTCGGATACGGCAGGCCGCCCTTGTTCTCGATCCAGGCCTTGATCTCGTAGACGCCGGCGCCGAGGCTCTTGACCTTGGCGTCGGCGATCCCGATCCGGGCCATCTTCCTGGCCACCTCGAAGACCCAGGGGACCTGGCCCTTGAGGAGGCCGTCGATCATCTTGGCCGGTGGCGTGTTATCGGTGTACGGGCACGGCGCCGCCGATCTCGACCTCGCCGAGGGTCGGGTGCTTGAACGGCTTCCAGGCGACGAAGCCTTGGCCGCCGAGCTCCTTGTCGCTCCAGGCGAGCAGGGCCTTCTCCTTCGGGTCGGCCCCGCCTTCGTCCGGCTTCTTGGGCATCTGCTTCATCATCTCGGCCATCTTCTTCGTGTCCATCATGCCGCCCTTGAGCGCCTCGATGACCTGCTTGGCCTTGAACGAATCGGGAGCGCCGGAGGCCTTGAGGAAGGCGTCGATCTTCTCCTCGCCCAGGGCGATGAACTCGTCGTTGGTCATCTTCTCGAGCTTGTCGGGCGTCGATCTCGTCGGCCGGCTTCTCCTCCTTGACCTCGGGCGGGGTCCAGAAGTCCAGAGCGAAGGAGGGCAGGCCGAGATGGTAGTAGGCGTAGAGCTCGAGGGAGCCGTCCTTGTCGGCGGCCGGGTCGAGGCGCTTGGCGTCGAGCTTGGCGGCCTTGAGGAATTCCTTGTACTTCTCGGAGAGCTCTTTGTAGAACTTGAGGTCGTCCTCGAGGGGATTGACGACGGCGCCGAGCTCGAGGAACCCGGCGACCAGGCCTTCCGTGACCTCCATGCCCGGCGGGACGAGCGGCTTCACCAGCTCGATGATCTCGGCCATGGAGTACGTGCGGGTGGGGTCGGCGTTGATGAAGCCGGCCACGCGCTCGGGGACCTTGATCTGGTTGAAGTCGGCGTCGCCCTTGCGGCCGGCGCGCGGCGGGTTGAGGCAGAAGTTCGATTCGCCGAAGACGAAGGCCAGGCCGATCTCGCGGTGGGCGTCGAAGAACTTGAGCAGGGCGAACGTCTCCGCCTCGCTTCCCGGCCAGGGGCCGGCGTCCGGGGCGTGATACTTGTAGAGGTGCGGGAAGGCCGTGGCGAGCGTCACGCCGCCGGGCCCGTCCTCGTTGAACTGGCCGTCCCGGTCGTCGTCGAGCCCTTCGGAATAGAGCTTCCATACGCCCTTCTCGCCCTTGGCCCCGTCGGCCTTCTTCATCAGGCGCGGCTCGCCGGGGACGGCGATCCAGGCGCCCTCGGGGTCCTTGACCCTCATCTGGGTGATAAGGCCGTCGCCGTCGAGGTCGTCGGGCCCGTCCTCGTCGATCGCGTCGTCCTGGTCGTCGTTCTTCGGGCGGGCGTTGCGCGTATCGCGGCGCTGGGGCTTGCCGAAATAGCCCGCCGCCGCGTCCGGGTTGCCGCAGGCCAGGACATACCACGTCCGGTCCGCGCGCAGGTCGGCCTTGTCGCAAAGGGACTTGGCCAGCCAGAGCGCGGCTTCGCCGGAGAGCGGAACGGTCCCGTCCATGTCGGCGGCGACGAAGACGGCCGGCAGGGTCTTGGCGGCTTTCGCCGTCTCGGGCCCGACCTCGAACAAGACGAGGTCGCGGCCGCCGGGGCTCTTGGCCAGGACGTGGACCTTGGCGAAGCCGGGGTTGGCCCGGGCCAGGTCCTGGAGGGCGGCGGCGATCTCCTCGGGCCGGTGATAGCGGTCGAAGGTGAGATCGGCCGCGGCCAAGGGGCCGAGGGCGGAACAGACGAGGATCAAGGCGAGGACTTGCGGGATCTTGCGAAGGGTCACGTGAATGTACCTCCCGTAGAGAGGATCGGCCTGTCATTCTCTCAAAACGCCCGGTCGAAATCAACGCGGACGCCAGCGCCTTCCCAGCGGTTCGGAGGATAGTCTCGCGCTCATGGGAAAATTTTAACGACGCCGGGACGTGCGCCGGCCTCGGTGCCAAAACAACTCGCTCGGCGTGCGCTACGCCTCGCTCAGACACGTTTTGGCAGTTTCCCCTGAAACTGCCCTCGTCCGTCACGCGTCCCGGCTAAAATTTTCCAAATCGCGCTCATCTATCCTCCTCTCCGCGTTTACGGCGCCTCTGTCCTTGACCATAGTCCGCCCGGGGTGATAGAAGAAAGGATAACCCAAGTCCTAGGAGGGTCCCCATGATCAAGAAGACCGTTCTCTATTTCGTCATCGCCTGCATTCTGGTCGCGACCCTGCCAGTCCCCGCGCCGGCCCAGCACGGCGGCGCGCCGTCGATCCTGCCCGTCCGCGAACGGGCCGCGCTCGTCCAGCGGATCACGGCCAAGCGCCTCGACACCCTCGTCCCCCGCATGATGCGCGAGACGGGCTTCGACATGTGGATCGTCTCCTGCAACGAGGACAATCTCGATCCGATCTTCGAGACCATGATCCCCTACGAGAACTGGAACCCCATCACCCAGATCCTGGTCTTCTTCGACCACGGACCGGCCAAGGGCGTCGAGCGGCTGAACGTGTCCCGGACCGACACGCAGGGCCTGTTCAAGAACGCCTGGGACGCCGCGGCCTTCGACGCGAAGAAGGGCGAGGGCCAGTGGGAGGCCCTCGGCCGGGTCGTCCGCGAGCGCGACCCGAAGAGGATCGGGCTCAACGAGGGCGAGATCCAGTGGGCGGCCGGCGGGCTGACCTCGGTCCTGAAGAAGACGGATCGTCGAGGCCGTCGGGCCGAAGTACGCCTCGCGCCTGCAATCCGCCGAGCCCCTGGTCACGCTCTGGGCGGAGACGCTCACCGAAGAGGAGGTCGAGGTCATGGAGCGCGCCGCCGCGATGTCCCGGTCGATCATCGCCGACATGTTCTCGTCCAAGGTCATCACGGTCGGCCAGACGACGGCCGAGGACCTCCGCTGGTACTACTGGCAGCGCGTCGCCGACCTCGGCCTCAAGGTCTCCTTCAGCCCCTTCGTCTCGATCCGCGGCCGGTCGTCCAAGGACGTCGAGAAATGGGGCAAGGACGACAAGATCATCCGTCCGGGCGACGTCCTCCACTGCGACGTGGGGATCAAGTACATGCGCTGGAACAGCGACCACCAGGAGATGGCCTATGTCCTGCGTCCCGGCGAGACGGACGCCCCGGAGGGCCTGAAGAAGCTCATGGCCGAGGCCAACCGCCTCCAGGACGTCTACTGCGGCGAATTCAAGACCGGGCTCACCGGCAACGAGCTCCTCGGGGCGATCCTCGGGAAGGCCCGCGAGCTCGCGATCCCCGGCCCGCGCGTCTACTCTCATTCGCTCGGGCTCTTCCTCCACGAGCCCGGGCCGCTCATCGGCCTGCCCTGGGAGCAGGTCAACAATGTAGGCCGGGGCGACGTCAAGCTCGTGCCCATGAGCACCTTCGTCTGCGAGCTCAGCGTGACCGGGCCCTTCCCCGAGTGGGGCGTGGATTTCCGCGTTCCCCTCGAGCAGGACATCCTGTTCGACGGCCAGAGGGCCTTCTTTTTGGCCGGCCGCCAGACGGCCTTCCATCTCGTCCGCTGAAGAAGCGGGGGAGCAGGAGAACGGGGCTGTTTCTGTTTTCGACGGGGCGAGACCTGCTCCGACTAAAATAGAAATCGGGCGCGGGCCCGCGTCCGCTTGAAGGAGGCCGCTCATGAGAACAAAACACGTCGCGTTCGCCCTCATCCTCGCCGCCGCCGTCGCCGGCTGCGTCCATTACACCATCGTCCCGCCGGCCATCGACCTCACCGCGCTCGGCACGGTCGGCCTGGTCACGTTGAAGGAGGAGAACGCCAAGGGCGATCTCGGCGTGGCGGCCACCCAGATCTTCCTCCAGGAAGTCACCGCGGCCCAGCGCGTCCCGGTCGTGGAGCTCGGGACGCAGGACGCCGTTCTGGCGGACATCGGGAAGACCGCGTTCGACCGCGAAGCCGCCCTGGCCATCGGCGAAAAGCAGGGCGTCGACGCGTTGTTCGTGGGCGAGGTCACGGTGACCAAGGTCAAGCCCCAGGTCGACATCCTCGCCCCGCTGAGCAAGACCCTCTTCGCCCGGGCCGCCTTCGACATTACCGTGAAGGTCCGCCTCGTTTCGACGAAGAACGGCGCGACCCTGTGGACGGATTCCGCGATCCGGCAGGGAACGGTCGGCGCCGTCGGCATGGACGACGGCATCCCCGTCTTCTCCGTCCGGGACAAGGGCGCGGCCTTGAACGACGTGCTCCGGGATATCATGTACCGGCTGACCTGGGATTTCCGCCCGACGCGCCAGCGCATCTGAGCGGACCCGGGTTCAGAGCGGCTTCGGCGTTTCTTTCCGTTCGATCCTGATGTTCATGCGGGCCTGCAGGTATTCGACCGCCGACGAGAGCGATTGCCGGAGGATCCGGCCTTCCTTTTCAAGCGAGGATTCCGCCTTGCCGACGGCTCCCTGAAGCCCTTCCGGCGCGGAGGTGAGGCTCTTGATCGCCGCCCTGGCGGAGGAGCGGTCCTGGGGCGAGAGAGACGGCTCCCTGAGGACTTGGGACAGGACGAGGGCGGCGGCCACGACGACCAAGGCGGTCGCCGCGACCGGGAGCGGGCGAAGGCCAAAGAGGAGGCGGCGCGATCCCGGACGCCCGGCTTCGACGGTCCGGGCACCTTGCGTTGTCGTTTCCAAGTCGCGCCCGAGGTCCACGGGAAAGTCCGGGACCTTGGCCAGCCAGGCGGAGCGTTCCTCTCTGAGACGGGACGTCAGGGACGCGGCGGAGCGGGCAAAGACGCCGCAGGCGGCGCACCGGGCGATGTGCTTTTCGATAAAGCGGGGGATCCTCTTCCCGGTATCCTCCGCCCGCGAGATCATCCAACGGCTGATCGTGCACCACATCGCTTTTCTCCTCTTCCCTCAATCCCCGGACGCTTGCCGGGCCGCCTCCGGCCGAGGCTGCGCCTCGCGGCACGGGTCCTGGCCGAGCAGGCCGGCGAGGCTCGTCCGGGCCCTGTGCAAAAGCACGCGGACGGCCAGGCGCGTCCGGCCGAGGACGGCGGCGATCTCCTCGACGGTCATGTCCTCCCCGTAACGCAGCCAGAGGACGCGGAACCTGGTTTCCCCCAGGGTTTGGGCCGCGTCCCAAATTCCCGACCCGCCGGGCGCGACCTCATCGGCCGCCGCCGGAGCGGGAAGCGCGCCGCCCGCCTCCGCCGCGAGCTTGTCCCGGACGGCCGCGCTCTTGCGGAAGGAATCGATGGCCAGCCGGTTGGCCGATGTGTAGAGCCAGGTCGAGAACCGGTAGGCCGGATCGTAGCTGCCGATATTCCGGTAGAGCTTGAGGAACGTGTCCTGGACCATGTCCTCGGCGTCCTCGGCGCTCCCGAGGCGGGGGCGCAGATAGACGAAGAGCCGGCGCTTGTAGCGGCGCGCCAGCTCCTCGAAAGACCGGCGCGAGCCGTCCCGCGCCTCGCGGGCCAGCTCGTCGTCGGTCTTCTCTTCGGTCCGATCGTGATCGGCCATTCGCCTCCCGGCCCCGGACGCCCGGGGCCGTCATGACTCAGCCCGGGCTCAGTCGAGGATCCCGGAAAGCCCGCGACCGCGTGA
Source organism: Candidatus Aminicenantota bacterium (assembly GCA_963843505.1). Lineage (GTDB taxonomy): Bacteria > Acidobacteriota > Aminicenantia > Aminicenantales > Saccharicenantaceae > RBG-16-66-30. The sequence goes on along the minus strand of CAWJKR010000004.1, from coordinate 99,761 downwards.
AATGAGGTCCGCGATCTCCTGCGACGGGCGCTCGAAGTCGAGCCGGAGGACCTTGCCCTCGAGCTTGACCTGGAGGCCGTCGAGAAGGCTCGCTATCTTGGCCATATCGCCCTCGTTACCGCCCATCCGGCCCATGGCGATGATGCCCTGGACGATATCGGCCATGTTCTTGGCGCTCTCCGGGGAGACCGCCGTCACCTGGAGCCGGACGAGAAGAGTGTCCTGCTTTTCCTGGGCCAGGAAGAACAGGCCGCTCGCCTGCTCGAGGACCTTGGACTGGCTGTTCATGCGGCTCAATCCGGTCAGGTCGGGCATGACGCCGCTGAGGAAAGCGCCCGCGGGGACTTCCTTGAGCGACGCGCTCAGCGCGGACTTGGCGAAATTCTGCGACTTGCCGGCGGCCGTGTCCAGGACGCTCTGGAGGGCCTCGCGGCTCTCGGAGAGAACGACAAGACTGTCGTTGACGAACGCGCCGTACTCGTCGTCGTCCGTCGAATAGATGGTGTAGGCGCCGTAAGCGATCTCCTTGTGGTCCTCATCCAAGGCGAGCATCGACAGAAGCTTGGGCTTGTCGAATTTGCCGTTGACGACCACGACGGCGTCTCCCTTGGTCCCGCCCCCGAACCCGAACACGGTCACGCCCGTGATGTCCCGGGGCACATCGATCTTGAGCCAGCGGTCGAGGTCCCGGCTCTTCATCTCGAACTTGCCGTCCTTTTCCAGGACCCCGAAAAGCTTGGTCGCGACGAACTTCTCCATGTCCAGGTGGACGACCCAGCGGGCGCCCTCAGGGACGACGGAGGAAGGGATCGTCCCCGGATAGGCCGGAACGGCCAGGAACAGGGCGACGACCATAAGGGCCACGGCGAATAAGGCTGCTTTCTTCATCATGCTGCTCCTCTGACGGTGATTCGTACGCCCTGTAATACGAACCGGTGGAGTCGATGTTTCACTCCCCCTCCCTAAAGATCGATCTTGACGGACTCCCCCGTTTTGAGAGCTTTGGGCTGCTTGAACGTCCTCGGAGCGGCGCTCCCCAGCCTGAAGGACTTCAGGGACAGTCCGCCGTGGAGGACCTTGAGCTCGGCCGTCTTGCCGCCGGGACCTATCCGGCAGGTGCCCCAGGCGTCGCCGTTCGACCAGAAGAAGGTCCCCTCGGTCGCCCCGAAGGTCATGGCCTGGGCCCGCCCGTCCCAAGCGAAGCCGGAGAGCGCCGGCACCGCCGCCCAGCTGGCCATGGCCCGGGCGTAGTGGTGCCCGCATTCGGCTTCGTCGAAGGGGCTTCGCTTCTTGCCGTCGTAGCGGGCCCGGATGTCGCGGATGACCTTGAGCCCGTTCGCCGCGTCGCCTTCGTAGAGCATCCCGACCGCCGCGGTGTATTCGAACCCGGTCATGACCTCGGTGAAGTACGGGAACGGGTTCTTCGGCCGTCCCTTCGGGTAGCTGGCCATGAGCAGCGCCGTCTCGTCGCCGAGCACGAACGACCGCAGGCAGTTGAAGTGATCGAAGAAGCCGGTCCGGGTGTTGTATTTCAGGATGCTCGCGAGCGTCGTTCTGACGTGGGCCGGATCGACGAGATAGCCCAGGCCGCAGACATGGGCCATGTACTGGCCGACAAGCTGGTCGACGAGACAGCCCTGGGCCAGCTGATAGTCCGGCTCGGTGATGCTCTTGGCGCCCATGTCGAGCCGCAGGCTCGGGGCGACGTCCTCGACGCTCTTCGGCGGCTGGACATGATGCTCGTAATATTCGCCGTTCCAGAGGTTGGCGTCCGTCCAGGCCCGGCCTTTGGCGAAGAGGTCCCGGCAGAGCTTGGCGAACGTCTTGTCACCGACGCCCGCGGCCATTTCCTCGGCGGCCCGGAGCGCCCCGAGGTACCAGATCTCCATCTGCGGGTTCGGCCCGTAGTACTCGACGTCCATCGTGTTGTGCTGGCAGCCCTCCATGACCCCGTCGCGGTCGGCGTCCCATCCGCCTTTGATCCAGGCGAAGGACAGGGCCCGCTTGACGCCGGGCCAGAGCCGGGCGAGCCAGGCCTGGTCGCCGGACATCTTCCATTCGCGGAACGCCTTCATGATGGTGCCCATCTGGCCGTCCGCGGCGGCCTTGCCGAATTCGCGGGCCCGGTCGATCGGCAGGCGGACGCGGAAGCTCATGAGTCCCTGATCGTCGGTCGCTTCGAGGAACTCCGTCTCCCGCATGGACCGGGCCAGGGCGCCGAAAAGAAAGGCCGTGGCCTGCTCGTAGTTCCAGACGTGGGTGCAGGAGCCCCAACAGCAGCCGGAGGTGTTGCTCGAGCCCTCGAAGCCGAAGAACCGGCCGTCCCGCGTCCGGAAACACGTCTGGGTCCGGAGCGTGCTGAGATTGAAGAGCGCGGCCTCCTTGACCTCGGCCGGCAGCGTGCTCCCGGCGAAGGCGCGCACGAACTCGACCGTCCGGTCCTCGAGCCCGGCCGCCCGGGCCGCGAAATCCTCGGCCGCCGCCCAGGCGTCGGGCCAGCGCGTCGTGTAGTAATTGCCGATGACGTCGTCCGGCGTTCCCTTGGGCGACCAGGTGACGCGGTTCGGGAAGTGCCATGTGAGGTAGAACGTCGCTTCGGCGCTGCCGTTGGCGGGGATGTCGACCTCGACCGTGAGCGAGCCGAAGGGCATGTCCTCGGCGGTGGCCGGCCGCGCGTCGAGGACCCCGTCGGCGGCGAAGTCGTCCCAGAAATCGAGGAGCGACGTCCCCCACCCGGCCGCGACCCACGTCGTCCGGCTCGATCCCCGCGTCCCGGCCGCCGCGGCCAGGGCCATCGTGCCCCAGGCTTCGTGTTTCGGGTCGACGCCCTCCGAGGTCAGGAAGAGACCGCGCAGCCCGTCGGTCGAGCGGAACTCGTTCTTGTTCTTCTTGGGGCCCGAGGTGATGGGGTCGTTCTTCCAGTCGCGGGTCGTCCCGGAACCGTCCGCCCCGATGAAGTTGGGGAGAGTCCCGCAGACCGCGGCGCGGAGGGGCCGCCCGGTCTTGTTGATGAGGACGAACCGGAACATGGCCGCGGGCATGCCGCTGGCCTCGGCGTCGCCGGGGATCAGGGGATTGAAGGCTTCGAGACGGACGTCCACCGGCGAATCGGGGTCGGAGAGGAGGACCTGCCCCAGCGGGTACGCCGCCGCGAAAGAGACCTCGCGGAAGCGCGGCAGGCCGTGGTTAATGGCCGTCGACCCGTGCGAGGCCTCATAGGCGGAAAGAGGCAGCGGGCCCTCGAGGGCCCGGGTAAAGGGGACCCCGTCGGAGGCCACGCGCAGCGCGAAGAACGGCCCCGTCTGCTGTCCGGCATAGGGGATGTAGCCCTTGGCCGGCCGGTTCATGATCTCCCAATCCATGAGATTGCCGCGGCCTCCGAGCGAGACCGTGCCGGTGCCGATGCCGCCGAGCGGAAGCGCGATCCTCTCGACGTGGTCGCGGTCGTAGGTTTTCAGCACGGGCCAATCCGCCCGCCAGGTGTCCGCCGCCGAAATGACCGAAGCCCCAGGCGACGGCGCCGATGAGCATCGCCAAAGTGATCATAAAACGATTCCGGCTTCTCATCGACTCCTCCTCAAAATCCAGACCTAAATGAGCCTTAAAGTGCGCGGGCTTTGCGGACCGCAGCCTGCCATCCCGCATAGAGCTTGTCGGCCTGGCCCCGGGTCATGGCCGGGATGAACTTGCGCTCGTCGACGGCCAGCCGCTCGATGGCCGCGGTCGATTCCCAGATCCCCGCGCCGAGGCCGGCGAGATAGGCGGCCCCGAGCGAGGTCGTCTCCACCGCCTTCGGACGCACGACGGGCAGGCCGAGGATGTCGGCCTGGAACCGGCACAGGAAATCGTTGGCCGAGGCGCCGCCGTCGACGCGGAGCTCCTTCATCCTGAGGCCCGAGTCCTTGCGCATGGTTTCGAGGACGTCGCGGGTCGAATAGGCCATCGCCTCGACGGCCGCCCGGACAAGATGGTTCCGGCCGGCGCCGCGCGTCAACCCGACGATCGTGCCCCGGACCTCGGCGTCCCAATAGGGCGCCCCGAGGCCGACGAAGGCCGGGACGAAGTACACGCCGGCGTTGTCCGGGACGGAGGCCGCCGCCGCTTCCGATTCCGCGGCCGACCCGATGAGGCCCAGCTGGTCGCGCAGCCACTGGATGGCCGCGCCGGCCACGAACACGGACCCTTCGAGGGCGTAAGCGGCCTTGCCGCCCGGGCCGCAGGCGACGGTGGTGACGAGGCCGTGCCGGGACTCGACGATCTCCCGCCCCGTGTTGAGGAGGATGAACGAGCCGGTGCCGTAGGTGTTCTTGATCGCGCCGGGCCGGAACCCGGCCTGGCCGAAGAGGGCCGCCTGCTGGTCGCCGGCGATGCCCATGACCGGGATGCCCGCGGGGAGGCGGCCCAGGCGGACCGTCCGCCCGAATTCCCCCGACGACGGCAAAACGCGCGGCAGGAGCGAGGCGGGAATGCCGAAGATCCCGAGGAGCTCGTCGTCCCAGGCGAGCTGGCGGATATTGAAGAGCATGGTCCTCGAGGCGTTGGTGGGGTCGGTCGCGTGGCTCGCGCCGCCCGTGAGCTTGGAGAGGACCCAGGAGTCCGTGGTGCCGAACGCGAGCCGCCCGCGCTTGGCCCGTTCGCGAAGGCCGCCCCGATCGAGGATCCACTCGGCCTTGGTCGCCGAGAAGTAGGCGTCGATCGGCAGCCCCGTCTTCTTGCGGATGAGATCGCTCATCCCCGGCTCGGCGGCGAGCTCGCGGCAGCGGCCGGCGGTCCGGCGGCATTGCCAGACGATGGCGTTCGCCACGGGGCGGCCCGACCTCCGGTCCCAGATGACGGTCGTTTCGCGCTGGTTGGTGATGCCGACCGCCGCGATCGACCGGCCGGGGACCGTGGCCAGGGCCTTTTGGACAGTGCGATAGACGCTCCGCCAGATCTCCTCCGGATCGTGCTCGACCCAGCCGGGCTTGGGGAAGTACTGGGGGAATTCCTCGTAGGCCGAAGAGACGGCCCGGCCGCGCCGGTCGAAGACGATGGCCCGGCTGCCGGTCGTGCCCTGATCGATGGCCAGGACGTGGCTCACGTCAGAGCCTCTTCCCCGTCCAATCGAGGATGTCGGCGAAGACCTTCTCCCGGCCGAGGTCGATGTAGAGCGCGTGGAACATGTCCGGGTATTCGACGAGCGTCTTGTCGGCCGCGGCCAGCTTGGCGAAGATCTTGCGGGCGCCGCTCTCGTCGACGAGATGATCGACGCCGGGGACGAGGAAGAGCGCCGGGGTCGCGAATTTTCGGGCCAGCCGCCCGGCCCGGGCCTGGACCGGAAGGAAGCCTCTCATGAGCTTGAGGCTGGCGACGCGCAGCTCGTCGGGGCTGGCGTTCATGACCGCCGCGTAGTCCGGGTCGCGGGTCGCCATCTCCGACGTGAAGGGAAGGGCGATCATGGACTTCGGCCGGAACGGCGTGACCAGGACGAGCCGGACATAGGCGCTCGGGGGGAACTTCATGCCGTTCTTGAAGGCCGGCGCCATGAGCACCGCCCCGGCGAAGAGGACCGGGTGGCGTCCGGCCAGGTCATAGGCGATGAGCCCGCCCATGCTCTCGCCGATCAGGACGATCTTCTTCCCCGGCAGGTCCCGGCCGATCGTCTCGCGCAATCCGAGGATGTCGCGGCGCCAGACCTCGAACGAATCGACGTGGCCCCGCGGCCGGTCGGACGTCCGGCCGAAGCCGCGGAGCTCGATGGCGTAGGAAGCATAGCCGCGCCCGGCCGCGTACCCGGCGAAGAAGTCCCAGCGGGCCGAGTGGGCGCCGAGCCCGTGGACGAGAAGGAAGACCGCTTTGGGCGAGGCCGGCCCGGTCGTCGCGGACGGCGTGGCCGCGGCATCCCAGCGGCGGAAGAGGAATTCGGTTCCCTGGAGTTCGTTCATGGCCGGATTATAGCAAAGAGGATGAGCCCGGCGATAGCGGGACTGTCCCCGGACGGGACCGCCCCCTTTGGCAAAAGGCTTGCTTCCCCGGACGCGGAAGGCTTGAAGGCCGGGGGGTTTCTCTGTATGATAAGGGCGAAATCCGGAACAAGGAGGTCTGGTGGCTAGAGGTAACAGAGCTTTCAAGAGCGAAAAAAGAACCAAAGAGCTGAGACGCCTGAAGAAACAGGAAGAAAAACGGCAGCGGAAGGCGGCCAAGCTGGCCAATCCCGACGAGCCGGAAGTGTTCTCTCCGGACGAAGCGCCCGCGGCCCCGCCCAACCCGGACGATCCCGGACAGGAAACGTCCTGACGTCGTCCGGCGAACGAAACCGTTCATTCGACTCCGGCCCGAAACCCCGCCCGGGGACGTCACGCTGGGCCGGATGAGCATCCCGAGAGTCCGATGAAGCCCTGTCGGCCGCGGCGGTGAGGCCCCTCCTTCCGCCGCTCCTTCTCCTGCTCGCGGCCGCGGCCGTTCTCGGACGGCCCCCCCTCGAACGGACCCTGTTCAAGAACATCCCCCGGACCGACCCCGCGCGGGAGGTCATCCGGACCGTCCTCGGCTCGAGGTTCTATTCCATGCGCGACGGCTTCGCCGCCTCGGATTGGACCGGCCTGGGCTACGGCGGCGCCTGGGAGCGGGCGAAACGCTACTTCCCCGGCAACATCTACTTTGTCCGGCCGGGGACCTATTTCATGACCCACGGCCACGACGCGGACGGCCGGCTTTTCATGGAGGTCCATGAATCGGCCTACCTGACGCTCTGCCTCGAGAACCGGCGGACGTTCCAACCGGGCTCCGTCGTCGGGGAGTACGGCCGCATGCTCGGGGCCGCGAACGGCCGGGAAGCGGCGGCCTTCCGGGAGAAAACAGGCCGGCTCGAAAGCTATTTCCGCGACGAAGGGGCGAACCGCCGCCTCCGCAAGGCCTTGGGCGATCCTCTCTACCTCCGGCTGCTCGAGGAGCTTCGCGAAGAGGATTACCACATGCTCGCCGGCGGGCTCATGCACGAAGGCATGCACGCCGGCCTGGACGACGCGATCGTCGCCCGGGTCCAGGCCGAGTTCAACGCCGGCCGGCGCGCCGTCCAGTGGGACGAGATGAGGGCCTTCATGGCCGAGATCGGCTATCACGGATCGTTCTGCCGCTGGGCCGCGGACGACATCGCCGGCCAATGGCGCCAGATCGAGGGGCTGCTCTCCGAGCTCGAGAAGCTCCGGAAGAGGCCGGCTCTCCGCGCCGAAGCGGACGAGGTCCGGTTCGAACAAGCGCGGACTCGGGCCTGGGCGTTCGCCGCCCTGGCCCGGCTCAGGATGCGCGAGGTCTGGCAGTCGGCGCGGCGCATGCGGGACCTCTCGGCGAGCTTCCGAAAGGACTACGTCCGAGACACCCCTCCTCGCCGACATCGAGGAGCTGCTATCGAAGCTCGAACACGACGCGGCCGGCTTCGTCGCGGCGTCAGAAGAGGTCCATCCAGGCGACCGAGCTCGCCGTCCGGTCCCTCGAAGACGTTCTGGATATGTGGGGCGCCTGGGCATCGGGCCGCCGGCCCTTCCCTCCTCCGGTCACGGACTCCCAGGCGATCTTCAGGCAGGTCAAGGACATCGGCTGGCCGGATCCCGCCCCGGCCGCGGCCGGGGCGGCGGCGCTCATGAAGAGGGCGGGAGAGGCGCTCGAGAAGGAGCGCGCTTCCTCGTGAGCAGGCCGTCCAGGCCCCAGGTCTTTTCGGCGGCCAGATAACGCACCGGCTTTTTCGGCGGGACGAACGACATGGCCCGCTCGGCGAAGGCCGTGATCGAAAGGGCCGGATTGACTCCCAGGTTCTCCGGGATCTGGGACCCGTCACAGATGATCATCTCCGCGTAGCCCTTGACCCGGTTCCGCTCGTCGATAACCCCCTCTTCGGGGGTCGGGCCGAAAGAGCACCCGCCCAGGATGTGGGCGGTGATGGGCGCGTTCACCGTGACCTCGGTGACGACGTTGGCCGCGACGCCGTCGATCCGCTTGGCCATCCTCCGGCCGAAATCGTTCCCGGCCGGGAGCCAGGTCGGGTTCCTGCGTGTCCGTGCCCGGCTCGGAGGCGAGGACGCTCGCGAAGGGGAAGAACCAGGGCCGGCGCCGCTTCAGGTGGAAATAGTTGTCGACCGTCTGCATGACGAGAAGGATGATCGTCTCTTTGGCCCAGCCCGGACGGCTTGCGGAGGCGCAGGTTGCGGACGGGATGGCGCAGCTCGTTCCCGATCCAGCGGAGGAACCGCGGCGTCCTCTTCCCGCCGTCCGTCAGGGCCGCGACGAGGGCGGACATGGCGTCGTGGCCCTTGCCGAAGCGGACCGGTTCGAGGTGCGTGTCCTCGTCGGGATGGACGCTCGAGGTGATGGCGACGCCGCGGGTGTAATCGGCGCCGGCCGCGAGCGAGCGCACGCCGAGCAGGGTCTCGCTGTTCGTCCGGGCGTAGCGGCCGAGATGCGCGGACAGGTTGGGCAGCCGGCCCTTGCGCTTCATGTCGAGAAGCAGGGAGTTCGTGCCCAGGGCGCCCGCGGCGAGGACCAGCCCCTTGGTCCGGAAGGTCAGGCCGCGCCGGCCGCGCGAGAGGCCCGGTCGTCTTCCTCGTCCGGACGCGGTAGCCTTCGCTCCCCTCGGGCCCGAGCGGCTCGATATCGACGACCCGGTTCTCGGCGAAGATCCGGGCGCCGAACTTCTCGGCGAAATAGAGATAGTTCTTGTCCAGGCTGTTCTTGGCGTCCTTGCGGCAGCCGGTCATGCATTCGCCGCAGAGCTCGCAGCCGACGCGGTCGGGCCCCTCGCCTTCGAAATAGGGGTCCGCGGCCGGCTCCCCTTCCTTCCCGAAATAGACGGCGACATTCGTCAGACGGTAGGTCGCTTCGCGCCCGATCTCGGCCGCCGTCTCCTTCATCAGCACGTCCTGGGGCGTCTCGACCGGATTGCGGGCGACGCCGAGCATGCGGCCGGCGAGATCATAATAAGGAAGGAGCTCGTCCTTGCCGCCGAGCCGGCGGACGCTCGGCCGCTCGAAGAAGACGTCCGGGGGGACATAGAGCGTGTTGGCGTAATTGAGGCTGCCGCCGCCGACCCCCGAGCCGGCCAGGATGAAGGCCCCGTTGAGGAGGCGGAGCCGCCAGGTGCCATAGAGGCCGAGCGAGGGCAGCCAGAGGAACTTGCGCAGGTTCCAGTTCCGGCGGGGGAATTCGTCGGCGTGCCAGCGCTTGCCGGCCTCGACGACGCCGACCGTGTAGCCCTTCTGGGCCAGGCGCATGGCGGCGACGCTGCCGCCGAAGCCCGACCCGACGACGAGATAATCGAAAACGAGCTCTTCCGTCTTTCTTCATTTTCCCCGGTTGCGCCTCACTCTACAGAAGAGGCCGCAGGGTCAAGGCGGGTCAACGTCACGACGCTCATCATCCCCCGGCGGTAATCCCGCCGGAACCCGGCAGATAGCGCTTGACAGGCGGTTCCCTATTAAATATATTCCTATGCGTACATGTTAATATATATTATTAATCTTATTTGAACGCATAGGTACACTATGAACAAAGATGTCATGTCCCTCGATGACCTGGCCCGCGAATCCGGCGTCCCTTCAGAGAGCCTGGCCGAATGGACCAAGGTCAAGCTCCTCAAGCCGGCCGGCTTCACCGACGGGAAGGCCCCTCTCTTCGCCGCGGCCGGCCTCGACCATGTCGCCCACATCAAGCGGCTGGCGGACCTCGGCTACGGCGCCGAGGAGATCCTCAAGATCATCAAGAAGGTCGGCCTGCCCCGGGACGGCCACGGCCGGAAGAAGGCGCCCGTCAAGGACCGCTTCCTCACCGTCGGGAACCTGGCCGAGCGCTCCGGCGTCAGCCCGCGGACGATCAAGCACTGGGAGGACAAGGGCATCATCGAGCCGGACATGCGGACGGAAGGCGGCTTCCGGCTCTATTCGGAGGACTACGTCTTTCTCTGCCAGCTCATCCGCGACCTCCAGCTCTTCGGCTACACGCTCGAGGAGATCAAGGCCGTCTCGGACGACGTCCGGACGCTCGTCGCGATCGAGGCCGGGCCGGACGCCTTCCCGGAGGCCGAGGTCGAAAAGCGGCTCGCGGCCTTGCTCGCGGCCATCCAGGCTCTTTTCGACAAGATGAAGCTCCTCGAGGAGGGCATCGAGCGCTGGCAGGACCTGCTCAAGAAGAAGAGAAAGGACATCCTGGCCCTCCAGGCCAAGAACAGGAAACGGGCCAAGGCCGCCAAGGAGGACGAGCCGATGCCTAAGATCGTTTTCATCGAGCCGAAGGCCCCGAACCTCCACATCTTTTCCCAGTTCCCCCTGCCGCGCCTGGGGACGCTCATCCTGGGGACGATGATGAAGAAGCGCGGCTGGGAGGTCGAGGTCTTCGTCGAGGACCTCCGCAAGATCGACTACGACGTCCTCGCCGCGTCCGACCTCGTCGGCATCTCCACCATCACCTCGACGGCGCCCCGGGCCTACGCCATCGCCGACAAGGTCCGGGCCATGGGCATCCCCGTCCTCATGGGCGGCCCGCACGTCACCTACCTGACCGACGAGGCCCTGGAGCACGCCGATTTCGTCATCCGGGGCGAGGGGGAAGCCGCCCTGACGGCCTTCATCGACGCCTGGGAGCGCGACCGGGATTTCTCCGCCGTCCCCAACCTGTCCATGAAGACGGACGGCCGCGCCGTCCATCACCCGATGCTCCCCCTGGAGAAGGACCTGGACGCGATCCCCTATCCGGACCTCGCCCTCCTCAAGCCCGACGCCGGGCGCCTCAAGTTCACCCCGCCGATCCCCGTCCAGACGTCGCGCGGCTGCCCCTTCGACTGCTCGTTCTGTTCCGTGACCGGCATGTTCGGGAAGAAGTACCGGTTCCGCTCGACGGAGAACATCATCGAGGAGCTCCGTCCGTACGACCGCGCCGGGAGCGCCGTCTTCTTCTACGACGACAACTTCGCCGCCAACCGGGAGCGGACCAAGGAGCTCCTGCCAGGCCATGATCGACGAGCGCTTCAAGTTCGAGTGGACGACCCAGGTCCGGGCCGACGTCGCCCGGGACCCGGAGCTCGTCCGGCTGATGAAGAAGGCCGGCTGCCACACGGTCTACATCGGCTTCGAATCGGTCAACCCCGAGAGCCTCGACGACATGAAGAAGAAGCAGACCGTGGCCGACCTCGTCCAGGCCGTCCGTGTCCTCCGGCGCCACCGCATCCACATCCACGGCATGTTCGTCCTCGGCTTCGACGAGGACGACTGGAAAACGGTCAAGAGGACCGTCCGCTTCGCCAAGAGGGCCCGGCTCTCGACGACCCAGTTCCTCATCCTGACGCCCCTGCCCGGCTCGGAGTTCTACGACCGGATGAAGGCCGAGAAGCGGCTGCGCTTCGGCGACTGGGCGCTCTACGACGCCCACCACGCCGTCTTCCAGCCGGCCCGGTTCACGCTGCCCGACCTGCAGAAGGCCCAGATCTTCTGCCACAAGAAGTTCTATTCGCTGAAGCAGACGGCCCGGAAGCTGCTCGCCGGGGAATGGCTCAGCGTCGGCGTCGCCCACTACGCCCGCAAGCTCAACCGGACCTGGAAGCGCCGCAACCGGACCTTCCTCCGGGTCATCGCCCTGCTCAAGCCCCGGCCGGGCTCCAAGGCCAAAGTTTCGGTCGATTACAGGGAAGACATCAGCCTGGAATAGCGGAGCATGGGGACATGTACGAGCGGACATGTCCCCTACCCAAGAACCGTTTACATCCCGTTCCGTATCCACTAGAATAAGCCTCGTATTTTTCGCATCATCCAAGGGAGTCGCCCATGCCTAACGTCCTGACAGTCCGGGGATTGAGGAAATCCTACGGCACCCAAATCGGCCCTGGCCGGCATCGACTTCGATGTCCGCGCCGGGGAGGTCTTCGCCCTGATCGGCCCGAACGGGGCCGGCAAGACGACGACGCTCCGCATCATCGCGACGCTCCTCACGTCGTCCGGCGGCGAGATCACCTTCCTCGACCACGACCTCTGCAAGGAGCCCGATTTCGTCCGGGAGAAGATCAGCTACCTCCCGGAGGAGGCCGGCGCCTACAAGAACATGAAGGGGCTCGATTACCTCCACTTCATGGCCGCCTTCTACGCCCGGACCCCGGAGGAGGAGAAGGAATTCGTCGACCGGGCCGTGGCCATCACCGAGCTCGGCGACCGGCTGAAGACCAAGGTCGGGACCTACAGCAAGGGCATGACCCGCAAGCTCCTCCTGGCCCGGGCCCTGATGACCAAGCCGGTCCTGGTCATCCTCGACGAGCCGACCTCGGGCCTCGACGTCCTCAACGCCCTGGAGGTCCGGGAGATCGTCCGCCGCTACGTCCGGGAGGGGACGTCGGTCCTGCTCTCCTCCCACAACATGCTCGAGATCGAGTTCCTCTCCGACCGGGTCGCCCTCATCGACAAGGGCCGCATCCTCGACTCCGGGACGCCCCAGGAGCTCAAGGACAAGCACAGCGCCAAGAACCTGGAAGAGGTCTTCAGGAGTTCCGTCCGATGAAAAGATTCACCAACCTCCTCAAGAAAGAGATCAAGGAACTGGTCACGAAGCAGCTCGTCATCTCGCTCGCCTTCACCGTCATCCTCTTCAACTTCATCGGGCAGGTGAGCAAGAAAGAGGTCCGGAAGGCCATCGGGATCCAGACGATCTCGGTCCTCGACGAGGACGGCTCGGCGGGCTCCAAGGACCTGCTCAAGCGCCTCGAAATCGGCGCGGATTCAAGATCCTCGACCAATCGGGAAAGACCAAGGAGCAGGCGCTCGAGACGGCCAAGGCCGGCGAATCGAAGCTCCTCCTCGTCATCCCCGAAGGGCTTCGGCGATTCCCTCGCCGAGCTCAAGCCGAGCGAGATCGAGACCTACTCCTTCATGCGCAGCTTCTCGCTCATCGGCGCCCGGGGACAGGTGGTCGTCCAGAGCGTCATCACCGCCCTCAACGACGCCCTGTCGAACGACTTCCTCAAGAAGAAGCTGCCCGATATCGACCCGGCCAGCCTCAAGAAGCCGATCAAGAGCAAGGACTTCGTCATCGTCCAAGACAAGATGGCCGAAGGATCGGCCAACGAGGTCGCCGGGCTGATCTCCCAACAGTCCATGCTCATCCCCATCGTCCTGATGATGATCGTCATCTACTCCTCACAGATGGTCATCTCGGCCATGGCCATGGAGAAGCAGAACAAGACCCTGGAGACGCTCCTGACCGTGCCCATCAAGCGGACCTCGATCATCACGGCCAAGATGCTCGCGGCCGGGCTCATCGGCCTGATCTCGGCCGGCGTCTACATGTTCGGCTTTCAAGGGCTTCTTCGGCGGGATCGGCGAGGAAGCCGCCAAGGCCGGCGCCCAGGCCGGCGGAGGCGCGGCGCTGATGCAGAAGCTCGGCCTGACCTTCAACACGACCGGGCTACATCGTCCTCGGCCTGTCCATCTTCCTGGCCATCCTGGTCGCCCTGGCCATGGCCATGATCCTCGGGCGTCCTGGCCGAGGACTTCCGCAGCGCCCAGAACATGATCATGCCCCTCATGTTCATGGTCATGATCCCCTACTTCATCTCGATCTTCGCCGACATCAACACGGTCTCGCTCCCGCTCAAGATCTTCATCCTGGCCATCCCCTTCTCGCACCCGTTCCTGGTGTCGCAGAACCTCTACCTCGGCAACTACGGCATGATCGCCGCCGGGCTCGTCTATATGCTGATCGTGTTCGTCATCCTGGTCATCTTCGCGGCCCGGATCTTCTCGACGGACAAGATCCTGACCATGAAGCTGCGCTTCGGCAAGAAGAAAGCGTCCGTCGCCTGACGCACCGAAGGCAGGTTAGCGCTCGAGAGCGGGCCCGCGAAGGACTCTCACCGGGCCGAGAAGGCCCGAAGGCAGCAGGGGCGAGTCCTTGTCGTAATGCTTCCAGGTCGAGAAAGTCAGGCGGCCGGCGGACGGGCGAGGCTCGCCCTTGAGCAGCCATTCCGGCCAGCGCGAGAGGTTGCCTCCCCGGGCGTATTCGGCATCCGGCGGCTCCTGCTCGTCGCCGATGAGCCGGTTGGGCCAGAGATTCGCGACCCGGATCTCCAAACGGTTGCCCGCGGGCTTGACGGCCTCCGTGATCTCGACCCGCCAGGGATCGCACCAGACGACGCCGAGGTCGCGGCCGTTGAGCCGGACACCGGCGATATTCTTGACCGTGCCCAGGTCGAGCCAGACGCGACCGCTCTTGGCTGCGTCCAGCGACGGCCCGCGGCAGATCGAACGTCTTGGCGTAGATGGCCGTCCCCGAATAATACTTGATGCCGGGCTCGGGCCTGCGGCTCCAATCGTCGAGCGCCTCGAAGGTGATCTTTTCCGGCCCGCCCCATTTCGGGTCGAAGGCGACGTCCCATGGACCTTGGAGGGTCGCGATCTCCTCGGGCACGGGGATATTCGCGCCGGAGTCAGAGGCGGCGACGGCCGCGGTCTTGGGCGACGCCGCATCGCGGAATACGATAAAGAACGACTGGTGCGGCTCGAACCGCAGAGGAACGGACGTGCGCCCTTCGGAAGCGGTGTACCGGGCCAGGCCGCGGTTCGTCCCTTCGATAGGGTCCCAGAGCTCGGGGCGCAGGCCGCTCACGCGGAAGACCAGCGTCGTTTCGACGGCCCGCGGCTCGGGATTGGCCACGAAATAGATCTCCGTCGCGCCGTCCCGGCGATGGATCCAGCGCAGGGGAACGTCCGAGGAGAAGTCGGGCAGGACCGACATCTTGTCGAGCTCCCGCGTGACGACGGCGAAATCGCCGTATTGCCCGGGTTCGTCGAGAGGCGGGGCCCCGACGTTCCAGGTCGCACGGTCCGGAATCTTGCTGGACCCGGCCGGGAAGCCGACTTCCGCTCCCCGGCCCGGACCCAGACGACGCGGCCGAGTCCGAAAGCGTGTTCCGTGACCTTCACTCCGTCGCAATCGCCCCAGATCTCGGCGGCCAGCCGCTCGACCTCAGCGTCGCATCCGGGATAGCCGGCGAGGGAGGGCGACTTTCGCGGCCGCGGCCCGATGACGGTCGCGCCGGCGGCGACGAGGTCGCGGACCTTTTTCAGGAGGGCCGGCGTCATCGTCTCCCGCTCCGGGAGAACGAGCACGCGGTAGCTCATGCCGTCCGGGAAGACGATCCGGCCGTCCTTGACGGACGCCGACGCGAGCAGCGTCTCCGGCGGACAGCCGTCGAACGCCGGCGCCGGCGGGACCGGGCGGGTCGCCGCGAAGCGCCGACGCGGGCGGCCGGAAGACGTGCGGCGCGCCCTCGGCGACGAGGAAGCAGACGTCGGCGACCGGGAGCCCCTGGCGCAAGCATGAACTGGCAGCGGGAGAGATAGGCATGATAGGCGGGGACCATGTCCCACCAGGTCTGCGTCCGCTCCCAATGCACGCCGTAAGGCCCCATGGTCATGCCGGGGCGGACTCGGAGCGCGGCCTGGTGCTGGGAGCGATGGAAGACGATCCGGTTGACGCCGGCCGTGAAGGCCCAGTCGCCCAGGGCCTTCATCGAGGCCGGGTGCGCCTGCCAGGCCTCCCTGTCGTCCGAAGTGAAGGATTCGGCCGCGACGATGGCCCGGCCGTTCGTGTGCGCGATCCCGGCCGCTTCGACGACGCTGTGGGCCGTGTTGAAGCCGTAGAGCCAGAACTCCCCCATCGGAACGTCGGCGGCCGACCCGAGGGTCATGTCGGCGCAAGGCGTCATGTCGTAGGGCTCGATGGACAGGCGGAAGCCGTCCCGGCGGCCGAGCTCCTTGAGGCGCAGGGCGTGGTTCTCGAGGACGAGCTCGTTGGCCGTCTGCCGGAGGTCCCAGAGGAAGCGCTCGGAGGTCTCGAGGTCTCCGACCGGACGTCCGGTGACGGCGGGGAGGAAGGGAAGAAGATCGTAGCCGCGCCGCTTCCGGAACTCCTCGCGGAAGGCGCCGGTCCAGTTCTGGGCCCCCATCTCCCAGCTGTCGATGTGGAGCGTCGTCCATCCGGCCTGGCCGTCGGTCCGGCGCGGGCCGATCTCGCGGAGGAGCGCCCCGACGAAAGCGTCGTAGTGGGCGTCGAAGGCGGCCGCGTCGAGCTTGTCGCACTCGAGGCCGAGGCCGGGGACCGGGGCCGGGCGCGTGTTGGCGCCCGTCGTCGTCCGGCCGAAGCGGAGGATCGTCCAGCGGCCGGGCGGGACGTCCCAGGCCAGGCGGCCGTCGGCCGTGAGCTTGTCCGTGAGGTCGACGATGCGCGCGGGATCGATCGCGGCGCCGGCGGGGAGGCCGGGGTATTCGGCCGGCGACGGCAGGAACGGCCGGACGCCCGGCTGGGAGGAATAGGGCGCCCGGACGTAGAGGGCTTTCTCGTCGATGTCGGCGATCGGCCGGCCGGGCGCGGGCGTCGGGAAAGCCAGGACGGCCACATCCCGGTAGAAGCCGTCCATCGCGGCCTTGATCTCTTGCGGCAATCCGCCCTCGCCGAAGAAAGCCGGCCGGCGCGCGGGCCGGGGGAGCGCGGCGTCGAACCGCGACGGACCGGCGACGTCGACCCCGGCCGCGACGATGTGCTGCATGGACTGTTCCGGCTTGACCCACGGGCCGCCTGAACCCGTCCAGCCCGGCCCGGCGTTGAGCGTGACCTCGAGGCCGAGCCGCTCCGCCTCCCGGACGACATGCTTGAACAGCCCGCGCCACTCGGGGCTCATGAACTCGACCGGGCCGCGCGGGACGCCGACGTTGACCTCGCAGATGACGACGCCGCCCAGGCCCGCGGCCCGCATCGCTTCGAGGTCGGCCGTGATCCCCTCCCGGTCAAGGTTGCCGTCCATCCACATCCAGTAGACCCAGGGCCGGGCCGCATCGGGCGGGTGGGCGAACCCGGCGGCCAGCTCGTCCGAAGGTCCGCGTCCGGACGTCCCGGGACCGCACGTGACGGCCAGAAGCGCGGCAGCGGCAAGAAGGACCCGGGAAGGACGGAAACGATGAGGCATGGGAGTTTCTCCTAATCTCGTCCGTTCTTAGTACACTCCGCGGCGGGAGTCAAGACGCTCAGGCTGCTCCGGCTGCCCTTGACAGCCTGCGCCATCGAAGCTTAACATCGTCTTATAAGGGGCGGGTCGAAATGATGAAAACACTGAGATCCATGGCCTTGGTTGGGATCGCGGCCTTGGCGGCCTTTTGCGCCAGGGACAAGGGCGCGTGGCAGGGAACGATCGAAGAGGTCGATGGCGTGACGATCGTCAGAAACCCGGCCAAGCCGGTCCTCGGCGGCAGCCTGTTCACCCTCGAAGAGGAGCTCTCGATAGGTGACGAAGACGGGAGCCGTGCCGTCGCCTTCTCCGACGTCTCCCACCTGACCGCCGACGATCTGGGCCGGATCTACGCCCTCGACCGGAAGGAATCGTGTGTCCAGGTCTTCGACAAGGACGGGCGGCACCTCCGGACGATCGGCCAGCCGGGACAGGGGCCGGGGGACCTCAACGAGCCGATCTTCGTCTATTTTATCCGGGGCGAGCTCCTGGTCACGCAGTACGAGCGGCTGTCGTTCTTTTCGCCCGCCGGCGATCTTCTTCGGACCGTGCCGATGGTCAAGGAGACGCCCTCCCGGGCCCGCTGCAACAGCCGCGGCAACATCATCGGCACTTCCTCGGTCTTCGATCCGGCGACGCCCGAGACCTACGCTTTCGTCCTCAAGCTCTACGATCCGGAGATCTTGCTTATCAGGGAGCTGGCCCGGGTCCAGATGAAGAGAAGGATCGGCGGCCCCGTCAATCCGATGCGCCCGACGGTCTACATGACCGTCGACGACCAGGACAGGATCATCTTTGCCTACCCCGATAAGTACGAGATCCAGGTCTTCGCTCCCGACGGGACCCTGACGCGGAAGATCCTCAAGGCCTACGACCCGGTCACGGTCACGGCGGAGGAAAAGGCGGCCTCGGTCGAGGGCGCGTCGCCCCAGGTCAAGTTCGATTTCCCCGAGCACCATCCGCCGTTCCTGCGGTTCATCCATGACGAGGCCGGGCGCCTGTACGTGCAGACTTACGAAAAGGCCGGCGGGACCAATTCGTACGTCCATGACGTCTTCGACCCGGAGGGCAGGTTCATCGCCAGGACCCCGTTGAAGAGGGTCCCCGTGCTCTTCCGCGGCGGCAGACTGTACAGCCTGGAGGAAAGCGAAGAGGGCTATCCGGTCATCAAACGTTACCGGGTCATCGAGGCCTCCCCGGCGTCCGCCGGGCGGCGCCCGGATTAGCGCGATCCAAGCTCTTGATGAGCGGCCATCCGGTGCTATAATCTCCGCAAGACAATGGGCAGACCCCGTTCCCTCCGGTCCGCGTCGCTGCTTACGCGGAAGGAATACGCGCGGCGGATCAACGCCGCTCTCGATTTCATCGACCGGAACATCGGCGACGATGTCTCCCTCGCCAAGCTCGCTTCGGTCGCCTGCTTTTCCCCCTACCACTTCCATCGGATCTTCTCGTCCTTCGTCGGCGAGCCCCCGGCGGAATACGTCCGGAGGCTGCGGCTCGAGAAGGCCGCCATCCGGCTCGTCAACGACCCCTCGGTCCCGGTCACGACGATCGCCCTCTCCTGCGGCTTCTCGACCTCGGCCCTCTTCTGCCGGCTGTTCAAGGCCCGGTTCGGCATGACGCCGACGGCCTGGCGGGCCGGCGGGTCCGAGAAAAGCAAGAACGGACAAAAGGTCCGCAAGAACGGAAAAGACAGCCCCCGTCGAACCCGGTATCGTTGGCCCGAACGAACGGATCCCCTGAAGCGGAGGGCCGGCATGAAGAAGAGACCGAAGGTCAGGATCGAGGACGTCCCGCCCTGGCGCATCGCCTACGTCCCGCACATGAAGGGCTACGAGGACAGCGCCGGCATCGGCGACGCCTTCCAGACCCTTTTCTGCTGGGCCGGGCCCCGCGGCGTCATGAGCGCCGACATGAGGGTCATGGGCATGGCCCTCGACAACCCGGACATCACGCCCAAAGACAAGTGCCGGTATTACGCCTGCGTCGTGGTCAACGACAGGGCCGAGCCCGACGGGCGCGTCGGCATCATGACCATCCGGCCGGGAAAGTACGCCGTCGGTCGCTTCTCAGGCGGGCCCGGCGTCTTCAAGAAGGCCTACGCGGAGATGTACGGCGAATGGCTGCCCCAAAGCGGCTGGCAGCCCGACGACGCTCCGGCCTTCGAATCCTACATCGGAGAGCCCTCGGGCACGGAAAAGAGGCCCCATTTCGTCTTCGACCTCTACGTCCCGGTCAAGCCGCTCTGAAGGCCAGGAGAAGAAACATGAAAACGATCGATCTCAAGAAGACCCTCAAGCCGTACTACACGGCCTCGGCGACGAAGCCGGCCGTCATCGATGTCCCCGCGATGAGCGCGCTCATGGTCGACGGCATCGGCGATCCGAACAGCCCGGCCTTCCAGGAGGCCATCGGCTCGCTCTACAGCGTCGCCTACACGCTCAAGTTCGCCTTCAAGAAGGACAAGGCCGTCGACTATCCCGTGATGGCCCTCGAAGGGCTGTGGTGCGCCGACGACCCCACGGTCTTCACGAGCGGCAAGCGCGACGAGTGGAAGTGGACGCTCTTCATCGTCCTGCCGGACGTGGTGACGAAAAAGGACGTCGCCGGGGCGATCGCGACGGTCAAGGAGAAAGCGAAGTTCCCCCGCTTCCCCGAGGTCCGGTTCGAGAAGTTCGCCGAAGGGAAGGCCGCGCAGATCATGCACGTCGGCCCCTATGCGACCGAGGGGCCGACGATCGAGCGGCTGCACGCGTTCATCGCGGAGAAGGGATACCGTCTCCGCGGCGCGCACCATGAGATCTATCTGGGCGACCCGCGGCGGGCGGCCCCGGAAAAGCTCAGGACCATCCTCCGCCACCCGGTCGAGCGGGCGGCGTGACGGGGCCCCGGGCGCGCCGGATCAGGACTTCTTGACCCAGGCGCCGTCCTCCTGCTGGACCCACCAGCCGGCCATGGCGCTCTTGGCCCATTCGTCGGCGAAGATCTTCTGGATCTTCTCGATCTGGCTGGCCTCGATCTTCAGGGCCTGGGCCACCTCGGCGTAGAGCTTGGTCCGGTCGCCGTTCTCGAGCTTGACGAGGTTCCGCAGGGCGGCCTTGGCCTGGAGGTTGAGGCCGGATTCGTCGCGGACATCCAGCAGGCCCTTGTTCGATTCGCCGATGTTCCCGGCGTCGAAATAGGGCTTGAGCGAAGGGAAGCGGTTCTTCATGGAATCCTTGAGGGCCCGGATGGCGGGCGTCGAGACGGACGTGGCTTCCTGGGCGTAGGCGGCGGGGACGAACGAGAAGGACGGGGATTCCCGGAGGGCCGGGATCTCGAGAGCGGCCTGCGGGGCCTTCTTCGCGGCGTCGTCCTTGCGGATCTCCTCGACGATCTCGGCCGCGGCCTGCTTGACCGTGGCCTCGGGGAAGTAGATGTTGACCGTGATGCAGGCCAGGACGAAGACGAGGCCGGCGGCCGCGGCCGTCCACAGGGCGTAGCGCTTTCTCATGGTGTCATCCTCCTTGCGACGACGCGTCGCTATTTCTCGGACTGGCCGACCCGTTTGAGCCGGCTTGTCATTTCCTTGAAGCTGATCGATTTTCCGGGTTCGCGGTTCACTACAGTTATACCAAAAAGCGCCGGTTTCTTCACCAGGTACTCGATCCCGTTCTCCTTGATCGTGCCGCTGAGGGTGAAGGTGTCGTTGCGGAGCGTGCTGACGATGCCGAGCTTCTTGTAGCGGAAGCCCCGGATGAAGCTCATCCAGAAATTGCCCGTGCCGCCCGAGGCCTGCTGGCCCGAGCTGAGGACGGTCAGGTTGTCGACGGCCTTGAGGCTGAAGGTCCGCGGCACGCCCTTGCGGGGCACGGACTCGATCCGGAAATAGAAGCTCTCCGGCTGATTGTAGGTGATGACGAGGTCGCGGACCTCGCCGCTGACGATGCCGGTCACCTCGCCGAAGGGCACCTCGTCCGTGAGCTTTTTCAGGTCGAGCTCGACGATGTCGACGTTGAGCGAGATCGACCGGCCCGGATCGAACGGCTCGGCGACGGAGAGGTCCCGGAGGACGATCTTGCCGCCGAAGACGCTGGCCTCGCCCCGGCCGGCGATGGCGATCCTGTCCCGGCTGAAGTCGAGGCGCGGGAAACTCGGCCTGGATCTTGCCCGTGAGCTTGAACTGCGGCGACTGGACGGGGAATTTCGCGATGTCGATGTCGCGCAGGGCGAGCGAGCCGACCCCGGCGAAGGAGCCGGAGGCGGGATCGAGGCGGAAGATCGTCCGGCCGAGCTCGACCCGGCCGCCGAAAAGCTCCAGGCTGACGGGCTCGAGGCCCAGGGCGTTGACCCCGGCGCGCAACGTGATGTCCACCGGCTTCACGGTCAGGAAGGCGTTCTGGAACTCGCCGATGATGGAGGCGCCCCTCCTCGGTGAGCGGCGCCTCGACCGGGGTTGACGCGCCGGATGGCCTTGATTCGTAGAGGACCGGCAGATCGGCCGTGACGCCGAGGAGGAGGGTCTTGGCCTGAGGCCGCTCCATGTTCGTATCGGCGAGCCTGACCCGCCCGCCGACCGAGAGGGCCTCCCCGTTCTTGCGGACGCGGAGGGTCGCCCCGAGCGTGCCCTCGAGCAGCATCCGGGCTTCTTCGGGGACGCCCGTCTGGGTGTAAAGGGAATAGAGGGGGCCGAGGCTCAGCCGCGTTTCGGTGGCCAGATCGAACGAGGGCGCGGGACCGAGCTTGGCCGATCCCGTGATGTCGATCGATCCGACCTCGGGCAGGAGGACGCGGGCCGCGAGGCCGTCGAGCCCGCCGGAGCCGGGGTCGTAGCGGCCGGCGGCAGTCAGCCTGAGCGGGTGCTTATTCCAGGCGATGTAGACCGACTTCCAGAGCGATTCGCCTTGCCCGATATCGAGGCTGGCGTTGAACGTGAGGCCCTTCGAGGCCGACCCGGCGCCTTCGATCTTGACCACGGGGTCGAGGCTTCTCGCCGGCGACCGTGAATGTCGGGTCGTTGAACTTCGCCCCGGCGAGCGATATCGTCGCCGAGAATCCCAGCTCGTCGCCGGAAGGCGCGGGGCGCCGGGCGGAGAGCGAAAGGTCGAGCGTGCCGCCGAGGTCCCAGCCGGCGAAACCCTCCGGGATGAACGGGGCGGCGATGGCCCGGAGCGCGGGGACGTCGAGCCCCCGGCCCTCGAACCGGAGCTCGGAAGAGGCGTTCTTCCCCGAACCGTACCGGCCGGCGAGCCGGAGCGGCGCGAGACCGGGCAGCCGGGCTTCGAGCGACGTCAGGACGCCTCCCTTTCGGGCCAGGTCGAAGGTCCCGTTGGCCGTGAGGCTGGCGTTGTCGAAGGCGATCTTCTTGCCCACGGCCGCTTCGAAGACGAGGCCGGCCAGCCGGGCGTCGAGCGCCGTCAGGGCGCCGGACTTCCCGGCCATGTCGACGGTCCCCTTGGCCGTGAGGGTCGCGTTGTCGAAAGCGATCCTCTTGCCCTCGGCCGCTTCGAAGACGAGGCCGGCGAGCCGGGCGTCGAGCGACGTCAGGACGCCTGACTTCCCGGCCAGATCGAAGGTCCCTTTGGCCGTGACGTCCGCGGTGTCGAACGACATACCCTTGCCCCCGGAGGCGCCGAAAGCGAGGCCGGCGAGCCGGGCGTCGAGACGGGAGATGTCCGCGCTCGATCTCGAGCCCGAGCCGACGACGTGGACGTCGGAGCTCGAGACGGTGAGCCCCGCGGCCGTGACGCGGCCCAGGGACGAGCGGATGTCCGCCGAGAGCCGGGGATCGTTCGACGGGCCGGAGGCGTCGATGCGGCCCGAGGCGCGGACGCGGAGGGGGCGCCCGGCGACGACGGGCGAGAGCTCGAGATCTTCGAGCCGGAGCGTGCCGGACAGGTTGTCCTTCGAGCCCTGGTCCGAGCGCTGGAGGGTGTATTTGCCCGCGACCTCGGCCCGGCCGCCGAGCGCGGCGGCGCGGAGACCGGCGGGCAGCCGCGGGCCGAGGAGGGCGGCCGCGGCGGCCAGGCTCTCGAGCCGCGCCCCGGCTTCGGCCTCGAGGAAGAGGCTGTGCCCGATCCTTCCCCGCGCCGAACCTTCGAGATCGAGGAGCCCGGGGATGCCGAGCTTCAGGCGCGAAAGGTCCAGCTGGTTGGCGGACTTGTCGAAGCGGCCCGCCAGGACCAGGGAAACGCTTTCGAACGAATCCTCGATCCCGGCGAACGAGAATCGCGGGGCGCCCAGCGTGAACGAGGCATCGACGATGAAGGGAGAGACCAGGCCGAGGCTTCCGGACGAGATGAGGCCGGTCGAGAGCCTGACAGCGCCGTCCTTGCTCTTGAAGGCGAGATCGCTCCGCCCGATCGCATAGGCGACGACGTCCGGCGCCGGTCCCGGCGTCAGGGTGAGGTCGAAGTTCTCGATGTCCGCGTCCTGCGCGAGAAGAGACATCGAGATCCGGGCCCGCGTGATGGCGATGCGCTTCGACCAGGCCAGCATATCGGCCGCCTGGATGAGGACCTTCTCGAGGTCCATCGGCTCCTTCGAGAGGGCCTTCTGCTCCAGGCGGAGCGAGACGCCGTCGGCTTCGATCGCGTCGAGGGCCGGCTTGACGCCGCGCACGAGCTTCCAGAACGACCCCCGCGCTTCGAGGCGGGTCAGGGAGACGGTCAGCTTTTGGAAGGCGTCGTCCCGGCCGAGCTCGAGCGAGTCGACGGTGACGCGGAAGGGCGAAAAGGCATAGTCGAGACGGCCGATCCGGGCCGTCGATCCGGCGCCCTTCGCGAGCTGCTTCCGGACGATGTTCCTGACGAGCGGCTTGTCGAAGACGACGAGGAGGACCGCGGCGAGGGCGAGAACGACGACGGCGCCGAGAGCGATGCCCGAGATCTTGAGCGTTCTCCTCAGCGCCTTCTTCATTTATTTATCGGAGGAGACGAGGGTGACGCGGCCGTCGAGATCGGTGACGACGACTTCCCGGCCGCTGAGGGGGGTCACGGTGTTGAGGAGCGCGACGCCGACGCGGTGCTGCCACTTGATGGCCCCCGTCGCGCCGTCGAGGGCGAGGAGCAGCCCGTTCTTCGTCCCGTAGAAGACGACGCCGTCCTTCTCGACGAGCATGGCCGAGTTGATGTCGGTGTCGAATCCGGCGTCCGTCTCCCAGACCGCCTCGGCGTCGTCCGCCGACGAAGAGATGGCCGCGATGACGCCGTCGGTCGTCCGGACGTAGACCCGCGCGCCGTCCGCCGAGATGCCGATCGATTCGCGGACGGCCCAGTTGTCGGTCCCCCAGAGCTCCCGCCCCGTGCCGAGCTCGAGGGCCGTCATCCAGGGATTCGGCGCGACGATGAAGACGCGGCTGTTGGCCCCGACGGGCCAGCACGCGGCCGGGGCGTAGAACGGGCTCGGGTTCTCTCCGGTCCACGTCCAGATGGCCCGGCCGGACGCGGCGTCGAGGGCGTAGAGCCGGCCGTCCCAGGCGCCGAAAACGACCAGGCCGCCGGCGACGAAAGGCTTCGCTTCGACGAATCCCTCGATCCCGTCGTGGCTCCAGACAAGCTGGCCGCGGGCCAGGTCGATGGCGCGGAAGACGTGATCGCCGGAGCCGATATAGACGACCCCGTCGGCGATGCGCGGACTGGCGACGACCGGCCCGGCGGTCGCGACCTTCCACACAGGCGCCCCGGTGCGGGCGTCCAGGGCGTAGATCGTCCCGTCGGTGCTGCCGAAGACGACCCGGCCGCCTCCGACCTCGGGGGTCGAATAGATCGGGTCGGCCGTCTTGAACTCCCAGGCGATGCTGCCGTCGCGGACGCGCAGCGCCCGGACCGCGCCCGAAGCGTCGGCGAAGACGACCGTCTCGCCGGAGACCGCCGCCGAGGAGGCGATCGTCCAGCCGGCCTCGAAGCGCCAACGCTCCCGGACTTGGGGATAAGCGGCGTTGACGCTGAAATCGGGGCGGGCCGGGACCCCGGGTTCGGGCCCGCGCCGCCGGCGGCGCCGCCCCGCGGCGACGACCGGGAAGCCGTTCTTCTCGAGCTCGATCCCGTACCACGGCGGGCAGGGTCCGCCCCTGCGTTCTCTCGCGCGAAGGTCATGCCCTTGGCCCCGATCTCGACGATCGTATAGCCGGAGGCCAAGTCCTTCGTTCCGATGTTGGCCCGGCCCATGACCCCGCGCAGGCCTTCGAAGTCCATGGCCTGGTTCTTGTGGCCGTGGCCGGCCAGCACGGCGACCGTGGGGACGGTCTTCAGCTTGTCGAGGACCACGTACCAATTGGCGATGCCCGGATCGAGCGGATAGTGGCTGACGAAGATGACCGGCTTGGCCGCCGACGCCTTGTCGGCCAACAGGCCCTCGAGCCAGCGAACGTCCTGCGGCGCGAAGTTCCCGTCGCCCATCCTCAGGACGGGCCCCTGCGAGAGCCCGATGAAGCGGAACCCGCCGCTTTCAAAGGCGAAGCGGTCGTCGCCCCAAAGCCGGGCGAAATCCGAGCCGCCCGATTCCGACCATTTCGTGTCGTGGTTGCCGGGGATGATGTGGTAAGGGACGCGGAGGCCGTCGAGGATCTGCTTGGCCTGGCTGAGATTGTCCAGGGAGCCCATCTCGGTGATGTCCCCGGTCACCAGGACGAAGGACAGCCCCGGGAGGGCGTTGATGTCCGCGACCGAGGCCCGGAGGTCGTCGGCCCCGCGGTCCGAGCCGACATGGAGGTCGCTCAGCCAGGCGAAACGCAGCGGCGCGCGCGCCGCCGGGGCGACCGCCGCGGCGAGGAGGCCGAAGGCGAGCAGCGCCGCCACAAGGGCCGGGGCGACACGCCGGGCAAACGTCTTCATCGAACCGGGTCTCACGATGGACTGGCCAAGGCTATTGCGATTGCTTTTGCGTATCAATCGTATTGACTCGCCCGGAACTTGTCAACCGGGGCCGCGCGCATTGACTCCCCCCTCACCGGGGCGTACACTCGATCAGTAGCATACGAAGGAGAGAAAGGAGGCCCAGCCATGTCTCCGAACGCCTGGGAAAGACGGGATTTCCTGAAAACGCTCCTGGCCGGGATGCCCCTCGTCGCGTGGGACTGGAGCGCCTTCCCGCGCGGCGACCGCCAAGGCCAGACAGCGCCCGGGGCCTACGACGCGGTCGTCATCGGAGCCGGCCTCGGCGGCCTCAGCGCGGCGGCGGCCTTCGCCCGCCAGGGCTTCAAGGTCGTCGTCCTCGAACAGCACAGCGTCCCGGGCGGATACGCCTCGGCCTTCACCCGCCCCGGGGGATTCACCTTCGACGTCTCGCTCCACTCGACGACGGTCGGCCTCCGCAACGGCGTCCCCAACCTGATCTACGGCTTTCCGGAGATCCAGGACGTCGTGTTCGCCCCGCACAAGCCGCTCTATCGGGCCATCTACCCGGACTACGACATCCGCGTTCCGCACATGGACGCGCCGGGCTATATCAAGCTTCTCAAGACGAGCTTCCCCGACGACGGGGCGGCCATCGAGGCCATCTTCGCCGACATGAAGGGACTCGCCGACGACGTCAGCCGCCTGTCGAGCGCCGGCGGACAGGCCGACATGGCGAGCTTCCCGACGAAATTCCCGTTCCTCTTCAAGAACTTCAACCGGACCTGGGGGGCCATGCTCGAAGAACGGGTCAAGAACCCCAAGCTCCAAGGCCGTCATCTCGGGGCTGTGGGGCTACTTCGGCCTGCCGCCGTCCAAGCTCTCGCCCTTCTATTACGCCATGCCGCTCATGGGCTATCTCGAAGGCGGCGGGTACTATCCCGCCGGCACCTCGCAGAGGATCAGCGACGCCTTGGCCGGGATCATCAAGAAGAACGGCGGCGAGATCAAGCTCAACGCCAAGGTCGAGAAGATCCTGACCCGGGACCACGCGGCCGTCGGCGTCCGGACGTCCGACGGCGCGGAATTCCGCGGCCGGGCCGTCATCTCCAACGCCAACGCCATCGACACCCTCACCCGGATGGTGGACGAGAAGGAGGTCCTCAAGGACACGCTGGCGCGCATGGACAAGCTCTCGGTCAGCTTCTCGACGCTCCTCGTCTGGCTGGGCCTCAAGACCGACCTCGTCCGCAAGCTCGGCATCAAGGACAGCGAGATCTTCTACGCGACGGGCTACGACGTCGAGGCCGAGTACCGGGCGGCCATGGCCGGAGGGCTTCCGGACGATCCCGGCTTCGGGCTGACCATCTACGACAACGTCTGCCCCGGCTGCTCGCCCAAGGGCAAGAACACCCTCAACATCATCGCCATGCAGGGCTACGACTACTGGAAGAAGTACGAGACCGATTACTTCTACGGCAACAAGGACGCCTATAACAAAGAGAAGATGCGCCTGGCCGGCGTCCTGATCGACAAGATCGAGAAGACGCTCCTGCCGGGGCTGCGCAAGGCCATCGAGGTCGAGGAGGTCGCGACGCCGTTGACGAACCTCCGCTTCACCTCGAACCCCCGCGGCGCGATCTACGGCTGGGACCAGACCGTCGACAACTCGGGGCAAAGGCGCTTCCCGCAGAAGACGCCTCTCAAGAACCTTTATCTCGCCGGGGCCTGGACCTTCCCCGGCCACGGCTACGGCGCCTGCATCCCCAGCGGCCTGGCCTGCTTCGGCACGGTGATGGCCGACTGGAAGACCTGACCATGCCGGTCATCGGTCCGACCTCGGGCCGGCCAAGGGCGCCGTCCCTGATATTGGCGCCCCTCGCCATCATGGCGGGTCTTTTTATCGCCTGGGTCGATTCCGGCCCCAGATGGGATGACGCCGGCGTCACGGCGGGAATGATCTTCCTGACCGCGGCGCTCTTCGGCGCGCTGCGCCCGTCCAAGGCGCCCCTCTGGGCCCTGTGTGTCGGCGCCTGGGTGCCTTTTTTCGGGATCGTCTTGCATGGCAATTTCGGCACCCTCCTGGCGCTGGCCGTGGCCTTCCTCGGCGCCTTCGCCGGAGCCTTGACGCGGCGGACATTGGCGCCGCCTGGCGCGAACTGATATCCGGAAATCCTGGAAGAAGAGGTCCTCATGAAACATCCCAAGATCATCAGCCTGGCATTGAGCGTCCTCATCGTTTCCTGGAGCCTCACCGCGCCTTTCGCCGGGCCGCGGCGCCCGCAGGCTATCATCTTCTCAAGAAACATGTGCTCGGCGGAGAGGGCGGCTGGGATTACATGGCTCTTGACGGCCGGACACGCCTCCTCTATGTGACCCACGGCAACGCCGTCGAGATCCTGAACGTCGACACCGGGGTCAAGGCCGCGGCGATCGTCGATCTCAAAGGCGTCCACGGCGTGGCCTTCGCTCCGAAGAGGAACCGGGGCTACATCTCCAACGGCCGGGGCAACAGCGTCTCCGTCTTCGACCTCGGGACCCACAAGGTCCTCGCCGAGGTCCCGACATCCGGCCAGAATCCCGACTCCATCATGTACGACGCCTTCTCGGACCGCGTCTTCACCTTCAACGGCAGGACGGCCAACGCGACGGCCATCGACGCCGCCACCGACGAGGTCGTCGGGACCGTCGACATCGGCGGCAAGCCGGAATTCGCCGTCACGGACGGGAAGGGCACGATCTTCGTCAACAACGAGGACACGAGCGAGATCGTCGCCTTCGACGCCAAGTCGCTTCAGGTCAAGACGCGCTGGTCGATCGCGCCCGGCGAAGGCCCGAGCGGGTTGGCCATCGATCTCAAGAACAAGCGGCTCTTCAGCGTCTGCGACAAGATCATGGTCGTGTCGGACTTTGAGAAGGGAAAAGCCGTCACGACGGTGCCGATCGGAGAAGGCCCCGACGCGGTCCGTTACGATCCCGGGACCGGTCTTGTGTTCGCCTCGAACGGCGAGGGGACGTTGACCGTCATCCGTCAGGAATCCGCGGACGCGTATTCCGTCGTCGAGACGGTGCCGACCGCTCGCGGCGCCCGGACCATGGAGCTGGATCCCAAAACGCACCACGTCTTCGTCGTGACGGCCGAGTACGGGCCGGCTCCGGCGCCCACAGCGGAGCAGCCCCGGCCCAGGCCGGCGATCGTCCCCGGCTCGTTCATGGTCCTCGAGTTCGGGAAATAAGCCAATAAGGCTGGCGGCGCCCCGGTGGCCGGATCAGGCCGGGCCGCGCCGGCGGGTCATCAGATAATAGATCGTCGGCGTGGCGATGAGCGACAGCAGGACGGAGATGCAGAGGGCCCCGATGACGGCGATGGCCAGGGGCCTCAACATATCGGCGCCCGAGCCGATGCCGTAGGCGAGCGGCAGCATCCCGAGGGCCGCCGCCAGCGAGGTCATCAGCACGGGCCGGAGCCTCCGCCGCCCCGAACGGACGAGGGCCTCGGCCAGGTCCAAGCCCTGGGACCTGGAGCTCCTTGACGAAATCGAGCATCAGGATGCCGTTCTTGGCGACGATGCCGACCCCGATGATGGCCCCGAGCAGAGACACGACGTTCAGGGACGTGCCGGTGATCCAGAGGGCCAGGATCGTGCCGAACATGGCCAGCACCGCCCCGAACACGATCGCGGCGGGCTCGGCGAAAGATCCGAATTCCATGATCAGCACGGTGAAGACGAGGAAGACGGCCATGAGCAGGACGATCATGAGATTGCGGAACGATTCCCGCTGCTGCTCATAGAGGCCGCCGTAATAGACCGTCCCGGCCGGGAGCGACGTGTCCCGTCCAAGGACGCGCCGGATCTCGGCCATGGCGCTGCCCATGTCGCGGCCTTCGAGGCGGGCGGTCACGGCCACGTCCTGGCGAAAATCGTCGCGCCGCAGCTCGAGCTGCCCGGGCTCCTCGACGACGTCGACCACCTGCGACAGCTGAACGAGGCTCCCGTCCGCCGTCCGCAGGGGAAGATGGCGGAGCTTCTCCAGCCGATCGATCCCCGCCGGCTCGGCCTTCACCCGGATCTCGACGACGCGGTCCCCTTCGAGGACGCTCGACGCCGTTTCGCCGAGCATGGCCGTGTTCACGGCCGCGGCGATCGCCTCGGCGCTCAGGCCGAACCTCCCGGCGTCGACGGAACGGACCCGGAAGCTGATGGTCGGACCGGTGTAGATGAGGCCGTCGAAGACGTCCACGACGCCGGGGATCTTCTCGATCTCCGCGGCCACCTGCGGCGCTTTCTCTTTCAAAAAGGCCGTATCGGTCGAATAGAGCCGGGCCTCGATCGGCTCGGGCGAGTACATGAGGTCGCCGATGAGGTCGGCCAGGATGCCCGGGAATTCCCAGATGATGTCGGGCAGGGCGGCGTTGAGCCTGTGGCGAAGCTCGGTCAGGACCTCTTCGGTCGAACGCTTGCGGTCGGGCTTCAGCTTGAGGAGGAAATCGCCGTTGTTCGGCTCGGTGATGAACAGGCCCAGCTGGGCGCCGGTGCGGCGCGAGTAGCTCTCGAGCTCCGGCACGGAGCGGATGATGTCCTCCGCGTACTGGAGCTGGCGGTGGGTCTCGGCCAGACTCGTGCCAGGCGGGGTGAGGTAGTCGATGACGAATCCGCCTTCGTCCATCGGCGGCAGGAACTCGCTCTCGAGCCGATGGTAAAGGAAGAAGGCGGCGAGGAGGACCGCGGCGCAGACGGCGATCGTCAGGCCGCTGCGTTTGAGCGCGGCACGCACCCCGGTTTCATAAATGGATATGACTCGTTGCAGGAGAGGGCCGCCCTGGTCTTCATGAGGCGGGCCCGTCTCGGGCTTGGGGGCGCGGAGAAGCCAGGCGGCGAGCGAAGGCGTCAGGGTGACGGCCAAGGCGAGGGACGTCAGGAGGGCGACGACCATGGTCAGGGCCAGGGCGCGGAAGAAGACCCCGGTGATCCCTCCCAGGAAAGCCAGGGGGACGAACACGACGACCGGCGTCAGCGTCGAGCCGATGAGGGGCCGGCCGAGCTCGCTGATGGCCTCACGGATGGCCGCGAGCTTTTCCCGTCCGGACCGTCGCTTGGTGTGGATGGCCTCGACGACGACGATGGCGTCGTCGATGACGAGACCGATGGCCGCCGCGATCCCCCCCAAGGTCATCAGATTGAACGACAGCCCGGCGGCCTTGATCGCGAGGAGCGTCACGAGGACGGTGACCGGGATGACCAGGATGGCCACGAAGGTCGTCCGCCAGCTCTTCAAAAAGAGGAAAAGGATGAACACGGACAGGACGAGCCCGAAGAGGATGGCCTCCCAGACGCTGCGGACCGAGGCCCGGACGAGGAGGGACTGGTCGTAAAAGAAGGACAATTTCAGGTCGGACGGCAGTTCGCGCTTCAGGGCCCTCAGGTCGCCGGCCAGGCTCTTGGCGATATCGAGCGTGCTGCCGTCCGGCTGGCTGTAGATGTTGAGGAGCACGGCCTCTTGGCCGTCCGCGGTGACGAAGTTGAACACCGGCTCCGGCCCGCGCACGACGCGGGCGAAGTCCCGGACGAAGATGGGATGCGTTCCGGCGACCGTCACGGGGAAGTCCTCGATGTCGCGGATCGAACGGACGCGGCCGTCGACGACGGCGAGATAAAGCATGCGGTTTTCTTCGTGGAGCCCCGTCGAGGCCACGAGGTTGTTCGCCTTCAGGGCCTCCGTGACCTCGGCCAGCGTCAATCCGGCGGCCTGCAGGCGGACCGGGTCGACGACGATATGGTATTCCGGGGTGCGGCCGCCGACGAGGTCGACGCGGGCGATGCCGGGGATCTGAAGGAACCGCGGCTTGAGCTCGTAGCGGGCCGTCTCCCAGAGGTCGATCAGGCTGCGCTTGGAGCTCGTCAGGCTGACGCCGATGATGGGGAAATTGGAGAAGGTCACCCGGTAGACCTCGGCCTCGGCGGTCGCCGGCAGAGTGGCCCGGATCTGGGACAGCCGGCCGAGGACGTAGAGCTCGGACTGGATCATGTCGACTTTCCAATTGAAGAAGACATTGACCTCGGCCGAGCCGCGGCCGGTGGCCGAGCGGATGGTGCGAACGCCGGGGATGTCCTTCATGCCCTCTTCGATCGGCCGGGTGATGGTGGCCATCATCTCGTCGGCCGGCATGACCCCGTTGTCGACGAGGATGACGACGCGGGGGAAATCCGTCTGGGGGAAGACGGACGAGGGGATGGTCAGGGCCGCGTAGACCCCGGCCAGGCAGAGGGCCAGGCAGACGA
Organism: Candidatus Aminicenantota bacterium; assembly: GCA_963843505.1. GTDB lineage: Bacteria > Acidobacteriota > Aminicenantia > Aminicenantales > Saccharicenantaceae > RBG-16-66-30. Next base: position 67,656 of record CAWJKR010000004.1, on the reverse strand, counting down.
AGACGATGGGCCGGGCGTGGCGGGAGGCGAACCGGGCCAGCGCGGAATCTTCGCTCATGAGGCCTATTTGTCCCCGATGATGTGGATCTTCGTCTCGCCGGCGATGTTGTAGGCGTCGGTCGTGACGATGACCAGGCCTTCGCTCAGGCCTTCGCCCTCGACCTCGATCAGGCCGGCGTCCCGGAGCCCGGCCTTGACCGGTCTGGGAACGGCCTTGTCGCCCTCGACGAGCATCAGCACGGTCCCGCCTTCGGGGCCCGGGACGACGCTCTCTTCGGGAACGGCCAGGACGTCGCGGCGCTCCTCGGAGACGATCCGGATATTCAGGAACTCGCCCGGCTGGAAGCCCGCGCCGGCCGGGAGGGAAGCCCGGACGAGCACCGTATCGGTCCTGGGGTCGATGTCCTTGCCGACGACGACGAGCTTCCCGGCGGGTCCGCCGCCGTCGCCCCAGACGACCGGCGCGCCGGGCCTGAGCTCCGCGGCATCGCGGCTGGGGACCTGGGCCGTCACGACGAGACGGTCCAGGGCGATGACCTCGGCCAGGACGGCGTTCGGCTCGACGGCCTGGCCAAGCCTGGCATTGATCCGGACCACGGTCCCGGCGAGCGGCGCCCGGATCTCGAGGAGCGATAGCTCCGTCTTGGCGGCGGCGAGCTCGCTCCTGGCTGACGCGAGCTCGAGCTCGGCCTGCTGAACATTCTTCTGGGATGTGCCTTCGGCCGCCAGGAGCTTCTTCTGCCGTTCATAGGTCTGCTCGGCCGATTCGACGGCCTTGGCGGCCTTGGCGACGGCCACTTCCGCGAGGCGCGTGTCCAGCCGGAAAAGAAGAGCGCCGCGCTCGACGGCTCGGCCCTCGACCGCGGCGATCTCGGCCAGGATCCCTCCGACGGGGGCCGAAACGAGCGCGCCGGCCGCCGCCTTCCCGTCGCCGGGCGGCTCGGGCTCGACCGTTCCGTAGGCCGTGACATAGCGGTGGAGCGTGGCCCGGACGATCTTGCCGACGTGGACGCCGACGTCCGTGACGATCTCTTCTTCCTCAGCTCCGTATCGGGACCCAAGGCCCATGATCAGGATAACGGCCGCCGCCGCGGCGACCGCGAGAACGATCAACCCGGTCGTGACCTGGCGTTTAGTCATCCTGGCGCTCCTTCTCCGGCCCCGACGGCTCCCGGGACATCGTGCTGATCCAATCCTTGACGTCGAGCGGGCTCTGGGCCGCGTTCTCCAGCCGCCCGACCGCTTCCTGGGCCTGCGTCAAGCGCCTCCAAGCGGGCCTGCGCGCCGGCGTTGAGCTCGAGCTGGATGCCGAGGAACTCGAGTGTGGAGATCTCGCCGAGCTCCCGCTGGGCCCTGGCGGCCCGCTCCTGCCCAGCCAGGTTCGCGACCAGCTCGTCGGCGGCACGGGACTTCCGAACGGCCGCCCGGCAATCTTCGACGGCGGCGTCGAGCTCGCCGATGACCTGGGATTGAAGGGCCAGGAACCGGGCCGCGCTTTCCTCGCGGCCGGCCAAGGCCTCGGCGATCGGGCCCCGGTTGCGGCTGAAGACGGGCAGGATGAGGCCCAGACCGAGCGTCCACTTGCTGTCGGTCTGATCGAACTGATAGTCGGGGCCGAGATCGATGTCAGGATACTGCTTGGCGATCTCGAGCTTGAGGGCCGATTGGCTGGCCTCGTATTCGGCGAGCGCGGCCAGGATATCTGAGCGATTGAGCACGGCATGGCGGCGGATCTCCCCCGCCGGGAAATCGGGCTTGAGGCCTCTGAACGCGTCGAACGAGAGGGTCATGCCCTCCAAGGCCCGGCGCGCGAGTCCGAGGGCCCCGGCCAGACGGGACATGGCTTCTTCTTTGATCCGCGCGGCCTCGATGGCCGCCAGCCGGCTCGCGTCGAGCGCGACCCGGGCCTGAGTGAGATCATAGGTCGAAACCTCGCCGGCGTCCCTTTGGAGCTCGAGGAGGCGGACGAATTCCGTCTGGAGCTTCTCCTGGTCCGCGAGCAGGGCCTCCGCCTCACCCGCCGTAAAGACCTCGAGCAGAGCGCCGCGGAGCCCGCTGCGGACGCTCCAGGCCGTGGACAGGATCTGCCAACGCGCCGCTTCGGACAGGTGCCGGGCCTCCGCGATACGGATGCCGCGTTTGCCCGCCGTCTCGATCGTGAGCTCCAAGGGCGGCTTCCGGGATCCAGGGAGTGACCTCGCTCGTCGGCGACGTGGTGTTGTAGCCCATAAGGAGATTCGAGGGCCGGGTTGGGCCGCTCGCCGGCCGTGATCCGGCCGCCCCGGGCGATGCCCCATTGGGCCCGGGCGATGTCCATATCGGGATGATAATAGAGCGCCGCCAGCGTCAGGGCTTTGAGGTCCCACACGGCCGGGGGCCAGCTTTCGACTTCTTTATTGGCGATCAGGAACCGGCCGAGCTCCGCGGAATCGAGACGCCGGGCCTCGAAATCCTCCATGGCCTTGGCCGGGGCGATCGGCTTGGGATGATAACGGACGCACGCGGAGGCCAAGAGCGAGGCCAGGGCCAGAGCCGTGATCCCGGTAAGCCTTCTCCGCGTCATGTTGGCGCTATATATGCCACAGGCGGCGCGGTTTTTCAATTCCTCCCGAATCTAGCGCTTGGGGAACGAGATCATCAGGCCGATCTCCGGGGCCCAGTCCGTGGCCTTCGAGGTCAGCCCGAAGCCGCTGTTGATCTTGAAGCGGACGGTATCGCTCAGCCACCACTGGATCTCCGCGATGTACTCGATCTCGTCCTGCTCCCCTTCGATGCCGGTATAAACGGCGAAGTGCTTCGACAGTCGCTTATAGAACTCGACGGCGTACTCGCCGAAATCGAAGACGCCCCCGGCCTGCTCGACGGCGGTCCTGATCGTGATCGTGCCCCAGCGGAAGCCTCGGATCATGCCGATCCCGACCTTGGTTTCGAGATCGGGAGTGCCGATGAGGGGCTTCGACTCTATGGTGGGGAACGACGACTTCGGCGAAGCTGAACCAGCCCGGGCGCCGGTCGGTTTCCTTCGACCACATCCAGTCGACCTGGAACTGCACGTCGCCCAATCCCGATTCGACGATCCTGTCCGGCATGCCGCTCGTGTCGTCGGGAGACTTGATCAGCGAAGCGTGGATCATGGCCGCTTCGAGCTCGATGGCGACCCTGTCCGATAGGCCGTAACCCAGGAAGATGAGCTCTTCGTTGGCCCGGAACTTGCCGCGAAAGTCCTGGTCGAGGGTAAAGCCGAAGTCGTTGGGGCTGTACTCCATGTTGTGGTCGCGGTAGTACTCGAAGAAAGGATAGACGAGCCATTCCCCTTTCTGAATGTAGGTCCCGAACATCGAGGTCGGGATGCCGGGACCGCGGTCTTTCAGGTAGAACGGCACGCTCTCCTGGGCGAAGGCCGCGGCGGCCCCCGCGATCAAGATCCCGCACAGGAGAATGACGATCGGAAAGACTGATCTCTTGTCCATACCACACCTCCTCCGTTGTGTTTCCATCATAGTCCTCGGACCGGGTCGCGTCCATTGAGGCCGGGCCATAAGGCGGTTTGACAGCCCTCCGCCCATCCACTATCTTGGAGTCGCTGCGGTTTTGGTCCGGACTTTCCCCGAGGGGGTGCACGGGATGTCCGCAACGTCCGTCGAACAGGGCTGGGAGGCCCTTCTCCGCGTCCGCGAAGCCGTCGGTCTCCGCGACGCGCCGGTCAGCCTCTGTTATTTCCGGCTGGCGACGGAGGGCGGCGGCCGGCCCGTCTCCCTGGACCGCCCCTTCCGGGCCTCGACGCGCTCCGGCCAGACAGTCGCGGTCATCCTCGATCCGTCGCTCCCCGTCCCGCCGCCGTCCCGCGCCGACGCCGTCCTGGCCATCGACGGTCTCATAGGCGTCCGGACGGTCCGCGCGGGCGGCCTGCCCCAGCCCCTTCTCCAGCTTTTCAAGACCTATCTGCCCTACGCCTTCTCCTCGATGCACGCGCGCCGGCTCGGCCGCGCCTTCGCCGTCAGCCACTTCGCCCAATCGCTCGACGGCCGGATCGCGACGCTCGCCGGCGATTCGAAGCGGATCGGAAGCCCGTCCAATCTCGTCCACGCCCACCGCATGCGCGCGCTGTCCGACGGGATCATCATCGGCTCGCGGACCCTGCGCCGCGACAGCCCCCGCCTGACGGTCCGCTACGTCGAGGGCGCGCAGCCGGCCCGCATCGTCCTGGCCTCATCGAACGAAGGCCTCGGCGCCCTGGCCGGCATCGAAGGCGGCGACGTCTATCTCGTCGGCGGGAACGGGGGCCCCGCCCCGCCCGGCGTGACCAGGATCCCGCTCCGCGGGGCGAACGGCTCCATCCCGACGTCCGATATCCTCCGCGATCTGCTGAAGCGCGGCATCCGGTCGGTCTATATCGAGGGCGGCGCGCTGACGACGTCCCGTTTCCTCGGCGAGGGCAACGTGGACGTCGTCCAGGTCCACATCGCCCCCATGATCCTCGGCTCGGGATTGAGCTCTTTCCGCCTCCCTCCCGTCCCCGACATAGGCTCCTCGGTCCGCTTGGCCGGCCATGTTTTCACCCCCATCGACGACGGGATGATGATCGTCGGGACGGTCGCCCGCCCCGGCGAGCCGGCGAGGCGGCCATGAACGCGGCCCGGGCTTTTTGGCTGACGGGAAAGGGCCGGGGCGCCCTGAGGCGCGAAGCCCTGCCCGACCCCGCGCCCGGCTGGTGCGTCGTCCGGACCCTCTTCTCGGCGGTCAGCCCGGGGACGGAACGGCTGGTCTCCCTGGGAGGCGTGCCCGCCGGGCTCCGCGAGGAGATGGCCTGCCCCTACATGGGCGGCGGCTTCCCCTTCCCCGTCAAGTACGGCTACTCGCTCGTCGGCGAGGTCGTCGAGGGCCCGCGGGAGCTTCGCGGGCGCGTCGTCCACGTCCTCCATCCGCACCAGGACCTCTGCGTCGTTCGCTGCGGCCGATGTCCGGCCCCTTCCGAAGGGACTGCCGCCGGCCCGGGCCACCCTGGCCAGCAACATGGAAACGGCCGTTACGGCCGTCTGGGACTCCGGCGTATCGGTCGGCGAGCGCGTCCTCGTCGTCGGCTTCGGCGTCGTCGGGTCTCTCGTCGCCCGGGTCCTCGAGCTCGGTCCGGCCGTCGATCTCGAGATCGCCGAAACGCGGGCCGGGCGGCGCCGCCTCGCGGAGTCGATGGGATTCCGGGCCGCGCCCGCGCCGGGGACGGGGTCTTTCGACGTCGCCTTCGACACGAGCGGGACCCAGGCCGGTTTGCAGACGGCCATCGACAGCGTCGGCGTCGAAGGCCGGGTCGTCGCCGTGAGCTGGTTCGGCGCGCGGCCCGTGCGCCTCGACCTCGGCGGGGGCTTCCACAGCCGGAGGAAGAGGATCATCGGCTCTCAGGTCTCCCGCATCCCCTCGCGCCATGCGGGCCCGCTGGGACACGGCCCGGCGGACCGGGCTCGTCTTCCGCCTGCTCGAGCGGCCGGAATTCGACCTCCACATCGGACCGATCGTCCCCTTCGCCGGGCTGCCCAAGGCCTTCGGCGCCCTCGTCCGGCCCTCGCGCGAGGGTTTGAGCCCGTTGATCACCTATTGAGGAGGAACCATGTACAGTCTCACGGTCCGCCGCCACGCCTTCATCGCCCATTCCCTGAAGCGGGAGATCTTCGGCCCGGCCCGCAACCTCCACGGCATCACCCTGATCGTGGAGGCCGAGTTCAAGGCCCCGGAGATCGACGCGAACAATACGGTCATGGACGTCGTCCGGGCCTCCAGGATCCTGAAAGACGTTCTGTCCGAATTCCACTACAAGAACCTGGACGAGATCCCGGGCTTGGCCTCCGTGCCGACGACGATGGAATTCCTGGCTCGCCGGATCCACGACGGCGTCGCGGCCAAGGCCGCCAGCCGGTTCGGCGGCTACCTGAAGATCACCGCCCGCGAGTCGCCCGAGGCTTGGGCCTCTTATGAGGGCGACGTCGTCTGCCGGCGCAAGCCGAAGGCCAGGCGTGCCTGAGGCCGCGGCGGCCCCCGCCGGGGCCGGCATCGTCTTCGTCGTCCCGCCGGGAAGGCCTCCGTCGGGAGGGGATCTCTACAACCGGTCCCTGCTCCGGGCCCTGAGAGCGGCAGGGACCCGGTTCGTAACGACGTCGCTGGACCGGCTCGTGACGGGCGCCTACGCGCCCGGGACCGAATTCTGGGTGGACAGCCTCTACCTCCGGGCCTTGGCCGTCGCGGATCCGTTCGGGCCGGGCGACCGGCTCTTCTTCATCATTCACAGCCTGCCCAGCGAGGACCCGGGGCTCCCGCCCGAAGCGGCCGCGACGCTGAGACAGGCCGAGGACCGGCTCTTCGGACGGGCCGAGGGCTTTCTCGTGACCGGCCCTCGGACCCGGGATATCCTCGAGGAAAGGGGCCTCGCCGGCCGCCCGATCCTCCTCGTCCCGCCGGCCCTATGCGTCCGGCCGAAGGGACCGCCCAAAGCGCCGACGGCCTTCTCGGGGCTCATCGTTTCCAGCCTCATCCGCGGCAAAGGCGTTCCCGCGTTCCTCGAGGCCCTGGGCCGGGAGGTCCGCGCGGGCGACGCGTTCGGCATTCGCATCGCCGGACGGACCGATATCGAGCCGGATACGGCCGCCGCGTGTCTGAAAGCGATCGGGGCGCATCCCGTCCTCAGGGAACGGGTCGTCCACTTGGGATTCGTCCCCCACGAAAAAATGCGGGGTGAATACGAAAGGAGCTCGGTCCTGATCAGCCCATCCCCGAGCGAGACGTTCGGGATGGCCTTCCACGAGGCTCGCGCCTTCGGCCTGCCCATCCTGGCCGTCCGGGCGCCCTATTCCGAGCCGTTCATCGTGCCGGGCCGGACGGGACTTCTCTTCGGTTCGGTCGAGGAACTGGCCCGGGGCGCTCTCGAGCTCGTCCGTCAGCCTGAGCGTTTGCGGGACCTCGCCGCGGCGGCGGCGGAGAGCCGGACCGCCGTCGTCACCACTTGGGCCGGCGCGGCCCGGGCCTTTTTGAGCTTGCGGGGAACTTATGCTATAGTCCGGCCCGGCCCAGGCGGCGGCGCGCCGCCGCGATCCCCCACGAAAGCGATGAAATCATGAACATGAAGAAGATGCGCTTAGGTTCTATCGGGCTGGCCGTCGCGGCCGCGACCCTGCTGGCCGCCCCGGACCTCGGCGAGATGAAGTCGCTCCTTCTCAACCGGACGGGCGAGGCCCACAAGGCCGTCGGGATCGTCGCCGGTCTCGTCGACGCGACGGGCCCGTGCTTCACGGCGGCGGGCGCGACGGCGCCCGGCGGAACTGTCGCCCCCGACGCCAACACGGTTTTCGAGATCGGCTCGATCACAAAAGTCTTCACCGCGCTCGTTCTGGCGGACATGGTCGAGCGCGGCGAGGTCAAGCTCGACGATCCCGTCGCCAAGTTCCTGCCTTCGACGGTCCGCGTGCCGGGCCGGGACGGCCGGGAGATCACGCTGCTCGATCTCACGAACCAGGTCTCCGGCCTGCCGCGCCTGCCGGGCAATCTCAAGCCGGCCGACGCCGGCGACCCGTACGCGGATTACGGTCCGGCGCGCCTCTATGAGGCCCTATCGTCCTATACCCTGCCCCGCGGCATCGGAGAGAAGTATGAATACTCGAACCTCGGCGTCGGGCTCCTCGGTCACGCCCTGGCCCTGAAGGCCGGCGTCGGGTACGAGGAGCTCGTCCGCCGCCGGGTCCTCGAGCCGCTCGGGATGAGCGACACCGCCATCACCCTGCCGGAATCGATGAAGGCGCGGTTCGCCACGGGAACGGGCCCCTCGCTCATCGCCGTCAAGCCCTGGGCCTTCGACGCCCTGGCGGGGGCCGGCGCGATCCGGTCGACGGCGAGCGACATGCTGAAGTTCCTGACGGCGGCCATGGGCCTCCGCGAAACGCCGCTCCGCAAGGCCTTCGATCTCATGCTGCAGAAGAGACGCCCGACCGGAACGCCCGATCTCGACATCGCCATGGGCTGGCACATCTGGAAGAAGTACGGGACGGAGATCGTCTGGCACAACGGCGGGACGGGCGGCTTCCGGTCGTTCGCGGGCTTCGATCCGGCGAAGAAGACGGGCGTCGTCGTCCTGTGCAACACGTCCTTCGGGGTCGACGACCTCGGCCTCCACGCCCTCGAATCGCAATGGCCCGCGGCCCCGCTCAAGCCGCCGGTCGCGCGCAAGGCCGTGGAGGTGGACGAAAGCGTGCTCCAGGGCTACGTCGGCGAATACGAGCTCGGGCCGGGTTTCACTCTCACCGTCACGCGGACCGGGGGGCGGATCTATGTCAGGGCCACGGGACAGTCCATGCTGCAGCTCCAGGCCGAGAGCCCGACCGAATTCTTCTACGCGGCGGCGGACATTCAGATCACCTTCGTCAAGGACGCCTCGGGCGCCGTGACGCATCTCGTGCTCCATCAGGGCGGCGCCGACCGCGAGGCCAAGAAGATCAAGTAAGGTTCGTCTCCAGAACCGATTACGGTCCCGGATCGAGCGCAGCGGGAGGCGGACAGACGACCTCGACGTCCTCGCCCCTGGCTGGATGGGGGAAGCCGATCTTCCAGGAGTGGAGGAGATAGCCCGTCGCGCCGGGGGTCGTCGTCCATTCGTCGTCGACGCCGTCCGTGCGAGGTCGTCCCCCAACTTGATAGAGCGGATCTCCGACGAGCGGAAAGCCCGCGAAAGCCAGATGGATCCGGATCTGGTGAGGCCGCCCCGTCGGGATGGTCACTTCGAGGAGTGAGGCGCTTCTGTCCGGGAAGCGGCGGAGGACCCGGACGTGGCTCGTCGACGGCCGGCCGCCGGGGTGAAAGGCGTTGACGGTCGGAGGGAGCGTGTGCGGCACCGGCCCGATCGGGGCGTCGACCGTGAACGTGTCCGGCATCGATGTCCCCGAGGCCAAGGCCAGATAGATCTTGAGGATGCGCCGCTCGAACATGGCCTTGGCCAGCGAGCGCGCCGCCGGGCGGTTGCGGGTGAAGAGGATGGCCCCGGACGTGCCGCGTCCGAGGCGGTGGAGCGGCGAACATGCGGGCCCGTAGCGCTCGCGGACCAGATGGAGCAAGGTGTTCTCCAGGAAGAAGCCGCCGGGAAGGACGGGCAGCCCGGACGGCTTGGCCAAGACGAGAACATCGTCGTCTTCGAAAAGCGTCCCGAAATCCGTCGGCGCGGCGGGCTCGTCCCAAGGAAGGCGATGGTAGAGGAGCGCGTCGCCGCGGGTCAGCGTCTCGTCCGGCGAGGCCTGAAGCCCGTTGCGGAGGACCTGCCCCGCCTCGATCCGCCGGCGCCACTCCGCCTCGGTGGAATGAGGATAGCGGCTGGAATAAAATGCGGCGACCGTGAGGCCTTCGTCGGCCGGAGAAATGCGGTCGGGATAGCTGTAACCGCGGTTCTTCATCAGGCCTTGGAGGCGTATTCCCCCGTCCTGGTATCGACGCGGATGACCTCGCCGACCGTCATGTATTCGGGGACCTGGACAACGAGGCCCGTCGAGAGAGTGGCCGGTTTCGCCCGCGCCGTCACCGACCCGCCCTTGACGGACGGAATGGTCTCGACGATCTCGAGGTTGATGAAGGTCGGGATCTGGAGTCCCAGGACCCGGCCCTCGGACGAGATGGCGATGAGCCCTTCGAGTCCCTCGGTGAGATAGGGCCATTCGTCCTCGATCTCTTCTTTCGTCAGCGTGAATTGGCTGTAGTCCTGGAGGTCCATGAAGGTGATGCTCGAGGCGTCGCCGTAGAGATACTGGACCGGCCGGCGCTCGAAGTCGGCCTCGTCGAACATGTCGTCGCCGTGGAGCGCCTGGTCGATCTTGCGCTTCGACTGCAGGTTGCGGAAGCGGATCTTGTAGATGGTCACGGCGCCGCGCGCGGACGGCTTCTGGACCTTGATCGTCTCGACGATGTGGGGGTCGCCGTCGATCTTGACGACGTCCCCCTTCTTCAGATCGGATGTTCTGAACACGGATGCTCCTCAGGCCTGTCCCTCATCCCGATGGCCCCGCCCCGGGCAGAGAACGACTATAGCCGCCGGGCGGGAGCCTGTCAAGAAAGGGCGCCGGCCCGGTCTCGACGATCCGTCCGCTACTTGATGAGCTTCGTCCCCTCGAGGACCTGGCCCTCGGCGGTCAGGGTGCACTTGTCGATGACGCCCTTGTCGTTGCGGGCGAACTGCAGGACGAAGTAATTGCCGCTCTCGGCCAGGGTGATATCGAAGCAGAGGGGCTTGCCCTCGACCGGGTGGAGCTCCTCGGGCGTATCGCCGGGAGGGGCGCCGAAGAGCTTGCCGTCCACGTCGGTGAACTGGACGATCAGGGACTGCCTGGCGAGAACTCGTAGTCGCCGGCGATCTCGGCGACGATCTTCTTCATGTCCGCGGGCTTGGCCGGGGCGGCGGGCTTGGCGGCGACCTGGGCGGCCGCGGGGACGGCCAGGCAGGCCAGGGCCAGGAGAGCGATCACCATCGTCATTGGGTGTCTTTTCAAGATGACCTCCATAAGGACTTTCGGATGCGCAGGGATCCGCGACATAATATGAAACGAGCCGCTGTCCTTCCAGGTTCCATGGCCTGGCGCCGGGGCTCACTTCCCCTTGGCGTCCAGGCTCGTCCAGTTCAGCAGGGCGTTGAAAATAAAGAAATAAGACCCGTGGGTCTCGCTGCGCCAGGCCGGGTTGAAGCTGAACAGAACGACGTGGCCCTTGCCGAGCGTCGTGTCGACGAGCGCCGGGGAGCCGGCCAGGGCCTCGCCGCCGGCCAGGCCGCCGCTGATGAGGAGATCGGCCGCGCTGCGGGCGAAGCTCAGGACGACGCGGGGACGGGCCACGGACGGCGCCGCGGCCGGGCGCGTCTCCGGGCCCTCCTCGGCTGTCTGATCACCGGCGGCCTTTTGGGCCTTGCGGAACTCCTCGACGGCCTTCTGCCCGAGGTCGCGGGGCCGGCCCTGCGCGATATCGGGATCGTTGGCGCTGCCGCGACCCGAGACGCGCCCTTGAGGCGTGCCCATGCCCGGACATCATCCCCGCGCCCCGGCCGCCCATCCCGCCCATGCCGAAGACGGGCGACTGGCTGAAGTAGATGCCGAGCGTGTCGTCGTAGCCGTAGCCGAGCGGGACTCGTCTTGTCGCTCACCTCGGCCTTGAAGACGCCGCCGCGGGCCCAGAGGTTCGGCGTGTCGCGGATCGAGAGTCCCGCGGCCAGGCCGAACTGGATGGGGAGCGCCGAGCTGTTGCCGATGGTGATGAAGACGCCGCCGTCCCTGACGAAATCCCGCAGGTGCAGCACGCCGTCGAGCTCGAGGCCGCCGCGCATGTCGTCGGTCGAGTCCTCGACGCCGATGTTCGGCGTGAGCTCCGTCTTCTTCCAGGGCAGCGGCTTGTCGCCGCTGAGGCCGCTGACGACGCTGAGGGGGTCCGGCGACGAGGGCCCGAAGATGATGACGTCGTACTTCTCGCGGAGCTTGGCGTTGTCGCGGACGGCGTGGACGGAGATGTAGTCGTAGGGAATGCCGCATTCGTCGAGGGCGATCCTCAGCCAGCCCTCGGTCTGGGTGTTCTGCCAGGTGTGCATGACGGCGACGCGCGGGGCGCCGGCCTCGTGCGCGGGCACGGCCGGGACGGCGGGCGAGGCCGACGACGGCGAAGCCGAGCTTCTTCGCCCGCTTCGTCGAGGACGGCCTCCAGATCGCCCGGGTTGTCGCCGGGCTTGATGATGAACGAGCCGGCGCGGAACTTCCGGCCCTGGGCCTCGAACTCCTTCTCGGCCGCCTGGATCTTGAGGTCCTTGTGGGCGAAGCGGAAGGTGGCCAGCACGTTGTCGGCGTTGTGGTTGATGAGATAGGCCTGGACCGCGCCCTTGCCGAGCCGGGTGACGCCGCCGGGGGCCGTGACGTCGCCCTTGACGAGCGTCATCGGGCGCGTCGAGGACGGCGACGTCCTCCACCCGGACGGTCTGGACGTTGTGGAGCGGGCCGAGCGTCCAGCCGACGTCGTCGTAGGGCCGGGGGTCGTTGACGTTGAAATACTGGCGGTCGAGCATCATGTCGGCCATGCGCGAGTAGGGCTGGTCCATGCGGACGACGTAGCTCCCGGCCGGATACGTCGGGTCCTTGACCTTGAAGGCCTTGTCGGCCCGGTGGATCTCGACGCCCTGGGCCTGGAGCATGGCGGAGCAGCCGGGCCGCCTGGCCGGGCCGGGGATCGTCGCCGGGGAAGACGTAGGCGGCCGGGCCTTCGGCGCGGGCCTTGGCGATGGAGCGCTTGCTCTTGAGATAGAAGTTCTCCAGGAACTTGTCCTTGAGCGTGGCGACGTGGTTCATGCCGACGAGGACGCCGCTTTGCTGGAGGTTGACGTTGTTGCGGATGGACCAGAGCGGCCGAGCGCAGCGGCGGATTGGGCCGGAACCAGGCCCGGTCGGGCGAGGCGCCGATGACGCGGGTGGAGGCGTCGCCCGCGCCCTGGGTCTCGTAGAAGCGGCCGATCGAGTTGTGGCCGTTGGCCGCGTAGAAGGCGTAGTTCGGGGCCCAGCCGTCGTAGAAGCCCTGGGTCCAGACGCCGGGGACGCCGAGCTTGGTCAGCTCGTCGACCTCGCGGTAGGCCAGGAGGTTCCACTCGTCGATGACGATGGGGTCGAGCCAGGCGTTGTAGGGGCCGGTGCCGGTCGAGATGTAGAGGTGGGAGACGGATTCGTGGAGGTCGTGCATGACGGTCGGGTGGTAGTCGAGGAAGACCTTCATGATGTACTGGCTCAGCTTCAGGGCCAGGCCGAGGTTGTCGCGGTTGTCGTCGTGGGAGACGTACTTGCCCCAGTAGACGAGCCGGCTGGAGACGTTGGCCTTGGGGTCCTTGCGCTTGGCCATGGAGATGTCGACCTGCTTGTCGCGGCCGTCGACCTCGAGGATGGGCGTGATGAGGGTGATGGCGTTCTCGCGGATGGTCTTGACGAAGGGCGACTCGTCGACGGCGATGCGGTAGGCGAGCTCCATGAGCATCTCGACGGAGCCGGTCTCGCCGGAGTGCATGCCGCCCGTGGCCCAGTACATCGGCTTGGCCTCGCTTGAGGAGCGCCTGGGCTTCGGCGTCGCTGAGGCCGCGGGGGTCGGCCAGCTTGGCGTTGATCTCCTTGTACCGGTCGAGGTTCTTGATGGTCTCCTCGTCGGCGACGGCGACGACGATCCAGTCGCGGCCTTCCTCGGTCTTGCCGATGTCGAAGACCTTGACCCGGGGCGTCGCGGCGGCCAGGGCGCGCATGTACTTGTAGACGTCGGCGGAGTAGCTCAGGACGTCCTTGCGCGCCGGCGATGTGGCCGAGGACCTCGAGCGGCGTGGGGACGCCTTCGGCATAGGGAAGATAATTCACGTACTTGGTGATGAAGCACGGGTCGGTCGTGAACTCGAGGATCTTCTTGGTGTACTCCTCGTGGACCTTCTGCTGGGCGAGGGCCGGAACGACGGCCAGGACGAGGGCGCAGGCGGCGGCGAACGCGAGGGCCCGGGCCAGCCGGTTTTTCGGGGTCTGGAAGCTCATGATTCTCCTCCTTCAGGGAAGCGCGATGATGATTGGGAAGATATCCGTTTTGGCCTGGAGGGTCAAGCGGGCGGCGAGGATAAAATTCCGTCCGGAGTTCTCGTATATACTGGGACACGCCCGGCCGTCATCCCGGCCGGATCGAGGAGGTCTCATGGACATCCGCAAGGATTCTTCCCGTCTTTATCCTGGCCCTCATCGCTGGCGACGGTCGCCGCGGTCGGGGCCCAGCAGCCGCAGGCGCCGGCCCCCAAAGCCGCCGGAGCCCCCGGTCGAGGTCAAGGTCGACCGCGTCTTCGACCGCTGGAGCCGGAGCGATACGCCCGGCTGCGTCGTCGGCGTCGCCGTCGACGGCAAGCCGGTCCTGGTCAAGGCCTACGGCATGGCCAATCTCGAATACGGGATCCGGCTGCGGCCGGACACGGTCTTCGAGTCGGGCAGCGTGGCCAAGCAATTCACGGCGGCGGCCATCGCCCTGCTCTGCCAGGACGGCAAGCTCTCGCTCGACGATCCCGTCCGCAAGCACGTCCCCGAGGTCCCCGATCTTCGGGAAGCCCATCCTCATCCGCCACCTCCTCAACCACACCAGCGGCCTGAGAAGCCAATGGCCGTTGATGGCCTCGTCCGGGCGCCCGACGGGCCGCGCCGTGCACACCGTCGACGAGATCCTGGAGCTCGTCGGCCGGATGAAGGAGCTGAACTTCAAGCCCGGCGACGAATTCCTCTACTGCAACACGGGCTACACGCTTCTCGGCGTCGTCGTGGCCCGCGTCTCCGGGAAGAGCCTGGACGCGTTCTGCCAGGAGAGACTGTTCAAGCCGCTGGGGATGACGCGAACCCAGTGGCGCGACGACTTCACCGAGATCGTCCCCGACCGGGCCACGGCCTACGGGCGGAGGGACGACGGGACGTTCTTCACGAACATGTCCTTCACCAACGTCATCGGCAACGGCGGCCTGCTGACGACGGTCGGCGATCTCCTCATCTGGAACGAGAACCTCGACGATCCGCGGGTCGGCGGGCCGGGCTCTCGTCGACCAGCTCGAGACCCGCGGCCGCCTCAACGACGGCTTCGAGAACGAGTACGCCCAGGGCCTCGTCGTGTCGACCTACAAGGGCGTGCGCGAGATCAGCCACGGCGGCTCGACGGCCGGGTACCAGACGTTCCTGGCCCGCTTCCCGCGAATCGCATCTGTCGATCGCCGTCCTCAGCAATGTGACGGTGTCCAATCCCGCCCGGCTGGCCCACGAGGTCGCCGACATCTTCCTGGCCGGGAAGATCAAGGAGCCGGCCAAGCCCGTCGCCGTGCCGGTTCCGGCGGCGACGCTCAAGAAATACGTCGGCGTCTATCCGCGAACCGCTGACCGACGCGGCGGTGAAGGTCGAGCTCGACAAGGACGGCAAGACCCTGCGGATCGGCGGGAACCCGGTCGTCCCCCTCTCGGCGACGACGTTCGCCGCGGCCGACGGCTCGCGGCAGGCGGTGTTCGAGACCGGCCCGGCCGGGGCGCCGGTCAGGATGACGGGATTCGGACGGCCGGTCGAAGCCGCGTGAATGGGTGGCCGTGGCCGCGTTCGCGCCGAAGCCGGCCGAGCTCGAGGCCTTTGCCGGGCACCTATTACTGCGAAGAGATCGACATGACCTACCGTCTCTACGTCGAGGGAGGCAAGCTCAAGGGCCGTTTCCGGCCGGCCCAGCGCTTCGAGCTGTCGCCGATCTACACGGACGCTTTCGAAATCGGAAGGCGACATCGTCAGGTTCACCCGGGACGGCTCGGCCGGTCGACGGATTCCTCGTCTACGCCGGCCGGGTCCGCCACCTCCGCTTCGTCAAAAGGAGCTAGCGGACCTCGACGTGATAGAGCGAGACGCTGATGGGCGGGACCGTCAGCGTCTTGCCGAACGGGGCGTCGGCCGTTTCGTGGACCGTGACCGCCGGCGGCTGGCCGGGCACGTTGCAGGCCCGCGGGTCGTCGCCGGCGACGAGAAAGAGCCGGGCCGTCTTGGGCCAGCCGAGCTTTCCGCCGTCCAGACGAAGCGTTTGGGCCGTCTTCGTCGGGTTGACGATCGACAGCGTCAGGACGCCTTTCGCCTCGTCCTTCCAACACGCCATGACGTCGAGCGGCTCGGGCGCGCCGCCGACCGCGACCGGGATCGTCCCGAAATGCTTCCGGTAGAGGGCCAGGATGACGCCCGTCGTGTCGAGAACGGCCGCCGTCTTCGAGGTCTTGATGGCCCCGATGACGTTGACGGTCTGGGCGTAGTTGGCCATGAAGTAGACGTCGCTCTGGCGGGCGAACTCGTTGAGGGCGGCGGCGACGCCGAGCGCGTCCTCGAGAAAATACTGCGTCCCGAGCTCGCCGTAGACGTGCGGGCCGTACCAGTAGTTCCACTCGTCGAGGGCGACCGGGACCTCTTTCATCTTGAGACGTCGGGATCGTCGGCCCGATACTTCCGGTGGGCCTCGGCGATCCGCCGGACCTCGGCCGGCGCCTGGTTGACGTGGCTGAGGAGGCCGGGCTTGTGCTGGACGTAGAAGTGCTCGCTGATGAGGTCCATGTGGTTCGAGGCCTCGGCCAGCATGGTCTCGCTCCAGCGGCCGACCGCGCCCACGGCCACGACCTGGACCGACGGGTCCATGGCCTTCATGGCCACGGCGTACTGGGTGTGCTTCTTGACGTAATCGGAGAGCGGCATGTGGCCGAGCTGCCAGTCGCCGTACATCTCGTTGCCGATGGCCCAGAACTTGACGCCCCACGGCTCCGGGTGCCCGTTGGCCGCCCGGAGCCGGCCCATCTTCGAATCGGGCGCGCCGTTGGCGTATTCGAGCTCATCGAGGGCCATGACGACGTCGCCCGAGGCCGCTGTTGACCGTGATGTAGGGCTCGGCGCCGATGAGCCGCATCAGGTCCAGGTATTCGTGGATGCCGACGTCGTTGTGCTCGACGCCCGTCCAGGCCGGGTTCTTGCGGGGCGGGCGGCGGTCGCGATCGCCGATGCCGTCGCGCCAGTCGTAGCCGCTGACGAAGTTGCCGCCCGGCCAGCGGTAGACGGGCGAATCGAGCTCCTTGAGGAGGGCCAGGACGTCGGGCCGGAAGCCCTCGACGTTGTCGGCGGGCATGATCGAGACCGTTCCGACCTTGAACGAGCCGCGGCCGGACGAGGCGATCTCGAGCCGGGCGTTCTCGGTCGAGGCGCCGGCCTTGAACGTGAAGGGGAAGGTCCTGTAATCGCGGCCGATCGCGTCGACGGCCGATCGTCTGCCTCGCCTCGGGCCCGTCGCCCCAGACGAGGCTGACGACGACGGGCGCGGCGCCCGCGTCCCCGGCCAGGACGATGCGCCCGACATATTCTTTGCCCTCGACGAGGGCCAGCGCTTCCTGCGCGATCCCGCCCGGCCCCTTGCCGTTGAGGGTCACGCGCGGCGTATGGGCCCCGGTGAAGGGCTTTGTCTTGTCCATCTTGACCAGGCTCGGGTCCCCGACGGCCTTCCAGGGCGATTCCCCTTCGCCGACCGCGCCAGAAGAACTTGCGGTCCTCGAGCATCTCGGCCCAGATGCCCTGGTAGATGCAGCGGCCCAGGTGCTCGATGAACTGGCCGTAGATGTACTTGGACATGGGCTGGCCGGTTTTTTCGGCGTCGATCGTGACCTTGGGCCGTCCCAGGTCGCGGCCGGAGAGCCGCACGAGCTCGACGTCGTCGAACCAGGCCTTGCCCGTCGCCCGGCCCCAGCCGCCGAAGAGGCAGGTCACCTCGAGCGGCGTCGTTGGCGCCGGCGTCGAACTCGACCTCGACCCGCGTCCAGTCCTGCGTGCCCGTGACCGGCGGCGTCCGCCAGTCCCCTTCGCCGTCGATATTGATCTGGGCGCCCCGGCTCGTCCCGGGAACGAGGTTCTCCGTCTTGATCCAGCCGCTCAGCCTGTAGCGCGAATAGGGCCGGATGGGGACGGTCGCGACCCACGAGGCGTCGGCGCCCTTCTCGGAGGAGATCATGACGCTCCGGCTCCCCGCATGCCCGGCCGGCTCGACGGCGAAGACGGCGTCGCTTCCCCGCTGCCAGTTTCGGGAAGTCCATCCCTTGGGCTTCTCGCCGTCCATCTCTTCGAAGGAGCCGTTGGCGACGAATTGCGTGACGCCGGCCAGCTCATCATCGGCGCGGGGCGCCTTGGCCTTGCACGAAACGAACGAAAACAGCATCCCGCAAGCGGCCAGGACCGTAAAGGCGTGTGCGATAGGATAACGGGGGGTGTTCATCATTCCTCCTTCCCGGTCCGGACGGCCCTCGGCTGGGGGTGGAGCCTTGCGTTATGGATCCCCGACAGGCCGTGGACGGCAAGGGAGAATGTATCTTGGCTTCCGCCGCGTGTCAACGCCGCGCTTGACAGGGGACCCGAGTCCGGGTAACCCTTATCTCATGTTCCTGTTCTTCGATTGCGAGACGACGGGGCTCCCCCGGATCCGCTTTCTTCTCGCCCGAGGTCGCGGACGAGTGGCCGCATCTTGTCCAGCTCGCTTGGGCCCGCTACGACGCCCGGGGGAACGCCGGGGACGTCCAGCTGCCACATCGTCAGACCGGAGGGATTCAAGATCCCCGCCGACTCGACCCGCATCCACGGCATCACGGACGCGCACGCCCGGCGGGTGGGCCGGGACCTCGTCGAGGTCCTGGACGAATTCCTCGCGGAAGCGACCGCGCCCTCGACGACCCTCGTCGCCCATAACTTCGACTATGATCGCGGCGTCATCGGGTCGGAGCTCGTCCGGACGAGGAAGCCGCTGGGCTTCCTGGAGCTCCCGGGGATCTGCACGATGAAGGAGACGACGGAGCTCTGCGCCCTGCCCCGGCCGGGCGGCGGCAGCGGCCACAAGTGGCCCACCCTCGACGAGCTCCATCATTATTGCTTCGGCTATTCCTACGAAGGGGCCCACGACGCCGCGAACGACATCGGCGCCTGCGCCCGGGCCTACTTCAAGCTCCTCGAGGCCGGGCACTTCCGGATCTAGACGCGACTTTTTTTTATAGGAATTTCCTTATCGCGCTCGGCGTGAGATCGCTGGCCGAGCCGGGTGATACGCGGCGGCCGTGTGCGGGCTCTTTGACGCTATTTCAGCCGGATGGCTGCCAACAGGCCGTTTGGCGTCGTTATGAACAGCATGTTCTGCGCGCTCAGGGCCAGGTGTCCGAACTGGGGATAAGTCCAGACGGCCTCGTGGGACTGCAGGTCGATCGCGAACGTGATCCCCTTCGAGGGCTGAAGGTAGATCTCCGGTTCCCGGCCGCCGACAAACAGCAGGTTCTCGGTCGCGATCATCGGGCCCTTGAGGGTTATGGGGGGATTCGAGATGGGCGGGGCCCATTCCCAGAGCAGGGCGCCGTCGGCTTCCCGCCGGGCCTCGACCCGTCCGCCATTGAGGACATAGATCGTCCCTTTGGCGAGCGTCAACTGACCGACGAACCAGTCTGTTATCGCGTAGGCGATCGACCGGCTGTCAAGATCGAAACTGACGAGCCTCCCCGGATAGCCGTGATTGACGACCAGAATGTTGCCTTGCGAGCCGATCACCGGAGCCATGTCGAGGCTATCTAAGCTCCCTTGGCATTCCGGGTCTGGAATGGCGAATTCGAGCCCGCCGGTGTCCCGGTCGATGACGGACAGTTGGGCGAGAGGCCGGTCGTGATAGGCATAAACGCGCCGGGCATCGACCGCCGGAGTCCAGTTCTCGTTGTCCTGCAGCCAGTCCACCCAGCGGACAAGGCCGGTCGGGACCGAGATGGCATAGAGATAGACGTACCCGGCGATATAGAGAAAGTCGCCGTCGATCGTCGGGCCATAAGACCAATGGCGCTGAGGAGTATAGGCCGTCAGAAAGCGTTGTTGGCCCGGGATGTCAATATCCCGATATTGGGCCGACCCGGCTGCCGGCGGGCGGGAAGGAAGGGCTACTTGATCCTCCACTCGTGGACGCCGGCCGACCAGCTCTCCTGGAGCTGGATCTCGAGGCGCAGGGCCTTGGTCCGGACGGGCGTGAACTTGACTATGTTCCAGGCGTCCTTGGCCACGCCGTAGGCGCCGGCGGCCTTGACCGTGACCCAGTCCTGCCTGCGCCCGGTCCTTCTTCAAGCTCCGCGCCGCCGGCCACTTCCGGATCTAGACGAGACCTCTTTTTATTGGAATTTCCTTATTGCGCTCGGCGTGAGATCGCTGGCCGCGGAATCCAAAGCAACCCGTCCCTCACCTCTCCCAGGCGCCTCAGCGATTGCTCATCCGCTCCATCGCCTCGGGATATCGGGCGCCCTGGATAGTGATTTGTGACGCGGCGCACTCGATGTCTGCCAGGTCTTCCGGCGTCAGCTCCACATCCGCAGCCTTGACGTTCTCCTCCAGCCGATGCACCTTCGTCGTGCCGGGAATCGGCACGATCCACGGCTGCTGCGCAAGAAGCCAAGCCAGCGCAACCTGACCGGCGGTCGCGTCCTTGCGCTGCGCCATCAACTGCAGCAGATCCACGAGCGCCTGGTTGGCCTTGCGATTCTCCGCAGTGAAGCGTGGAACGATGGAGCGGAAGTCCGAGCTGTCGAATGTCGTGGTGTCGTCGATTTTGCCGGTGAGGAAGCCTTTCCCAAGCGGACTGAACGGGACGAAGCCGATGCCGAGTTCCTTGAGCATCGGCAGGATCTCCCGCTCCGGCTCGCGATACCAAAGTGAGTACTCGCTCTGGACCGCGGTGACCGGCTGGACAGCATGCGCCCGCCGGATGGTGCCTGCGGCGGCTTCAGACAGACCGAAGTGCTTTACCTTGCCTTGTTCGATCAGCGCCTTGACGGCGCCGGCGACATCTTCGATCGGCACATCCGGGTCGACGCGATGCTGGTAGTACAGGTCGATCGCCTCGACCTTCAGTCGCGCGAGCGAGCCCTCGACCACGCGCGTGATGTGTTCGGGCCGGCTGTTGAGGCGACTCCACCGGGTCTCGCCCTCTGCGCCCGGTGCCCACCCGAATTTCGTGGCGATCACGACCTGCCCGCGGAACGGTGCCAGGGCTTCGCCGACGAGCTCTTCATTCGCGTGAGGACCGTAGACCTCCGCCGTGTCGAAGAACGTCACCCCGCGATCGACAGCGGCGCGGAGCAGGGTCAGCATGGCGTGTCGGTCGGGAACCGGCCTGTGGACCAGCTCATGCCCATACAGCCCAGCCCGATCGCCGACACGTCCAAGCCCTCTTTACCTAGAGTGCGTTTTTTCATCGTGTTCTCCTGGATCGGCTCCCGCCCCTCGGTAGCGTTCCCACATGGTCGACCAGCGTTCCTCAGGTCGCACTGATCGCATCGTCAGGCCCCCGTCGGAGAACCGGTACGCGCGGGTCAGGCTCTACTTGATCCTCCACTCGTGGACGCCGGCCGACCAGCTCTCCTGGAGCTGGACCTCGAGGCGCAGGGCCTTGGTCCGGACGGGCGTGAACTTGACTGTGTTCCAGGCGTCCTTGGCCACGCCGTATGCCCCGGCGGGCTTGACCGGGACCCAGTCCTCCCCGGTCTTGTAGAGGATACGCCATGAGGCGGGCACGCGGCACCCGCCGCCGCCGGTGTCGTCGAACCAATAAACCGACGATTCGGAGACCCGCACGGGCGTCTCGAAGGTGTAGTCGATCCACTCGGCCGTCCCCCGCTTTGGCCACCAGTGCATGTAGCCGGCGGCGTCGTCCGAGCTCTCGGGCTCGAATTGGTCATTGGCGCGCTTGGGGTTGACGGCCCGCTCCGAGGCCGTGACGACCGCCTTGGCCGAGAGTCCCGGCTCCCGGACGATCCGGGCCTTGCCGGGCTCGCGGGCCAGCCAGACGGCCATCTCGCCCTTGCCCCGGTTGGCCCAGGCGTAATACGGGATCAGCATGACAGGCTTCTTCTCGACGACGATCTTCCCGGCCTTTTCGCTGACGGCTTCGGCCTTCGCCCGTGAGAACGACGACCCCGCCGAGCAGGTCCGGCCGCGGCTTCGGCCGCGAGCGTCGCGCCGTCGGCCAGCACGAGGTTCGCGACCCGGCCGTCGTTGTCGGTCCACTCGGCGCAGTAGACGAGCGGGCCGCGCTCGACGGCGACCCGGCCGCGGTCGGCCTCGACGGCTTCGTTGGCGACGACCCGGCGGACCGGCATGGGCAGGCTGAAAGCTCGACGACGTCGCCGGCCTTCCACGTCCGGGTGATGAGCGCGTATCCTTTATCAAGCCCGAGCGGCACGGTCTCGCCGTTGACCTTGAGCGCCGGCGGTCCCTTCGGCCGGCTCCATGTAGGTGTAGAGATCGGAGGGGACGGGACGGTTCATCGCCCAGCCGGGGATGCGCACGGCCAGGGTGAAATCGGCGGCCTTCGCGGGTTTGACCTCGATCTTGATATCGCCCTTCCAGGGGTAATCGGTCGTCTGGACGAGCTCGAGATCGGTCCCGCCGGCCTTCATCCTGCCGGTTCCCTGGGCGAAGAGGTTGACGTAGACGCGGTCGGCCGAGGCGGCGTAGAAATAGCCCGGCACCGAGGTCAGGATGCGGGCCACGTTGGGCGGGCAGCAGGCGCAGCTGAACCACGGCACCCGCTCGTGCTGGCCGAACGAGGCCAGGGGATTGGGATAGAAGAAACAGGTCCCCCGAGAGCGAGATGCCCGACAGGACGCCGTTATAGAGGATGCGCTCCATGACGTCGGCGTACTTGGCGTCGAGCTCCAGGCGCTGCATCCGCGAGTTCCACAGGAACGTGGCGATATTGGCGCAGGTCTCGGCATAGGCGCTGAGGTTGGGCAGGCGGTAGGGCGGCCCGTAGCCCTCCCAGCCGCCGGCCGCGCCGATGCCGCCGGTGATGTAGAGCTTGGTGCCGGCCATGTCGGCCCAGATCTTGTCGAGAGCGGCGATGTAGGCGGCGTCCCCGGTCAGGGCGGCGACGTCGGCCGCGCCCGCGTAAAGGTAACCGGCCCGGACGGCGTGCCCGACGGCCTCGGTCTGCTCGATGAAGGGCTTGTGGTCCTGGGCATACTCGCCGTAGAGGAGCTGTTCCTTGCCTTCGCGGGGGTTCTCGACGAAGGGGATCCGGCCCTCGGTCTTGCCGCGGGCGTCGATGAAGAACTTGGCCAGGTCGAGGTACTTGCGCGTGCCGGTCACGCGGTAGAGCTTGACCAGGCCGATCTCGATCTCCTCGTGGCCGGGCGGGTTGGTGCGCTTGCCCGGGCCGAACTCCCGGGCGACGAGGTTCGCGCTCTTGACGGCGATGTCGAGCAGGTTCTTTTTGCCCGTGGCTTGGGCGTGAGCGGCGGCGGCTTCGTAGAGATGGCCGACGTTGTAGAGCTCGTGGCTCATGTAGAGGTGCGACCAGCGCTCCTTGCCGAGCCAGGGCTGGGGCGGCGGGCCGCCGATCGTCCGCGCGGCGTAGAGGTAGCCGTCCGGCTCCTGGGCGGCGGCGATCTTGGCGATGAGCCCGTCGACGTAAGCGGCGAGCTCGGGATCGGGGTGGGTCGCCAGGGCATAGGAGGCCGCC
Source organism: Candidatus Aminicenantota bacterium (assembly GCA_963843505.1). Taxonomy (GTDB): domain Bacteria; phylum Acidobacteriota; class Aminicenantia; order Aminicenantales; family Saccharicenantaceae; genus RBG-16-66-30. The sequence continues at coordinate 44,597 of CAWJKR010000004.1, read as the reverse complement.
TCGATCGTCTTGTAGATGTCGGAGTCGTCGAAGGGGTAGCGGCTGCAGTACTTGCCGTCCGTGGCGCCCTCGAGGGCGGCCGCGGCCAGGTCGAAGTTCTTGACCCGACCGGACTCCTCGCTCTGCTTGAACACGTGGGGGATGGTCACGGTACGGTTCGTCTCCAGGCGCGGCGCCCAGAATGCGTCCGTCAGATGGACGTCGGTGAAGGGCACGGGCGCGGCCGGGTAATCGGCCTTGGGCGCTTGCGTGCAACTCACGACCAGGACCGGGAGAAGGGCCGCGATCAGGCTTTTCGCCGTTCGACCTCTTGTCATCGTCTTCCTCCTTAGTGAATAACTACGGGCACCGGGCCGACGGTCCAGCCCTGGCGATAGCGGATGATCGCCTTTTTCACCAGCTTCTGCCCGGCCGCTTCGAGCGTGACGAGGTAGGCGCCCGGCGCGACCCACCGCGCCCCGCCCCCGAAGCCCTGGTTGGGGCTCGGCTTCGCCCCGGGCCGCCGCGGCCGCATGTCCCAGCTCACGGTGTTGAGTCCCGCCTCGCCCTTGCCCGTGAGCTCGGCCAGGACGTCGCCGCCGATCTCGGCCACCGTGACCTTGACCGGTCCCGTCGGCCTTGGCCTTGAGATAATAGTTGATGGCGAAACCGTTCGGCTCGTTCGGGGTGAAGAGATGGCTGTCGCCGAGGAGCTGGTAATTGCCCATCCCTCCCGTGACCCGCTGTGTCTCCGGCTCGATGTCGAACAGGTGAACGCCCTCCCCGAGGACGCCCGCCGTCAACTCCTGGAGCGGCGCGATATCGACGACATAAGCCCCCCGTCCGTAGGTCGCGACGACGAGATCGTTCTCGCGCGGGTGGATGACCAGGTCGGTGACCTTGACGGACGGCATCCCCGCCTTGAACGGGAGCCAGCCCTTCCCCCCGTCGAGCGTGACGATAGACGCCCCACTCGGTCCCGACGAACAGGAGGTCCGGGTTCTTCCGGTCCTGGACGACGACGTTGACGGGCTTCCCGGCCGGCAAGTTCCCGGCGATCGATGTCCAGGTCTCGCCGAAATCGGTCGTCTTGTGGATCGAGACGCGGTAATCGTCGAGGCGCCATCCGGTCTTGGTCACGAAGGCCGTGCCCGCCGCGTGCGGCGACGGGAAGACGCGGCTCGACCCAGAAGTTGGCCGGCCCCCCGGCCGCGGCCAGCTTCGCCGTCCGGTCGAGCCAGGTCGCCCCGCCGTCCTTGGTCACCTGGACCTTGCCGTCGTCGGACCCCGTCCAGATGACGCCGGGCGCGACCGGCGATTCGGCCAGCGTCGTCAGCGTGCAGTAGGAGATATAGCTCTCGCCGTGCTGTTTGGCGTCCTCGTCCGTGGTCAGGTCGGGCGAGATCTCCTGCCAATGGTCGCCGCGGTCGAGGGACCGGAACACGACCTGGGCCCCGGCGTAGACGATGGCCGGGTTGTGCGGCGAGAGGGCGATCGGCGGCGTCCAGTTGAAGCGCAGCGGGTCCTTCTCCTTCTCCGTCCGTCTCGGCGTGATCTGTGTCTGCACGCCCGTCTTCTGATCGAAGCGCCACATCGTGCCCATCTCGCGGCCGTTGAAGAGCCAGCGCGAGTCCGTCGGATCGACGCAGTTGTACATGCCGTCGCCGCCGCCGACCGTCACCCAATCGGCCGGCCCGATCTCCCCGGCCCAGCCGTTCGACGGCCCTTTCCAGGAGTCGTGGTCCTGGAGGCCGCCGTAAATGTTGTAGGGGTCCTCCATGTCGACGCCAACGGCGTACCACTCGGTGAGCGGCAGGTTGTAGGCGTGGTGGCTCGTCTTGCCGCGGTCGTAGGAGATGTTGACCCCGCCGTCCGAGCCGAAGATGAGCCGGTCCGGGTCGACGGGGTCGATCCACATGCACCGCCAGTCGCCGAAGGCCCGGGGCATGACCCCGTCGGACGGCCAGCCGAGCCCCTTCCAGGTCTTGCCGCCGTCGTTCGTCGAGGCCAGCGACTGTCCGGTGATGTAGACGGTCTCGGGATCGGCCGGATCGATGCGCAGCTGGTTGAATGAATAGGGCGCCTTGTCGAGGGCGGCCTCGTAGCCGGCGTTGACCTTGCGCCAGGTCTTTCCGGCGTCGTCGCTGCGGTAGACCTCGTTGCCGGCCGTGCGGGGCGCCGGTTCGACGCCGCGGCGCTTGTCCGCCTCGATCTCCTGCGGCGTCGCCGGCCGCGGGTTGACGTTCTCGACGACGGCGTAGAGGATGTTCGGGTCTTTCAGATAGACGTCGAGCCCGATGCGGCCGATGCGGCCCGTCGGAAGCCCGCCGCCGAGGCGGGCCCACGCCTTCCCGCCGTCCACCGTCTTGTAGATCGCGCTCCCGGGGCCGCCGAGGCTGTACGTCCAGGGCCGCCGCTCCTTCTCGTACATCGCGGCATAGAGGATGTCCGGGGCCGACTTGACCAGGGTCAGGTCGACGGCCCCGATCCTCGCGTCGACGAAGAGGACCTTCCGCCACGTCTTCCCGCCGTCGTCCGTCTTGAAGACGCCGCGCTCGGCGTTCTCCGAGAAGAGGTGGCCCATCGACGCCACGTAAACGACGTTCGGGTCCGCGGGGTGGATGACGACCCGGGCGATGTGATGGGAATCGCCCAAGCCCATGTTCGTCCAGGTCTTGCCGGCGTCGGTCGACTTCCAGACGCCGTCGCCGGAGTTCGACGAGCGGGCGCAATAGGGCTCGCCCGTCCCGACCCAGACGATGTTCGGGTCGGACGGGGCCACGGCCACGTCGCCGATCGAGAGCTTGGGCTGGCCGTCGAAGACAGGCTCAAAGGTCGTGCCGGCGTTCACGGTCTTCCAGACGCCGCCGTTGCGCGTGCCCACATAGAGCGTGTAGAGGTGCTCCCGCGAAGGCCCCGCCGGCACGGCGAAGCTCGTCACCCAGGAGCCGGCGCGATAAGGGCCGAGGGCCCGGGCGCTAAAGCCCTTGAGCAGGTCCTCGGAGAAGCCGGCGGCGGTCTGCTGAGCCCGGCCGGCCGGAAGCAGGGCTATCAAGAGAAAGGCGGTCGAAGCGATCACGGTGAAAGGCGAACGGTTCTTCATGGCTCCTCCCGGGTTTGAGGATCTGTCGTGTAGCATTATATTTCGTGGGCGCTATTAAATGAAGTCATCTTTCCAAAGTGCAAGCGCGCGCCCTCCTGAAAGCGGGGACACGTACAGAAGTACATGTCCCCACTCGGCCCTTCCGCCCAGGTCGATGTTGCCCCGGGACGGGCCTGAGTATAATAAGGGCTGGCAAGAACCGGTTCAGCGCTCCCGCGGAGGTCCACGGTCATGAAAGCCGCCAAGTACGCCCTCGGCCTCGACTTCGGCACCAACTCCGTCCGGGCCCTCGTCGTCGATATCGGCAACGGCGACGAGGTCGGCACGGCCATCTTCGATTACCCGAGCGGCGCGGCGGGCATCCTCCTCGACCCGAAGGACGCGCACCTGGCCCGTCAGAACCCGGCCGACTGGATCCTGGGCATCGAGAAGGCCGTGCCCGCGGCCCTGGCCGAAGCGGCGAAAAAGGTCAAGGCCTTCGATCCCGCGTCCGTCGTCGGCATCGGCGTCGATACGACCGGCTCGACTCCCCTGCCCGTCGACCGCGCCGGAAAGCCCCTGGCCCTCTACAAGGAATTCAAGAGGAACCTCAACGCCCAGGCCTGGCTTTGGAAGGACCACACCGGATACGCCGAGGCCGCCGAGATCACGGCCCTCGCCGCCGCCGAGCACCCCGAGTACCTGGCCAAGTGCGGCGGGACCTACTCCTCCGAGTGGTTCTGGAGCAAGATCCTCCACTGCCTGCGGACCGACCCGAGGGTCGCCGCGGCCGCTTTCTCCTGGGTCGAGTGCGCCGACCTCATCCCCGGCCTCCTCACGGGGACGACCGACCCGCTGCGGATGAAGCGCAGCCGCTGCGCCGCCGGCCACAAGGCCATGTTCAACGACAAGTGGGGCGGCCTCCCGGCCAAGTCGTTCCTGGCCAAGCTCGATCCCCGCCTGGGCGAGCTCCGCGACCGGCTCTACGCCAAGACCTATACCTCCGACGTCTCGGCCGGCGGGCTGACCAGGGAGTGGGCGAAGAAGCTCGGTTTGCGGCCCGGGATCGCCGTCGCCGTCGGCGCTTTCGACGCCCACCTCGGCGGCGTCGGCTCGGGCGTCGAGACCGGCCGCTTCGTCAAGATCATCGGCACGAGCACCTGCGACATCTGCGTCTGGCCGACATCAAAGAAGCTCCCCGACGTCCCCGGCCTCTGCGGCATCGTCGACGGCTCGGTCCTGCCCGGCTACCTCGGGCTCGAGGCCGGCCAATCCGCGGTCGGCGACATCTTCAACTGGTTCGTCAACACCATCGAGCCCGGCGGCCCGAAAAAAGGCTCCCACGCCGCCTTGACCCGCAAGGCCGCGGCTCTCAAGCCCGGCGGATCGGGGCTTCTCGCCCTCGACTGGCTCAACGGCAACCGGACCGTTCTCGTCGACCAGCGCCTGACCGGCCTCCTCGTCGGCCTGACCCTCCACACCAAGCCCGAAGAGATCTACCGGGCCCTCATCGAGGCCACGGCCTTCGGGGCCCTGACCATCATCCGGCGCTTCGAGGAGTACGGGATCAAGATCCGGGACGTCGTCAACTGCGGCGGCATCGCCGAGAAGAACCCCCTGGTCATGCAGATCTACGCCGACATCACCGGCCTCGAGATGAAGGTGGCCCGCTCGGCCCAGACGTGCGCCCTCGGCGCGGCCATGGCCGGGGCTGTCGCCGCCGGACGTCGAGGCAACGGCCACGAGACGTTCGCCGCGGCCCAGGCCGCCATGGGCGGGATCAAGAGGACCGTCTTCAAGCCGAACGCCGCCCGGCACAAAGTTTATCTCGAGCTCTACGCCCTCTATCGCGAGCTCCACGACGCCTTCGGAACGCGGGACTGGAGCGGCAGCCTGTTCAACGTCATGAAGGATCTGCTGGCCCTCAAGGACCGCCAAAGGAGGTAGCCGGATGCTCGCCGATCTCAAGGAATCCGTGTGGAAGGCCAACCTCGATCTGGCCAAGTCCGGGCTGATCATGCTGACCTTCGGCAACGTCAGCGGCATCGACCGGCGCCGCGGCATCGTCGCCATCAAGCCGAGCGGGGTCGCCTATGACACCCTGAAGGCCGACGACATCGTCCTCGTCGACCTCGAGGGCGCGGTCGTCGAGGGCTGGCTCAATCCCTCCTCGGACACCCCGACGCACATCGAGATCTACAAGGCCTTCCCCGAAGTCGGCGGGGTGGCCCACGCCCACAGCACGTACGCCACGATGTTCGCCCAGGCCCGGCGCGAGATCCCCTGCTTCGGGACGACCCACGCCGACCACTTCCACGGCCCCGTCCCCCTGACCCGGCTCCTCGTCGAAGCCGAGGTCGCCGGCGAGTACGAGCGGAACACGGGCGCGGTCATCGTCGAGCGGTTCGCCGGCCTCGACCCGCTCGAGCTTCCGGCCGTCCTCGTCGCCGGGCACGGCCCGTTCGCCTGGGGCCGGACGCCGGCCGAGGCCATCGAAACGGCCCTCGTCCTCGAGCAGACGGCCAAGATGGCCTTCGGCGCCATGGCCCTCGATCCCCGGCTGCCGCCTCTCGACGCCTGCATCCTCGAAAAGCACTTCAGCCGAAAGCACGGGCCCGACGCCTATTACGGACAGAAGAAGGAGGAAGGAAGATGACCAACATCCCCAAGGTCCGCCTCGGCCTCGTCGCCGTCAGCCGCGATTGCTTCCCCGTCGAGCTCTCCCGCAAGCGCTCGCTCCGCGTCGCCGAGGAATGCCGGAAGGCCGGCCTGACGATCACCCGCGTCCCGACCGTCGTCGAGAACGAAAAGGACGCCCTCCAGGCGCTCGAGGAGCTGCGGGCCAAGAAGGTCAACGCCCTGGTCATCTACCTCGGCAACTTCGGCCCCGAAGACCCCGGCCACCCTGCTGGCCCAGAAGTTCGGCGGCCCGGTCATGGTCGCGGCCGCCGCCGAGGAGACGGGCAAGGACCTCATCAACGGGCGCGGCGACGCGTACTGCGGCATGCTCAACGCCTCCTACAACATCGGCCTGCGCAAGCTCGCGTCCCTACATCCCGCGAATACCCGTGGGCATGCCCGAGGAGGTCGCGGCGATGATCGCCGGGTTCGTGCCCGTCGCCAGGATCGTCCTCGGCCTGGCCAAGCTCAAGATCTTCGCCTTCGGGCCGCGGCCGCAGGACTTCCTCGCCTGCAACGCGCCGATCAAGCCGCTCTACGACCTCGGCGTCGAGATCATGGAGAACAGCGAGCTCGATCTCTACGACGCCTTCACGCAAGGCCGAGGGCAACGACCCGAGGTCAAGCCGGTCGCGGCGGACATGGCCAGGGAGCTCGGCGCCGGGCAACGCCTATCCCGACCTCCTGCACAAGCTGGCCCAGTTCGAGGTCGCCCTGCTCCAGTTCATGGAGGCGAACCTCGGCGCCTCGGAATACGGCATCTTCGCCGACAAGTGCTGGCCGGCGTTCGAGAGCTATTTCGGGTTCGTGCCCTGCTACGTCAACTCGCGGCTGGCCGTCGCGCGGCATCCCGGTCGCCTGCGAGGTCGACATCTACGGCGCCCTCAGCGAGTACATCGCCACCTGCGCGACGCGAGCTCCCGGCGACGCTCCTCGACATCAACAACACCGTCCCCTACGACATGATCGCCGGGGCGAAGAAGGCGCTCAAGGGCGACAAGCCGACCGACCTGTTCATGGGCTTCCACTGCGGCAACACGCCCGCCGGGTGCATGCTCGACCCGGCCATGCGCTACCAGCTCATCATGCACCGGCTGATGGAGCAGCCGGGAAAGAGCCGGACGATCACCCGGGGCACGCTCGAGGGCCGGATCAAGACGGGCGGGATCACGATCTTCCGGCTGCAGTCGACGGCCGGGACAGAGCTCAAGTCCTACGTGGCCGAGGGCGAAGTCCTCGACGTCGACCCGAAGTCGTTCGGCGGCATCGGCGTCTTCGCCATCCGGGAGATGGGCCGGTTCTACCGCCACGTCCTCATCGAAAAGCGCTTCCCGCACCACACCGCCGTCGCCTTCGCGCCCGCCGGGAAGACGCTTTGGGCGGTCCTGCGCATGCTCGGCGTCGAGGACATCGGCTTCAACCGCCCGGCCGGAATGCTGTATCCGACAGAAAACCCGTTCTAGGACTCGGACCCCCGACCTTTGGATCCGGAGAACGAGCGGGCCCGCGGCGTCCAGATAACGAGCGCGGCTATGGGGTAAGCAGCTTGGTGAACGAAAGCGAGGCCAGCTTCCACGTCCCGTTTAGCTTCACGTACACTTCCGTAACCACGAAGGGATTGGTGACCTCGTTTCCGCCGACAACGGCTAAGAGAGTGATCCTGTTCAAAAGGATGGCCGTTGTGCCGATGATATTAACCGAAACCTCATGGATATCCGCTTTTTTATAGTGGATCCCTCCGCTCTTGATGACCCCGAGCTCCTGGTCCCTGGACATGGTTCCGCCCATGTGGACGAAGACCGCCTTTTCATGGAAGAGCGCGGCCAGGGCGTCCACCTTGCGCTCCGACATCCAGGTCCATTTCTCCTTGGAGAGGCTGATCACTTCCTGTTCCGCTTCCGTGATACTCACGGCGGGAACGCTTGCTCCCCCGGTTGGGCGAAGGCCCACTGCACACCCAGGGCCAAGAGACACAGTCCGAGGATGGATAGCCGCCCAGCGCCTTTGTCGGGCTTGAGATCGATCCGCATGGTCGTCGCTCCTTTCTTGAATAGAAGTCCCCTCAAGCTTCTTCCGCTAAACGGCGAGCACGGGCGCCACGGTCTTGAGATGAGCGATCTTCATCCCGATATTCACATCATTGCGGCACATGACCCGGCATTCCCCGCAGGAACGGCAGGCATCCAGCCCTCGGCCCGTTTCCATCGATGACAGCGTCAGAGCGCGCCAGCTCGCGATTGGAATACTGGACCGCGTACATGTGCGACCGCATCAAAGTGGGAATATCCGCGCCTCGCGGGCAATCGCCGAGGCACTGGGCGCATTGACGGCAGAATTGCGCTTGAGCGGAGAACGTCCGGTCGGCGAGGAACGACTTCTCCTCATCCGTGTATTCCAGGTTGGACGCCACGGTGAAGTTTTGGTCCACCTGCTCGTAGGTGGTCGCTCCGGGGATCGCCGTGGCGACGGACGGATGATGCAAGGCCCATTTGAGAAGCGCTGTCTGGCTGTGAGGAGGCAGGTCCTTCGGCAATCCCGGATCCGGCCGGGACAGGCCGCCGGCCTGCGTTTTCATGGCGACGATCCCCAGACCCGACCGGGCGGCGCCGTCGAGGGTCTCCAAGAGGGCCTGGTCGGAGGCCATCGTGTAGTTGAAAGCGACCAACGCGACGTCGAAAAATCCCGATTTCGCGGCCTCCGGCAGAACCAGGCCCGCCCGGTGCGTCGAAAAACCGATAGAGCGGGCCTTCCCTTCCTTTTTCAGCTCCGCCAAGGCCTGAAGCGGCCCTTCCGCCCTCAGGTCTTCGAGGGTGTCGACAAGGTGATAATACAAGATATCCACGTGATCCATCCGGAGGCGCTTCAGGCTGTTCTTCGAACGACTGTCGAAAGAGATCCCGCGCCTTGGGGTCCCGAACCTGATCCCGAAGCCAGACCTTGGTCGAGACGATAACGCTGCTCCGGACGCCCATCTCCTGGATCATGGAGCCGACCATCTCTTCATTGCGGCCGCGCTGATAGGCGGCGGCGGTATCGAAGTGGCGCACTCCGACTTCATAAGCATGTCGGATCAAGCCGGGATTGTCGGCGTTCATGAAGCCCAAGCTGACGATGGGCACGGTGAGGCCGGTCTTTCCCAAGGCGCGGGTGATCACCTTCGGTTCCGCTCGAGGCGCGTGGGGCCGGGCCCACAGAGATGGCCCCCCCTTGGTCAGCAGCCCCGCCGAGGCGATCAACTGCCCTGACCTGACGAGAAAATCTCTGCGGCTTTGCTTGCTATTCATTTGCTCTCCTTGGGGCTCTCCGTCCATTCCTTCCCATTATAAGCGGAGGAACGGCGGGACGGATAGACCATTCGTGCTGAATTCTTGCCTAATCGTTCCAATTGATCGAGGATTCCATTGCCTTGTTCGACGCGGCCTGATAGAGTTCAGTGGGATTGAATCATGCGAAATCAGAACCTTCGCCGGACTCTGGAAAGCCCGAAATTTGAATCCGCTCTCGCGGCTTTGGCCGGAAGCGTCGCCCGATGGACCGAAAAGGGCGACAGACGCGAGACCGTGATCCCCGGATTGTCCCTTTTCAGGCGAGAGCGGCCGACACCGCCTGTCAGCGGGATGTACGTAGCCCGGAATTTGTCTGGCCGTCCAGGGGGCAAAACGAGTGCTGCTCGGCAAGGAATCCTATGTCTATGGCGCCCGGCGTTTCTTGATAACGTCCGTGGATATCCCGTCCTTTGTTCAGATCATCCGGGCCACCCCCCAACAGCCCTACCTGGGCCTAAGGCTCAAATTCGATCTCCACGAGATCTCGCAGCTGATGACGGACAGGAATCTCCCCCCGCCCCTCGCACAACCGCCAAGCCGCGGCTTGGCGACCGGCGAAATCACAATGCCGCTGCTCGCGGCTTTTCAGCGATTGATCGACTTGCTTGCGGAACCTCAGGATATCCCGATCCTCGCGCCGGTCATTCAACGAGAGATCTTTTATCGTCTTCTGGTGGGAGATCAAGGCGCGCATTTGAGACAGATGGCGACCGTCGGAAGTCGGAGCCATCGGATCGCTCAAGCGATCGATTGGCTGAAGACTCACTTCGCCCGGCCGTTTCGCGTCGATGATCTCGCGTCGCAAGTCAGCATGAGCAAAACGACGTTTCACCGTCATTTCCGGACCGTGACGGCCATGAGCCCGCTGCAGTACCAAAAACGGTGGAGGTTGAACGAGGCCAAACGGCTGATGCTCACGGAGCGCCTCGATGCGGCGACAGCGGCCCTTCAGGTCGGATACGAGAGCGCTTCCCAGTTCAGCCGCGAATATGCCCGCTTGTTCGGGGCGCCGCCTTTGCGTGACATCATGAACTCGCAGCGGCTCCCGCCGGCCAAATCGTCACGATGACCGATTGTTTTCTTTCGTATACATCCATCAAGTTCTGTTCTATTCAGGACCGCTGCCATTCAGTACGGATTTTTATGCTACATCGGGTTTAGCATAATCTGCTTCGCTCTATTTTTTACCCTAAAAAATTGGGTCATATTTGTGCCACATCAGGGGGAAAACGCAGGCAAATCGTGGGCAAGCGCAGGCAAATTGGACCCAGGCCCGGACCGGGCCTAAACCGATGATTTCGCTCGCCATATGGGGGGAAACGTGGCGTGCCTGAGAGGATTCGAACCTCCGACCTTTGGATCCGGAGTCCAAGGTTCTAAGCATGGAGGACATGTTACTACCCCGATTATCGCCAGGGCCGATAATTAGGGAATTGGTATCATGTCCCCCATTTTCTAATTCCGGCCGCGCGCCGGGGCCGGGACGTTCAGGTCGACGTATTTCCGCGGCAGCTTCTCGTCGCGCATGGCCGCGTTGTAGACGAACCAGGCCATGACCGTGGCCGCCTGCATCAGGTCGCCTCTCGACAGGTGGTCGTAGACGTCCATCGTCGAATGGTGCGTGAGCGTGTCGTACTCGAGGTCGTCCTGGATGAACTGGAAGCCCGGCAGGCCGACGCCGTCGAAGGGCAGGTGGTCCGTGCCGCCGGTATTCCGCAGGGTCACGGTCGCCGCGCCGAGGTCCTTGACGGGCCCGAGCCAGGCCTCGAAGATGGGCACGACGGCGCTGTTCCCCTGGGCGTAGATGCCGCGGATCTTGCCGCTGCCGTTGTCGAAATTGAAATAGGCCGAGAAGAGGTCGTATTCCGGCTTCTTCTCCTTCTTGGTCCGGTCGAAGAAGTGGTTGGTGACATAGCCGCGCGAGCCGACGAAGCCCTGCTCCTCCGCGTCCCAGAGGGCCATCCGGATCGTGCGCCGCGGCTGGACGCCGAGCGTCTTGAGGATCCGCATGGCCTCGAAGGCGACGGCGCTTCCGGCCCCGTCGTCGGTGGCCCCGGTGCCGCCGTGCCAGGTGTCGAAGTGCCCCCCGAGCATGACGATCTCGGACTTGAGCTTCTTGTCCACGCCGGGGATCTCGGCGACGACGTTCGTGCCCGGCTGGTCGTCGGCCGTGAAGCGGGCCTGGACCTCGACCTCGAGGACGACCGGGACGTTCTTCTGGAGGATGCGGACGATGCGGTTATACTGTTCCGTGGCGATGGCGATCGCCGGAACGGGCATCTCCGCGCCCTTCGTCCGTGAGCCGCCGCTCGAGACGAAGACCGTCCCGAACTTGCCGCGGCCGGGATCGATGAGGACCCCCGCGCCCTCGGCCTTGAGCATCTTCTGTATGGCCTGCATCACCTGCTGGCGGGCCATCATGTCCTGCATCTGCGGGCTCTGGGGCCGGCGCACACCCGGCTCGGGGGCCAGCAGGAGCTTCTCGAGATCGGGCCCGGAGAGCCGCGAAGCCATCGGGTCGAACGAGATCGGGAGGTCCTGCTCGCCCTGCAGGAGGACGATGGCGTCCTTGAGCTTGCCCTTGTACTGGTCGAGGTCGGCGACGGTCTTGGCCTGGATCAGGACGGCCGGCCCCCTGAGCACGCCGTTCGTGCCCGGGGTCCAGGCCTTGGGATAGCCGATGATGGGCATGTACTGGGGCTCGGTCATGGCGGCGTAGTACTTCAGGAGCTCCCAGCTGCGGCCGAACGTCCCGTAGGTCTCCATGGCGGCGTTGGCCAGCCCGAGCTCCTTGGCCTTGCCGACCACCCACTCGCCGGCTTTGACGTACTGGGGCGAGTCGGGCAGCCGCGGCGCGTAGATATCGCAGAGGTAGATGAGGAAATCCGTGATCTTCGAATTCACGAGCCCTTCGTTGCGGATGCGATCGAGCATCTGAAGATCGAGCTTCTCCTGGGCGAAAGCGCCGGCGGTGAAAAGGACGATCAGAAGCGCGATCATGAGCGAGCGGGCGGTCAGGTGTCTTTTCATGAGTTCCTCCTCCGGAAGGGCGTATCGGCAGGACTATACGCCGCCGCCCGGCCCGTGTCAAAACCAGGGGCCGGCCGGCGATCTGAGGCTTCTGGATTCGGACGACCTGTCTTATAATAAGGGGACCATGAGAGCCGCCTTCCTCACCGGCGTCCGGACGATCGAGATCCGCGAGGCCCCGACCCCGAAGCCCGTCCGCGAGGACGACGTCCTCGTCCGGAGCAAGGCCGTCGGCGTCTGCGGCAGCGATCTCCACTATTACCTGTCCGGCTGCGTCGGCAGCGACACGGTGGCCTATCCTTTCATCCCCGGGCACGAATGCGCGGGAGTCGTCGAAGAGGTCGGCCGGGCCGTCACCCGGGTCAAGCCGGGGGACGCGGTCGTCGTCGAGCCGGCCGTCTCCTGCGGCACTTGCGATCAATGCCGGACCGGGCGTCCCCACACCTGCCGCAAGCTCCTTTTCCTCGGCCACTCCGGCGAGCTGACGGGCGGCATGGCCGAATACGTTCTCGCGCCGGAGCGCAACTGCGTTCCGCTGCCGGGCAAGATGACCTGCGTCCAGGGCGCGCTGGCCGAGCCGCTCTCGATCGCCCTCTACGCGGCCGGCCTGCCCGGGTCGGTCAGGGGGAAGACGGCCGCCGTTCTCGGGACCGGGCCCATCGGGCTGTGCGTCATCATGGCGCTCGCCGCGGAGGGGTCGGGGACCGTCTACGCGACGGAGAAGGTCGGGGCCCGGCTCGAAGCGGCCGTGACCGCCGGAGCCGGCTGGACGGGGAACCCCGAGCGCGAGGACATCCTCACCGAGATCCTGGCCCGCGAATCCCTCGGCCTCGACATCGTCTTCGAATGCTGCGGCGAGCAGTCCGCGCTCGACCAGGGCGTCGCCCTCCTCAAGCCGGGCGGGACGCTGGTCGTCGTCGGCATCCCCCTCGAGCCGCGGGTCTCGTTCGACAGCTCCAAGGTCAGGCGGCGCGAGGTCCGCGTCCAGAACGTCCGCCGTCAGAACAGGTGTCTGGAGAGGGCCGTGGGGATGATCCACACGGGACGGATCAAGGTCGATTTCCTGGCCACCCACTTTTTCAAGCTCGACCAGGCGGGTGAGGCCTACGAAACGGCGGCCCTGCGCCGCGACGGCGTCATCAAGGCCATCGTCACGCCATAACCCCGGCCATCCACCTTCGGCCAGGTCTACGTCCGAAGGAACCACCGGACGGATCAGGCGGCCGCGTCCTGAGCAGACTGAGAAGAAGCTCCAGGACAATGCGTCTCTCTCATTGAAGGCCGATCCAACGACGGTTTAATTTGACATAAGTGATGAAGTGTGTAATGATGTATGTATGGTAACAGAGAAGAAGGCCATGAAACGAGTGAATGTCATCCTCGAAACGGACCTTTACGACAAAGCCCGGATCATCGGTTTCATCAGGAAGAAGAGTCTTTCCGAGATCGTCCGCGATGCTCTCCGCGATTGGCTCAGCGCCAACATCGATGAGCGGACTGAGCTCATTCTATCGGAAAAAGACGAACGCAGGCTCCTCCGGATCCTGGCCGAGGACGACTTTGTCCCCTTGGAACAGGTCAAGAAGTCGCTCGGCCTCTAAATGAACATTTCTTTTGCCAAGGCGGGCCGCAAGTATCTCGCCCGATGCAATAGCCAGACGAGGGCGGCCATCGTCGGCGCGATCGAAGGATTGCCCGAAAGGGGAGATATCCGGATGCTCAAGGGCCGATCCATCAAGAACACCTACCGGCTTAGGGTCGGGAGATATCGGGTTGTATATATCTGGGAAAAAGACGAGATCAAGATCCTCGATATCGACACCCGCGGCGACGTCTACAAATAACCTAGGTCCTTCTACGAATCGGCGGGTCAAATCGCTCGGAAGCCAATACCTTTGAGATACTCGAAGGTCGGATCGTAGAAGTCCGCATTTCGTGTCGGATCGTCTTTATCCCCGTCAGGAACGACGATGACCATGCCCTGACGGGCGCGGGTCAGGAGAACGCGGTAGGCGTTCTTTTGGTACTTTCTTCTGTCCGGGTTATTGATATTCCTCCAAGCCTCCCCGCAGAAGGACTTATGGGTCCAACCCGTCCGGGAATAGCGGAAATCCGCGTCCCACGTGACACACGCCCAATCCAGCTCCAGCCCCTGCACATCGAATTCGGTGGCCACGTCTTCGAGGTAGAAGGATGACCTCACGTCGTCTTTTCCGTCGAGAAACCAATGGATCGGGTCCATGGGCGATCTCACGAAGATGGCATGCGGCCTGAGCCGCTCGGCCTGGGAAGAAACGAGAATGCCATAGCGCTCGGTACCGCGCGCCTGTCTTCTGAGCCACTTCTTCGCCTCGGCGAGGTCCCGGGTGATCACGATCGGGTAATTCTTCTCTCAGGCATTCATGGGTCTGCCGCGCGCCTTCCCTGTCAAGATCGAGGATCTGCTTCACCAGGAGGGAGACGTTCTCGGCCCGGAACGATCGCATCGACACCGAAAGGTGCAGCGACGGGACATGATTGACGTGCCGATGGGCCTCCAGCTGTTTCAGAACTCTTCCGGTTCCGTACTCGCTGTCGATCAATTGGGGAGAGATGTGGACATGCCAGTCCGGGTAGGATCGCATCAGGGAGTCGATCCATTCGGAGATGCCGGCCTCGCCCGTATTGATCTCCTGTCCTCCGCCCACAAGACAAACGATAACGGCCCAATCTGAATGGCGGTCCAGGCAGGAGATCAGGAATTCGGGCTCCGAAAAAGCGAATCCCGGCCTCTTCTTCTTCCGCTTCATGAAGTCCGCGGTCATGGCGTGGTTCCATGCCCGCTGGGCCTCGTCGAACAGGGCCACGTGGTCAATGGGCGGGCGGTCCTCGTCGATCAAACATTCGTCCCGGAAGTGATGGACGTTCTGGATGAAAGCTTTGACCCGGCTCTTGGCCTCGCCCTTCTTGATCTTGCCTCCCTTGGCCTTTGTTCGGACGACCATATCCCGCGCCAAGGCCTCCTGGAGGATCTTCACCAGGGGCCCGTTGCCCGAAAGAAACACGCTATGGTGGGTCTCAGCGATATCCATGTATTTCGTGGAGATGTTGAGCCCGACCAGCGTCTTTCCCGCGCCCGGCACTCCCGTCACAAAGCAGATCGACTTGCGTTTCAGGGCTTTCGACGTCTGGATGATCCCGGAGATCGCGTCGGAGGTCTGGCCAAGATTGATCGCGCCGGCATCGCTCCGAGAGATCTCGGCCACGGAATGCCTCCGATAGAGGGCCAGCGCGGCCTCCATGATAGTGGGCGTGGGGCTGTATCGTCCGGTCTTCCAGAGATGCCAATCGATCCCTTCATCGGGGGCGGAAGCCAAGACCGTATCGAGGGCCTGGCCCAGCATCTCCGCGTTGACCCTCATCGGCATCAGGAGCTTGTCGTTCTGAGGGGTCATCTGAACATCAAGGAAGCCGGAATCGGCTGCCGTGGCGATGAGAATGGGGGCGATGAGGCGATCATGGCTCGTCTCATGGAAATTCTTGAGGTCCAGGGCGTAGTCCGTCACCTGATCAAGCGCGCACGGGTGAATTCCCTGGCTCCCGCCTTGAACTCGAGAACGAAGATGACCGGCCCGATAACGAGAAGAACGTCGATCCGCTCCCCCATGCGGGGGATCGTATATTCGAAGTGGATGGCCCCTGAATGCGAGCCCAGAACCGGCCGCAGGGCCTCGATCTCCGCTTTCCAAGCCGCCCGCTGTTCGAGGGTATCGGGAAAATCGCTGGCCAAGGCGAGTTTTCCGACGATCTCCTCCGTCGATGCTCGAAGGAAATTGGAGATCGTATCGGAATAATACTCGCGCTTCACTTCATCTTCTCTCGCATCTTCGCTTCGGCGTCAGGACCCCAGTAGCCGCAATCGAGCTCGAGGAAGACCGTCGTGTAGGGCACCGCGAGCGTCGTCTTGACCATGACGATCTTGAAGGTCTTCCCGACCTCGTCGAGCCGGGCGATGAGGTCCGCGTGGAGGACGGGCATCGCGCCGCGTCCCTTGAGCGCTTCATCGAGCCGCCGCCGGGCCTCGTCGACCCCGGGCGCGAGCTCCTCGGGGACGAAGGCCAGCTCCTTGTCGAGCCAGATCTTGGGACGGATGTGCTTGGCGCCGTCGACGGCCGCGAGGACCTTGGCCAGGACCGCGAAATGGTCCTCGCCGGTCGCGATCGTCTCGATCCCCGGGCTGATCTGCAGCGGGAAGGCCGAGTCGGCGACGACGATCCAGTTGCGGTGGCCGAGAGCGGGCAGATAGGCCGCCAGGGTGTCCGTCCAGGCGGCGGCTTTCACGACCGGGGTGTTCGTCACGGCGGTTCCCTCCTCTCTCGCGTCATCCTCGCGCTCGCAGGCGGCGACGGCCGCGAGCAGAACGGCGATCCCCAGGACGGCAACGGTCTTGCGCATGGTTCTCATCCCTTCAGAATATGTCATTCGGCGAGGATACGGAAAGTCGCCTTGATGGGCGCCGACGCCTTGACCATGGCCCAGACGGGGCAGAAGCGCTCCTCCGACAGGGCCAAGGCCTTTTCGACCGAGGCCGCGTCGACGGTCCCGCCCCGGAACTCGAATTCGAGATCGATCGAGGTCAGGACCTTGGGGTGGATCTCCTTCTTGGTCCCGGCCGCGTGGACGGTCAGGTCCTTGACCTCCCGCCCCATCCGCTTGAGAAGCCCGATCGCGACCTGGCCGCTGCATCCGGCCAGGCTGGCCAGCAGGAGCTCGAGAGGCGTGAAGCCGTCGATGGGCTCATCATCGAAATTGAAATCGATGGCCACGGACTTCCCGGCCCGCCCGGATATCCCGTCGAATCTCATCCCGTCTTTGAAGACGATGTCGGCTCGGACTTCATCGGACATCGGCGGACTCCTCTTGCCGTCTCTGGGCGGCACGCCCGGAGCTAGTATCCAATGCGGGGCCGGCCGGCGTCAATACGGGACCGCCGACGCGGCGCGGCGGATGAGGTCCCGCAGCGAGGCCGCGGCCCGTTCGACCTCGGCCGTGAGGCCGGCGCCGAACGCGAGGTCGGCGGGGACGATCCCGAGCAGGAAGACCTTCTTTCCCGCGGACTCGAGGAATTTTCCGCTGAACGAGAGGGCGAGCTTGTGGGTCGAAAAGCTCTCGGCTTCGTCGAAGCCGGCCAGGGGACCGAAGACGACGGTGCCGGGCGGCCCTTCGGAGGTCACGGCGTCGATGAAGATGACGTTCCGGCAATCGTCGCGGGCGATGACATGGACAAAGTTCTCGGGGACGTCCTGAGCGTCGATCACACGCAGGCCCGTTCCGGAGATGGCGCCCCGTACGGCTCCGACGATCCACGGGCCGACCCCGTCATCGCGGCGAAGCGGATTGCCGACCCCGACGAGGCAAGTCGGCTCCCGGAGGAGTTCGGCGAGGGCAGCCTCGCCGGGGATGGACCTTATCTGCTTGTTGATCATGCCGTCCTCCGGGAATCGAAGGCTATCTTACAGCACTTTCGCCGGAGGTTATAGAGGAGGCAGGAAGAACGAGCGGCGCGGGCGAGGCGGAGGGAAAAGGGCGGCCGGTCCCGGGGTCCGGGACGAATCCCCGGGCCGGCCGTCGATCCCCTATCACCCCTCACATTTTGCGTGTACAGACTAACTCCATGCCCTTCGTTTCCTTGCCGTCGGGCATGACCATGAACATCTCGAACTTGTATTTCCCGTCGCTGATGAAGGTCGTCACGTTCCTGAACTTCTGCATGGTCTTCCCGTCCGTCATGGGGTCGGGGGACATGCCGGTCTCGGTCAGGACATTGCCGGCCATATTGAGCGTTCCGGTCGTGACCAAGAACGCCGTGCTCATGCTGTCGATCCAGAACGTCGTGTACATCTTCTTGAACAGGTCGTAGCCGATGACCTCGAGCCCCTGGAACTTCATCCCGCCCATCATCCCCTCGAAGTGGCTTTCCAGGTAGCGGCCCTCGAGGATGAGCATGTTCTTCATCGTGCCCTTGCTCATCTGGGGCTTGGCCATGGGGTCCTGCCAGGTCGAGATGTCGACGTCCCAGTCGCCGACGTATTTCTTGAGCAGCTCGTGGTTCTTGTCGGGCGAGCCGTACTTCATCATCTGTTCCATCATCTTCTTTTCCTGGGCGGACATCTCCTGGCCCCCGACGACCGACGGGAGCGCCTGGATCAACAGGATATTGACGCCCGTGATCACCACGGCCAGCAGCAGAAAACGCGAGAGTTTCATCGGACCCTCCTCGAGTATCGATAAGCCCGGCGGCAACCTGCCGCCGCCGATCCTATTGGCAAGATTCGTGCCAGGCGTGGCGAAGAGGCTGCCTCTCTGGATCCGGGGGAGGCGGCCCGCCCGTCTCTTCCGTGGGCGTGGCCGCGGCGTCCCGCCGGGCGGGACGGAGTCCCAAGCGGGGGGACGGCCGGCCGGACGGAGGACTGCCAGACCGGCGCCCTGCCAGGGGCGCTCCAGGCGGGCGGCCTGGCACGGAAGTTGCGGAGGAGGGTGCCAGAGGTGAAGAACATGCCCGTCCGCAAAGGATTCGCTGTCTGGGAAGGCTCCTTCCGCGAGGGGAAGGGTTCCGTCAAAGTGGAAAGCGGCCTTTTCGAAGGCCCCTATTCGTCAGCCTCGCGCTTCGAAAGCGCCAAGGGGACGAATCCCGAGGAGCTCATCGGGGCCGCCCATGCCGGCTGCTTCTCCATGGCCCTGGCCCTGGTGTTAAGCCTGAAAAAGACGCCTCCGAAAAGGATCGAGACGACGGCCGAGGTCAAGATCGAGCCTGTGGGCCAAGGGTTCAAGATCACATCCAGCGCCCTCCACACGATGGCGGACGTCCCCGGCATCTCGGAAGCGGATTTCCTCGAGGCGGCCAAGACCGCCAAGGAGACTTGCCCCGTCTCTGTCGCCTTGGCGGGGGTCCAGATCACCCTCGACGCACATTTAAATAAATAGGTTCATGATTTCATCCTAACGAAATCCTCTCGAGGCGGCGAGGGAATTCGCCTCGAAGATCCCCGTCCGTGGAGGGGGGACCGGCGGGAGCGGAGTTCGAAGCGGACGTCCGTTCCCGGGGGGCCGGGGAGCTAGAGGCGATTCCCGAGCAAGGCCGCAGAGAGGAATTTCGGTCTTAGAGCTCCTGGTGCTCGGTGCGGTGGATGATCTCGTTCTGGAGCTCGGTCGAGCAGTCGACGAAGTAGTCGCTGTAGCCCGCGACCCGGACGATCAGATCGCGGTACTTCTCCGGCTGGGCCTGGGCTTCCCGCAGGGTATCGGCCGTGACGACGTTGAACTGGATGTGGTGGCCCATCGAGCTTGAAATAGGACCGGACGAGGTCCTTGAGCCCGCGGATCCCCGTCTCGTCGGCCAGGAGCTGGGGCGTGAACTTCTGGTTGAGGAGCGTGCCGCCCGTCCGGACGTGGTCCATCTTGCCGAGCGACTTGATGACGGCCGTCGGGCCCTTGCGGTCGGCGCCCTGGACGGGCGAAACGCCTTCCGAGACGGCGTCGCCGGCCAGCCGCCCGTCGGCCGTGGCCCCGGTCATCTTGCCGAAATAGATGTGGGCGGTCGTCGGCAGGAGGTTGATCCGGTAGGACCCGCCGCGCGGCGTCGGCCGGCCGTCGACGGCCTCGAAATAGGCCTCGAAGACGCGCGTCATCAGGCCGTCGGCGTAATCGTCGTCGTTGCCGAACTTGGGCGTCCGGTTGAGGACGCGCTGGCGGAGCGTCTCGTGACCGGCGAAGTTGGCCCTGAGCGCGGCCAGGAGCTCCCTCATCGTGAAATGGGCGTTGTCGTAGACGTTGAAGCGGATGGCGCTGAGGATGTCGGTGATCGTGCCCATGCCGACGCCCTGGATGTAGTTCGTGTTGTAGCGGGCGCCGCCGGCGTGGTAGTCCTTGCCGTTCTTGACGCAGTCGTCGACGAGGACGGACAGGAACGGCGCCGGGCAGGTACGGTCGCGTAGAGCTTCTCGATGACGTTGCTGCCCCGGATCTTGATGTCGACGAAGTGGCGGATCTGCTTCCGGAAGGCCTCGAAGAGCTCGTCGAAGGTCTTGAACGCCGCCGGATCGCCCGTCTCGAGCCCGATCGTCTTGCCCGTCCGCGGGTCGACGCCGTTGTTCAGCGTGATCTCGAAGACCTTGGGCAGGTTGAAGTAGCCCGGTCAGGATGTAGGCTTCCTTGCCGAAGGCGCCGGCCTCGACGCAGCCGCTGGCACCCGCCGTCGCGGGCGTCGACGACGATCTTGCCCTGCCGGACGAGCTCCTGGACGATGGCGTCGGTGTTGAAGATCGAGGGCTGGCCGAAGCCGGTCTTGACGATCTTGAGCGCCCGCAGCAGGAACGGCGTCGGGCCCCTTGGCGCTGATCTGGACCATCGAGCTCGGCTGGAGGATGCGCATCTCCTCGATGACGTCGAGGATGAGGAAGCTGAGATCGTTGACGCCGTCCGTGCCGTCCGCCTTCAGGCCGCCGACGTTGATCAGGGCGAAGTCGGTGTAGGTGCCGCTCTCCTCGGCCGTGACGCCGACCTTGGGCGGGGCGGGCTGGTTGTTGAACTTGACCCAGAAGGCCTCGAGCAGCTCCCGGGCGCGATTCCTTCGTCAGGCGTGCCGTCGGCCAGGCCCTTCTCGTAGAACGGCCAGAGGTGCTGGTCGAGCCGGCCGGGATTGAACGAGTCCCAGGTGTTGTACTCGGTGATGACGCCCGAGGTGGACGAACCAGTAGGCCTGGAGGGCCTCCCAGAAATCGCGCGGCGCGTGGGCCGGGACCCGGTCGCAGACCTCGGCGATCCGCTCGAGCTCCTTCCTGCGGGCCGGGTCCTTCTCCCCTGCGGCCAGCTCCCGGGCCTTGTCGGCGTGGCGGCGGGCGAACGCGATGACGGCGTCGGCAGCTCACGGCCATGGCCTTGAGCTCTTCCTGCTTGTCGTAGGCGGCCGGGTCGGTCATGAAATCGAGCCCGGCCAGCGCCGCGTCGATGTCCGCCGTGAAATCGAGCATGCCCTTCCGGTAGATCTTGCCGTCGAGGACGGTGTGGCCGGGGGCGCGCTGCTCCATGAACTCGGTGAAGATCGCCGGCCTCGTAGGCGTCGATCCATTCCTTCGTCATCTCGGCGAAGATCCGGTCGCGCTGCGAGCGGCCCTGCCAGAAGGGGATGATCTCCTTCGGCGTAGATCGCGGCGCGTCTCGTCGTCGGACGCGAAGGCGGTCTTCTTCCGGTCGTTGAGGTATGCGCAGGTCCTGGAGGGAGTGGATGCAGACCTCGGGATAGGTCGGCGTCGCCTTGGGCGCCGGGCCCGCGCTCGCCGACGATGAGCTCGCCGTCGTTGAAGACGATGGTCTTCGTTCTCCATGATGTGCTTGAAAGCCAGGGCGTGCCGCATCGGCGCCGACAGGCCGCCGCGTCTCCGGCCGCTTGTAGAACTCGGTGATGAGCCGGGCCCGCTCGGCGCTGATCGTCGGCTTGGCCTCGAGCGTCTGCGTCCTGAGCTTGGCGATGCGTTCGTTCATGGTCATCCTCCGCGCCGGACCTCGAAACCCGGCCTGGCGAAAGGCGGCCTCGATGGCGGCGATGCGCTCCTCGGACGGGGCGGTCGAATCTCCGGAAGTCCGACTCCTGGCCGATCCTTCGGGCCTTGTCGAGCCCGCCCGCGTGGTAGGGCAGCAGGCCGACCCGCCGGACCGTCTTGAGAGCGAGCGAGAAAGGCGATCGTTCGCCGGATGTTGTCGTCGTCGTCGTTGACCCCGTCGACGAGCGGGATGCGGACCCAGATCTCCGGCCCGGCCGCGGCCAGGCGCTCCAGGTTGTCGAGGATCGGCGCGTTCGAGACGCCGGTGAATTCCCGGTGCCGGGCGTCGTCGATGCACTTGAGGTCGTAAAGGACGAGATCGGCCTTGCCGGGCCAGGCGTTCGAGCGACGCCGTTCGCGGACAGCGCCGGCCGTGTCGAGCGCGGTGCGGATGCCCCGGGAACGGAGGGCGTCGAGGAGCGCCTCGGCGAAACCGGCCTGGACGAACGGGTCGCCGCCGGAGAGGGTGACGCCGCCGCCCGACTGCTCGTAGAAGACCCGGTCCTTTTCGACCTCGGCCAGGACGTCCTCGACGCGTCATCTCGCGGCCGACGATCTGCATGGCGTCGTAGAGGCAGGCCTCGGCGCACTTGCCGCAGAGGTCGCACTTGGCCCGGTCGACGACGACCGCGCCGGAAGCGTCCGTGGAGAGGGCGCCGGTGGGGCAGGCCTTGACGCAGGCATGGCAGCGCACGCAGCGCGCGGGCCAGTGCATGAGCTCGGGACCGGGGTGGATGCTTTCGGGATTGTGGCACCAGAGGCAGCGCAGGGCGCAGCCCTTGAGGAAGACGGTCGTCCGGATGCCCGGTCCGTCATGGATCGAGTACCGCTTGATGTCGAAAACCCAGCCTGTCATCATCTTCGAGACCCGTCCGTTGCCGTTCTCATATTGACTTTATATTATTGTAATTAAATAATATAATGCCAAACTATATTGGTAATATATCAGATATCAGACCAAAAATCAAGCTTTTTCTTGGCCTTGGCCGGGTGGGATCGGATCGGGGACTGCCCCGCCCTCTCGGTCAGCGGAGCGACTGGGTACGGCCCCTCATTTCAAGGCTTCCCCCGGGACGTCGACCGGTGAGATCCGGGCCGCGGGCCCGTCGAGCTCGAGGACGACGACGGTGTCGGCGGGATGGCGGTCCCCTTCCGGGACGAGGATCTCGATACCGGCGTCGGACTGCCGGACCGACGCCTGGCCGCCGCCGAGGACGCGGCTGCCGATGACCTTGGCCGTGAGCGGCGGCAGCTAGAGCGACGGACCGGCCCAGGTGAAGACGTGGACATAGATCCGGTTGTCCCGCCTCGTGGACGCGCCGTAGCGGCCGGGCTTGAAGGGCCCGCCCCGCGTGCCGTAGATGCTCTCGCCGCATCGGCCGAGCCAGGCGCCGACGCCCCGGAGGACATCGACCTGGCGCGGCTCGATCCGGCCGTCCGGCATGGGCCCGACATTGAGGAGCAGGTTCCCGTCGCCCCCGGCGCACCCGGCCAGGATGCGGATGACCTCGTCCACGGACTTGATCTTGTCGTCCGGCTTCCAGGACCACTGCGTCCCGAGGGTCATGCACGTTTCCCACGGGCGCTCGTCGTTGTAGGCGCCGATCACCTGTTCGGGCGTGAGGTAATCGGCGTTCGGGCCGATGTCGCGGTCGGCCGACAGGCCGCCGAAGCTGCAGTCGAGACGGTTGTTGATGATGATCTGGGGTTGGGCCTCGCGGACCAGGCGATAGGTCGCTTCCTGGTCCCAGGGGATCGTCCCGCCGTCCCAGTCGAACCAGAGGAGGTCGATCCGGCCGAAGCGCGTCATGAGCTCGCCGATCTGCCCTTGCATCCGCTTCACATAGGCCGCGTTGCGTTCGTTCCGGCAGTCGGGGTCGCGCCAATCCATCGGCGAATAATACCAGCCGATGCGCAGTCCGGCCTTGCGGACGGCCTCGGCCAGCTCGCCGCAGACGTCGCGGCGGAACGGGCGTCTGCCCGATGTGGTAGTCGATCGTCGCCGTCGGCCAGAGACAGAAGCCGTCGCAGTGCTTCGCGGTCAGGACGACGTAGCGCATGCCGGCGTCCTTGGCCACGGCGGCCCAGGCGTCGGCGTCGAACAAGGTCGGATCGAACGACTTATAAAGGTTGTCGTAGACTTCGACCGGGATCTCCCCCTTGTTCGGGCACAGGGGATTGGAGTTGGCCCGCGACCAGCTGATCTCGGTCCCCTTGAGACTGACGGGCCCCCAATGGATGAAGAGACCGAAGCGGCCGTCCCGCCACCAGGCGAGCCGGCCGGAGTCCGCCGCGGTCGAGGCGGCAGTCGCGGCGGCAGGCGGGTCCGGGAGGACGACGCTCGAAGACCTCCGCCCGCGGATCAGGAGAACCGAGGCGCATACAGCGAGCACGGCCAGAAGAAGCGACAGTGAGCGGCGCATGTTCATGGGTCCCTCCGGCGGGATTATCTTCCCGTCCGCCGGCCGGAGTCAATGAAGCGGTCCTCGCGTCTATACTTTTGCGGCGGATTGATGTAAAAACCCTTTCCGGACCCTTGGCGGGCCGCTTGGACAGCAGGGAGGCGCCTATGAACGAACGCCCCGCGTACAACATGCGCTACATCTGGGGCGTGACCCTCGTCTCGGCCATGGGCGGGCTCCTCTTCGGCTACGACTGGGTCGTCATCGGCGGGGCCAAGCCGTTCTACGAGAAGTTCTTCGGCCTGACGACGCCGGCCCAGATCGGCTGGGCCATGTCGAGCGCCCTGGTCGGCTGCCTCGTCGGCGCGCTCGTCTCCGGCGCGCTTGAGCGACCGCTTCGGCCGGAAGAGGCTGCTCATCCTGGCGGCGGTCCTGTTCACGATCACCGGGGTCCTGACCGCGCTCGCTCCGAGCTTCTCCGTCTTCATCGCCAACCGGCTCCTCGGCGGCGTGGCCATCGGCCTGGCCTCCAACCTCTCCCCGATGTACATCGCCGAGATCTCGCCGGCCGCCATGCGGGGCCGCTTCGTCTCGGTCAACCAGCTGACCATCGTCATCGGCATCCTGGCCGCCCAGGTCGTCAACTGGCTCATCGCCGAGCCCGTGCCGGCCGGCGCGACGGCCGCCGAGATCCTCGCCTCCTGGAACGGCCAGACGGGGTGGCGCTGGATGTTCGGCGCCGAGGCCGTGCCCGCCTTCCTCTTCTTCCTGCTGATGTTCCTCGTCCCGGAAAGCCCGCGCTGGCTGGTCAAGAACGGCCGCCCCGAGGAGGCCGGAAGGGTCCTGGCCAAGGTCGGAGGGCCGGGCTTCGCCGCCGAAGCCCTGGCCGACATCCGCGCGACGCTCGGCGCGAGCGAGATCGGCCGGGTCCGCTTCCGCGAGCTTCTCGAGCCCGGCCTGGCCAAGGTCCTTCTCATCGGCGTCGCCCTGGCCGTCTATCAGCAGTGGTGCGGCATCAACGTCATCTTCAACTACGCCCAGGAGATCTTCACGGCCGCGGGCTACGGCGTGAGCGACGTCCTGTTCAACATCGTCGTCACCGGCGCGGTCAACCTCGTCTTCACCCTCGTCGCCATCCGGCTCGTCGACCGCCTCGGCCGCAAGCCCCTGATGATGGCCGGATCGGCCGGGCTGGCCGTCGTCTTCGGGCTCATCGGGGCGAGCTACGCCGCTGCACAGCCGCGGCCTCCACATCCTCCTGCTCGTCCTGGTCGCCCTGGCCCTCTACGCCCTGTCCCTCGCCCCGGTGACCTGGGTCCTCCTCTCCGAGATCTTCCCCAACCGCATCCGCGGCGCGGCCATGTCCGTTTCGACCTTCGCCCTGTGGTCGGCCTGCTTCGTCCTGACCTACACCTTCCCTCTCCTCAACAAGGGGCTCGGGCCGGCCGGGACGTTCTGGATCTACGGCGGGATCAGCGTCCTCGGTTTCCTCTTCATCAGGTCGCGCGTCCGCGAGACCAAGGGCAAGACCCTGGAAGAGATCGAGCGGGAGCTCGCCGACCGCTAGCGGCAAGGGTGCCTTCATGAGCGACGCGGAACCGAACCTGGCCCCGGAGAGCGGGCCGCCCGGGTCCGCGAAACGCCCGCCCGGCCGCCGTCCGACGCCTTTACCGGGAGGAGCGGGAGGCCTGGCGGACCCATTACCGGAGATACTTCAAGTACGCCGCGCGGGCGCTCGGCCTGGGATTCGTCGCCGGGTTCCTCTATTTCATGATCTGGCCGGCCCGGGAGAAGCAGGCCCTCGAATTCGTCGTCAAGTCGCTCAAGGACATCCCGCTCGAGGCCTCCCCCCTCGTCCTGTCCCTGACCCTTTTCTATCACAACGCGCGGGCTTCGGTCATCGCCATGGCGGCCGGGATCGTTCCCTTCCTCTTCCTGCCCCTCTTCGACCCTCTCATCAACGGCGGCGCCCTCGGACTGATCTGCTCCGTATCCAAGCATCACGGTCTAAACGTCCCTCACATCGTCCTGACCCAGATCCTGCCTCACGGCGTCTTCGAGCTCACGGCCGTCCTTTACGCGACGAGCGTCGGCATCTATCTCTCGATGAGCCTGGGGAAAGCGGCCGTGGCCAAGTGGCGGAGGAGGAAGAGGCGTCGAGCGGCAGGAGACCGGCCGGTATCGGTTTCTCCGAATTTCCCGCGAGACGACCCGGAGCGCGGGAGCGGGGAGCCGGAAAGCCCCGTCCGCAACGTCGTGCGCTCGTTCGTCCTCGTCGTCCTGCCGCTTCTGCTCATCGCGGCCTTCATCGAGGGCTTCATCACGCCGCTTCTGGGATAAAAATGGGGACGCTTCTATTTTTCCTATTAATAAATTAATTTTAAAAATAGAAACGTCCCCATTTTCTGGGGCCCGGACACGTACCGCGTACATGTCCCCTTCGGCTATTTCGTCGAGAACTTGTGCACGGTGACGGACCGTAAGACCTGCCCCGGCTCCAGGATCGTCGTCGGGAAGTTCGGATGGTTCGGCGAATCGGGGAAGTGCTGCGTCTCGAGGCAGAAGGCGAAGTGCTTGCCGTAGGCCTGGCCGCCCTTGCCGGCGACCGTGCCGTCCAGGAAGTTGCCCGTGTAGAGCTGGATCCCGGGCTGGTCCGTCCAGACCTCCATGACCCGGCCGCTCTCCGGCTCTTCGACCCTCGCGGCCAGGGCCAGCGCGCCGCCGCCGCTTCTCAAGACGAAATTGTGGTCATAACCGCCCTCGACCTTGGCGATCCTCTCGCCGATCGCGTGCGGCGACGTGAAGTCGAACGGCGTGCCGGCCACCGGGACGATCTCGCCGGTCGGGATGAGGTTCGAGGCCGAATCGACGGCCGTGATCTTGTCGGCTTCGATCTGGAGCCGGTGCCCCAGGACGTCGCCCTGGCCTTGGCCCTTGAGGTTCCAGTAGGCGTGGTTGGTCAGGTTGACCGGCGTCTTCCTGTCCGTCGTCGCTTCGTAGCGGATCTCGAGCTCGTTCGCATCGGTCAGCGTGTAGACGACCGTGACCGACAGGTTCCCGGGGAAGCCTTCCTCCATGTCCTTGCTCAGGTAGGTCAGCTTGACGCCCGTGCCGTAGGCGACCTTGACCGCCTCGGCTGTCCAGACGACCTTGTCGAAGCCCCGGATGCCGCCGTGGAGGGTATTGCCGTTGTTGTTCGCGGCCAGCTTGTATTCGACCCCGTCGAGAGTGAACCGGGCCTTGGCGATGCGGTTGCCGTAGCGGCCGATGATGGCCCCGAAGTAGGGGTGCGTCCCGAGGTACCCGGCGAGGCCGTCGAAGCCGAGATTGACGTCGGCCAGGAACGCCGTTCCTGTCCGGCACTTTCAGCGAGACCAGGATGGCGCCGTAGGTCATGATCCGGGCTTCGAGCCCGGACGCGTTGGTCAGCGTGAAGAGCTCGACGGCCGTGCCGTCGGCGAGCCGCCCGAAGTGCTCTCGCTTGGTTTTCATCGACGGATCTCCTTGCTCAGCGATTTTCGCTCCCGGCGCGACTGCCTCCTCCTTGCAGGCCGCGGCAACGCAGGCCAGGGCAAGGACGAGGACCGCGGGGACCGCCGTTCTCATCGAAAAGGTCATGATCGCCTCCCTGAGAGGTAACGCCATCATCTTTATCCCAATTCCGGCGGGATTTCAACCGCCCCCGATGTCCATCGCGTCCCCGGGGAACGATTGACCCCCGTTCGCCCGTATGATATTTATTGGGTTAAACATGGTCGGAACAGTCCTCAAGCACTACCGGATCGAGGCCGAGCTCGGCAAGGGCGGCATGGGCGTCGTCTACCGGGCCCGGGACACCCGCCTCGACCGCCTGGTCGCCCTCAAGATGATCACCCCCGGCCTGGTGGCCAACCCCGAGCGGCGGAGCCGGCTGCTTCTCGAGGCCCGCTCGGCCGCGGCCATCTCCCATCCGGCCATCGCCCAGGTCTACGACATCGACGAGGTCGACGGGAACCTCTTCATCGCCATGGAGTACGTCGACGGCCGGACCGTCGGCAGGCTCATCGCCGACGGCGAGCTCGACCTCCTGGGCGCCATCGAGATCGCCCTCCAGGTCGCCGAGGGGCTGGCCAAGGCCCACGACGCGGGCATCCTCCACCGCGACATCAAGTCCGACAACATCATGGTCACCCGGGACGGCCACGCCAAGCTCCTCGATTTCGGCCTGGCCAAGCTCGTCGAGCCGGTGACCGACGAGCCCGTCTCGCCCGCCGAGATGTCCCGGACGCTGACGCGCGGCCGGGTCCACACGATCCCCGGGCGCGGTCATGGGCACGCTCAGCTACATGAGCCCCGAGCAGGCGCGCGGCAAGGACCTCGACAAGCGGAGCGACATCTTCTCGCTCGGCACCGTCCTCTACGAGATGGTCACGGGCGAGCTCCCGTTCAAGGGCGAGACGCCCCTCGACACGATGCACGCCATCGCCTACGAGGAGGCCCGGCCGGTGACCATCGTCCGGCGGAACCTCACCCCCGAGCTCCACCGCATCGTCTTCCGCTGCCTCCGCAAGAACCCGGAAGACCGCTATCCCGACGCCCACGCCCTGGCCGACGACCTCAAGCGCCTGAAGCGCGACCTCGAGACGGGGACGACGACCAGGCTTCCGGCCGGCGACCGCCTGCGCCACTGGGGCGAGCGGCTGAAGATCTCGTTCCCCGGAGGCTACAAGGGGATGGCCATCCTGTTCGGGGCGATCGCCATCGCGGTCGTCCTCGTGGCCGTGAAATTCAACTGGGGCGGCCTCATCGGTCCGGCCTTTATCGTCCTCTTCATCTACCGGTTCATGAGGAACAGGAAGAAGCGCAAGATCGCCGCCTTCACCAAGAAGCTGGCCAGATTCCCCGAGGTCAGGCTGGTCACCGTCCGGGACGAGCGCATCATTGTCGTCGTCGACAAGGCCCCGGCCAAGGTCTACATCCGCATCACGGCCCTCGTCGACGAGCTCAACCGGAGCCTCTTCTTCGGCCAGGACATCAAGGCCGACATCAAGACGGAGCTCCCTGAGGCCGAGGCCAAGACCCTGCTGACTCAGGTGGGGGTCGTCTACGCCCGCGAGGACGGGCACGGGAGAACGGGGAAAAAGACGACGAAAGCCTAGCGGGGGGCTTTCTTCAACGCCTCGACCTTCTCGCGGATCCGCGGCTGGTCCGGGCTGAGCTGGAGCGATTTCTCATAGGCCGCCAGGGCCTCCTTGGTCTTGCCCATCCCCTCGTAGCCTTCCCCGATCGCGTTCATGAGGACGGCGTTGACGCCGTATCGGGTGACGGCGCGGTCGAGGAGCTCGACGGACCGGGCGAAGTCCTTGGCCGCCCTTGACGCGTCCGCGGCCAGGACGAACGTCTCGTAAAGAGGCGTCTTCGCCGGCGCGACGAAGGGCGCCAGGACCTTCGCGGCGGCCGGGGCGTCGCCCTGCGCCAGGGAGATCCGGGCCAGGTTCGCCGCGGTCTCTTCGGACTCCGGCCTCTTCCGCAGGGCGCTCTCGAGGAAGCCGCGCGCCTCGTCGAGCCGTCCGAGGTGGAAGAGCTGGGAGCCGATGATCTCCTCGTAGACGGGATCGCCCGCGGCCGGGAGGATCCGGGAGGAGAACCAGGGCCGCGGCACGGTCTCGGCGAAGCTGAGATCGAACTCCTCGGCGGCCGAGACGATCTCGGCGCCCGCCCGGGCGAACGAGACCCGGACCGTGTAGTGGGCCGGAGCGAAGTCGGCGAGCGGCACCTGCTCGAGGACGTCCGGCAGATCGGCATATTCGGACGGCTTTCGGACGATCGTCCGGAAGGTCTGGCCGTCCTTGAGGATCTCGAGCTTGATCTCCCCGGCCGCGGCCAGGCCGCCGGAGAGGTTATGGAGCTGGAAGGCGACGGCCAGCGTGTCCTGCCGGGTGAAGGTCCGGTTGGGCTGGCAGTAGATCTGGTAGGCTCCGACCCTGAAGGCCTTCATCCGGCGCGCCTCGGGCTCGAGCCGGACCGCGCGGTAGCCGAGAAGCGGCTGGGTCATCTGAACGGCCTCCCCCGCCGGGGGGATGCGCAGGCTCTTTTCGACGGACGTGAACTCTTTCGAGGCCTCGTTCTTGATCAGGACGGACAGGCTGAAGTCCCCGCCGACGAGCGGGAAAAGGTCCTGGAAATCGAACGGCGCCCGGCTGGCCTCGTTCACCTGCTCTTCGGACAGGTTCATCGAGACGGTCTTGTCGAACTGATGGACGAGGCGGCCGTCCGGCGTCCTGACCTGGCCGTTCACCTTGAGCGTCGTCGAGTACCTGTTCTCGTACTGGTTGACCGAAAGCCGGGCCAGCTCGACGGCGTAATGGACGAAATAAAGGCCGGACGGGTCGCGGAAGACCTTGATAAGGCTGTCGCTGTCCAGGTAGTTGGCCGTGTACTCGACCTCGACGAGGTCCTTGTATTGAAGGAACTTCTGGGCGTACTGGGCCGCGACCCCGCGGACAGGGGCCGACTCGATGCGCTGAAGGAGGATATCGGAGGACATCGACGGCCGTCCGTAGAGGCTGCCGGTCTCGCCGGGGACGAGAGAGAGGGAGATCGGGGCCAGGCTCGGCTCGACGTCCCGGAGCTTCTCGTAGGCCGCCCCATAATCGGATCCCCCGAAATAGCCCGCCAGCAGGGCCTGGGGGCCGTTGGCCACGGGGCTATAAAGCCGGTACTCGCCGCGCCCGCCCTCCCGGAAGAACACGACATAGAACCCCGCCGGCAGCCCGAGATCCGTCTTGCCCTGATAGAACCACACCTCGGTGTCGTAGATCGAGGACTTGCCCACGAAGCTTTGCGTGTCCCCCGGTTCGCCCAGGATGATGTAGATGCGCCCGCGGTCGGTGCGCCGGCCGGGCCGGGGCGCGTCGCGGCCGAGATACCGGTCGGCGTAGGCGAGACGGCGGGCGTGCTCCGTCTTGAACTCGTTCTCGGGGGTGCCCGGGGTCGGGTCGCGCTGCTTCCAGAAGGCCTCGATGAAGAGGTCCCTCTCCCGGTCGGATCCGAGCTTCAGGAAGACCTCCCGCTCCACCGGGGCGATGATGTAGGGGACCTCCTCCTCGAGCCAGGTCCGATAGGTCGCGGGGAGCTTCGCCGCGGCGCGCTGGCCGGCCGCGGCCGGGCCGACGCCAAGGCGGCCGACGGCCAGCAGGAGGGCGATCAGGGTCCTGTTCATCCCCACCGGGTCCTGAGCCGGGCGAGCTCCGCGCCGGTCGCCGCGTTGAGGATCTGATGGAGGAACTTCGGGCCCGCGGCGTCTTCGGGCAGGCGCTGGGCGACGGAGACGATCTCGTCCCCGTAGAAGGCCTCGGCCCGGTAGGAGACCTCGAGCTCGACCGGGCGGCCCTTCAGCAGGACGTCGGGGCTGACCCCTTCGAGGGCCCACTGGACGTAAACCGCGTTGTTGACGTGGCGGTTCCAGTCGAGGTGCGCCGATTCGACGCGGAAGCGGACCTCGGCGTCGCGCGCCGTCGGCGTCGGGAGCGAGCCGAACGGATCGTCGAGGGCCCGCTTTTCGAAGGCGTAGGGGACGTCGATGACGTCGTCGACCTTGACCGGCTGCTTGCGCTCGAGCCCGATGATCATCCAGGAGCTGGTCGCGGAAAGAACGGGGCCGCCGTTCCCGTCGGCGACCTCGAAATCGCGGGTGGCGAAATAACCGCCCTTTCCCGAAGGCCAGGTCG
The DNA here is from genome assembly GCA_963843505.1 of Candidatus Aminicenantota bacterium. Lineage (GTDB taxonomy): Bacteria > Acidobacteriota > Aminicenantia > Aminicenantales > Saccharicenantaceae > RBG-16-66-30. The sequence goes on along the minus strand of CAWJKR010000004.1, from coordinate 12,812 downwards.
TGACCTCGAGCCGCTCGCCCGCGCCCGGATGGCGGTGGACGAGAATGTGATAGCGCGACAGGACCCAGGTCATGTTGCGCTTGACGAGGTCGAGGACCGACAGCCCCAGCCGGGCGGCGTGCTCGCCGGCCGCGTCCTGGAGGAAATTGAGCAGCGTGACCGTCTTGGCCAGGCCCTGCGCGTCCGTCTCGTAGGTGTGGATGGCGTAATCTTTTTGGTAGATCATGTCTGAGGCGGTCATTTCACTGTTCCAGCCCTCTATTATAGCCCATTTTCTCGCTTTTTTGGGCCTTTGGAGCGTTTTTTTATTGAAGCCAAGACATTGAAAATGATAGAATAAGTAGTTCTCAAAGACACCACGAGAGGAGCACCCATGAGCCTGTCCCGCAAGCCAATTCCTGAAGGTCCTCGGCCTCGGCGGTTTGGCCGCCGGTTTCGGCGGATCCGGCCTCCCGCTGGCCGGCGCCGGGGCCCCCGAGAAGCGCGCCGGAGCGCCCAAGCTGACCGTCAAGGACGTCGAGATCTACGTCTTCGATCTGCCCCTCGTCGCTCCCTTCCGCATCTCCATCGGCGAGATGAAGGCGGCCAACGACGTCCTCGTCCGCGTCCGCACCGACCAGGGCCTGGTCGGCATCGGCGAGGCCTGCCCCTTCCCGCCCATCACCGGAGAGACCCAGGCCACGAACATCGCCGCGGCCAAGGCCATCCGCGACATGATCGTCGGCCAGGACCCGCTGGCGATCGACGCCATCCTGCGGCTCATCGGTCCGATCGTCCATTCCAACCCGAGCATGGTCGCCGCGTTCGAGATGGCCTGCTTCGACATCCTGGGCCAGGCCGCCGGCCTGCCGCTCTACCGGCTCTTCGGCGGGAACAAGTCCACCTTCGAAAGCGACATCACGACCGGGATCGACACGCCGGAGGCCATGGCGGCCAACGTCAAGAAGCACGCCGCCCTCGGCTACAAAACGCTCAAGGTCAAGATCGGGGTCGATCCCGACCAGGACTTCGAGCGGCTTCGGGCCGTCCGGGAGGCCATCGGCGACGGCATCGCCATCCGCATCGACGCCAACCAGGGCTACACCGTGCCCCAGGCCATCTACGCCCTGAAGAAGATCGAGAAGCTGCGCATCCAGCTCGTCGAGCAGCCCGTCCTGGCCTCGGACATCGACGGCCTCAAGACGGTGCGGTCGGAGAGCCCCATCCCGATCATGGCCGACGAGTCGTGCTTCCTGCCGGCCTCCGCCCTCAGGCTCATCGAGGCCGAGGCCTGCGATTACATCAACATCAAGATCATGAAGGCCGGCGGCATCCTCAATTCCATCCGCATCGCCCACATCGCCGACGCGGCCAACATGCGCTGCATGGTCGGCTGCATGCTGGAGACGCGGGTGGCCCTGACGGCCGCCGCGCACGTCGTCGCCTCCCAGGCCAACATCGTCTACGCCGACCTCGACGGCAACGCCGAGCACACGGTCGATCCGGTCATCGGCGGGATGACGACCAAGGGGGGGATCGTGACCATGCCGGAGACGCCGGGCCTCGGCTGCGACGTCGACCCGGCCTTCCTCAAGAAGCTGGTCAGGGTCTGACGGGAGCCCGATCATGCGACACACGCGTTCGGCCGCGGGCCTCCTGGCGGTCCTTCTCGTCGCGGGCGCGGCGGCTTCGGCCGCCTCCGCCCAACCGGGGCCCTTCCCGGCGCCCCGGACCAGGGCCGACCTCGAGCGCGCCGTCGGCGCCGAGGCGGCCGGGGTCAAGGGCCGGATCGGCGTCTACGTCAAGCACGTCGAATCCGGCGAGAGCCTGGGGATCCGCGACGGCGAGCGGTTCCAGCTGGCCTCGGTCTTCAAGATCCCCGTCCTCATGACCCTCCACAAGCAGATCGCCCTCGGCCGGATCTCGCTCGACGACCGGATCATGTTCGAGCAGCGGATGAAGACCTACGGCAGCGGCCTGATGGGCGACATGAAGCCCGGCCTCAACATCTCCATCCAGGACCTGCAGCTCCTGATGATGGCCCGGTCCGACAACACGGCCACGGACATCCTCTACGACCTGGTCACGCCCGAGGCCATCGCGGCGACGCTGGCCGAGCTCGGGGCCAAAGAGACGACGATCGATTACGACACCCGCGGGCTCATCCTGGCCTTTCTCGGGCTCGACCCGGCCCGGCGCCTGACCCCGGTCGAGCTCGACAATCTGCCCGAATCGGTCTGGACGGACAAGGGCCGCCTGGCCGCCGCCAAGGCCTTCGAGACCTCGATCCACAACACCTCGACGCCGCGCGAGATCGGGATGTTGCTCGAGAAGTGCGTCAAGGGCGAGTTCGTGGACCGGGCCACGAGCGACCGGGTGCTCGAGACGATGAAGTCCCACACCGGGGCGGAGCTCATCCTGCGCTACCTGCCCTTCTCGACCGAGATCGCCCGCAAGGGCGGCAGCCTGGCCAAGGACGGCGAGGACACGGTCCTGCTCGACGCCGGCGTCGTCTGGCTGCCCGAGAAGGCCGGCACGCTGATCCTCTGCCTCTTCGGGAACGACCTCCACGAGGTCCACTACGAGCTCAAGCACAAGATGGGGGTGATGGCCCGGGCGGCCTACGACTATTTCCTGGCCAAGAACAGGAAGCCCGGAAGACCCTGAGGCGGTCTTGGGTCTTCCTGTCCTACTGAGAAACCGGCGTTTTTATAGTCCAGGTTGGATGAAGAGCTGCTGGATCTTGCCGTCCGGGGTCCGGTACATGAGGACCTTCAGGGCGCCGGTCTTGAATTCCAGGCGGGTCGTCGAGACCTCCATCCCGCCGCGCTCGCCGATCGATTCGACGACCGCTCCGGCCGGCTCGCCGTAGGCCTTCAGCCGGGACGCGGCCGGGGCGATGGCGCTTTCCTTGAGGAAGAAGTTGAACTCCTCACCCAGGGTCGACCGGTCCACCCGCCCCGCCTGGAGGGCGAGGACGAAGGCCCGGGCCTGGTCGGCCGCGGCCGGCCCGGCGATGGCCGGGATGCCGGTTTTCGGCGCGGGCGGCTTGGGCTTGTCCTGGGCGGCCGGGGCCGAAGGCGGAGCCGGCGCCGCCGGCTTGGCCGGAGGCAGGACGAGGGCGGTGAGCGTGCTGTAGACCGCGTTGGTGTCGCTGTAGGACGACAGGTTCGAGAACAGGATGACGGCCGAGCGCGTCGACGGGACGACGAGGTTCAGGGCGTGGAAGCCGTTGACCGCCCCGCTGTGGGACAGGAAAGCCACCCCGCCCCGCTCGCCCATGGCCAGCCCGCAGCCGTAATTCGAAAGGGTCCCGTCGTTCAGACGCCGCGGCGTCGTCATGAGCTTGAACGACTCCGGCTTCAGGACCCGGCCTCCGATGAGCGCCAGGTCCCAGGCCGCGAGGTCGGCCGGCGTCGAGAAGAGCGCCCCGGCGGCCGCGACCCAGCCCTGGCCTTCGAGCGGCACGATCTCCGGCGCGCCGAGCCAGAAGGACATGTGCCCCTGGGCGCAGGCCGGCGATCCGGGGTCGGGCTCGTAGGCCGTGTGGACGAGGCCGAGCGGCCCGAGGACGCGGGCCGAAAGGAACTTCCCGTAGGGTTGGCCGCTGACCTTCTCGACGATCCGTCCCAGGATGAGGTAGCCGGTGTTCGAATAGGAGTAACGGGAGCCCGGCTCGAAATCGAGCGGCCGCGTCCCGAAGCGCCGGATGACCTCGTCGCTGGGCGTGGCCTGGGCCATGGGCCGGTCGACGAAATCGAGGGGATAATAATCGGGATACCCCGAGACGTGGTTCATCAGGTCGAGGAGAGTGATGTCGCCGGCCCGGGTCAAGCCCGGGATAGTACTTGGCGACCTTGTCCATGACGGAGAGCCGGCCGTCCTCGGCCAGGAGCAGGACGCAGGCGGCGGTGAACTGCTTGGTGATCGAGCCGATGGCGAACATCGTGTCCGCGTCGACGCCCTCCCGTGTCCGGATCGACTTCAGGCCGAACCCCTCGGCCAGGACGGGCGTCCCGTTCTCGACGACGGCCACGGACAGCCCGACCAGGCCGCGGGCCTTGAGCATCTCGGCGACGCGGGCGCGGACGGCGGCCGGGTCGATGTCGGACGCGGAGGCGGCCGTTCCGGCGGCGAAGAGCCCCAGGAGCAGCGCGATGGCCAGGGCCCGGAGATGAAGGATGCGCTTGTTCACTCAGCCCAGCCGCTTCATTTCGCCGAGCAGGCGGTCGATCTGCTCGGTCGTGTGCTCCGAGAAGATGGAGGCCCGCAGGACCCCGCCGGCGGGAGCGCCGACGTACTTCAGGAGGGCGACGGCGATGCCCCGGTCGAAGAGCTCCTTCTGGACCTTCTTCATGTCGTCGGCCGACTTCAGGACCCAGGTGACGATGGGCACCGGGGTGTCGTTCATGTCGTAGCCGAGCTTCTTCATGCCCGTCTTGACCCGGGCGACGTTCCGCCGCAGCCGCTCGCGCCGCTGGGGCTCGCGCCGGACGATCTCCAGGCCCTTGAGCGACGCGGCCATGGCCGGCGTCGGGCTCGGGGTCGCGCCGGGATAGGCGCCGCAGGTCGCCTTGATGTGGTCGATGAAAGCCTTGCTGGCGGGGATGAAGCCGCCGTGCCCGCCGAAGGCCTTGCTCATGGTCCCGGCGTAGAAGCAACGGTCGCTCTTGACGCCGAAGTAGTCGTAGGTGCCGCGGCCGTTCGGGCCGAGGTGGCCGACGGCGTGGGAATCGTCGAGGCACAGGTAGCCGTTGTACGGCTCGAGGGCCTTGAGGTATTCCGGGACCGGCGCGATGACCCCGAACGTCGGGAAGATCCCGTCGCTCATGACCAGGGGGACGTCGCCGGCCTTGAGCTTGGCCTTGAGCTGCCGGGCCAGGTCCTCCGGGTCGCGGTGCTTGAAGGTGTAGACCGGCTTGAGGGCCGAATAGACGGCGTCGCGGATGCTGAAGTGGGCCGTCTCGTCGATGAAGATGGCCCCGACCTTGTCCTTGAGCGCCTGGACGAGGAAGAGGTTGTCGAGGTAGCCCGAGACGAAGTGGATGGAATCCTCGGTCCCGAAGAACTCGGCGATCTGTCCGCTCGAGCTCGATGCTGGACGGGCGTGTTGCCGAAGCCCGTCCGGACGTGGCGCTGTGGACGCCGTACTTGCGGAAGGCGGCGATGCCGGCCTCGATGACCTCCGGGTGGCCGTGCAGGGCGAAGTAGCCCGTGCCGCCGAAATAGAGGCACGCGCTTGCCGTTGATGACGGTCTCGGGCCCCGGCGCGCTCTCCATGATGAAGCCGCCGGCGGGGGGCCGGCGGCGTCGCCGAGCGGCGCCTCGTCGGGCGTGAAGACGCCGCCGAAGGCGTGGTTGAGGGCCAGGAAGCCGGCCAGGGACGTGGCCAGGAACTCGCGGCGGCCGGGCATCTCGATGTCGCGGTCCGATGCGTTCTTAGGGCTCATGAGGAAACCTCCTTTTCGGAGTCGAGGCGGAGCCGGCGCCTCATCGGAGGCGCCGGCTCCCCTTTGCAGGGAACAAGAAAGGTGCGGGTCAGAACCGATAGATCAAGCCGAGCTGGAAGTAGCGCGGTCCCATGATGCCGTAAATGGACTGGCCGCGCTCGTCCTGGAACCAATCGTAGTTCGTGACGTTGCCGATGCTCGTCGTGCGGTTGTTGTTGAAGGCGTTGTAGACGTCGGCCTGGATGGCGACCTCGCCGCGGCCGACCTGGAAGGCCTTTTCGATCCGCAGGTCGAGCAGGTGCTGGTCCGGCAGCTCGTGGGTGCCGCGCGGCTCGGCGAAGATGGTGACGCCGCCCTGGTAGAGGCTGCCGAGGCCGGCCTCGTAGCTCCGCAGGACGCGGGTGTAGGGGATGCCGCTGCCGAACTGGTAGTAGCCGCTGACGTTGAGGCCCCACGGGCCGGCCCAGGTGCCCTGGACCTTGACCAGGTGCTCGCGCTGGTAGTCGAGCCGGCCGTAGGCGTTGATCATGGTGTTCGGATCGTCGTAGAAGCCGGAGAAGCCCGTGCTCTGGTCGCGGGACGTGTTCAGGATGCCGCGGCCGCGGGACCAGACGTAGCTCGCCTGCATGGCCCAGCGGTCCGACATGCGCTTGGTCAGCTTGAACTCGAGGCCCATGTACTTGCGGGCCGTGCCGGGCACGTTCTGGAAGACGAAGCCGTAGTCGCCGAAGGTGTCGTCCATCTCATAGTAGGTGACGGCGTCGCCGGTGAAGGGGTCCGTGCCGGTGACGGTATGGTAGCCCGTCCAGACGAGCTCGCCGGTGTCCTGATAATGGGCCCAATCGAGGTGGGCGCGGTCGACGTCGTCGATGAGGTTCTGCTCCCACTTGGCGATGAAGGTCGCCGAAGCGGAGAAGTTCTCGACGAGCTCGCGCTCGATGCCGAAGTTGAACTCGTCGGCGTAGGGCGAGCTGATGCCGGGGTCGACCGTCGTGGTGCCCGGCGAGCTGACCGGGGTCGTGTAATTCACGGACCAATCGGGGTTCAGCTGGGCCCAGAAGGAGGACCGCTGGTTGGGGTTGTTGAAGTAGTAGTAGATCATGAGCAGCGGCGCGTAGTACCGGCCGAAGCTCGTCTTGAGGACGGTCTTGCCGTCGCCGGTGAGATCGTAGGTCAGGCCCAGCCGCGGCGAGAGCATGGTGAAGCTCATGGCGTGGATCGTCTGCTCGTTGGTCCACTCGGTCGAATTCCGCCTCTTCTGGGGCGGATAGTTGCCCTGGGAGAAGTCGCAGCCGGACGCCCAGGTTGACGGTCATCCGCCGGGCCGGGGACCAGGAGTCCTGCAGGAAGCCGCCGACCTGGATGAGGTTGTTCTTCTGCTTGAGCTCGGTCCCGACCCAGGCCCAGTTGGGCAGGCCGTCCCAGAGGTAGATGTCCACGGCCTTGAAGCCCTCGGGGAAGACGCCTTCGAAATGGGGATCCTGGTAGTACGCGCACTCGGTGCCGTCGAACGAGAATTCGGCGTCGGCGCCGATCTTGAACTCGTGCGTGCCGAGCCAGTTGTCCTTGTACCAGGTCAGGTCGCTGTTCGTCTGGGCGCGCCGGCGGGTGTACCACCAGTCGGAGCCCGCGCCGCCGCGATTGACGTTGTCCGTGGACTCGTCGACGAGGGGCGACAGGGTGTCATTGGCCAGCAGGTACTGGTGGAGGGAGTACCAGGAGCCCTTGAGGTTGAACAGGAGGTCCTTGGACATCGTCCGGGTCCATTGGGCCGTGGCGATGGTGACGGCCGAGTCCTCATTGACGTTGGCGTTCAGGATGGTCCAGCGGCTGGCGCCGCGGTGGTCCCACTTGTAGCCGCGCCAGTAGCCGGAGACGATGAGCTTGTCCCGCTCGCTCATCTGGAAGGTGACCTTGCCGAACGGCGCGATGGTGTCCTGTCCGATCGGGGCGGACGCGGGCTGCGGGCCGCCGAAGGTCGCCGGGGCCGGGAAGCCCTGCGATGTACGACGAGGACTTGTCGACGTCGAGGCTGGTGAAGAACCAGACCTTGTCCTTGACGATCGGCCCGCCGAGCGAGAAGCCGGGCAGATACTGATGGCGGAAGCCGACGAACTGGCCCTCGAACGGGGTGCCGGCCGTGTTGTCGGACTGGAGGGCCTTGCTCCGGTAGTAGAAGTTGACGCCGCCGGAGAAGGTGTTGCCGCCGGCCTTGGTGATGACGTTGACCAGGGCGCCCTTGACGGCGCCGTATTCGGCCTTCTGGCTGCCGGTCTCGATCTCGACCTCGTCGATGGCGTTCCAGGGGACCGTCTGGTACGGGTCGCCCGTGACCGGGTCCTGCATCTTGACGCCGTCGACGATGAAGTTGTTGGACCGGGCGTCGCTGCCGTGCGAGGTCCGGGAGAACATGCCGGGGGCCGAGTTGAAGATGGACGCGAGATCGCGCGTCAGGGGAAGGGTCGCGATCAGGTCCTTGGTGAAGGTCGTCCCCGTCTGGGTCATCTTCAGGTCGACCGTCGGGGACTGCCCGACGACGGTGATGGATTCCTCGATGCCGCCCTGCTCGAGGGAGATGTCGACGGTCGACGGTCCGGGAGCCGCTGAGGATGATGCCCTCGCGGACGACGCCCCGGAAACCGGCCAGCTCGAAGGTGACCTTATAGGTGCCGGCCGGGAGGGAAAAGAACCTGTAGAGCCCGTTCTCGTTGGTGACGGTGGCCAGCTGGGGCAGCATCAACGAGGGGCTGCTGATGGTGACATTGACGCCGGGAAGCGGCGAGCTGTCCTTGTCGGTGACCGTGCCGGTGAGCTGGCCCATCGGGATCATCTGCCCGAAAGCCAGCGCGGCGGACGCCAGGACCAGGACGACCGCGCAGATGCTCTTGAGAATGCGCATTATGGGAACCTCCTCTAGGTATGCCTTGATTGGGACGATCCTCGATCGGCTGTCGGGTCTTATGCGTTGCTGCGGGGCCCACCTCCTTCGGAGGACGCCGGCCCGCCGGGGCCGTGCCCGTCCTCGACGGAGAATTCCTCGCCCCAGTGGGCTTCGATCAGCTTTTCCAGGCCGGCCATGTCGCGGGCCTCGATGAGATCGAAGATCCGCACGTGGTCGTGATAGGATTTATCGAGCGCCGGCGGATCGGAGAACGGGGCGAAATCCGTTTTGCGGCGATAGATGGAGATCTTGGACATGAGCTCGCTGAGCGTCTCGTACAGCGACAGGCTGCCGCAGACGCTCCAGATCCGGTCGTGGATCCTGAGGTTCAGCTCGAGATAGCTCTGATGGTCGTCGGCGTCGTAGAGACGGCCCAGCTCCTGGGTCATGGCGCGGAGCTCGTCGATGTCCTCGGCCGTGAAGGCCGGCAGGGCCTTGCGCAGGGCGAGGATGTCGAGGGCCCGGACGATCTCGTAGAGCTCCCGCACCTCCTCCTTGGTCGTGTCCTGGACGAGGACTTCCTTGCGGGCGTTGATGACGAGGTATTTCTCCGCGGCCAGCCGGAAAAAGGCCTCGCGGACGGGGGTCGCCGAGGTGTTGTAGAGGGCGGCGATCTCTTTTTCCTGAAGCCTCTGCCCGGGCTTGATCTCGCCCTCGATGACGGCCTTCTTCAGGGATTGAAAGATGGTTTCGCTGAGGGTCTGCGGGACTTGAAAATCAGACGGTTTCCAATCGATCTTCATAGTTGGCTGTAAAATATAGAATATATCAGACTCTGTCAAGATAAATATATGCCGAATTTTTTAATCGCCATCGTATTTTTAATGAGCTATTTAGATGTCGTACGATCGGATCGTCGGTATCCGTCGGCCATCCAGGCTGACGAATTCCTTAAAAAGATCGACCGTCAGGCATGAGTGGGCGGGCAGGACGAAAAGGATGTCCCCGGCTTTGAGTCTCTTGAGCTCGGTCGCCGGCATCCTCACGATCCCGTGTTCCTGGGACAGTGACGATACGGCGGACCCCGCCACGATCCGGCCCCAGCCCGGCCCGCGGCGGCGGCACACCCGGCCGTAGATCCTGCCGTCCGTCCGGGTGAGGACGTCGTCTTTCGAAAGATGGATGGCGCCGCCGTAGATGACGGCTTCGCTCCGGGCCGGGTGCAGGGACACGACGGGACAGGCCACGGCGGCCGCCACGTCCTCTTCGCCGCAGGTCTCGAGCTCGAGCTGGGTCGCGTCGTTGAGAACGAAATTGCCGGGGCGGATCTCGTCGGCGCCTTCGAAGTCGTCGAGGCGGCTGCTCGAAGGCGTGTCGCCGACCGAGATCTCGAGGCCCGGGAATCCCGCGTGGGCCAGGTCCTTTTGGGCCCGGCGCATCTTCCTCATGGCGTCGGCATGGAGCCGGGCCAGGGCATCGAACGACCGCGCGCCGTAGGTCCGGCCGTTGTGCGTCAGGAGCCCGCGAAGACGGAGCGAGCCGTGCCGGCACGGTCTCCCGGCAGATCCGCGCCAGGAGCGCCGTGTCGTTCCAGTCCGCCCCGGCCCGGTTGGCGCCGACGTTGATCTTGATCCAGATGTCCGCGGGCGCGGAGAGGCAGCGGGCGAGCGCGGCCAGCCCGCCGGGCGATTCGACGAGCAGCCCCAGCGAGCACGCGGAGCTCAGGCGGCCGATCTCGGCGGCTTCGAGGATATTGAGCGGGAAGGCGATGAGGATGTCCCTCCAGCCGTCGGCGGCGAAATAGGACGCCATGCTGACCGACGAGACCGTGATCGCCCCGACGCCGAATTCGCGGAAGATCCGTCCGACGGCCTGCGATTGGTGCGTCTTGAAGTGGGGCCGGAAACGGACGCCGAACCCCGCGGCCCGGGCGGCCATGCGTTCGATGTTCCGGCGGGCCCGTCCTTCATCGAGGACGAGCGTCGGCTTCGTGTAGGGCGCCATGGCTCCTTTCCTTATCATCGGCCCGGGCCTCGCGTCAACCGGCATCATCGTCCGGCGGCCGCGGCGGCCGGCCAATCGGTGATCCCGTTGACGGCCCGCCAGAGCTCGCTGTCGAGCTCGCTGAAGAACGCGTCGGCGGCGGCCGGCCGGGAATTGAAAAGGGCCACCCAGCACAAGTCGTGGGCCGTCCGGACCATGATCGTCGAGGTGCCGGGCAGGGATCCGGTGTGCCACCAGTTGGCGTCGCCGCCCGTCGGCCGGACCTGCCAGCCGAGGGCATAGTACGTGGCCGCGCCCTGGTATTCCGCGAGCGGCGGGCGGGCCACCATCAGGTCCGTCGTCGCCTCCTGGAGGAGGTCGGGCCTCGACGGCCGGCCGTCGACGGCGAGCAGGAAATCGAGGAGGTCCGGGGCCGACGCCAGCCAGCCGCCGTGGGCGTCCATGGGCTCGATGGCGAACCCTCCGTAAGGCCAGGGGACGGTCTCTGTGCCGGTCGCGAAGACCGAGACGGCGAGCGGCGCGCCGGCGTAATCGTAATAGACGACTTCCCCGTCGGCCCGGTCCGCCGCGAGCGACCGGCCGAGACGCATGTCCGCGGCCCCGGCCGGAGAGAGGATCGCCGTCTTGACGTAGGTCTCGTAGCTTTGTCCCGTGAGCTTCTCGATGATCCGGCCGAGAAGGCAGTAGCCGAAATTGGAGTAGGCGTATTTCGAGCCCGGATCGAAGTCGAGCGGCTGGCCCTTCATGTAGCGGATGACCGCGGCGGCGTCGGCGGGAGGAGGGACGCCGAGCGCGGCCGCGATCTCGCGGGACCGGAACATCGGGTCGAAGCTCGCGTCGCGGTCCCAGCCCCCGGAATGCCGGAGCAGGTCCCGGACCGTGACGGCGGCGAGACGCGGGTCGACGCTCGAGCCGGGAGGCGGCTCGATGTCGTTGAGGATGTCGAAGACCCTGGCGTCGAGATCGAGGAGCCCGTCCTCATGGAGCTTGAGCACGGCCGCGGCCGTGACCGGCTTGGAGAGACTGGCCAGGCGGAAGAGCGAGGCCGGAGTCGCCGGCACGCTCCCGGACTTGTCCGCGAGGCCGTACGCTTTCGTCAGAACGACCGATCCGTTCCGGGCCAGGGCCACGGCCCCGCCGGGGATGTTCCATTTCGACATCAGCGCGGGGATGACGCGCTCGAAGCTCTCCGCCGGCGTTACGCCCTGGGTGCCGTTGTCGCTCGTCGATTGGCAGCCGGGGCAGCCCGCGAGCGCGGCGAGGGCGAGGATGAGAGTGAGCGTGTGAGAAGAGTGGGGAGAGTGAGGCGAGTGATGTTTCATGGAAACTCCGCGCGCTATTAAAGCACCGGGCCGGCGCATTTTCAACTTTTTTTGTAAAGTATTTGGCAATTTGGGCTTCGATTCCGGGAGCTCTTCGAGGCAGACCCATCGGCGCGCCGAGAGGGAGTCAGCTCTGGCCCGAGTTCGTCGGGACGAAATGGAACGGATTCGGGGATCGTGACGCGCGCGCCGGTGCCGATGGATTCGAAGCAGGCGTCGATCGCGCGCATGTTGTGCCAGGCGTCGATCGCGGGATAGCGCAGCGGGGCCTCGCCGAGAGCGGCCGCGCCGAAGTGCTCGATCATCAGCGTGAACATGTCGGCCTTCGGGACGGGCACGGACTCGACGGCGTCGCCCCGGACGATCTCGACGGCGACGTCGAAGTCCTTGGCCGAAAAGGCCCGCTCGAGGCGGAGGGTCCCCTCCGAGCCCACGACGAGGAGCCGGCTCTGGAACTGGGTCTCGAAGCTCGATTCGCATTGGGCGAAGCGGCCGCCGGGGAATTCGAGCAGGGCGTCCGTGGTCATGTCGACGCCGGTCGCCGGGTCGACGCGGGCGGCGGCGAAGACCGATCCCGGTTCGGCGCCGAAGACGAGCCGGGCGATGCTCGATCGTGTAGCAGCCGACGTCGTAGAGGGCCCCGCCCCCCTGCGCCGGGAACCAGCGGTAGTTCGAGTCCTCCCGTTTGAAGCGGAAGGTGAAGGCCGCAGTGGACGGTGCGCGGATCGCCGATCGCGCCGGCGCGGATGAGGTCGAGCGTCTTCCCGATCTGCGGGTGGAACTTGTACATGAAGCCTTCCATGAGCAGGACGCCGCTCGTCTCGGCCGTCTCGATCATGGCCCGGGCCTCGGGAGCGTTCATGGCCATGGGCTTTTCGCAGAGGACGTGCTTGCCGGCGCGCAGGGCCCGGATGGACCATTCGGCGTGGAGGTCGTTCGGGAGCGGGATATAGACGGCGTCGACGGCCGGATCGTCGACGAGGTCCTTGTAGGTCCGGTGGGCTCTCGGGAAGCCGAAGCGGCGGGCCCAGTCGGCGGCCCGGGCCTCGTCCCGCGAGGCGATCGCGGCCAGGACGCCGTTGCGGGACTTGAGGACGGCCGGGATGAAGGCCTTCTCGGCGATGCCGGCGCAGCCGAGGATGCCCCAGCGGATCTTGCCGATTGCGGTCATCTCAG
>CAWJKR010000003.1:0-144074 GCA_963843505.1 Candidatus Aminicenantota bacterium | reverse complement strand
CCCTCTTCCGCAAGAGCGGGATGAGCCCCAGCCCCGCCCAAGCCATCCCCACGAACCGCCGGATCAGGATGACGGCCATGCCTGCGGACATCTCGATCCGCAGCAGGGCGAAGAGCGAGACATAGGTCAGTTCGTAGACGCCGACCGACCCCGGCACGGGCAGGAACGAATAGAACGACCCCAGGGTGACGATGAGAAAGCACTTGAAGAAGGTCGGGTGCGTGCCGCCGAGGAAGATGAAGGTCAGGTAGATCTCGGCCGCCCAGAGCCAGGCCTGGAAGAAATAGGACGCGAAGAGCGCCAGGAAGAGCCCCGTGTTCCGGCTGTAGAAGTCCGAGATATGGGCGTCGGTCTCGAGGATCTTGTCCCGCCGGTTCTCGAAGAAGGGGATGCGGATCTTGATCTTCTTCAGGGTGTCCAGGGCCCAGGTGAAGAGCCCCTGCTTCTGCTTGAGGATGAGGAAGAACAGGAGCAGCATGAGCGCGGCGATGGCGGCGAAGAGCTCGATCTTCTGGCGCTGGGGAAGCGCGAACTCGGTGATGAGGAAGACGACCGCCAGGGCGATGGTCGAGAGGCCGGCCAGGAATTCGATGGTCTTGTCGACGACGACCGTGGCCAGGGCCTTGTTGCGGTCGACGCTATCGAGGCAGAAGATGCGGACGGTCTCGCCGCCGAGGTTCCCGGCCGGGGTCAGATAGCTCACGGCATAACCGGCGATCCGGGCGCCGAGGACCTCGCGGAAGGGGACGCGTTCCCCCGAGGAAACGAGCAGGGCCCGCCAGTTGAGGGCCCGGATCGTCCAGTAGAGCATGCGCAGCCCCAAGAGGGCGGCGATCTCGGCGAGGTTGAGCCTGCCGAGGGCCCGCAGGATCTCCTTCGGGCCGGTCTTGACGATGAGGAAAACGAAGAGGCCCACGCCGGCATAGCCGATGAGCCGGAAGGCGAGCGTCCGAAGGCGCGCCTGGCGCGAGGGCGGCGGGCCGGCCGGCTTACCCGCTTGGAAGACCCGGAGCATTTCTTGACTCTCCTCGGCGAATGGCATATTTTATTCCCTATTTTGATAAAAACAAAGCCGGAAAGAACGCGCCGTCCCCTGAAGCGGAAAGCCATGGTCGCGACCCTGGCCGTCCTCCTGGCCGGCGCCGCCGCGGCTCAGGCCGGCGCGGCCGAGAGCGTCCGTCCGGCCTCCCCGGCGGCCGGTCCCTCCGTTGCCCGTCGCTTTCAGCCTGGCCGCCCGGACCCCCTCGGGCCAAGAACGCCCGGCCCCGGCCTCCGGGAGCGTCGACCGGATGCCCAGAAAATGGAGGCGGGCCCTGGTCCAGATGGGCCTGCTGGCGGTCTATGCCACGGCCGAGTACTGGCGCAATTATCATCAGTGGGTCGAGGACTGGCAGTTCGAGCTGACCTTCGCCGACCAGTACCGCCGCTTCCTGACGACCGAGGCCATCCGCTTCGACTCGAACAGCTATACGACCAATTTTTCGCACGTCATGGGCGGGGTCCTTTATTATCAAATGGCCCGGACCAACTATCTCACCTGGGAGCAGTCGCTCCTGGCCGCTTTCGCCAACTCGACGATCTACGAGTACGTTTCGGAGTGGCGGGAGGTCATCTCTGTCAACGACCAGTTCGTGACGACGTTCGCCGGCTGGTCTCTCGGCGAATCGTGGTTCCAGCTCTCGGATTATTTCCACCACAGCAAGTCCCCGCTCCTCAGGGTCTTGGGCTTCATGAACCCCATGAACGAGATCAACCAGTTCCTGGACAGGAAGAACCCGGCCTCCAAGGTCTTCCCCCGTCCGGGCTGGCACGACTTCGTCTTCTCCGTCGCGTGGCGCCATTCGTCGGAAACAGGCCGGGGGGGCTTCGACACCGGCCTTCTCAGCCTCGAGACCCAGATCATCAGGACCCCGGAATACGGCCGGGAGGGGACCTTCAAAACGTTCCTTCGGGACACGTCGCTGAGCGAGCTCGCCGCGGAAGTGGCCCTGAGGCAGCGGCCGGCGGCCGACGTCCAGCTGAGGGGGAAGCTCTCCGAAGAAGTGGACCTCTATGCCCGGATCGTCGGACTGGCTTGGTACCGCCAGGACATCGACGCCTCGGGGCGGGGCTCCGCGCTCTCGATCGGGCTGGGATCGGCCCTCACGTATCTTCGCAAGAGGCCGGTCTTCTATGATTCCCGCTCCTATCGGGCCCGATTCGAGCCCCTGCCGGAGACGCCGACGGATTTCCGGGACAAGATGCTGGTGACCCACCTTGTCGGGCCGGTCGTCGACTGGACGCGCTTCGGCCGGCGCCTGAAGGTCCGGGCCGTGGCCGACGCCTACGTCGATTTCGCCATGATGAACGCCTTCGCCTTCAACGCCTATTCCGCCGCCCACCCGATCGAGGGCATGAAGACGACGCTCAATTATTACGGCTACTATTACGCTTACGGGGCGAGCGTCTCCGGGCGTGTCGATCTGGACTGGGGGAATCTCTGGGTCCGCGGCCTCGTCAGCGGCCACGTCTGGGATTCCTGGGAGGGATTGGACCGGTTCGAGGCCGACCTGACGAACAACGTCAGCGCCTTCGATGCCCGCGCCCGCTTCCTCCTCAAGGCCGGCTGGCGGCTGCCGTCCGTCCCCGTCAGGGCCTTTCTCGCCGTGGAAGGGATCCATCGGCGGGGCCGGATCGGGGACGTCAGGGACAGCAGCCGGGAGACCCGGACCTTCGCCGGTCTGAGCTATCTTTTCTAGGGCCCGGCTAGCGCCCGGCGATATTCTCCCAACCCCTCTTCCGGGCCAGGCGCCTGAGCTTGCGGTCGGCGTGGACGGCGACCGGGTGCCCGACGAGCTCGAAGACCGGCAGGTCGGAGATCCGGTCGGCCAGGGCCCAGGAGCCGGCCCAGTCGATGCCTTCCGGATCGATCCTCTGGAACAGGGCGTCGAGCTTCATCCGCCCGTAGGGGAAGATCCCCGTTTTGCGGCCCGAGAGCTTTCCGTCGACGACCTCGAGCTCGTTGCCGATGAGGATATCGGCCTCGAGCCGGTCCCGGAGCTGATCGACGAGCATCTGCAGGGACCCGGACAGAAGGACGATGCGGCAACCCTCCGCCTTGAGGCTGAGGATCTTCGCCCGCAGGTCCTCGGGGACCGCTTTCCGGAGAAAGACATGACCGAACGCGCCGGCCCATTGCCGGACCTCGCCGGGGGTCTTTCCCTTGATGAGGCGGGCGTTGGAGCCGATGGCCTTCCGGAACCCGAGCCGGATGGTGTCGCGGACGAGGGACAGCAGGAAGCCGCCCATCCGGAAGATGCTGACGTGGCTGTGGACGAGAAGGTAGAGGTAGAAGATCCTCTCGGCGTTCATCCCCTTGAGCAGCGTGCCGTCGAGATCGATGACGGCCAGCCGGGTCCCCGGGGGGAAGGTCATTCGCGCTTCTTCTTTGGGTGGCATGGCGGTGCCCGATGCGGCCCCGGGACAAGGGGGCAGATATAGCACACCCGCCCGCGGCGAGTCAAAACGCCGCGGCCAGGGGCCTCAGGCCCGGGAGCGGGGGCGGACCTCTTTGGCGATGAGGAGCGTCGTCGGGTCGAGCTTGAGCCGGAGGTCCTTGGGGGCCAGCCGGCCGTGGTCCTGGACCAGGTTGAAATGGACGTGGTCGCCGTGGTGCTGGAGGGAGATGAGAACGTCGATCGCGCCGAGGTAGCCCTTGAGCTCATGCGGGATGCCCCGGTCGTCGAACAGGGGATCGTCTTTCTTGAGCGAGGCGCTGAACCAGACCTCGAGGCCGAGCCGGCCGGCGAAGTCCTTGAAGGCCAGGAGGTCGTCGGGACCGGCCAGGGCGAAGTCGAGGCCGTCGACGATGACGGTCTGGGCCCGGAAATTCCCGTGGACGATCATGGCCTCGATGCTGCGGAGGACCTGGTCGGTCCGGGCGCCGTCCTGCTTGAAGTTCATGATGACCCGGTGGCGGATGAGCTCGTCGAACCCGTCGAGCGCGGCGCGCATCTTGGGTTTCTTGGCGATCTCCTTGAAGATGTCTTCGTACCAGGTGACGATGTGGTCGACGCGGCTGGCGTAGGAGACGTGGATGACGTGCTGGCCCTGGAGGAGCTTGTCGGCGGCGATATGGACGAGGCAGGCCGTCTTGCCGACGCCCTTGCGGCTGGCCAGGACGCCGATGTTCCCTGGCCCAATCCCCCCGAAATGGACTTCTCGAGCACCCGCAGGGGGCTGCGCTTGATGAGTTCTTCCTTGACCGTGAGCGTCATGGGCGACTCCTCCGCTATCTCTGGTTTTTCTTCCGCTCGGTCTCGAGGTGCTGTTCCGTGAGCATCTCGGCGACGTGCGGCGGCACCCGGCCGTACTTCAGGAATTCCATGGTGAACTCGGCCTTGCCCTGGGTCAGCGACCGCAGGACGGTCGAGTAGCCGAACATCTCGGCCGAGGGGCACCTCGGCGTCGACCCGCGAGAAGCTGCCCGTCCTCGACCGAGCTGACGATGACCCCGCGCCGCTGGTTGATCGTGCCGAAGATGTTGCCGGCGAACTCCGTCGGCCCCTCGACCGAGACCTTCATGATGGGCTCGAGGATCTGGGGCTTGGCCTTCGCGTAAGCCTGCCGGAAGGCGCCCTGGGCGGCCGTCTGGAAGGCGATGTCCGAGGAATCGACCGGCGTGGTACTGGCCGTCGTTGATGACGACGCGGACGCCGATGACCGGGAAGCCGATGAGCTGGCCCTTGCGCAGGACGGCCCGGAAGCCCTTGTCGCAGGAGGGGATGAACTCCCGCGGGATGCGGCCGCCCTTGACCTCGTTCGAGAACTCGTAAGCCCCCTTCGGCCAGGGGCTCGAGCCGGCCGATGACCCGGGCGTACTGGCCGGAGCCGCCGGTCTGCTTCTTGTGGGTGTAGTCGAACTCGACGGCCTGGCTGATGGCCTCGCGGTAGGCGACCTGGGGCATGCCGGTCTTGACCTCGGCCTTGTACTCGCGCTTCATGCGCTCGACGTAGACGTCGAGGTGGAGCTCGCCCATGCCCTGGATGATGGTCTCGTTGGACTCCGGGTCGACGTGGGTCCGGAAGGTCGGGTCTTCCTTGGTGAACCGGTTGAGGGCCTTGGCCATCCGGTCGGCGGCGTTCTTGTCGACGGGCTCGATGGCCAGGGAGATGACCGGCTCGGGGACGTAGATCGCGGTCATGGCCAGGTTGAGGCCGGGGCTGCAGAAGGTGTCGCCCGAGGCGCACTCGACGCCGAAGAGGGCGACGATGTCGCCCGGCCCGGCTTCGGTGATCTCGTCCATCGCGTCGGCGTGCATGCGGACGAGACGGCCGACCTTGATCTTCTGGCCCGAGCGGGTGTTGACGAGCTCCTCGCCCTTGCGGAGGGAGCCCTGGTAGATGCGGATGTAGGTCAGCTGGCCGTAGGGCCCGTCCTCGAGCTTGAAGGCCAGGGCGACGGTCTTGGCGGCCGGGTCGGCGGCGAGGACGTGCTCCGCCCCGCCGGCGTCGAGATCGACGGCCCGGTTCTCGACCTCCGCCGGATCGGGCAGATAGTGGACGACGGCGTCGAGAAGCGGCTGGATGCCCTTGTTCCGATAGGCCGAGCCGATGAAGACCGGGATGAGCTTGCGGGCCAGAACGTCCCTTGCGGACGGCGGCCCGGATGAGCTCCTCGGTCGGACGGCCCTCGAGGAGCGCCTCCGTGAGCTCGTCGGAGTGACAGCGAGGCGGCGTCGAGCAGCTCCTCGCGCCTTTTTCCGCGCCTCGGCGGCGAGCTCGGCCGGGATGTCCTCGATCGCGGACGGTCTCGCCCTCCGGGCCGTCGAAGTAGAGGGCCTTCATGGCCACGAGATCGACGAGGCCGCTCGAAGGCGCCCTCGAGGCCGATCGGGATCTGCATGAGGACGGCGTTGTGGCCGAGCTTCTCGGCGATCTGATCGCGGACCTTTACGGGGTTGGCCCCGACCCGGTCGGACTTGTTGACGAAGGCGATGAAGGGGACGTTGTAGCGCCGGAGCTGGCGGTCGACGGTGATCGTCTGGGACTGGACGCCGCCGACCGAGCAGAGGACGAGGATCGGCCGAATCGAGGACCCGCAGGGACCGCTCGACCTCGATGGTGAAATCGACGTGGCCGGGCGTGTCGATGATGTTGATGGAGTGGTCGGCCCACTCGACGTCGGTCGTCGCCGAGGCGATGGTGATGCCGCGCTCCCGCTCGAGGTCCATGGAATCCATGGTCGCGCCGACGCCGTCCTTGCCCTTGACCTCGTGGATCTTGTGGATCTTCTTGCAATAGAAGAGGACCCGCTCCGTCAGCGTCGTCTTGCCGGAGTCGATGTGCGCGCTGATGCCGATGTTGCGCATGCGGGCGATGTCGGTCGTCATGGACAGCTCACTCTGGTCGAGAATAAATGATCACGCCTGTCGGGATGTTCGGGGTATTTCCGGTGGGGGCGCCCAAGGGTCCGAAATCGAACAGTCGGAGCCGCTATTATAGCGAAAAGCCCCGGCCGCCTCAAGTCGCCTCCGGAGGTGGGGGTCACCTCCGGAGGCGGGGCGTAATCCCGTCCCCCGGGATTCCGTCCTGCCGGGGAGCACCGGCCCCGGTCCCTGGGCCGCCTGGCCGCCGCCCTTTTCCCCTGTACGGACTAGGCACGAATTTTGCAATAGCCGGGGACGCGGATCATGTTTGTGGTCTAAGCCTTAACGTCGAGAGACGCCCGGACCGGGTGGAGGAGGAAACATGACAGGGTCCAGCATCCGGAAAGCAAGCCTGATCGCGGTCGCCCTTTTCGCCGCGCTCATTCCTATGGGATGCACGACGAACGGGAACGGCGGCGGCGGCGACGGGGACGGGGATGTCAACGCCAAGGCCATCCCCGCGGCCAACATGACTTATGTCGCGTTCGCCTGGAACGATCTGGGCATGCACTGCCTCAATCCGACCTACGACAAGGCCGTCATCCTCCCGCCCTACAACACGGTCTGGGTCCAGGTCGTCAAGAGAGGCGACCCGCCCGAGATCGTCACCGCCGGCCTCACCGTCGAGTACGCCATCCGCGGCAATACGTATTCCTACGGCAAGCGCAGCTACGGCCAGTTCTGGGACAACATGCCGCTTCTCTTCGGCGTCGTCGCTGCCCCACGACCTGGGCCTGAACCTCGAGGACCCGGCCATCCACAACGGCCTCGCCGGCACGATGGTCGTCAAGGGCGACCACTTCCAGGTCAACGGCATCCCGGTCGTGCCCGTCAACGACGCCGGGGCCTATGAGCCCCTATCAGATCGCCGACATCACCGTCAGGGATTCCGGGACGAACGCCGTCCTCGTCCAGACGAGCGCGACCGTGCCGACCTCCGACGAGTTCAACTGCGCCAAGTGCCACGCGCCGGCGGCGAGATCCGCCTCCTCGACGTCCTGCCGACGGCAGCCAACGACTGACCGCGACGACGCCTCGCAGGACCACCCTGGTGGCCTCCGGCCCGTCCTCTGCGCGTCCTGCCACGGCAGTCCGGCCCTCGGCCAGACCGGGCCCGGGACCTCGGGCATTTATCTGTCCCGGGCCATCCACGGCTACCACGCCTCGCGCGGCGCGACCTGCTACGATTGCCATCCCGGCCAGATCGCCAAGTGCAACCGGAGCACCGCCCACACCGCCGCGGACGGCAACTGCATCGCCTGCCACGGCACGCTGGAGGACGTGGCCAGCTCCATCGCCGACGGGCGGGCGGATCCCCTGGGTGAACGAGCCCCAGTGCGCGACCTGCCACCCCGGCGTCGCCGAGGTCAACACCGGTAACACGCTCTACCGGAACGCCAGCGGACATAACGGCATGTCCTGCCCGGCCTGCCACAGCAGTCCCCACGCCATTGTCCCGTCCTCCGAGGCCTCCGACAACGCCCAGGCCGTCCAGTACCAGACGACCGTCGCGCCGATCGGGGACTGCAAGGTCTGCCATAGCACCTCGCGAGGGCGAGGGCATCGACGAATTCACCGAGGCCCACGGCGGCAGCCGGGTCACGGCCTGTTCGGTGTGCCATACCGCTGCCCCTTCGGCGACGGCTTCCCAATGGCCCCATCAGTTCCAATGGAAGAGCCGCTAAGGGGGAAGGTCTCTGTGGATAGCGCCTGAGCGTAGGGGGAATCGCCGGGGGACCTTAGGGCCCCCGGCGATGCCCAGGCCTTCCCGTTTAAGGGTTGAGTCCCCGGTCCATCCGCTCTATAATCCTTCGGTAAGACCGAAGGAGCTCCCATGAAAAGATCGATCCTGGCCCTGGCCGTCCTGATGCTGGCCCTCCCCGCCGCCTCCGCGCCGGCGCCGCAGTCGCAGCCGTCCTTCGACGAGTTCTTCGTCGACAAGGCCCTGAGGGTCGACCTCTACCAGACGGGCGACGCCAAGTCCGAGACGGTCACCGTCCGCGAGATCGTCGAGGAGGCGATCTGGCCCGAATCGAAGGCCGGCCTCCTTCCGCCCTTCGATTACGGCCGCTACGCCTACAGGATCTACGACGCCGCTTCCAACCGTCTCATCTTCTCGCGCGGCTTCGACACGATGTTCGCGGAGTACCAGACGACCTCGCCGGCGCTGGCCGGAACGGTCCGGGTCTTCGAGCGCTCCGTCCGGTTCCCCCTGCCCAAGCGTCCGGTCCTCTTCGTGGTCGAGCAGCGCGACAAGCGCAACCTCTTCCACCCCGTCTTCGACCGGATCATCGACCCGGCCGATTACCACATCGTCCGCGAGAAGCCCGCGGCGGCGGACTGGATCTATGAGGCCCTGGTCACGGGAGACCCGCACGACCGGGTCGACTTCGTCTTCCTGGCCGAAGGCTACGTCGCCGGGGACAGGGACAAGTTCAAGTCCGATGTCGACCGGATGACGGCCGCGCTCTTCGCGATCGAGCCTTACAAGACGATGAAGGACCGCTTCAACGTCCGGGCGGTCTTCCGGGCTTCGGCCGACCGGGGCATGGACGAACCCCGCCAGCGGTCCTACAAAAAGACGGTGCTCAGCGCCTCCTTCAACGCCTTCGACCTCGACCGCTACATGCTCATCGAAGAGGACCACCTCATGCACGACATCGCCGCCCAAGTGCCCTACGATGTCCTGGCCGTCCTCGTCAACAGCCCGCGCTACGGCGGCGGCAGCATCGCCCTCGATTACTGCGTGATCGACGGTCGACCACCCTTCGAGCGCCCAGGTCTTCGTCCACGAGCTCGGCCACTCCTTCGCCTACCTCGCCGACGAGTATTACCAGTCCGAGGTGTCCTACAACGATTTCTATCCCAAGGGCGTCGAGCCGCTCGAGCCCAACATCACGGCCCTCCTCGACCCGACCCACGTGAAATGGGCCGACCTGCTCTCGCCCGGGATCGCCGTCCCGACGGAGTACGGCAAGGACCGGATCGAGGCCCTCCAGACCGGCCTCCGCGACAACCGGCCGGCCCTGGACAAGGCCCTCGAAGCCGCGAAGAAGAAGGGTGCCTCCGACAAGGAGATGAAGGAGATCGAAGGCCGGTTCAAGACGGCCGGGGAGGCGTTCGCCGCCAAGATCGCGGCCGTCCGCGCGGAGTACGATCCCCTCGTCGACAAGGTCGGCGTCTTCGAAGGGGCGGGCTATTCGTCCAAGGGGCTCTACCGGTCCATGATCTACTGCATCATGATCGGCAACCCGAAGAACGAGTTCTGCCGGGTCTGCCAGCAGGCCATCGCCCGGATGATCGACTTCTATAGCGGCCGGTCCTGAGGGCGCCCGGACCGGCCGCGGTCCGCGTCTACTTCTGCTGTCCCGTCATGGCCCTGAAGTCGATGACGGGGATGACCTTGTCGGGCATGATGCCCCACTGGACGTTGGGGGCCAGCTTCTGGACGAACTCCCACTGGATGATGGTCGGGTTCTTGGTCAGGGCCGCCTGGCGGATCTCGATGCTCTTGGCGTCGCCCTCGGCCTCGACGATCTTCTGCTCCTTGCGGATCTTCTCCTGCTCGAGCTTGTTCTTCTCGGTGGTGATGTTCTCCAGGGCGATCTGCTTCTCCTCGAGCGTCTTGGCGTATTCCGGCGTGAAGGTGATGTTGCGGATGACGATCTCGTCGAGGATGAGGCCGTTCTCCTCGAACTTGGGCGCGATCTCGTCGAACAGGGCCTGCTGGGCCTCGTAGCTCTTCTTGGTGTAGAGGTCGTAGGCGGCGAACCGGGTCGGGACGCGGCGGCCCGAGCCCCGGATCTCCGTCTTGACGACCTTCTCGACGTACTCCCGCTCCGAGCCCAGGTTCTGGAGGATCCAGGCGGCCTTGCCCGGCGCGATCATGAACCGGGCCGTGAGCCCGACCTTGATCTGCTGGCCGTCCGAGGTCAGGGCGGAGACGATGATGTCGCGGATAGTCCGCCATCGCTCGACTGGGGATTATCGGAGGCCTCGTAGTTCTTCTTGAGCGTCGGGAAGATGACGACCGGGTCGATGAACGGGACGATGATGTGCAGGCCGGGATTGAACTCCTGGCCGCACGGCCCCGAGCCGCTTGACGACGCCGACGGTCCCGGCCTGGACGGTGACGAGGGACTGGACGAGGAGGGCGACGGCGACGAGCGCCAGGAGGGCCGTCACGACCAGCCCCTTCTTGCCCCTCAGCCAGACGTTGAAGCCGCCCGCTCCGAGCTTGTCCCGTTGGGCGATCAGGGCGCCCATGATGAAGATGCCGAAGACGAAAGCGATGAGATAGCCGGCCATGATGTTCCTCCTGACGGATGTTCGCGGGATTCCCCCCGCGTCGAGATCGGACCCCGGGATTATATCCTGAACGGGGCCGGCGCGAAAGCCCGCGCTAGACGGCCGATTCGATGACGCCGCCGCCGACGCACGGTCTCGCCGTCGTAGAAGACGGCGGACTGCCCCGGCGCGACGGAGGCGACGGGCTCGGCGAAATCGACGCGGCAGCGTCCGCCGTCGAGAGGGACGACCGTCGCCGGGGACCGGGCGGC
This sequence comes from Candidatus Aminicenantota bacterium, assembly GCA_963843505.1. Classification (GTDB taxonomy): domain Bacteria; phylum Acidobacteriota; class Aminicenantia; order Aminicenantales; family Saccharicenantaceae; genus RBG-16-66-30. Next base: position 133,108 of record CAWJKR010000003.1, on the reverse strand, counting down.
CCGCCGGAGCGGACCTTGACCCGGACCTCGGTCGGCGCGGCGCAGCGCCTCGAACGGCCCCCAGACGCAGTCGCGGACGGTCGCCGAGCGGCGGAAGGTCTCGCTCTCCGGGCCGACGACGAGCCGGTTCCCCGCGGGCGTCGATGCCGATGACGTAGAGGGGGGCGGGCGCGGCGATGCCCAATCCCTTGCGCTGGCCGATCGTGTAGTGACGGACGCCGCGGTGGCGGCCGAGGACGCGGCCGTCGCGATCGACGATCTCGCCCTCGCGGTCCTCCCGGCCGAGGATGTCGGCGAGGTCGCCGCCGTAGAAATCCTGGCTCTCCTTCCGGTCGTGGACCGCGAGGCCGGCCTCGCGGGCGATCGCCCGGACCCGCGTCTTCGCCATCTCCCCGAGCGGGAAGAGGGCCGCGGCCAGCTGGGCCTGGCGTGAGACGGTAGAGGAAATAGGATTGGTCCTTGCGGACGTCGGCCGCCCGCTTCAGCAGGAACCGCCCGGCCGCTCGTCGCGCTCGACCCGGGCGTAATGGCCCGTGGCGAAGCGCTCGAAGACGAGGCCGGCGGCGCGGGCGAGCTCGGGCAGGACGCCGAACTTGACCAGCTGGTTGCAGCGGACGCACGGATTGGGGGTCGTCCCGGCGAGGTAGCCGTCGCGGAAATCGCGCAGGACGATGTCCTCGTAGCTCGCCGAGCAGTCGATGACGCGGAGGGGGATGGCGAGCCGGGCGCAGACGTCCTTCGCGGCCTCGACGTCCAGGGCCTCGTCGGGCCCGAAACAGGCGCTCTTCGACACGGCGGGCGCCGCGGCGCCGCCTGGCCAGAGCGTCATCAGGACGCCGGAGACCTCGTGCCCCGCGTCGACGAAGGAGGAGCGCGGCGACGGAGGAGTCGACCCCGCCGCTCATGCCGACGGCGATCTTCATCGGCCCTTCTTGGCCGCCCGGGGACGGCCCTGTCCCTGGACCGCCCGGTTGAGGCTGCCCATGCGGTAGCCCTCGACGTCGAGCGCGATCCAGAGATAGCCGAGCGACCGGAGCTTCGCGGCGATCTTCCGGGCCGTTGCCGGCTTCAGGAGCCGGGCGAAGTCCCCGGCCGGGACCTCGATGCGGGCCAGATCGCCGTGGTGGCGGAGCCTGACGACGGGGAAACCCAGGCCGCGGATGTACCTCTCGCCGGCCCGGATCCTGTCCAGCGTCTCCTGCGGTGATCGGCGTGCCGTAGGGGATGCGGCTGGCGAGGCACGGATTGGCCGGCTTGTCCCACGAGGAGAGGCCGAGCTTCTTCGACAGGGCCCGGACGTCCTTCTTGGTGAAGCCGGCCAGGACGAGCGGGCTGACGACGCCCCGCTCCTCGGTGGCCCGGCGGCCGGGCCGGTAATCGGCGAGGTCGTCGACGTTGGACGCGTCGTAGACGACGTCGATCCCGAGGGACCGGGCCAGCTCGGCGATCCGGTCGAAGAGCTCGCTCTTGCAGTGGTAGCAGCGGTCGGCCGGATTGGCCGCGAAGGCCGCGCAGGCGAGCTCGTCGGTCTCGATGAGGACCTGCCGGACGCCGAGCTCGCGGGCCGACGCGCCGGGCCGTCCGCTTCTCCTCGGGCGTGTAGGTCTGCGAGACGCCGGTCACGGCGACGACGTTCTCCGGTCCCAGGACGTCGCGGCAGACCTTCAGGAGCAGGGTGGAGTCCACCCCGCCGGAGAAGGCCACGAGGGCCTTCGGCCGGCTCTCGAGGATGGCCTTGAGCTTAGCATGCCTTGGCGATATGGTTGGTCATTTCTCTTCTCTGGTAAGCAATGCGGCGCTCCTTCGATAAACCAATATATCATAGAAATGTATGAGAAAAGGGGTCCCCAATTCCAGAAGGAATCATAGAGAGGCTCATGCGGCGGTTAGATAAGAAAGGGCCGTGAATTCTGGTTAAATTCACAAAATAGATAATGTAAAGCTAATGGAAACAGCTGCCTAACAAATCGGTCTATGAATACTACCTGCCCATCTATATCCTGACTACTCTCCTTTAAGGGGCAGGCTCCCCGGCGTCTCGAGGAAGCGGATGAGGTCCCTGGTGAAGCGGGCCGCCTCGGCGCCGTCCACGACCCGGTGGTCGAAGGCCAGGCAAAGAGGCAGGGTCTTTTTGACGGCGACCGCGCCGTCGACGACGCGGGCCCGGTCGGCGATCTTCATCGTGGCCAGGATGGCCACCTCGGGATAGTTGATGATCGGGGTCGCGAAATCGCCGCCGATGACGCCGACGTTGGTGATGGAGAACGTCCCGCCCTTCAGGTCGGCGAGGTCGAGGGTCCGCTCCCGGGCGGCCTTGGCCAGGGACTGGATCTCGGCGGCGATCTCGGCGACGGATTTCTGATCGGCGAACTTGACGACGGGCACGATCAGGCCGTCGGGGACGTCGACGGCGATGCCGATGTTGTAGTATTTCTTGACGACGATCTCGTTCTCGTCCTCGTCGAGCGTCGCGTTGAGGGTCGGGTGGAGCTTGAGGGCCTCGATGAGGGCCTTGACGATGAAGGGGAGATAGGTCAGCTTCGCGCCGCCGGCTTCGACCTCGGGCTTCATCTTCTCGCGCAGGGCGTCGATGGGGCCGGCGTCCGCTTCGTCGCAGTGGGTCACGTGAGCGGCGTGGTCCAGGGATTCCCGCATCTTCTTGGCCGTGGCCCGGCGGACGCCGCGCAGGGCGATCCGCTCGAGGGCACCGAAAAGATCGTACTTGGCCTTGATCTTGATCGCGGGCGCCTTTCCGGCCGCGGCCGGCAGGGGAGCGCGGAGGTCTTCTTCGGTGACGCGTCCGCCGGGGCCCGTTCCCTTGACGGCCGCGATGTCGATCCCGAGCTCCCGGGCCAGGGCCCGGACCTTGGGCGTGGCCAGGACTTCGCCGGGCGCAGGGGCGGGGGCCGCGGGACCGGGCGCGGGAAGAGCCGCCGGGGCCGCGGGAGCGGCGGCGGGTTGAGGTCCGGGAGGCGCCGCCGCCGCCAGGCTTTCGCCCTTCTCGCCGATCGTCACCAGCGCCTGCCCGACCTTGACCAGCTCCTTCTCCTTGAAATGGAGCTTGAGGACCGTGCCCGCGTAGGGGGACGGCATCTCGACGATGGCCTTGTCGGTCTCGATCTCGGCCAGGGTCTGGTCGGCCTGGACTTCATCGCCTTCCTTGACCAGCCAGCGGACGATCTCGCCCTCCGTGATGCCCTCCCCGACGTCCGGGAAACGGAATTCTTTGGCCATGTCAGTACTCCATGAGCTTGCGGATCGCCCGCAGGACGCGATCCGCGTTCGGGTAATAGAGGTCCTCGTTCTTCGGGAGCGGCACGGTGATGTCCGGGGCGGTCACGCGCGCCACCGGGGCGTTCAGGCTGAGCAGGGCCGATTCGCCGATCGTGGCGGCGATCTCCGCCCCCAGCCCGCACGTCTTCGGCGCCTCATGGAGGACGAGGGCCCGGCCCGTCTTTCTGACCGAGGCGAGGAAGGTCTCGCGGTCCATGGGCGAGAGCGTTCGCAGGTCGACGATCTCCACACTGATCCCGCCGGCCTCGGCGGAGGCGGCGGCCTCGCGGGCCACGGGGATCATCGCGCCCCAGGCGATGATCGTGAGGTCCCGGCCCTCCCGCACGACGGCGGCCTTGCGGAGAGGAACCTCGTAGGGCTCTTCCGGGACCTCCTGCTTCTCGGCGCGGTAGAGCTTGGTCGGCTCGAGGAAGATGACCGGGTCGTCGCTCCGGATCGAGGCGATGAGCAGGCCTTTGGCCTCGTAGGGGCTCGAAGGGACGACCACGGTGAGGCCGGGGATATGGCAGAATAGGGCTTCCGTGCTTTCCGAATGATGTTCGAGGGCCTTGACCCCGGCCCCGTAGGGGGTCCGGATGGTCAGGGGCGCGGTGAAGCGGCCCCGGGTCCTGTTCCTCATGCGGGCGACGTGGGAGACGATCTGATTGAAGGCCGGATAGATGAAGCCCATGAACTGGATCTCGGGGACGGGCCGGAGCCCGAGCGCGGCCATGCCGATCGCGACCCCGATGGCCCCCGATTCGGCGAGCGGCGTGTCCATGACCCGCTCGGGACCGAACTTGTCGAAGAGCCCGTCGGTCGCCCGGAAGACGCCGCCGTCGCGGCCGACGTCCTCGCCGAGTATGACGACCCGGTCGTCCCTCTGAAGCTCGCCGGCGAGGGCCTGGTTGATGGCCTGGACCATGGTCATGATCATCGGCGTCCCTCCGGGAGCGAGGCCTTGAGCTCGTCCCGCTGACGCTCGAGCTCCGGGGGGATCGTAGAATAAGTGAAGGCGAAGATATCGTCCACCGAGGCCTGCGGCCGGGCCTCGGCTTCGGCCACGGCCTTCTCGACGAGATCCAAAGCGGCGGCCTGGACCTCCTTTTCGTAGGCTTCGTCCCAAAGCTTCCGGTGCCCGAGGTGGAGGCGGAACCGGGCGATCGGGTCGCGCCGCTCCCATTCCAGGACCTCTTCCTTGGTCCGGTACCGGGCGGCATCGTCCGAAGTCGTGTGATCGCCCATCCGGTAGGTATAGGCCTCGATGAGGGTCGGACCGCCGCCCTTCCGGGCCGTGGCCAGGGCCTCGCGCGTCGCGGCGAAGACGGCCAGGACGTCGTTGCCGTCGACCTGGACGCCGGGGAAGCCGTACGCGATCGCCTTCTGGGCCAGGGTCGGGGCCGCCGTCTGGCGGGACCGCGGCACGGAGATGGCCCATTGGTTGTTGACGCAGACGAAGACGTTGGGCGTCCCGAAGACGCCCGCGAAATTGAGACCCTCGTGGAAGTCGCCCTCCGAGGTCGCGCCGTCGCCGAACGTTGTGACGACGGCGGCGCCGAGCTTGCGGCGCTTGATGGCGATCGCGGCCCCGACGGCCTGGGGGACCTGCGAGCCGACCGGAATGGCGATGGGGAAGATATTCAGTCCCTCCGGCGTGCGCATACCGGCCTCGTTGCCCATCCAGAAATGGTAATAATCGGCCAGGGAATAGCCCAGGGTGACGTAGACGCCGAGGTCCCGGAAGTAGGGGAAGAACCAGTCGTCCCGCGTCATCGCCGAGGCCAGCCCGACCTGGACGGCCTCGTGCCCGAGGCTCGGCGCGTAGGTGCCGAAGCGGCCCTGGCGCTGGAGCTTGAGGGCCTTGGCGTCGGCCGCCCGGGTCCGGACCATGCGCTCGTAGAGCGTCCTGAGCTCGGCGTCGGCCAGCCCGGGATCGAGATCGGGAGCGGCCCGGCCCTCGTCGTCGAGGACGCGGAGCCTTTCGCCCTTGAGGGGATCGAAGCGCTCGATCATGCCGGCCTCCCCGCTGTGATGATGACGCCCCGCTTCCCGGAGGAGAGGGGACGGCGTCCAACCCGGAGCGGGCGCTAGACCTGTTTCAGCACCCAGTCCTTGAGCTTCTCGTAATCGACCTCGCCGCAGGTGGCGTCTTTGGTGTCCGCGTTGACGAAGGTCGGGACGCGGAGCTGGTTGCCGCACTTGGGGGCGATGGCCTCGCGGAAGCTGCGCATGAGGTCGGCGTTCTTCTCGTCGTGCCAGACCTCGAGCCTCTCGAAACGCGCCGGGGTCTCCTGTTCGAGCTTGTCGACCAGGGGCATCATCTTCTTGCAGTGGGGGCATTCCCGCCCATGGAACATGATCAGCCGAGCCATCATTTCCTCCTGACAAAGAGCCCGCACCAGCATTCCCCCTCCTTGACGTTCTTGTAGGTGTCGTGGATGGGGAAATTGCAGGGGCAGACGAGCTTGAGGTCCTCTTCCCAGTTCTTGGTGCGCAGGCGACAGGGACAGTACTTGAGGCCGTGGTTCTTCTCGTTCTCGAAGACCCCGGTGAGGAGCAGGTCGACCTTGCCGGCGTCGGGATTGACCGCGAACTCGTTGCCGACCGTGAGCCTCTCGATGGCCGCCCGGAACTCTTCCTTGGACATGGCCGTGTCCGCGCCCGCCGCCGAGGACCTTCCGGGCCTCTTCGGCCGAGATCTCGACATAAGCGTGAAGGACCTTGCAGGTCGGGCAGAGCTCCGGCGGGGCGATCCCGTAATGGATGTCGTTGCAGACGTAACAGCGCCAGTAGCGTTTTTTCATCGGCTCCCTCCGAGCCCGAAATTCCTTACCATATTACTAGGAAATAGTGATGGGGTCAAACCTACGCGATGCCAGTTTTGGGCTCGACTCAAGATGGGTTATACCTTCGCGATGCTAAAAATGGCATCGCGTAGGTTTGACCCCTTCTTTTCTTAGAAATTGATGACGATGGAGGTCGTCAGGAACGTGTCGAGCTTCTTCAGCGGATAAGGGACGAACAGTCCCGTCGGGTCGCCGGCGGGGTCGATGAGCGGCAGGTTCTGGAGGGCCGGGACGTTGGCGTAGAGCGTCCGCAGGATGACCTTCAGGGCGAGCGACTTGGAGATCGAGGCCGTCACCGAGTTGGCCCAATCGAACCGCCAGTCCGAGGTCTGGTTCAGGCTGTCGTCGAAGACGAATACGGTCGCGAATGCGGAGCTATCGAGGATCTTTTGATCGCCGGCGACGGTCAGCCGGAACCCGGCGAAGGACTCCGTGTCCTGTCCGACATACTGGCGAACCGTGTAGGTCAGGCCGGCCGACGTCCTGACGTGCGTCCGGGGATCTTCGACCCAGCCATAGCCGAAGCCGGTCGTCGCGATGACCCGGTCATCGACGCCCGCGAAGCGGTTGCGGTCCCAGCTCAGCCCGGCCTGGCCGGCGAGCCTCTTGGAGATGCGGCGGTCGTACTGGCCGCCCAGGACATAATTCTCGGCGACCTGACGCGTCACCCTGTCTTCGATGACGAAGAAATCGTCCTCCGTCCCCTGGGCGGTCCGCGTCGTCGTCGTGGCGTTGCTTTTCAGGATATAGCCCTTGAACAGGAGCGTGTCGTTCGTCCACTTCCGGGAGAAGCTGGTCCCAAGGCTGAGGGCCGAGGTGGCCGTATTGCCGCCCGTGACGACGTAGCTGACCTCGGCGGTGGCCGCCCACGGGTGGAAGAGCCCGTTCTTCTTCTCCTGGCCCACGAGGACGGCGGGCCGGGCGGCGATCAGGGCCAGCAGGCCGACGGCCAGGGCCGGAACGGGGAGGCTCGGGCGCGATGCTGTCTTGGCCATCAAAATGACTCCTTTGAGGAATGCCCTAACGGATCATTAGAACCCTGCGGTAAAAACGCTGTCAAGCGTTTTTCCGTTCCGGGCGAAGATATTTTGCCCGGCTAGCCGCGGGCGGCGTCGAAATAGAGAGCCGCGGCGCCGAGGAGGGCGATATTCTCCGTCTCAGAGACCTCGATCCTCAACCGTTCCTTGGCCAGGGAATAGGCGTAGCCCTGGAAGGTCTCCCAGAGGGCGACCCGGAAGAAGCGGTAGGACTTGCTGACCGACCCGCCGAGAAGGATGATCTCGGGGTCGACGGCGTAGCAGACGGCCTTGACGGCCTCGCCGAGGTGGCGCCCGAACGCGTCGAACAACTCGAGCGCCGCCTGGTCCCCCCGCGCGGCCCGCTCGGCGGTCTCGCGCCCCGATGTCCCGTGGACCCGGCGGAAGAACTGGCCGCTGGCGTAGGCCTCGAGATTGCGGTCGAGGTAGGGGAGCATGCCGAACTCGCCCGCCCCGCAGCTGGCGCCCGAGTAGAGGCGCCCGTTGGCGATGATCCCGGCCCCGAGCCCCGTGCCGACGATGAGCCCGACGGCGCTGTCGTACGGCCCGAGCTTGCCGAAATGCTTTTCCCCGGCGGCGAAGCAGTTGGCGTCGTTGTTGACGTAGACGGGGAGGCGGTAACGCTCCTCGAGGAGCGCCTTGAGCGGGACTCTTTTCCAGGACGGGATATTCTGGACGTCATAGACGACGCCCGCCTTGAGGTCGATGATCGACGGGACCCCGGCGCCGATACCGGCCACGTCCGGCCGCATGACCGTGTCGATGGCGCCGAAGAGGTCCTCGAGGACCTCCGCCTCGGTCCCCCGGCCCCTCACCGGGACGGAGCGGACCCCGGCCAGCCGGCCGTCGACGACGAGGCCGGCCCGGACGTTCGTCCCGCCGAGGTCGACCCCGATGACGACAGGCGCGCTCACGCCGCCGCCTCCCTTTTCTTCTTCATGGCGATCGTCTCGTTGGCGATGAGCGGCCTGGCCCAGATCCCGATCGACAGGATGTAGCCGAGCGTCAGGTAGAGGACGAGCATCCCCTGTCTCAAGCCAAAAGCGTCCCCGAGCCGGCCGACGAGGAGCGGCACGAGCGCGCCCCCGACGATCCCCGTGCAGAGGATGCCCGAGAACGAGCCGTGGTGGCGGTCGACCGAGTTCAGGGCCAGCGAGAAGATGACCGGCCACATGACCGAGGCGGCGAAGCCCATGAGCGGGAACATGATCAGGGCCAGCGGCCCGGGCCCGAACAGGGCCAGGGTCAGGAAGACAAGCGCCGCGGCCGTGAAGCCCACCAGGACCTTGCGGCTGTCCAGGAACTTGAGCAGGACGAGGCCCAGGACCCCGCCGACCGTCATCAGGCCCCAGAAGAGCGAGACCTTGCCGGCCCCGACCGTCTGCGGGTCGTACTTGTGGTAGGTCAGGAGGAACTGCGAGAGCCAGTTGGCGACGCCCTGCTCCGTCCCGACGTAGGCGAAGATGCCGAGAAAATAGAGGAGGACGGTCCGGTTCCTGAACAGAGCCTTGTGGGTGGCCCAGGCGCCGGCCCGCTCGTCCTCCTTCCGGACGACGACCGGGAAGCGGACAGCGGCCAGCACGGCGATCATGGCGATGACGAGGACGGCAAAGACCCAATAGACGGAGACCCAGGGCAGGGACGGCGGCACGAGCCGGGACATGAGCCCGATGAGAGGCTTCGTTCGACCGCCGGGCTGGCCCATATTCCTGACGAAATAGGTGTAGATGAACGGGCTCAGGAACGAGGCTCCGCCGAAGATGAGCTGGGCCAGGACGGAGTTGAAGGCGTAGTGCTCCTCGCCGCCGGCGACGCGCAGCAGGGGATTGATGGCCACCTGAAGGGCGGCCATGCCGGCCCCGATGAGAAAGAGCGAGACGATGGCCGTCGGGTAGCGGGGGAGCGTCGCGAAGAGCAGGGCCCCGGCGAAGGCCAGGACGAAGGCCCCGATCATGACCGGCTTCTCCCGATACCGCTCGACGAGCATGCCCGCGGGGATGGACATGACGCCGTAGGCGATGAAAAAGGCGAAGGGCAGCAGCGCGACCAGCGTCAGGCTGAGGTCGAAGCTCTTGATGATGTCGGGGACGAGCGGCCCGATGATGTTCGTCAGCAGCGAGATGACGAAGAAGGTCAGCATCACGAGCGCGACCATGCCGAGGGAGCGCCGGGAGGCCGGGCCTGTCGGAGATGGCGGGGATGCGGGAGCCGGTGAGTTATCGTTCATGGAATGCACCGCCTTTTTCACAATTTTATATCGCATCTCGGCGGGAATTGAAAGGGTAGGATCTGGCCCTTATGGGGACGGTGAGATCCGCTTGACAAAGAACTGTCCCGGACCGATGATAATCAAAGGGGTTGCCGGGCAGTCGAACTCTGACCGGATGGAGGACAAGATGGCAATAAAGCTCCTTCTTTCTTTTTTCCTGGCCGTCATGTTGGCCGGCGGACCCGGCATCCCCTCAGCCGGCCTGTCGGCCCCGGCCGGGCCGATTGAGATCGGAGCGAGCTGGCCCATGGAAGCCGGGCAGGTCAAGCGCCCCGCCCGACAACCCGGCAATCCTCAGCGCCAGGGCCGGGTCCCCGACCGGAGCGCCATTCGCTTGCGGCGAGGCGCCGGGCCGGCCCGGACGACCTGGGTCCGGACTTATTCGCGCGGAGGTACATTGACGCTCTCCGGCGTCGGAGTGATCTATGGCTTCCGGATGGCCCCTGCGAACGATGGCGGCTTCTTCCTGCTCGGCCACACGTCCGTCGATATCCCAGCGTCCTACGACAGCTGTGTCCTGAAAGTCGACCCTGAGGGTTCGATCGAATGGCATAAGGTTTTTCGAGAAGGATCCGGGGCCGGTAATACGCAATTCTTGCGCTCCGTCGCCCCGACGAGCGATGGGGGCTGCATCGCCGGCGGGTTGTGCGATTCCGGGGCCATCGCCCTGAAATTCGAAGCCGACGGTGACGTCGCGTGGCGGCGGTCTTTCGGCCGCGAAGGCGCCACCGTGGAATTCGCCGACCTTCGACAGACGTCCGATGGCGGATATCTCCTCCTGGCCAACTCCGGACTTGTGGACTCGATGGAGATCGTGATCGATCGTGACATCCTTCTCATAAAGCTCGATCCGGCCGGTAATCCGGTCTGGCAACGAACCTACGGCGGCCCGTTCGAGGAAAGCGCCGGCGACCTTGTCGAGCTGTCCGACCGAGGTATCGCTGTCCGCGGCTCGACTCCCGCTAAACCCGATGGGAGTGGGGTGAGCCCCCTTGTTCTTCGCCTGACCTCGACCGGGGAGATCGTCTGGCAGACCGTTTACCAAGCGGGGGATGCTTATGCAGCCTCCATCAATTTCGCCCCGGCCGGCGGCCTGATCCTGGCCGGCGGCGTTCCCGAAAGCGCGAGCCCCTTGCGCTGGGACGCCTGGGCCATGAAGCTCGCGGCGGGCGGCGCGGTCGAATGGGCGAAGACCTGCCACTGGGATTATCGCGAGAGCTTCAGATCCATCATCACGATGCCCGACGGGGGATTTGTGGCGGCCGGCTCTACGGACTCTTTCTCCCCCCACCGAGGCGAACGCGCCCTGCTCATGAGATTTTCCTCCAACGGGGACGTCGAGTGGCAGAGGACCTATGGGCGGGACGACCCGGCAGACGGCTATTCATACGGCGCACGCGTGGTCCCCGCACCCGACGGCGCCCTATACGTGGCAGGGACGACGAGCTTCGGCGGCATGGGCGGAATACGCTTCCTCCTCATGAAGGCTTCGCCGGAAGGGCTCATGGGACGGCTGCCCGGATTCGTGACCGACGCTGCGCTCGAGCTCCGGGATTCGCGAGTCGATGTCCTGCCCGCCTCGCTCGTCTCTCAGAACGTTCCGGTCGTGTCTTCCATCCCCGACCCGACGTCCCTGGACGTGAGCATTCGCGGCGGCCTGCTCTTCGCTCCGCCGCTCAATGCCGCAGGAACCACTTTGTCGTCCCGGTCGCTGGCCATCGTCGGCCGCTCAAACCAGTTGACCTGGGAAGCCAACCCGGCCAACGACGATCTCGAGATTGCCAAGTACCGGATCTATGCCGTCGGGCCTATTCCCCCGTCGAACGGAGAACTGGTCATTCTCCCGGACGACGCCTTTCGTCTCTATGAGGTCGAGGGGGATGTGTACCGGTTTGCTCACTCCCCGATCGCGGCCGGTTCCTATTCCTATATGATCTGGGGCGTCGGGGCCGACGGGGGAGAAGGGCTCGCCGTTCGCTTGACCCTGCCGGACGCCGGGCGACAGCGATGAAGAAGCTCGCCATCATACCTTTCGTCATCCTGCTCGTCATCTCGACGGGCTTCGCCGCCGATGGGCCCGCCGTGGCCGTCCGCGGCGGCGTCTTCTGGCCTTCGGACGCCGATTTTCGGGCGATCTACGGCGCAGGGGCTATCTGGGGCATCGAGGTCTCTTGGCTCTTCGGGCGTCACATCGAACCTTGGATAAGCGGCGACCTCTTCTCCAAGCACGGCCATATGGTCCCGACTCAAGAAAAGACCAGGATCTGGCTTATCCCCGTGGCCGCGGGGCTGCGATATTCGGGACACGTCGGTCCGGTCCTCCTCTATGCCGGGGGAGGGATGGTCTATCATTTCTTCAGGAGACCGCCCCTATCGGGACGGCCACCGATAGGGCGCTAAACGGGACGGCTGAAGCGGGAGGGCGGATGGCCCTCTCGAAAGGCTGGGAGCTGGCCCTGAGCATCCGTTATTCACACAGTCGCCTGCAGCCTCAGGAGCTTTCGTTCGATGTCGGAGGCGTCCGGGCAGCGCTCGGGATAGGCTACCGATTTAATACGGAGTAGCGCCCGGCCGAAAAAAGGGGGCCGCCGGGGCCCCCTTGAGGCGTGGCCGGGATCCGCGGCCTATTTGCCGCCCTTCTGCTCCTTCTCGCGCTGGAGCTCGATGAGGTCGACCGTCTGGGAGAAGTCGCCCAGGAGCCACTTGGCGAAGTAATCCGCCCGGAACCAGAACCAGTAGTCGCTCATGTCGCCGTAGCCGTGGCGCTGGCCGGGGAAGATGAAGAAGTCGAAGCGCTTGTTGGCCTTGATCAGCGCGGCGGCCAGGCGCAGCGTGTTGGCCGGGTGGACGTTGTTGTCGATGTCGCCGGTCGTGATGAGCAGGTGGCCCTTGAGGTTCGCCGCGATCTCGGAGTTCTTGGCGATCGAATATTCGAACTTCGTCTTGCCGTCCTTGTCCGTGATCTCCTTGACCCCGTGGTGCTTCTCGCTCCACCAGCGGTTGTAGACGTTGTTCTCGTGGTTGCCCGAGGAGGAGACCGCGACCTTGAAGAAGTCGGGATAGACGAGCATGGCCGCCGTGGACATGAAGCCGCCGCCGGAGTGGCCGTAGATGCCGACCCGGTCGATGTCGATGTAGGGGTGGAGCGTGGCCAGCTCCTCGATGGCCCGCTTCTTGTCGGCCAGGCCGTAGTCGCGGAGGTTGCCGTAGCCGAAGTTGTGGTACCACTTCGACCGCGACGGGTGGCCGCCGCGGTTGCCGACCTCGATGACGACGAAGCCGAGCTGGGCCAGGGCGACGTTGGCGTTGCGGGGCACGAACGTCTTGGAGACGCTCTCCGTCTGCGGCCCGGGATAGACGTAGGCGATGATCGGGTACTTGGCCGTGTCGGGTCGAAATCGAAGGGCTTGTAGATGACGCCGTAGAGGTCGGTGATGCCGTCGTCGGCCTTGACCTTGAACGGCTCGGGGTACTTGAAGCCGGCCGCGAGCAGGGCCGTGACGTCCGTCGTCTCGAGCTCGAGGACGAGGTTGCCCGGCGGCGTCGCGGAGCTCGGACTTGGGCGCCGTGTCGACCCGGGAGAAGTTGTCGACGAAGTAGCGGCACGCGTCGTTCATGTCGCCGGATGTGGGAGGCGTCGCCCGTGTCGAGCTGCTTGAGGCCCGTGCCGTCGAGGTTGACCCGGTAGAGGTGGGTGAAGTACGGGTCCTCGCCGGGCTCCCGGCCGCAGGCGACGAAATAGAGGACGCGGGCCTTCTCGTCGACCTTCTCGGATGCCCTGGCCGACGAACTCGCCCGACGTGAGCTGGCGCCTTGAGCTTGCCGTCGCCGTCATACAGGTAATAGTGGCCCCAGCCGTCGCGCTCGGACCACCAGATCATCTCCTTGCCGCCGCCGAGGAGCCGCAGGGCCTGGACCTCGACGTAGGTGTTGAGGCGCTCCTCGATGAGGACCTTGACCTCGCCCGTGGCCGTGTCGGCGACGCAGACGTCGTAGCCGTGGAGGTCGCGCGACTGCCGGCCGAAGTAGAGCTTGTCGGTCGTGTCGGCCAGCCACTGGGCCGGCGGCGGGAACTCCCGCTCCCGGTCGAGCGCCGTGCGAGGCGCCGTGAAGATGGTCGAAGGTCGGGTCCTTGAACTTGTCCGCCTTGATCTTGACCTTGGCCTTCGTGGCCAGGTCGAAGACGAGGATCTCGGGCTGGGGCTGGTTCTCCTCGCCCGGGCATCTCGTAGCGGTAGGTCTCGAGGGTCGGCCGGGGATTGGCCAGCGAGTTGATGACCCAGAGGTCGGCGACCTTGCGCTCGTCGGCGCGGATGAGGGCGATCTTCTTCGAGTCCTTGGACCAGACGACCATGCCCGCGGGACTGCGGAAATCCTTGCGGTCCTTCTCGTCCTTCTGGAGCTCCTTCTTGTCCTCGTCGTTGAGCTCGCGGGCGTAGGAGTAATGCTCCTCGCCGTCGGTCGTCAGCTGGCTCTTCCTTGACGGCCTTGTCGTCGGCCTTCTTCTGGGCCAGCTTGAAGCTCTCCGCGTCCATCATGAACAGGTTCTCGCCGCGGGCGAAGACGACCGTCTTCTCGTCGGGGGAGACCGAGGCCCAGCGGGGCCGCTTCAGCGGCTCCTTGTAGTCCTCGATGAGCGCCAGCTTGCCCGGTCGCCAGCTCGTAGGTGAAGGCCAGGATCTTGGTCTTCTTTTCCGGCTCCTTGGGCTTCTCGGCGTCCTTGTGTCTTCTGGGTGTCCTGCTCCTTTCTCCTTCTCTTTCTCCTTGTCCTTGTCCTCGGCGACTTCCTCCTCCTTGGCGATCTCGGAGGCCTTGACGATCTTGCCGTTGACCGAGATGTCGTTGTCCTTGGGCACCTCGATCTCGAACTGGATGGCCGTGTCCTTCTTGATGAACTTGATCGTCTTGATGGGCAGGTGCTGGGCGTCGTAGGGGACGAGGAGGATGCGCGTCAGCTGGACGGCCATCTTGGCGTTGTCGAAGAGGGGCTTCTTGGACCTCGTGGCGGGATCGACGATGAACCACTTCCGGCCCTGGCTCGTCTCGAACGCGTACCAGAAGCGGTCGCCCGTCTCGAGCCAGTGGGGTGTGACCGAGGTGTCGAAGACGAGCTTGCCGACCTTGGCCGGCGTCCAGCGCGAGGCCAGGTCGTAGTTGGCTTTCTTGGCCTCGGTCCCGGCGGCGTGGCCGGGTGTGGCGGCCAGCGCGCCGAAGAGGAACGCGGCGGCTACGGCGAGCGCCGCGACACGGTGAGAGGGGATCCGGAAAAACATGGGCAATCCTCCTTGGAAGATGCGCGCGCGGGACGCGCTTGCCGGCGATTATACACTATCGGGATTGAAAGGGGGACAGAGAATCCAGACCCCGGACGCGCCGCGGGGCGGTCAATCGCCTCCGAAGAGCTGGATGCCCACGGAGACGGTGACACGAAGACCGCCCAGCCGCACGGACTGGGGACCCTCGAGCCCGGCATCGAGATCGTCCACCCGGGCCGACAGATAGCCGACCTTGACGCCCATGAAGACGCGATCATCCTCCGGGACGATCAGAAGCCCGCCCTCAGCCATGAGCCCGCTCCGCTTTCCAACGACCGAGGTGCCGAGCGCGTCTTCCTGGAAGCTCATAAAGGCCGCCCCGCCTCCCGCCTCCAGGCACACCAACCTGGAGATCCGGAGGATGTAGCCGAGGCCGGCGGTGATATAGCTTTGCTTGCCCAGGGTTTCGAGGCCCAGGTCGGGCGTCGTACCGGTCCGCGAGAATTTCCCCAGGCTGCCCGTCAGACAGAGGCCGCCGACGAGACGGATCGCCGTGGACAGTTCCGGGAAGATGGCCTGGTTCCCATAAATCCCCCGGTAGGCCGCGTCCGCGGGACGGAGGAAGTTCGCTCCCGCGGCGAGGAAGAACCGGTTCTCTGCTGTGGCGGCGGCCACGAAGACCAAAAGGGCCGGAACGATCAGGAGCTTTTTCACGGCATTCACCCTAGATCGTGACTTCGAGCGACTCGACGATCGCCGTCCCCACCGCGTCGTAGGCGACGACCTTATAGGTATAGCTCATGCCGGGCTCCAGGAACATGTCGGCATAGGCCAGTTGCCCGCCCGCGACGGTCGATCCCGGCACCGTGGCGAGGACCTGGAAATCCCCCGAGCCGGTCTTCCTGTAGATCACGTACCGGTCGATAGGGACGGAGGCCGGGTTGATGATCGAGACCGTTAGCCCGCCGTATTGGCGCTGGATGATCCACGCCTTCTCGATGAGCCGCTGGGCGGAGAGGTTCAGGCCGAGGGCCCCCCAGCCCTGCGTGACCGTCACGTCTCTCGGGCTGCCAGCGGCCCCCGGCGCCGTGATGCGGATGATCCCGACCCTTTCCGAGGATGTGCGGTTTTCGGCGAATGCGACGGTGATCGTTCCGCTGTCTGTGCCGCCCGACCCGGAGGTGATGGCCAGCCAAGCCCCGCCCGCGACGACCGCGGCTGTCCAGGTCAGAGTCCCGCCGCCCGCGTTGGACACGGCGTAGGTCGTCGTCCCGGCGGCGAATTGAACGTCCCGGTTGGAGGGAGCCACGGTCAAGGCGGGGCCGGCGGTAACGGTCAGGGCGACGGGGCGTGACGTATTGCCGGCGCCGTTGGTCGTGTTCGTGAACGTGACCGTGTCGTTGTATGTCCCGGCCGCGAGGAGATCGGCCGCGGCGTTGATCGACACGGTGACCGAAGCTGTCGCCCCGGCGGCGAGAGTCCCGGACACCGCGGACAGCGTCGTCCAAGCCTGGGTCTTGCCGGCGGTCCAGGAGATCCCGGTCCCGCCGGTGTTCTCGACGGTGTAGGTCCGGCTCGGGGGCGCGAACGGTCCGCCCTCGGGACCGGCGGATGTCAGCCCTTCCGCGGGAGTCACGGTGAGGGTCCCCGGCAGGCGGAGAGACCGTCAGCGACGCGGCCCGCGTCGTATTGCCGCTCCCGTTGGTCGTGTTCGTGAACGTGACCGTATCGCCGTAGGTCCCGGCGGCAAGCGCATCCGCCTCGGCGTTGATCGAGACCGTGACCGTGCCGGTCGCCCCGGCGGCCAAGGTGCCGGAAGCCGGGTCCAGGGTCGTCCACGATTGTGTTTTCGCGGCTGTCCATTCGATCGAAGTACCGCCGGTATTCTCAAGCGTGTAAGCCTGGCTCGACGGGGCGAACGGGCCGCCCACGATGCCGGTCGATGTGAGCCCCCCGGCCGGGGAAACGGAAAGGGAACCCGCGGACGAGGCGACGGTCAGACTGACCGGCCGCGTCGTATTCCCGTTGCCGTTCGTCGTGTTCATGAAGCTCACGGTGTCCGTGTAAGTCCCGGCCGAAAACGTATCGGCCGCGGAATTGATCGAAACCGTGACCGTCCTCGACACCCCGGCGGCCAGAGTCCCGGACAGCGTGGACAGTGACGTCCAGACCTGGACCCGGGCCGCCCTCCAGCTGATCGCGGTCGTTCCGACGTTCCGCAGGACGTAGGCCTGGCTCGAAGGCGTGAACGGCCCGCCCTCGATGCCCGTCGAGGTGAGCCCGCTCGCAGGGGTCACTGAGAGCGTTCCCACGGGGGCGCCTTCCTGGGTCACGGTGACCGTCACGCTGGGAATGGCGGTATCCTTTGGCGTCACGAGGATAGAACCGACCCTCTCGGCGGCGGCCGAATTCTGAGCGTAGGCGGCGACGATCGTCCCGGAGTCGGTCCCGGAGGAGCCCGATTGGATGGTGAGCCAGGTCCCTCCCGAGACGACAGCGGCGGTCCAATCGACCTGTTCCTCGCCCGTCTTCGTCACCGAGAACGAGGTCGTTCCCTGCATATACGATACATCCTGGTTCCCCGGGGTCACGACGAGATCGGCCAAGCTGAGCGTGATCGTCGTGGCGCTGAAGTAGATGTCTTCGTCGGTGGATGTGTCCGTCCAGAAGATGCCGGCGGATTCCCCGCCGTCCCGGCCGGGCATCGGCAGGACGACGGCCGATCCGAGGCCGGCAAGGCCGTCGTGCTCCGGGAAGGCCGCCTCCATCGTCCATGAGCCCGGCGTGGGGCCTTCGGCGCTCATCACGCGCACCCGGCTGTTCCCCTCGACATAGGAAGCGAAGAACCTGGGCGAGGCCCCCTCCGAAGCCTGGATGTCCGGGCTGGTCTCCGAGGCGGCGGAAGACGCCAGCCCCGGGCCCGTCGCCCACCTCTTCCCTGAATCGGACGAGAAAGCGAGCCCGATGTCCCCTCCCGAAGCGGCGGTCTCATGCTCATAGACCACGATGACCGTGCCGTTCCCGGCCGCTATCGCCGGGGAGGAGTCGGTCCGGTCGTCGACGGGGGTCAGGAAGACGGGCCGGGACCAGGAGGCGCCGAAATCCGCGGACGTCACGGCCGCGATGCCGGCCGATGGGCCCTGCGGGCGTGAGTAGGCGACATGGAGCGCATTCCTGCCGGGATCGAAGACCATGGCCGTTTCGACGGCCGCACCTCCCGGCCACGAGAATGTGTCGATCGTCATGGCCCGGCTCCAGGATCCCCCGAGATCCTGACTGACCCTGAATTTGATCGAACCCGAGGGACCGTCACGCTCGGCATAGACGACGTAAAGGTAGGGAACGTCATAGGCCAGGCGATCCGTCGCCAGGGAAGGGGACCGTTGGTCGGACAGGCTGAGGGCGACAGGGAATTCAGCGTGCGAGCTCATGGCCCCGTTGAAGCGGGCGAAATGGATGTCGCCGTCGGCGCCGTCCCATTCCTTCACATAGGCCACGCCGATCGCGTCGTCGGCGACCTGCCGGAGCGCCGGATGCGTCGCCGGCCGGCCGTCTCCGATGAGGACCGTCTCCGGCCAGGTCTGGCCGAGGTCCGAGCTCTTCCAGATCCGGATATCCCCGGGCTGGCCGCCCGTCCATTGCTCGGCGGCAGAGAAGATCGTCCAGGTCCCGTCGTTCGAGCGGCTGATGCCGGCCGAGGGGTTCTTTTCAGGCTCCGACGAAACGAAAACGGGATACGCGCCCGCCACCGGGATGACGGCCTTGATGTTCCCGGAGGATCCGTCGGGCCGGTCTGAGGGAAGGGCGGCGCCGGTCTTCGAAATGCGACGACGGGATCGCCGGCCGCATCCGAGGGGAACAACCGGTCGAAGACCCGTGCGGCGCTCTCGAGATCGCCGATCGACCGGAAGTGCATCAATCTCCGGGCCAGCCGACGGAGTCCGGCTTCCTCTCCCCGGGGATCGGCCTCTCTGACCGCCCTGACTTGCGACGCGTTCTTCACAGCCCGGCGGGAGACCTCCTGTGTTCGTCCCGTGGTCTGGACGAGCGCGAATCCCGCCAGGACCAGGATCGGAAAGAATGCCCTTTGCCTGAAAGAACGGTCCCTCATGGCCCTCGCTCCTTATGTGTCCTTCTGCTGTTCCCGAGCCTGCTCTCCCGGGAGCGGCCTTGAAGCCGGCCGGGGAAGTCCCGGCGCGGAGGCATCGAATCATATCATACGCGGGACGTCTGTCAATTCGCCTATCGCGCCAGGCAGGAAACCGGAGTCTAGAAGAGGGCCAGCGAGTATTCCCGGAGCCGGGCCTGGCGGCGCCGGGCGTCCGGCATGCGGCGCTCGAGCTCGGCCCAGAAGGCCCGGCCGTGGCCCCGGACGCGCGTATGGACGAGCTCGTGGAGGATGACATAGTCGGCCAGGTCCGGCGGCACGACGGCCAGATAGGCGTTGAGCTGGATGCGGCCGGACCGGGAGGCGCTGCCCCAGAGGGTCCCCTGGCCGCGGACGCTCAAGCGCCCGGGCGCGAAGCCGTGCTCGCGGGCCAGGGCGTCCAGGCGCGCCGCGAGCACGGACCGGGCGGCGCGGCGGTCGAGGCTCCCGGCCGCGACGACCGCCTCGCGGCAGCGGCCACGGGCCCGCTCGAGCCGGGCCAGCGTGCGCCGCATCCAGGCGAGCTTGGACAGGGCGAGGCGGTGGGCCTCGTCGAACGACACGCGCCACGGGACGGCGACCCGGACGCCCCGCGGCGCCCCGCACGGTCAGCGAGATGTGGCGGGCCCGCCGGCTCTTTTCGAAGAGGACGGGTCCGACGCCGTCCAGGACGATCGTCCGTGACGGACGGCCGCGCGCCGGCCTCAGTCGTCGAAATTGAACCGTCTCCGGGCCGCCTTGTTGTTGACCGGGTTGGCGTCGAGGGCCCACATGCCGCGGCCGTGCGTGGCGATGACGATGATGTTGTCCCGCGGGTGGATGATCAGGTCGTGGACGTAGACCGTCGGCAGGTTCGCGCCGAGGACCATCCAGGTCTTGCCGCCGTCGGTCGGTGACGTAGACGCCCATGTCGGTCCCGACGTAGAGGATGTCCGCGTCTGACCGGGTCCTCGCGGATGACGTTGACCGGGCCGACCGGGATGCCCTTGGCGAGCGACGTCCAGGTCTTGCCGTAGTCGGTCGACTTCCAGACGTAGGGCGTGAAGTCGTCGTCGCGCTTGCCGTTCTGGGTCAGGTAGACCGTGCCCAGATCGTAGGCCGAGGCGACGACCCGCGACATCCACTTGCCGGGGGCCAGGCCGGCCGTGATCTCGGTCCAGGCCTTGCCGCCGTCCTTGGTCACCCAGAGCCGGCCGTCGTCGGTGCCGGCGTAGAGGAGCCCGTACTTGATGCGGCGACTCGGAGATGGTGAAGAGCGTCTGGTAGCGGATGTCGCCGCGGGTCGGCGGCGTCGTTGGTCGTCAGGTCGGGGCTGATCCTCTCCCAGGTGTCGCCCCGGTCGAGCGAGCGGAAGACGTACTGCATGCCGTGGTAGAGGATGTTCGGGTTGTGCGGCGAAAGGATGAACGGGGCCAGCCATTGGCCGCGCAGGGGCGGCTCGTTCTCGTAGAGGACGGGCAGGAGCTCCTTGCGTGAAGGGACAGCCGGGGTACGGCCCGGGCTTGTCGTACTCGGCCCGGGAGATCGTGCCGTAGAAGCCGGCCGAGTAGACGATGTTCGGGTTGGTCGGGTCGACGGCGTGGTTCGAGCCCTCGCCGCCGGGGGCGTTCTCGAACTCCTGGGCCGGGATGCGGTCGCGGCCGCGGCTGAGGTCGACCTTGCCGCGGAAGCTGCCGTGGTCCTGCATCGAGCCGTAGACCTTGAACGGGCGTCGCCATGTCGTAGTTGAGGTTGAAGAACTGGCAGACGGTTGAGCTCGTTCTGGAAGTAGCGCCAGTTCTGGCCCTTGTCGTAGGACACGGCGACGCCCTGGTCGAAGCCCTTGATGAGGTAGTTCGAGTTGGCCGGGTCGATCCACAGGCGCGTGGTTGTCGCCGCCGCGGGCTGCGGACGCCCTGGAAGGTCTTGCCGCCGTCGGTCGAGACGCTGAACGGCACGCCCATGATGTAGGACGTGTTCGCGATCGTTGGGATCGACCCGGATCTGGCCGAAGACCCAGCCGTAGGTGCCGGAATGGCTGCTCCATGATAGGTCTTCTGCTGGGGCGTCAGGCCGCTCGCCTGGGTCCAGGTGGCCCCGGCGTCGTCGGAGCGGTAGACCGTGGCGCCCTTGATGAAGCCCTTGCCGGGATCGTAGTAGCGCCGTACCGAGTCCAGCTCCTCCTGTGGTCGTCTCGCGCAGTCTCGTAGTTGTCGACGAGGGCGTAGAGGGTGTCGGGCTTGGTCAGGCAGAGATCGATCCCGATGCGGCCGCGGAACTCGACCGTCCGGGAGCCCGGTGTTGATCGGCGTCCAGGTCTTGCCGCCGTCGGTCGTCTTGAAGAGGCCGCTGCCGGTGTGCCCCGGGAAGGTCCGCGGGTCGTTCCATTTCTGGCGCGTCCGCTGCCACATCGCGGCGTAGAGCGTGTCGCTCGAGCGCGGGTCCATGACCAGGTCGTAGGCCCCGGTCTCGTCGTTGACGAAGAGGACCTTGGCCCAGGTCTTGCCGCCGTCGGTCGTCTTGTAGACGCCGCGGTCGGCGTTCTTCGTCCACTCGTGGCCGCCGGCCGCGACGTAGACGACGTCGGGATTCGTCGGGGTGGACGACGATGCGGGAGATGGTGTTGGTGTCGGCCAGGCCCATGTGCGCCCAGGTCTTGCCGCCGTCGGCCGACTTGAAGACGCCGACGCCGGCCTGGGAGCTGCGGAAGATGTTGTGCTCGCCGGTCCCGACCCAGACGATGTTCTGGTCGGAGGGCGCCAGGGCGATGTCGCCGACGGCCGCCGTGACCATGTTCTCGAAGATGGGCGTCCAGGTCGTGCCCTCGTTCTCCGTCTTCCAGACGCCGCCGGAGGCCGAGGCCACGTAGATCGTGTAGTTCCGGCCCTTGGGGGCGACGACGGCGACGTCGGTCACCCGGCCGCTGATGTTGGTCGGGCCGACGAACTGCCACTTGAGGTCCTTGAACTTCGAGGCGGCCTGCATGGCCTTGTACTCCTGGAAGCCCTTGAGCCGGAGCTCGGGGTTCGTCGACTGGAGGACCTTGGGCTTGGCCGCCTTGGTCTGGGCCAAGGCGAGGGCCGACAGCGACGACGAGCGCCGCGGCGATGAGGAATACGGTTTTCCTAGCGGGGGATCTGCGGAGACGGGACATCGGACACCTCCTCGGATGATGAAGAGGCCCCACTATAATGAAAAATTTCGCGGGCTGTCAACGGACAGGCGAAGTCCGCGAGACCCGGCCCTCCTTCCTCGGGCTAGGTCAGGAGCGAGGCCACGGCGATCGAGTAGAACTTGGTGTCCTCGGAATCGCCCCGCGAGGTCAGGACGCACGGGCAGGTCGCGCCCGACCACGACCGCGCCGAGCTCCGCGTTGGCCAGGTAGGTGCAGGCCTTGAAGAAGATGTTGCCGGCCTCGATGCTGGGAAAGACCAGGATGTCGGCGTCGCCGGCGACCGGCGAGACGAGTCCCTTGATCCTGGCGCTCTCGGCGCTGAACGCGACGTCCAGGGCCAGCGGCCCGTCGACGATGGCGCCCTTGATCTGGCCGCGGTCGGCCATCTTGGCGATGATGGCCGCTTTCCGTCGTCGAGGGCATCTTGGGATTGACCTTCTCGACCGCCGAGAGGAGCACGGCCTTGGGCTTCTCGATCCCCAGCTTGTGGGCCACGTCGATGGCGTAGTTCAGGATGGCGATCTTGGCCTCGAGGTCCGGGGCCGGGATGACGGCCACGTCGCCGCAGATGATGAGCTTCTTCCAGGCCGGGGCCTGGATGACCGTCACGTGGGACAGGAGCTTGCCGGGCGGGAGCAGGCCCTTCTCCTTGTCGATGATGCCGCGGATGTAGAGGGAGGAATCGAGCAGGCCCTTCATCAGGAAATCGGCCTCGCCGGCGCGGACCTTGTCGATGGCCAGGGCCAGGGCCTTGGCCTTGTCGGGCTCGTGGAGGATCTCGAAGATCTTCGGATCGACCTTGGCCTCGGCGGCCACCTTGTTGATGGCCTTCTCGTCGCCGGTCAGGGTGGCCTTGACGAGCTTCTCCTTGACGGCGCGGCCGACGGCCTCGATGGTATGGGGGTCCTCCGCGACCGCGACGGCCAGCCGCTTGGTGGGCGTGCCCTTGACCCGGTCGACGATCTGGTCCAAGGTCGTGATCATGATGGCTCCTCCGGTTCAACGGACATTACGACGGATACGTGCGGGGCTTTTCCTCGCCCCGCATCACGCGCAGGCCGGCCTCGGCCAAGGCCACCATCTCGTTCTCTCCGGGGAAAACGAAGACCGGCCCGAGGAACCGGACGCATTCCTTGATCCGGTCGATGAACTCGGTCGAGAAGGCCAGCCCGCCGGTCAGGACGACGCCGTCGACCCGGCCCTTGAGGACGGCGGCGCAGGCCCCGATCTGCTTGGCCACGGTGAGAGCCATGGCCGAGAAGACGAGCTCCGCGAGCGTGTCGCCCTCGGCGACGCGCTTGAGGGTCTCCCGCATGTCGTTCGTCTTGAGATGGGCCACCATGCCGCCGCGGCCCGTCAGCATCTTCTTGAGGTCCTTTTCCTCGTACTTGCCCGAGAAGGCCAGGGCGACGAGATCGCCCGCGGGCACGGTCCCGGCCCGTTCCGGGGTGATGGGTCCCTCGCCGTTCAGGCCGTTGTTGACGTCCACCACGCGGCCCTTCTTGTGGACGCCGACCGTGATGCCGCCTCCGAGATGGCAGACGATGAGGTTCGCCGATTCGTAGCTCCGGCCGAGCTCGTGGGCGGCCAGGCGGGCCGTGATACTTGTGGTTCAGGGCGTGAAAGATGCTGCGGCGCCGGATCTCCGGGATGCCGGTGAGGCGGGCCCAGTCGTCGAGCTCGTCCACGACGACGGGGTCGACGATGAAGGCGGGGATGCCCAGGGGACGCGCGATCTCGTCGGCGATCAGGCCGCCCAGGTTCGAGGCGTGCTCTCCCTGGACCCCGCGGGTGAGGTCCTCGAGCATCCGGTCGTTGACCCCGTAGACGCCGCTCGGGATGGGGTTGAGAAGCCCGCCCCGGCCGACGACCGCGGCCAGGTCCGACGGCTCGATGCGATTCTCCTCGAGCGTCCTGAGGACGATGTCCTTGCGAAAACCCTTCTGCTCGACGATCTTGTTGGAACGGGGCCAGCTCCTCGGCGGAATGGCAGATGTTCACGGACAGGAGCTCGCGCTCGGCCTCATAGACGGCGATCTTGGTCGAGGTCGAGCCGGGATTGATGATCAGGAGAAGCATCGTATCGACCTCCATAGCCCGCTGACAGGAAGGAGAATCTTACTGCCCGTCGGGGACCGTGTCAAGACAACCCTGAGAAGGGCGTTTCCGCCGCTCCGGCCTCTTCGGAGCCGGGCCCGAGCGTGGTATAATGACCGGAAATGCGCGTCCGCAAGATCGATCCGGGGGAGGCCGCTCCCGTCGTCGAGCTCGCCCGGGCCCTGGATCTGGATTATCCCGGGATGGAAGCCGACGAGCTCTGGGTCGGCCGAGGACGAGGGCCGGATCGCCGGCCTGGTCGCCCTCAAGAAGCACCCCGATTGCCTCGAGCTCTGCGCGCTCGGGGTCGATCCGGCCTTCCGGGGAAGGGGAGTGGCCAGGGCCCTGGTCGAAGCCCTCTTGGCCGAGGCGCCCGGCGACGTCCACCTGGCCACGATCATCCCGGAGTTCTTCGAGGCCTGCGGCTTCCGCGTCATCGAAGACGATATCCCCGCGACCTTCCCGGCCAAGCGAAAGACCGCCTGGTGCGAGGGCTGTCCCCGGGAGCGCTGCACGGTCATGATGAGAAAGAAGCGATGACCCGGCCCGCGTATCCCGATTTCAAGCCCGTCGGCCTCGAGGACCAGGAGGTCTTCGCCGAGTATCTCGGGCGCGAGCCGTCCGAGGTCTGCGAGCTCGATTTCGCCAACATCTTCATGTGGAAGGGTTCCGAGCGGCCGAGCTGGACCATCCTCAACGGCAGCCTCTGCGTCCTCGTGGAGCCCGATTTCGAGGACCCGTACG
Organism: Candidatus Aminicenantota bacterium; assembly: GCA_963843505.1. Taxonomy (GTDB): domain Bacteria; phylum Acidobacteriota; class Aminicenantia; order Aminicenantales; family Saccharicenantaceae; genus RBG-16-66-30. The sequence continues at coordinate 108,286 of CAWJKR010000003.1, read as the reverse complement.
TCCTGCCGCCCGTCGGCGGCGCGGTCGAGCGCGTCCCGGAGACCGTCGCGATCTGCCTGCGTCACGCGCCCCGGCTCTCCCGAGTCCCCGAAGCCTTCGTCGAACGGTACGGGGCCGGCTTCAAGGTCGAGGAGGACCCCGGCAACTTCGACTACATCTATCTCCGCCAGGAGCTGGCCGAGCTCAAGGGCAAGAAATTCGACGGCAAGCGCAACCGCATCCGGAAATTCGAATCGACCTTCGCCCATGAATACCACGCCCTGACGCGGGCCGACGTCCCCGGCTGCTTCAGGCTCCTCGAGGACTGGTTCGAGGAGAAGAGGAACGGCGACCTCTATATGAGGGCCGAGAGGGTGGCCATCATCCAGGCGCTGGCCTCGTTCGAGCGCCTCGGCCTCAAAGGCGGCGTGGTCAAGGTCGGCGGCCGCGTCGAGGCCTTCACGATGGGCGGGCGCCTGACCGCCGACATGGCCGTCATCCCGATCGAGATCGCCAATCCCGGCCTCGTCGGCCTGGCCCAGTGGATCAACCGCGAGTTCGTCTGCCGCGAATGGGGCGCTACCACGTTCATCAACAGGGAGCAGGACATGAACATCGAGGGCCTGCGGAAGGCGAAGCTGTCCTACCAGCCCGTCCGGTTGGTGAAGAAGTTCAACCTCACCCTTTAGGCCCCCAAGCACTCCCTCGAAGCTCGGGCCGGCCTTCCGTTCCTCAAGCCATGAGGCTGCAGATGGCGGCGACGTTGACCATGTCGTCGGCCGAGCAGCCGCGGCTGAGGTCGCAGTAGGGCTTGTTGAGCCCCTGGACGATGGGCCCGACGGCCTCGGCCCCGGCCAGCCGCTCGGTCAGCTTGTAGCCGATGTTGCCGGCGTCGAGATCGGGGAAGATGAGGACGTTGGCCTTGCCGGCGACCGGGCTGCCCTTGCACTTGCGCTCGCCGATCGAGGCGACCAGGGCGGCGTCGGCCTGCATCTCGCCGTCGAGCAGCAGGTTCGGGGCCTTCTCCTTGGCGATCTTCGTGGCGCTCACGACCTTGTCGACGTCGGCGTGGACGGCCGAGCCCTTGGTCGAGAACGAGAGCATGGCCACGCGGGGCTCCTCGCCGGTCACGGCCTGGAAGTTCTTGGCCGAGGTGATGGCGATGTCGGCCAGCTGGGCGTCGGTCGGGTTGGGCACGACGGCGCAGTCGGCGTAGCAGAGGAGCTTCTCGGGGAAGACCATGATGAAGTAGCTGGAGACGGTCGAGATGCCCGGCGCGGTGCCGACCGTATGGATGGCGGCCCGGATGACGTCGCCCGTCGACGAGAGGTTGCCGCCGACGACCGCGCCGACCTTGTCGGTCGCGAGCATGAGCCCGGCGTAGTAGAGGGGGCTCTTGGCCATCTCGGCGGCCTGCTCGGGCGTCAGGCCCTTGGCCTTCCTCTTCTCATAGAGGACGTTGGCGAGCGCCGCCTTGGCGGCGTCGGTCGCGGGATCGACGATGGGGATGGCCGCCGATGTCGAGCCCGTTGTCGGCGGCGATCTTCCCGATGGCGGAGGCCGGCCCGACGAGAATGGGGTCGGCGATCCTCTTGTCCTTCAGGATCAGGGCCGCCTTGAGGGTCCGGACGTCTTCGGCGTCGGGGAAGGCGACCTTGAGGAACTTCTTCGCGGCCTTGTCGCGGATGTCGGAAATGAACGTGTTGCCCATGGGTGACTCCTTTTCCCTATCGAGGGTAAGGTGCGGTTATACCGCACGGGCTTCGAGGCTGTCAACCCCGCCGCGGCCCGCCGCCGGGCGCCGTCCTCCGCCTTGACTTTTGGCCGGCGCCGAGAGAAAATGGGCTTTAATAATTCGGCCCTTTCTCGGGCCGATGGACCACGAAATCGTAAGGAGTCATCGATGATCATCCTGTCCCTGAACTGCGGCAGCTCGTCCGCCAAGTACCGCCTCTACGACTACGACAAGAAAGAGACCCTGGCCACCGGCATCGTCGAGCGCGTCGGCATCGGCAAGAGCTACATCAATCAGGCCGGCCTGGGCCGCGAGCCGATCAAGTTCGATCACGAGTGCGCCAACCACAAGGAGGCCATCAAGCTCATCATCGACACCCTGCTCGACCCCAAGATCGGCGTCCTCGACGACCTGACGAAGATCTCGGCCGTCGGCCACCGCGTCGTCCACGGCGGCGAGAAGTTCACCAAGTCCGTCACGATCACCCCCGAGACGCTCGAGACCTTCAAGAGCCTCTACAGCCTGGCCCCCCTCCACAACCCGCCCAACGTCCTGGGCATCGAGGCGGCCATGGACGTCCTGCCGGGCATCCCCCACGTCGCCATCATGGACACGGCCTGGCACCAGACCATGCCCGCCGAGCTCCTACATGTACGCCCTGCCCTACGAGTGGTACGAGAAGTACGGCGTCCGCCGCTACGGCTTCCACGGCACGTCGTTCCTCTACGTCGCCAAGCGGGCCGCCCTGCTCCTCGGCAAGGACCCCTTCGCACTGCAACCTCGTCTGCCTCCACATCGGCAACGGCGTCTCGGCCAACGCCATCAAGAACGGCGTCTCCTTCGACACCGAGCATGGGCCTGACGCCCCTCGAGGGCCTGGTCATGGGCACGCGGGCCGGCGACCACGACGCGGCCATCGACCTCATGGTCATGGAGAAGGAAGGCATCGCCCCGGGCAAGATGAGCGACATCCTCAACAAGAAGTCGGGCCTGCTCGGGATCACCGGCAAGTACACCGACCGCCGCGACGTCCAGAAGGCCGCCGAGGCGGGCGACGCCCGGGCCCAGCTGGCCATCGAGGTCGAATGCCTACCGGATCAAGAAGTACATCGGCGCCTACTCGGCGGCCATCGGCGGCGCGGACGCCATCGTCTTCACGGCCGGCGTCGGCGAGATGTCCGACCTCATCCGGGAGAAGTCGCTCGAGGGCCTGGAGTTCCTGGGCATCAAGCTGGACAAGGCCAAGAACAAGCTGGCCAAGACCCGCAACGCCGAGACCGAGATCTCGGCCGCCGACTCCAAGGTCAAGATCTTCGTCATCCCGACCGACGAGGAGCGGGTCAACATCGAGGACGTCATCGCCATCCTCGAGGGCAAGTACGACGAGCACACCCACTTCACCTATCGCTTCCAGTCGCCCGACTACGTCAACTCGCAGCGCGAGCAGGATTTCGTCAAGGAGTGCGAGGCCAAGCCGGGGCTCAAGGCGATCCAGGTCAAGCCCAAGAAGCGGTAAAGGACGTTCCTCTCGTTTTCGAAAAGGCGCTGGGGCTTGCTCGGAGGGCCGTCTCGCCCTCATGGGGAAATTTTGAAACGCCGGGGCGTGCGCCGGCCTCGGCGTCAAAACAACTCGCTCGGCTTGCGCTAAGCCTCGCTCAGACACGTTTTGCCGGTTTCCACTGAAACTCCCCTCGGCCGTCACGCGCCCCGGCTAAAATTTCCCAAATCGGGCTCGACCGTCCTCCTCGCCGCCCTTACATGCCCTTCGCCAGAAAGTCCTGAGCGTGCGGGGCGGATTCCTTCTGCTATCCCTCGGTCCTGACGTCGGGCGGCCTATTCCTTGCGCTTGCGAGGGCTCGACCTGCCGGCTATTTCCAGTCAGAGATGATGGCCAGGATGAGGTTCGTGAGGGCCTCGAGGTCGCGGCGGTCGATCTTCTCGATGAGCGAGTGGGCGTAGGAGCCGGGCCAGGAGAGGGGGATGTCGATGGCGCCGCCCGGCGAGGAAGACCGAGCCGTCGTTGCCGCCGCGCGAGTTGCCGACCTGGATCGGGATCATCCGCTTCCTGGCGATGGCCAGGACCTTGAGGATCTCCGTCTTGGGCGTGACGTTGCTCGAGTCGATGGCCCGGATGACCGCCCCCATGCCGACGGGGAGGTAGCCGAAGCGCTTCGATTCGAGCGGCGAGTCGGTCGAGACGAAGGTGTCGATGGCGAAGACGTAGTCCGGCTTCAGGGTCTTGGCCAGCTCGGTCGCGCCGAAAAGCCCCGTCTCCTCCTGGACGTCCCACGCGAAGGTGATCGTCCGGCCCTTGACCGTCTCCGGCTTGAGCCGCAGGGCCGCGTCGAGAAGCGCGGCGCAGCCGGCCCGGTCGTCGACGGCCCGGGTGGCCATCAACCCGGGCGCGAAATCGGTGAACGTCTTCTTGGCCGTGACCGGGTCGCCCTCGGCCACGCCGAGCGCGCGGGCCTCGGCTTCGGTGGCGACGCCGAGATAGATGTCGAAGCGCTCGGGGGAGAACGGCGTTTCCTGCGTCTCCTCCTGGGAGGGGCGCTCGTCGTAGCCCGGCCGCGGCGAGACCACCCCGGCGACGATGCCCTGGCCGGTCTGGATGAGCACGGGCCGGGCTTCGACCGTCTGCGGCAGGATGCCGCCGCCCGGCTTGACCTTGACGCGCCCCTCGGGCGTGATCTTGTCCACGATCCAGCCGAGCTCGTCCGTATGGGCCACGAACAGGATATGGGGGCGCCCCGAACCGACGGTGAACCAAACATTGTTCATCGCGTCGCGCTCCGGTTTGAGCCCCGCCGGCAGACGGCCCTGGACGAAGTCGGACACGGGCCCCTCGTGGCCCGAGACGCCCGGGACAAGGACGATCTCGCGGAGGATGTCCCAGGCCTTGGATTGGGCGTTCATCGAAGAGACGGACGCGACGAGCGCCAGAAAGCCTATGGCGAGCCGCTTGGTCATTTCGCACCTCCCGGCCTGAGATAGCGCTCGAGAATATCGCGCAAGGCCTGGAGGTCCTTGAGGCCGATGACCTCGGAAGGCGTATTGAGGAACAGGACGGGCAGGGCCAAGGTCACAACCTCGGCGGGCGGGACCTCGAACGGCAGGGACAACGGCGTATCGGGCGCGGTCACGAACTGGAGCGGCACGCCCGCTTCGGCGGCGGCCGCCTCGACAGCCTTCCGCAGGTCGGACGTCCCGGCCTTGTATTGGACGAGGACCGGGCCTCCGTCCGGGACGGGAAAACCGTCGCCCTTGCCGGCGGCGATCACGTCCACGACGATCGTCCGCTTCGGCTGCCATCGGGCCTTGGCCCTGGCGGCTCCGAGGGCCGGACGCGCGCCCCGGCCGCGGGCCGCGGACTTCGTCTGGGCGGACCAGGCGAGGACGGTCTCCTCTCCGGCCGTCTGGCCGGCGAGAGCCTCGAGCCACGGACACAAGGACGGCGGCCACGGCCTTCATGCCGAGCCCCGGCCCGGCCCAGTGGTCCCCGGCAAGCTCCGTCAGCACGGCCGGATAAGTGACCGCGTCGAGGAGCTCGACGCCCTTGGCCCGGGCTTCCTTCTCGGACCGGACCCCGATATCGACGTAGGCGATCTCCAGCGAGAATCCTTCGACCTGCGTCTTCCGCCGCTCCTGCGTGAGAGTATGCAAGGCGGGCTGGGAGACGACGCCCTGGATGGGGCCCTTGGCGGTCGAGATGACGACGGGTTGGCCGAGAAGGTAGGCGTCGAAACGGGCGTGAGGCGGCGCGACCGGCCTGTCGAGGGTCAAAAAGCCCTCGGGCGTGATGCCGCTGACCATGTGTCCGTAGCCGTCGAGGGCCGCCAGGACGAGCGTGGGCCCCCGCGCGCCGCCGAGCTTGACGGCGATCGTGCCCAGCCCGGCGTCTTCGACCGCCAGGCCCTTGGGCAGGAGCCCGCGGATCTTGGCCGCGAGCATGTCCTCGTTGCCCGTCGTCGACGGGACCGCGAAGATGTCCTTGGTCAGGGTTTTGAGGTCCGCCCCGCCGGCCGCGCCGATGACACAGATCAGCGCCGCGGCCGCAGCCAGGATCCTTGTGACGCGATGCGACATCCTGTCCTCCTTCCGTCCCCCCATCCCCGCGCAGAACCTAATACCACAGCCTTCAAGCCATCGTCAAACAAGAATCCCCGAGGTCCCTCCGCGATCTGAGAGAGGCCCATTCCTTTTATAAAGGATTTTCGTTATGATGAGTGAAAGGGAGTTCGCGTGGACAAGAACAAGTGGCTCCGGGTCGGCGTCGGCATCCTGGTCCTCTTTCTCGTCGGCGTCTTCCTGAAGCTGGCCCGGCCGATCCTCGTCCCCTTCGCCTTGGCGCTCCTCTTCTCCTTCGCCGTCTCGCCCGGGCTCGATTTTCTGGTCCGCCGGAAGGCGCCGAAGGCCGTGGCGCTGATCATCATCCTCATCCTGTCCTTCGCCGCCCTCTATCTCATGGGCACCGTCTTCTACTCCGGCGGCAAGTCCCTGGCCGCCGAGCTCCCGTCCTACACCGAGATGGTCCGGGGCTTCCTCGCCAAGATCGACACCCTCGTGCCCGACCCGCGCCTCAAGGTCGGGCTCACGGAGTGGATCCAGGGCTTCAACATCGGCAGCGCCGGGACCTTCCTCCTCTCCACGCTCGGCCCGTTCTTTTCCTTCATGTCCGAACTTCTGCTGGTCTTCGTCTTCATGACCTTCATCCTGGCCGGCCGGGGGCGGATGGCCAAAAAAGTTCGACGAGGCCTTCCCGCCGGGCCAGGCCTCGGCCCTGAGCCGCACGGCGGTGCGGATCGACTGCGAGATCCAGAAGTATCTCGCCGTCAAGACGCTGACCAACATCCTCATCGGCATCCTCGCGGCGTCCGTCCTGGCTCTCTTCGGCGTCCGGTTCGCCCTCGTCTTCGGCGTCCTGGCCGTGCTCTTCAACTATGTGCCGACCTTGGGCGCCATCGTCTCCGTCGCCCTGCCCGTTCTCCTGACGCTGTTCCTCGAAGGCGGCCTGACCCTCAAGGTCCTGTTCGTCCTCGTCCTCCTCATCGCGATCCACGCGGTGCTGCACAGGGTCGTCGAGCGCCGGCTCATGGCCAAGGAGCTCAGTCTGTCGCCGCTCCTCGTCCTCTTTTCGCTGATCTTCTGGGCCTGGCTATGGGGCATCCCGGGCATGATCCTGGCGGTCCCGATCCTGACGGCGGCCCGCATCCTCTTCGAGAACGTCCCCTCGCTGCGTTTCCTGGGGACGATGATGGACCGGTAAGGGGAGGGGAGGACGGGGCCTCAGGCCTCGAGGCCGACGGAGGCGAGGAACTGCTCGAGCCGCCGCTCGATCTTGAGCGCCGTTTCCTTGTAGGTGTCGTAATCCGAGCCGATGGGGTCCTCGATGTCCCAGCCGTAGAGGACGGCCTCCGGGACCCCCCAGATGTCCCGCAGCTGGCTGTAGACCGACACGTCCATGGCCAGGACGTAATCGAAGCTCCCCAGGTCGAATATCCCGACGGGCCGGGCGACATGGGAGGAGATGTCGGTCTTGTAGACGAGCTTCATGACCAGGGCGGCTTCCTCGGTGGCCGGGCCCCCGGTCGCGGCGATGCCCGCGCTGGCGACCTCCACGGCCTGGCCGAGCCTCTTGCGGGCGATGGCCTCGGCCATCGGGCTGCGGCAGATGTTCCCGTAGCAGACGAAGAGCAGGCGTTTCTTCTTGTTGGCCATCGTCCCAGCCGTCAATCCCGCCCGGCCTGCGCGCTCTCGAGCGAGACCTCCTTGGCCTTCTCGTAGAGGAACGCGGCCAGGATGTATTGCTCGGCGGCTTGGGGAACGAGGCCGTCCTTGGCCATCTGGCGGGCCCCTTCCTCCTCCGTCACGGCCCGCTCGAAGAGCCAGGCCTGCTTGGAGGGGGCGAGCGCGGTCTCCGCGTCTTTGCGGCCCGTGCCGGCGAGATCCCGCAACAGGGCCAACCCCTGGTCCTCGTCCGCCGCCCGGGGGCTCAATTGATGGACCCGGGTCAGGATGCCGCACAAGATCCGGGCCCCGGAGAAATCGTTCTTGGCGAAGGCGTCCGAAGCGTCTTTTTCCTTCTCGAGCGCGATCCAAGCCAGCAGGTTCGGCCGGGCCTGGCCCCCGCGGGACATCTTCTGCTTTGTCTCCTGGAGCTCCTTGAACGCCGCCTCCGCCTTCTCCCGCTCGCTGACCTGGGACAGGAGCTTGCGCATCTCGGATTCGCCCCGGTCGTAGCTCCGTTTCGAGGCCTCGAGATTGCCCGCCTCCTTCTGCTTCTTCCCTTCCGAGATCCGGGTCTGGATGCTGTCGAACCATTGGGTCAGCTTCGAGGCCTCGTTCGGGTACTTCTCCTTGATCACGGCCATCGTTTTTTCGAGATCGCGGGCATCTTCTTCGTTCATGAACTTCGCCGGGTCTTTCATGAACGGCGCGAGATAGCCCATGATGGCCGAGCCGATGCCGCCCTCGAGGCCCGGCGACGGCGCCGATCCCTTCTCGTCCGGACGCTCAGGCCCGGGCGGGACGGTCGCCGTGACGTGGAGCTCTTCTCGGCCTCGCTGCCCCGCCTGGCGACTCCGCCGCGGGAGCGCCCCCGGCCGGCGGCTCCTTTCCGCCGCGGTTGATGAGCGAAACGATCCCGACGATGACCAGGGCGGCGACGACGAGCGCCGGGACCAGGATCTTCTTGAGGCTGAATTTGACCGTGATCTCGCGGGCCGTGAGGGGCTTGGCCCGCGTGGTGACCTGGCCGGTCACGGGCAGGCCCCGTTCCACGGCGGTCAGGGCCTCGAGGACTTCGGTCGCGGACTGGAAACGGTCCTCCTTCGATTTTTCAGGCACTTCAGGATGGCCCGGCTCAGGCCTGGCGAGATCTGGGCGTTGATCGTCTGCGGGTCGGCCGGCGGCTCGCTGCGGTGCTTGAGGACGATGCTGAGGGGCGTCGTGCCCTCGAAGGGGACACGGCCCGTGACCATCTCGAAGAGGATGGCCCCCAGGGCGTAGATGTCGACGCGATGGTCGATATTGCGGCCTTCGGCCTGCTCGGGCGCCATGTATTCGGGCGTGCCGATGATGACCCCGGTGCCCGTGACGCCCTTCGTGTGGAGCGAGCGGGCGATGCCGAAGTCCATGATCTTGGCGTTGCCGTCCTTGTCGATCATGACGTTCTGCGGCTTGAGGTCGCGGTGGACGACGCCGATCCGATGGGCCTCGGCCAGGCCCTCGGCGATCTGCTTGGCCAGCCCGACGGCCTTGGCCTCGGTGAGGTGGCCGGACCGGCGGATGAAGCTCTTGAGGTCCTCGCCGGCGACGTACTCCATGGAGATGTAGATCGAGAGCCATTCCTCGCCGAGATCGTACATCCGGCAGACGTGGCGGTGGGAGACCTGCCGGGCCAGCTTGATCTCGTTGCGGAAGCGCTCGATGACCTCGAGGTCCGAGGCGATCTCGGGCTTGAGGAGCTTGAGGGCCACGACCTCCCGGATCTTGTTGTCGTAGGCCTTGTAGACGGTGCCCATGCCCCCCTGGCCGATCTCCTCGATGATCTCGAAGCGGCGGGCGAACATGGTGCCGCGCTCGAGGCCCTTCGTGGGGGTCTGGAAGGTCGCCGTCCCCGAAGCGACGGTCTCGCCCGACCCCGGAAGCTCCCGGCCGCAGCGGCCGCAGAAACGCGTCCCCTCGGGGTTGTCGTTCAGGCAGCGCGGGCATTTCATGGGACGGGCCGTACGTCTTCCTAAATAAGGATATCAATTCGGGTCGATTATATCAAACCCATAGGAAGATACGCCCGGCGGCCGGATTTGGTTTCCTCGCCCGGACCGCAGCTCAGCGCGCCGCCAGGGCCGCCGGGTCGTCGCCGGGCCTGAGCGGCCTCAGGATCAGGGTGAAGCTCCTGTCCTTCGCCGGCAGGGTGTACTGCGGATGGATCCTGGCCCCCCAGGAGTCGTCGCCGCCGACGCCCATCTGCGCGGCGTCGAGCGTCAGGCAGACGAGATCCCGGCGCTGGATGTCCGGAGGATGCTTCGAGCCGCGGCTTTCCTGCGTCAGGTCCTCGGGCCAGAAGGGATGGGCGGAGAACTCGAGGACGGGATCGCCGGAAACGAGAAGGCCCCGTCCCTCGGCGTCGCGGACGGCCAGCCAGCGCGTATCGGCGCGGTTGCCGTATTCCTGCGGGCTGACGTAGGGGCAAGGCTCGCCGGCCGTCGTTGTCCAGAGGCCGACGAAGGCCGCCGTCTTCCGGTCCCGATAGTTCTCGAAGGGCCCGCGGCCGTACCATTGGACCTTGTCGAATCCGCCGGGAAGGGCCATCTTCACGCCGACGCGGGGATCTCGGGAAGCTTGGCCTCGTCCTTGAGATCGAGCGTCGAGCGCAGGACGATCCGGCCGTCGCCTCCGATCTCGTATTCGAGGGTCTGGGTGGCCAGGCCTCTCGCCAGGTCATAGACGACGGTGACCGTGACCTCTCCGTCCCCCGATCCGCGGGCTCCGAGCGACTTCAGGTCGCGGCTGAGGCTGGCCTGCCGCCAGACCGCCAGGCGCCTGGGCATCTGGTTCCCGAAATCGTTGTCGGTGGGCGCGCGCCAGTAATTGGGCTCGATCCCGGAGGCGATGAGCTCGTGACCGTCGACGACGAACGAATCGAGCGTCTCCCGTCAGCCGGTCGAAGCGGACGGAGAAATCCCCGCCGGCGACGCGGAGGAAGCGCGGCCCGTCGTCGATCGAGGGCGGGGGCAGGGAGGGCTTCATGGCCGGGCCGGCCTCGGCCGCGATGGGCAGCGCGACTGTTCCGCGGCGACGACGTGGCCCTTGGGAACGCCCGGCGAGGCCTCGCGGGCCCGGAGCGAGAGGTTGAGGAAATACTCGAGGCCGGGCTGGGCCTGGAAGCGGGGGAGGGGAGCCGGATGATCTTGCTGCCGTGAGGCGCGACGGCCGGCTTGGGGACCGTCCCGGAGGCGACGGCCTTGCCGTTCGCCGTGAGCTCCCAGTCGAGATCGAAGCGGTCGAGGCCGATGAAGTCGTAGCGGTTCCGGAGCTCGATCTTGCCGGCGGCGAGGTCGGCCGCCGCGAACTTGACGAACTGATAGACCTTCTTGACCTCGAAGAGCGCCGGGTGGGGCGTGCGGTCGGGGCCGACCAGGCCGTTGCAGCAGAAGTTCTGGTCGGAGGGCACGTCGGCCGGGCCGTAATCGCCGCCGAAGGCCCAATAGAACTCGCCCTTGGCGTTCTTCGCCGCGAAGCCCTGGTCGACCCAGTCCCAGATGAAGGCGCCCTGGAGCTGGTCGTGCGATCTCGATCACGTCCCAGTAGTCCTGCAGGTTGCCGGTGGAGTTGCCCATGGAGTGGGCGTATTCGCACTGGATGAGGGGCCGCGTCTGCTTCACCGAGGCGTACTTCCATGCTCTCGATCGAATCGTACATCGGGCAGAAGATGTCGGTGTGGGCCTTTAGCTCGGCCCGCTCGTACTGGACCGGGCGCGACGGGTCGCGCTTCTTGAGCCAGGCGTAGGTGGCCTCGAAGTTGACGCCGTCGCCGGCCTCGTTGCCCAGCGACCAGATGATGACCGAGGGATGGTTCTTGTCCCGCTCGACCATGCGGACGCGCGGTCGAGGTGGGCCGGGCCCCAAGCCGGGTCCTTGGCCAGGCTCTTCTCGCCGTAGCCCATGCCGTGCGATTCGATATTGGCCTCGTCGACGAGGTAGAGGCCGTACTCGTCGCAGAGCTCGTACCAGCGCGGGTCGTTCGGGTAGTGGCAGGTCCGGACGGCGTTGATGTTGGACTGCTTCATCAGCTCGATGTCCCGGCGCATGGACTCTTCGGAGATGACGTGGCCGGTGAGGGATCGTGCTCGTGGCGGTTGACGCCCTTGAGGAGGACCGCCGCGCCGTTGACGAGGAGATGGCCGTCCTTGATCTCGGACGTCCGGAAGCCGATCTTCGACGTGACCGCCTCGATCGCTCTTCCCGTTCGCGTCCGTGAGCTCGAGGACGAGCCGGTAGAGATCGGGCGTTTCGGCGCTCCACCTCGCGACGTTCGCGAGGTTGGCCTCGAAGCGGACGACGGCCGGACCGTTGCCGGACGCGGCGGAGGGCCGCTTCGCGCCCAAGGACCTTCTTTCCGGCGGCGTCGAGGAGCGTCATCGACACCGACGCGGGACGCGACCCGGCCAGGGCGTCCCCGCCGAGCTCGACCGTTATATCAAGGCGCCCATTCCGGTAGCCCGCGTCGAGTCCGGCCCGGACCTCGAAGTCGCGGATGCGGACCTTGGGCGCGGCGTAGAGATAGACGTCGCGCTCGATGCCGGCCAGCCGCCAGAAGTCCTGGCATTCGAGATAGGAGCCGTCCGACCAGCGGTAGACCTCGGCCGCCAGGACGTTCTCGCCCGGCTTGAGGAGCTTGGTGACGTTCCACTCGGCGGGCGTCTTGGAGTCCTTGCTGAAGCCGATCTTTTCGCCGTTGACCCAGACGTAGAAGAACGACTTGACCGCGCCGAAGTGGAGATAGACGTCCATCCCGGCCCAATCCGCGGGGACCGTGAACGTCCGGCGGTAGGAGCCGACCGGGTTGTGATCGTGCGGAACGAACGGCGGTTTGGGATTGCGGGCGAATTCATAAGGGATGTTGACATAGATCGGATAATCGTAGCCCTGGAACATCCAGTTCGAGGGGACAGGCGTTTCTTCCCAGCCGCCGACGTCGGTCGAAGGCTTCCAGAAATCGAGGGGCCGGTCGCCGGCCGCGGCGACCAGTGGAATTTCCACGGGCCGTTGAGCGAGAGATCGCGCGGCGATTCCTTGGGGCCGAGCCGCAGCGCCGAAGCCGCGTCGGGAAAGGGAACGAAGGTCGCCCGCGGGGCTTCCGTGCCGGCGTGGACGGCGGCGGGATTCTCCCAATCCTCGGGCCGCGTCTGGGACGGGGCCGTGGAGGCGGCCAGGAGGTAGAGACAGGCGATCAGGACAATGGTCTTTTTCATCGCGGTTCCTTATTAAATGATCTCATTCCCCGGAGGCCGTCCCCCAGAGGTCCCGGGGGTAGACGCCCGCGTCGACGAGCTCGAGGATGGCCGACCGGAAGAGGGGCCGGTCCTCGGGATAGGTCACGCCGAACCAGCGCTCCCGCGTCGGCAGGACCCTGACCCGGGCTCTTTTCTCCCGGATAAGCTCGCCGACGACCTCGGGGATGAGGAACTCCGCTTTCATGATGTTGGCGGCGTTCCGTCGCAGGAAGGCGGGGAAGCGGCCTTCGAGCTCCCCGAAGAGCCCGGGCGTGAAGCCCCAGAAGTTCATGGAGGTCCAGCTGCCCGGGTCGAGCGGTGTCCAGTCGACGTCGTTCTCGGTGTGCTTGATCCCGTCCGGGAAACGCTTGATCTTCGAGCAGCTCGCGGATGCCGACGAGATAGCCGTCCGGCGTGGCCTCGCAGACGCCCCGGGCCACGGTGCCGTGCTCGGACAGCGTGTTCTCGAGCCGGTAGCCGGCCATGGCGAATTCCTCGCTCCCTCCCGGCAGGCCGCCGAGATAGCCGGCCATGGCCTCGAACGCCGTCCGCCCGTAGTAATCGTCGGCGTTGACGGCCAGGAACGGCGTCCTGACGGCGTCTTTACAGGCCAGGATGGCCTGAGCCGTGCCCCAGGGTTTCGTCCGCCCGTCGGGCACTCCGAAACCGGGCGGCAGCTGGTCCAGGGACTGGAGGACGTAGGCCGTGTCCGCGGCCCGCTCGATGCGGCGGCCGATCCTCTCCCGGAAAGCCCTCTCGATGTCCTTGCGGATGATGAAGACGATCCGGTCGAAGCCGGCGCGAAGGGCGTCGAACGCGGAGTAATCCAGCACGACCTCGCCGCTCGGCCCGACAGGGTCGATCTGCTTCAGCCCGCCGTAGCGGCTGCCGATGCCGGCCGCCATGACAACAAGGGTCAGGGACGCCATCGCGCCTCCTCTCGAATGATTCGGCTTTTGACCGATATCTTAACTGGAAGCCTTCGCGAGGCCAAGGTACGCTCCAAAGCGGAGGGCGTGGCCCGCCGAAGCGGGGGGAACCGCTACACGGTTCCCGGGCGCGGGGGCAAGGATTCCGAGCAGCCGAGAGCGCTGCTTATCCGCCCTTCCTTTACTTGCCCGTTCCTATCTTATATCATTGGATACGATAGAAGGTGAACCCATGATCCGTTCGACGACCGTCATCTGCGTCCGCCACAAGGGGAAAACGGCCATGGCCGCCGACGGCCAGGTGACCATGGGTCAGACCGTCCTCAAGAAGACCGCCGTGAAGATCCGCCGCCTGGGCAAGGGCGAGGTCCTGGCCGGCTTCGCCGGCTCCACCTCGGACGCGTTCGCCCTGTTCACCCGCTTCGAAGCCAAGCTCGACGAGTACCGCGGCAACCTCTCCCGGGCCGCGATCGAGCTGGCCAAGGACTGGCGCATGGAGAAGGCCCTCCGCCAGCTCGACGCCCTGCTCATCGTGGCCAACACGGAGGCCTCGCTCCTCATCTCCGGGACCGGCGACGTCGTCGAGCCCGACGACGGCATCCTGGCCATCGGCTCCGGCGGGCCCTACGCCCTGGCCGCGGCCCGGGCCCTCATCAAGCACACCGACCTCTCCGCGCGGGCCATCGCCGAGGAGGCCCTGAGGATCAGCGCCGACATCTGCGTCTACACCAACGACGAGATCACCGTCGAGGAGCTCTGATGCCGATCATCCTGCCCGAATCGCTCGACCGGCCCGCGTCCGAGGTCCCCGAGGCCGAGCTGACGCCCAGGAGATCGTCGCCGAGCTCGACAAGTACATCATCGGCCAGAAGGCGGCCAAGAAGGCCGTGGCCATCGCCCTGCGCAACCGTTACCGCCGGCGCAAGCTCCCGCCCGACCTCGCCGACGAGATCGCGCCCAAGAACATCCTCATGATCGGGCCCACCGGCGTCGGCAAGACCGAGATCTCGCGGCGCCTGGCCAAGCTGACCTGCTCGCCCTTCCTCAAGATCGAGGCCAGCAAGTTCACCGAGGTGGGCTACGTCGGCCGGGACGTCGAATCCATGATCCGGGACCTCGTCCGCATTTCCGTCGACATGGTCAAGCAGGAGAAGATCGCCGAGATCGAGGGCAAGGCCCGGGCGGCCGTCGACGAGCGCCTCCTCGACATCCTCCTGCCGCCGCCGAAGCGGCGCGACGACGCCTCCGGCGAAGCCGAAGATGAGACGCGCTTCCACGACACGCGCGAAAAGCTGCGGGCCCAGCTCCGCGAGGGGCTCCTCGACGACCGCATGGTCGATATGGAGGTGAAGGAGAAGACGACCCCGCCCCTCGAGATGGTCTCCAACTCCGGGGTCGAGGACATCAGCTTCCAGATCCAGGAGTTCCTGCCCGGCTTCCTGGGCGGCCGGACGAAGCGCCGGCGGATGAAGGTCAAGGAGGCCCGCGAGCTCATCCTCGAGGAGGAGGAGAAGCGCCTCCTCGACATGGACCAGGTCTCCCGCCTGGCCGTCGGGCGCGTCGAACAGTCCGGCATCATCTTCCTCGACGAGGTCGACAAGATCGCCGGCCGCGAGTCCGGGCGCGGGCCCGACGTCAGCCGCGAGGGCGTCCAGCGCGACCTCCTGCCGATCATCGAGGGCACGACCGTCAACACGCGCTTCGGGCTCGTCCGGACCGACCACATCCTGTTCATCGGCGCCGGGGCCTTTCACGTCTCCAAGCCCTCCGACCTCATCCCCGAGCTCCAAGGGCGCTTCCCCATCCGGGTCGAGCTCACGCCCCTCACCAAGGACGATTTCGTCCGCATCCTGACCGAGCCGGAGAACGCCCTCATCCGCCAGTACGAAGCCCTCATGGGCACGGAGGGCGTGCGCGTCGACTTCACGGCGGACGCCGTCGACGAGATCGCCGACATCGCCGAGAAGGTCAACGCCGACGCCGAGAACATCGGCGCCCGCCGCCTCCACACCGTCGTCGAGAAGGTCATGGAGGACATCTCCTTCGCCGCCCCGAACATCGCCCTGAAGGACATCCGCATCGACCGCGGCTACGTCCAAGACCATCTCAAAGACATCCTCGTCAACCAGGACCTCCGGCGCTTCATCCTGTGATGACCAAGCCGCTGGCGACCTTCACGATCGGGCTGTGCGTCGCCCTCGCGCCGGGCTGCGGCCGCAAGGGCCCGCTCGTCCTCCCGGCGGGCGAAGCGCCGATGCCGGTCGAAGGGCTGACCGCGAGTCCCGCCCCCAACGCCGTCCTCCTGCAATGGACGAATCCGACCAAGGCCGTTTCCGGAAAGCCGGCCGGTCCGCTCGAGACCGTCGAGGTCTGGGTCTTCGACAAGGGGCTTCCGGCCGACGGCCGGCCGCTCACGCCGGGCGATGTCGAAAAGTCGGCCCGGCTCGTCCGTCGGATCTCGCGGCGGGAGTTCGGTTCCCTCGGATCCGCGGCGGGGGAGGCCCCCGGTCTCCTGGCCTTTACCTACGATATCGCTCCGGGGCCTGCCGCGCCCGCGAAGCTGGCCTTCACCGTCCGGGTCTTCGACCGCAAGGGGCGCGCTTCGGATTTCGCGGCCCCGGCCGCCGTCGACCTGTCCCGCAAGGACGCGAGGCTCGATCCGCCCGCGCCGAAGGGTGTATCCTGATGGACGGAGGGGACGTTTGAAGATCTACCGGTTCCGTTACCGCAAGAGGATCCTCCAGGGCGTGCTCAAAGAGGAGTATCTCTTCCCCGTCATCGGGTCGGTCTTCGGCGACTTCCGCATCGGGTCGAGCCCGGTCCCCATCGGCGACGTCCGCATCCTGCCCCCCGTCATGCCGACGAAGATCATCGGCATCGGCCGCAATTATCGGGAGCACGCGAAAGAGCTGGGCAACCCCCTGCCCGAGGAGCCGCTCATCTTCCTCAAACCGCCGACCGCCGTCGTCGGCCACCTCGACCCCATCGTCCAGCCGGCGGCGTCCCACCGCGTCGATTACGAAGGGGAGGTCGGCGTCGTCATCCGCAGGAAGACGCGGGGGCTCCGCGACGACGATCCCGTCGACGACGCGATCCTCGGCTACACCTGCTTCAACGACGTCACGGCCCGCGACCTGCAGACGAAGGACGTCCAGTTCACGCGGGCCAAGGGCTTCGACACCTTCGCCGCCGTGGGCCCCTGCGTCGCCACGGGGCTCGATCCGGCCGGGCTGCGCTTGAAAACGTTCCTCAACGGCAAGCTCGTCCAGTCGGGGACGACCGCCAACCTGATCTTCCCCATCCCTTATCTCGTCCGATTCCTGTCTCGCGTCATGACCCTCAATCCCGGCGACATCATCGCCACGGGCACGCCGGCCGGCGTCGGGCCGACAGCGCCGGGCGACCGCGTCGACGTCCAGATCGAGGGGATCGGCGTGCTTTCGAACGTATTCACGCGCCCGGGCGCTCAGGAGGACCTATGAAGCTGTTCCTGGATTCGGCCAATCTCGATGAGATCCGCGAGGTCGCGGCCTGGGGCGTCCTCGACGGCGTGACCACCAACCCGTCGCTCTGCTCCAAGGAGACCGTGACCTTCGAGGACAACATCCGGGCCATCTGCGCCCTCACCCCCGGTCCGGTCAGCGCCGAATGCGTCTCGCTCACGGCCGGCGAGATCCTCCCCGAGGCCCGCGCCCTGGCCAAGATCGCCCCGAATGTCGCCGTCAAGATCCCGGTGGGTCTCGAGGGCCTCAAAGCGACCAAGGCCCTCGACGGCGAAGGCATCGCGGTCAACATGACGCTTGTCTTCTCCGCGGGCCAGGCCCTCCTGGCGGCCAAGGCCGGGGCCCGGTTCGTCAGCCCCTTCATCGGCCGCCTCGACGACGTGGCCGAGGACGGCATGGCCCTCATCGAGGAGATCGTCCAGATCTTCGAGAACTACCAGTATAAGACCGAGGTCATCGTGGCCAGCGTGCGCCACCCCCGTCACGTCATCGAGGCCGCCCGGATCGGGGCCGACATCGCCACGGTGCCGTTCGGCGTCATGCAGAAGCTCGTCCGGCACCCGCTGACGGACATCGGGATCGAGCGCTTTCTCGCCGATTGGAGGAAAGTCAAGAAGTGAGGCTCAATGCCATCCTCCGGGTCCGCCGACAGGCCCGGGCCCTTGCCAGGAAAGCCCGCCGGGCGACCGTGTTCATCCTCGTCCTGGCCGCCCTCGCCGTCAGCCTGGTCATCGCCAAGAACGTCCTGCTGAAAGAGGTCGGCAAGGGGATCCACAAATCGTTCGCCTACGACAGCCTGAAGCTGTCCTACTTTCCTCCGGCCCTGGTCATCGAGAACGCGCGGTCTCTCACCGAGCCGCCGGCGCTTCGGGCCCGGCGCGTCCGGATCGAGATCCCTTATCTGTCTCTCCTCCGCAACCGCAAGGTCCTGTCCGTTGTCCTCGACACCCCCGAGATCCATATCAGGCCGGCCGCGGCGGGGGCCGCCCCCCGCAAGGCCCGCCCGCCTCTGTCTCTCCTCGAGCTCCCCTTCGTCATCGAGCGCGGGCTCGTCGAGAACGGCGCGGTCTTTTTCGAGACCGGCCGGACGACGATCGAGGCCCGGGGGGTCAGGGCCCTCGTCACGCAGGACGGAGAGGATTTCGCCATCCGGGCCACGGCCGCTTCGAGCGGCTATGCGACCCCGCAGAAGGGCCTGACCCCGATCGGCGCCCTGAGCGTCCTCCTCTCGGGCAAGGGTGAGGACGTGACCGTCGAGAGGCTCTCGGTCGAGGGGCCCGGCCTCACGTTCACCGCCGCCGGCCAGGTCCGCAAGCTCTTCGACCCCGAGATCGAGCTTGAAACCAGCCTGGATATCCAAACGGACCTCCTCGACGACGCCCTGAAAATGCCCTTCGTTTGGACGGGCCGGGCGGGCGGCCAAGGCCGCCTCGAGCGCAAGGCCGGCCGGCTGACTTTCTCGACCACCGTCGCTTCGGAGACCCTGGCCATCAACGCAGTCCCCATGGGGGCTGTCCAGGGCCGGTTCGATTTCACTCCCGAGCAGGGCGGCCGGCTCGAGGCCGGCATCCGGAAGCCCGGTCTGCCCGCCGAAAGCCTCATCCTGTCGTTCCTCCGAGGGCGGGTGGAAGGCCTGGCCGCGCCCGTTTTCCTCGATCCGGTCATGGCTGAGATCAAGATCCCCTGGCCGGTCAGGTCGCCCGCGTGGGGGACTTTCAACATCGCCGGCCGCCGGCTCGAGGCCGAGGCCGAATTCCGAGACACGTCCCTCGAGCGCCGGGGGGACCTTTTCGCCTTCCGCGGCGGCGTCAAAGTCGGCGTCGACTTCGCGGACCGCATCGTCACTGTCGAGGCCCCCGGACTCGAATCCGATTTCGGCCGCCTCGAGGCGACGGCCCGGATCGACCTGGCCGGGGACATCGACGCGCGGATCCGGGGGCAGATCGCCGACGTCAAGACGACCCGGGAATTCGTCTCCCGCGTTCTCAACGAGGTCTTCGAGTTCGGGGAGATCCGCGGCCAAGGCTATGCCGATGTCCGCCTTTACGGCCGTTCGGCAGCGCCGGCGGTCTCGATCAAGGCCACCCTGTCGCCCGGCGGCTACGATCTCTTCGACGCGGCGTTCGTCGAAACGGACGCCGTTTTCGCGGCCGGCCAATTCGACGGCCGCTTCGATGTCGACGACCCGGTCCTCAAGGGCCAGGTCAGGGTCAAGGCCGCGAAGGGCGGCGCCGAGGTCGAGGTCAAGAACGGGGAGGGCGAGCTCGACCGCATCCTTCCCGTCCTCAGCCTCCCCATCGCCCTCTCCGGCCGGGCCGCGGGAGATTTCCGGATGGTCCAGGCGTCCGGCGGCCTCCAGGAGTTCTCCGGGACGTTCACCAGCCCCGAGCTCAAGGGCTACGGCCAGACGGCCTCCCTGGTCTCCGGGAGCCTCCTTTGGAAAGACGGCGTCCTGTCGTTCCCCGAACTGGCCATGGATTTCTACGGCGGCCGCATCGAAGGCCGCCTCCTCGTCGGCCTGGTCAGCGGCGATTTCGATATCGACGCCCGCGGCGAAGAGCTCGATTTCGGCCGGATCGTTCCGTCCGCTTCCGGGAGCGTGTCCCTTTCGTTGGCCGGCCGGGGGGTCTTCGGCCGCGACAGGCTCCCCGGGCTTTTCACCATCAAAGACCTGATGCTCTCGCCCCTCGACAAGACGGAAGCCCGGGGCGAGCTCGAGCTCGCGGTCGCCGGAGGCAAGGTCAGCCTGGCCCTGAAGAAGGCCAGCCTCGTGCCCGGGGACAATCCCTTCGAGGGGGCCTTCGATCTCCCCCTGTCCGGAGAGCCATTCAGCGGGGTCATCAAGGGAAGCGTCACCGACCTCGATCTCATCGTGCCGTGGGACGGCGCCCAGGGCCGGGTCGATTACACCGCGAATATCACGGAAACGGAGAAGGAGACCCGCGTGGCCGTGGCCCTCAGCGTCGCCGCCCCGGTCATGCCTTTGCCCGGGTTCGCTTACGCCGTGACCGATTTCACCTCGGCCATGAGCTACTCGGACGGCGAGCTGACCGTCACCTCGATCGGGGGGAAGCTCGGCGGCGGCAACCTCGCCGGGTCCGGCAAGGTCGTCATCGGCGAGGGCGGCATCGCCTCGATGGACCTGCGGCTCGAGGGCAAGGACATGGTCCTCTCGCCCATGGAGCGGATGCGGGCCCAGGTCGACGCCAACCTGCGCATCCTCAAGGACGCCAAGCGCTTCGTGACCGAAGGGGAGATCCTGTTCAAGCAGCTGACCTGGCGGCGCGAGATCTACGAGGCCTTCGGCTTTTCGTCGCAGTCCGAGACGGCCTCTTCGGGGCCGTCGTTCTTCGACGGCATGTCGCTCAATATCCGCCTCCGGGCCGACGACAACGCGGTCATCGAGAATGCCCTGGGCCGGTTCGCCGCCCGCTTCAACCTGACGGCGACGGGCGCCCTGGCCGAGCCGGTCCTCCTCGGCGACATCGACATCGTCAGCGGCGATTTCTATTTCCAGGACCGGACCTTCCGCGTCCTCCACGGGCGTTTGAGCTTCACCGACCCCGTGAATACGGAGCCGTACCTCGATTTCCGCGGCGAGACCTACGTCAAGGATTTCCGGGTCACGTTGAGCATGAGCGGCCCGGTCAGCCGCCTCAAGCCGGAGTTCACCTCCTCGCCGCCGCTGCCGCCCGAGGAGATCCTGTCGCTCCTTGCCCTGGGAGAGTCCTTCCGCCGCATGTATTATTCGTACGCGGGCGACCGCAGCACGGCCCTGAACACGGCCTCCCTCCTGACCTACCAGATCGCCGACCTGGCCAAAAAGCGGACCGGCGGGCTGCTCTCCCTGGACCGCTTCCGGATCGACCCTTATATCCCGGACAACCCCACGGGCGGTATCGCCGCCCGGATCACCGTCGGCAAGAAGCTGTCCAAAGATCTTCTGGTCCTTTATTCGACCATCTTGGCCAATTCGAGCATCAGGGCCACGATCGACGAGGTGCCCATCTTCCGCGTGGAGTGGGACATCAGCCGGAGATTCTCGCTCGTGGGCGGGCGGGACGACCGGGGAAAGTTTGGACTCGATGTCAAGTTCCGCAAGCGCTTCTAGATCCGATCGCCGGGCGCGCCGGGCGGCTCGGCTTCTCGCCCTCGCCCTGGTCCTGGTCCTGGCCTGGGCCGGCGCGCAGGCCGGCGCGGCCCAGGACGCCGCGGTCGTCGACCGCATCGTTGTCCGCGTCGACGGGCGCCCGGGGGAGGCGGGACTGCTCGACCTCATCCCCCTCCGGCCGGGCGATGCCTTCTCGCCGCGGCTCGTCGATCAGGCGGTCAAGCAGATCTTCAGCACCGGCCTCTTCGCCGACGTCCGGGTCACGAGGGAGGGGGAGGGGCGGATCGCCCTCGTCTTTGACCTCGTCCGGAAGGTGTTCATCGACGACGTTTTCTTCAAGGGACCCAAGGTCCCCGCGACGCCGCTGAGGGAAGGACTGACGTCCCAGCGTCCGGGGGCCTATCTCCAGGAGGACCGGCTGCCGGAGGCGATCGAGGAGGTCCGCGAGGGGCTCAAGCAGGCCGGGTTCTTCGACGCCGTCGTCGTGAGCGAGATCAAGCGGAAGGAAGGCGCCTCCACGGCCGACCTCGTCTTCCGGGCCGTCGACTGGAAGACGTTCCGGATCGGTGGGCTCGAAGTCGAATGGAAAGCCGAGATCCCCGAGCGCTCGCTGCTCAGGAAGATGAAGAGCCGGGTCGGCGATCTCTACGTCCCCAACCGCCTGGCCGCCGACCTCGAGGCCCTATCGCGGGGGCTGGGCCGGGCCGGCTACAGGAGAGCGGAGGTCCGCCTGGCCGGCGAGAGCTTCGACGACGAGAACCGCCGGGTCGATCTTCGCATCGAGATCCTGCCGCAGGAGAAGATCACCATAGTCGTCAACGGGGCCAAGGTCCCGCTCCGGATCCTCGAGCCGATCTGGGAAGAGCGCGTTTTCGAGCAGTGGGGCCTGTCCGAAGGCGAGGCCAGGATCCTCAACACCCTCCGGCGGCAGGGCTACCTGTTCGCCACGGTCCAGAGCCGCGTCGAGAAGCTCCCCGGCGAAGTCCGCATCATCCATGACGTCACGCGCGGCGAGAAGTCCAAGATCACGGCGATCGACTTCCGCGGCAACGCGGCTTACTCCAACCTCGACCTGAAAAACCGGTTGGCCGTCCGGGAGGGCATTCCCTTTTTCTCCCTCCTTCGCTACGACCGGCTGTTCACCATCCCCCGCGAGGTCGAGAGCTTCTACAAGGAGAACGGCTTCGCGGACATCCAGGTCCGGCTCGAGCTGGTCCGGGACACCGCCGGGGTGCAGGCCGTCTTCGACGTCCGCGAGGGTCTGAAGACCACGGTCGAGGCCATCCGGATCGAAGGCGCCTCCCTGATCCCGGCGGAAGAGCTCGCCCGCGGCCTCGTCAACCGCATGGAGGGGCCCTTCTTCCCGCCCAACGTGCAAAGGGACATCAGCCAGATCGAGGCGATCTATCTCAATCGCGGTTTCCGCGGCAGCGAGGTCACGGCCCGCGTCGAGCGCCCGGCAGCCGGCCGGGTCTCCCTCGTCTATGAGATCACCGAGGGGACCCCGGTCACGGTCAGGGACGTCTTCGTCACCGGGAGCCGGACGACACGGAACCGCGTCATCCGCCGGGAGATCCGCGTCGGGCCCGGCAGTCCGGCCGACTTCTCGCTCGTCCAGGAGACCAAGCGGCGGCTGGAGAACCTGGGCATCTTTTCCGAGGTCCGCGTCGACGAGATCCAGACCGGGCCCGGCAACGAGGTCGTGGTCGTGACCGTCCGCGAAGGGGAGAAGAACTACGCCGGGCTCGGCCTCGGGTTCGAATCCGAGGACCCCCTGACCGGGTCCTTGGCCAACTGGCCGGGCAACCCCCTGCCGCGCGGCTCGGCCGAGTATATCCGCAACAACGTCTTCGGCCTGGGCGCCCAGGTGGGCGTCCTTGGCCAGATCGCCCTGGGCCAGATCCCTCCGGGCCGGGCGTCGACATCAGGGAGCTGCGGACGGTCCTGTCCTGGAGCCAGCCTTATCTTCTGGGCCTGGCCATTCCGACGACCATCCTGGTCTGGGCCGAACGGGAGGCCCGGACTGGGGACCGGCGGGGTCCGAGCTCGTGAGCTCTCTCGACCGCCGCGGCATCAGCTTCAGCGCCGTCAAGGCCCTGAGCCGGTCGCGCCTGCTGCTCGGCTCGCTGAGCGTGACGCGCACGTCCCTCAAGAACGTCGATCTCGCCGACCTGCCCGAGAACATCGACCGCCGCTTCCTTCCCTATTCCGCGGCCCTCGCCTCGCTGAGCATGAGCTGGGAGAGGCGGGACGACACCCTGAACCCGACCCGGGGCTACTTCCTCAGCGCCGTCGGAGAGGTGGGCCTGCCCGTCTTCGGCAAGGGAACATCGCAGCCCGGGCAGGCCGATCCGAATCCCCAATCGAACTACCAGAAGATCTTCCTCAAGGGCCAGTTCTACCAGCCGATCACGTCGGGGCTGAACCTCGGCGTCACGGCCCGGCTCGGGCTCGGCAACGGGCTGCGCAATCTGCCGGAGTTCTTCTTCGCCGGCGGCAGCAACACGTTCCGGGGCGAGGAGTTCGAGCGGCTCGGGCCCTTCGACTCGACGACGTTCAAGCCCTCGGCGGGGCGGCCGTCCTTCTCGTCAACACCGAGCTCACTTTCCCCATCTTCCCGTCCTGGAAGGCGCTGCGCCTGGCCTCCTTCCTCGACCTGGGCAACGTCTACTCGACCCTCGGGGATTTCCGGCCGTTCAAGCTGCAAGGAGCGGCCGGGGCCGGGATCCGCTATCGGACGCCGCTCGGGCCGGTCCGCGTGGAGATCGCCTGGAAGCTCTGGGGGATCGACGTCCAGGACAAGAAGGGGAAGCCCCTCATCTTCCTGACCATCGGCGACATCTTCTAAGAGAACGGAAACCATGATGCTCAAAAGGACCCTGTTCTTGGCGCTGCTCGCGGCGGCCGCCGGGCTGGCCCAGACGGTCAACTGCGTGGTCGCGGTCGTCAACGGCGAGATCATCACCCTCCTCGACGTCGAGGTCACGGCCGCCTTCGGCCTGGGGCGCGGCCCGGAGCTCGAGCCGGCGGCGGACCCGAGGCTCGCCGCGCTCGACGCGCTCATCGACCGCAAGGTCGTCCTGGACCTGGCCAGCGACGTCCGCGGGGTGAGCGGGGAGGAGCTCGACGCCGCCGTCGCCGAAGTCCGGCGGGCCGTCGGCGAGGACGCCTTCGCCGCCAAGCTGGGACGATTCGGGCTCGCGGCCGCGGACCTGGCCGCTTATGTCGAGGACCGCATCCTCTTCGACCGGGCCCTGGGCCTGCGGTTCAGCCAATCGATCCCCGTCTCGGTGACGGAGGTGGAGCGGAACTACCGGGACATCTACGTCCCCGAGCAGACCCGGCTCGGGCTCGCGGTCGAGCCGCTCGAGCGGGTCGCGGAGGCGATCGAGGCGAGGATCCGCGACGAACGGCGGGCCCAGCAAACGGCCGGCTGGGTCCGGGACCTGAGGAAGAGGGCCGATATCCAGATCAAGAAGGACTGCCTGAAATGACCATCGCCTATCTTTTCCCGGGACAGGGGTCCCAGGCCGTCGGCATGGGCAAGGACCTTTACGACCGGTCGCCGGAGGCCCGGGCCCTCTTCGAAAAGGCCGACGAGGCCCTGGGCTTCTCCATCTCCAAGATCTGCTTCGAGGGCCCCGAGGAGGAGCTGCGCCTGACCCCGAACACCCAGCCCGCCCTCCTCGTCGTCAGCACGGCCGCCTGCCGGCTCCTCGGCCGCGACCCCGCCGTGGCCGCGGGCCACAGCCTGGGCGAGTATTCGGCCCTCGTCGCCGCGGGCTGCCTTCGCTTCGAGGACGCCGTCCGGCTCGTCCACAAGCGCGGGCCGCTACATGCAGGAGGCCGTGCCCGTCGGCGTCGGCGGCATGGCGGCGGTCCTCGGCGTCCCGGGCGACGAGGTCGAGCGGCGGATCGCCGGCGTGCGCTCGGGCGTCGTCGAGATCGCCAACTGGAACAGCGACGATCAGATCGTCATCTCCGGGGAAAAGGCG
The DNA here is from genome assembly GCA_963843505.1 of Candidatus Aminicenantota bacterium. Taxonomy (GTDB): domain Bacteria; phylum Acidobacteriota; class Aminicenantia; order Aminicenantales; family Saccharicenantaceae; genus RBG-16-66-30. The sequence goes on along the minus strand of CAWJKR010000003.1, from coordinate 83,037 downwards.
GCGGTCGAAGAGGCCTTGGCCGCCATCAAGGCGCCGCGGTCGGTCATGCTCCCGGTCAGCGCGCCCTTCCACTCGCGGCTGATGAAGCCGGCCGAGGAGAGGCTGGCCGCCGACCTCGACGCCATCGCGTTCGCCGACCCCCGCTTCCCGATCGTCACCAACGTCGACGCCCGGCTCATCCGGACGGGCGAGGAGGCCCGGGACGCGCTCAAGCGGCAGGTCAGCCGGTCCGTCCTCTGGACGAAGTCCATGGCCGTGATGAAGGACCTCGGCGTCGACGCCTGCGTCGAGTGCGGACCGGGCAAGGTCCTGGCCGGCCTGGTCAAGCGCATCGCCCGGGGCTGGCCCAAGCCGCCGGCGATCCACAACGTCGAGAGCTTTGAAGGGGCGGAGAAGGCGCGGGCGGCCCTATTCGGCCTGCTGTGAGATGATCCGCGGGCCGAAGCGGATGAAGTATTCGAGGGCCGAGATGATGGCCAGGGCCACGACGAGCCACAGCCCGATCTTGGCCACGCACGTAGAACTTCCCCAGATAGATCGGGCCCAGGACGATGGCCCCGATGATCCAGGATTCGCTGCCCATCTTGGCCTTGCCGAAGGCCGAGGCCGGGATGTTGACCCCCTTGGACGAGGCCATGGCCCGGAACCCCGTCACGGCGATCTCCCGGCCGATGATGACGATGGCCGCCCAGGCGGGGACGCGGCCGAGAGCGACGAGACAGATGAGGGCCGAGGCGATGAGGAGCTTGTCGGCCGTCGGGTCGAGGAGCTGGCCGAGCACCGTGACCATCCCTTTCTTGCGGGCCAGCCAGCCGTCGAGCCAGTCCGTGAGCGAGGCGAAGGTGAAGATGATGCAGGCGATGAGATCGTGGCCCCGGAAGTCCGTCAGCATGATGGCGACCACGGCCGGAATGGCCAGGATCCTCGCCAGGCTGATGTAATTGGGGATGTTCACGCCCCCGAGATTACAACACCGCCCCCGGGTGTCAACCGTCGGACATGCCGCGTTCCAATTTTGACGGGAGCGACGCAGGGGAGGTTGCAAAACGGAGGGCCGTGGGTATAGTGAGCATTCGCCGATGGCCAACGACACCTCCCTGACCCCGATGATGGAGCAGTATTTCCGCATCAAGGAGCTCCATCCCGGACGCCCTTCTCTTCTTCCGCCTGGGCGATTTCTACGAGATGTTCTACGAGGACGCCAGGATCGCGGCGCCCGTCCTCGACATCGCCCTGACCTCGCGGCAGAAGGTGCCGATGTGCGGCGTGCCCTATCACGCCGTCAACGCCTACCTGCCCAAGCTGCTCCGGCAGGGCTTCAAGGTCGCCATCTGCGAGCAGGTCGAGGACCCCAAGGCGGCCAAGGGCGTCGTCCGGCGCGAGGTCATCAAGGTCCTGACGCCCGGCACGGCCGTCGAGATCGAGCTCGAAGAGGCCAAGGAGAGCGACGTTCATCGTCTCCCTCGCCCTCGCGGACGACGGCTGGGGCATGGCCCTGGTCGACCTCTCCGCCGGCGAGATCCGGACCCTCGAGGGGCGCCTGGACCGAAGCCAAGCTCCTGGCCGACGAGCTCTTCAAGGCCGCGCCCAAGGAGATCCTCTATCCCGAGGGCGCCGAGGAGGCCCTGCGCCGCGTCCTTCCGCCCGACGGGCTCGAACGGCGCCGCCCTGAGCCCGGCCGAAGGCTGGCTCTTCGATCCGCCCCAGGCGTCCCAGGTCGTCCTGGGCCACTTCGGCGCCAAGTCCCTGGCCGGCTTCGGCCTCGAGGACAAGCCGCGGGCCGTGGCCGCCGCCGGGGCCCTCATCGCCTACGTCAAGAAGGTCCGGCAGGATTCCCTGGCCCTCGTCCACCGGATCTCCTACCTCAACGCCGGCGAGCCATCTCGTCCTCGACGCGACGACCGTCCGCAACCTCGAGCTCGTCCGCAACCTCCGCGACGGCAAGATCGAAGGGCACCCTTCTCGACGTCATCGACTTCACCGTGACCGCGCCGGGCGGCCGCCTGCTCCGCGCCTGGCTCCTGCGGCCGCTCCGCGATGTCGCGGCGATCGCCGCCCGCCAGGACGCCGTGGCCGAGGGCCTCGGCGCGACCATCGCCCGGCGCGAGATCCGGGAGACGCTCAAGGGCGTCCTCGACCTGGAGCGGCTCGTCGGGAAGATCGCCCTGGCCGCGGCCCATCCCCGCGACCTCGTCGCCCTGAAGACGTCGCTCGCCCCGCTCCCGGCGATCGAGCGCGAGCTCCGCGCCTTCTCCTCCGTCCTCTTCAAGGACATGGCCGGGCGCTGGGACAACGCCGCCGACGTCGCCGCTCTCATCGACAGGGCCATCCTCGACGAGCCCGCCTTTCTGCTGACCGAGGGCGGCATCGTCAAGGACGGCTGGAACGCCGAGCTCGACGACCTGCGCGCGGTCAGCCGCTCCGGCAAGGGCTTCATCGCCCAGCTCGAGAGCCGCGAGCGGGAGCGCACCGGCATCGGCTCGCTCAAGGTCCGCTACAACAAGGTCTTCGGCTATTACATCGAGGTGACCAAGCCCAACCTGGACCGGGTCCCGGCCGACTACACGCGCAAGCAGACGCTGGTCAACTCCGAGCGCTTCCTCACGCCGGAGCTCAAGGAGTACGAGGAGAAGGTCCTCCACGCCGAGGAGCGGATCGGCGTCCTCGAGAGCCGCCTCTTCCTCGAGGTCCGCGAGGCCGTGGCCCGGGAGACCCCGCGCCTGCAGCGGATCGCCGCCGACATCGCCGCGCTCGACGTCCTCCTGGCCCTGGCCGAGTGCGCCGCCCGGCGCGGCTACGTCCGCCCGGCCGTCGACGAAGGGGACGCGATCCGCATCGAGGCCGGCCGCCACCCCGTCATCGAGACGAGCCAGGCCGAGCCCTTCATCCCCAACGACCTCGAGCTCGACGCCGCCGCGAACCAGATCCTCATCATCACCGGCCCGAACATGGGCGGCAAGTCGACCTACCTGCGCCAGGCCGCGCTCATCGTCCTCCTCGGCCCAGATGGGCGCCTTCGTCCCGGCCAAGTCGGCCTCGATCGGCCTCGTCGACCGCATCTTCACCCGCATCGGGGCCATGGACTTCCTCAGCGTCGGGCAGTCGACGTTCATGGTCGAGATGCTGGAGACGGCCTCGATCCTCCACAACGCCACCGCCCGCAGCCTCATCCTCCTCGACGAGGTCGGCCGCGGCACGAGCACGTTCGACGGCCTGAGCATCGCCTGGGCCGTGGCCGAGCGCCTCCACGAGCGCGAGGACGTCCGGCCGAAGACGCTCTTCGCCACGCACTACCACGAGCTGACCGAGCTCGCCCTGACCCTGCCGCGGATCAAGAACTACCACGTGTCCGTCAGGGAGTGGAAGGACGAGATCGTCTTTCTGCGCAAGATCGTCCCCGGCCCGTCCGACCGGAGCTACGGCATCCACGTGGCCAAGCTGGCCGGCATCCCCCGGGACGTCATCGACCGGGCCCGGGAGATCCTCTTCAACCTGGAGAAGCAGGAGCTCGACGAGGCCGGCCAGCCGCGCCTGGCCAGCCGCGGCCGGCCGTCGGGCGACCGCAGCCAGCTGATGCTCTTCGCCGAGGACCGGGAATTCGCCCTGCTGCGCGAGCTCAGGGAAGAGATCGAGGGCCTCGACCTCGCGTCGCTGACCCCCCTCGAAGCGCTGAATATCCTGGCCGGGCTCAAGGGCCGGATCGGTTCGCCCGGAGGTCAATAGGTTTCGGGCTCTTCCTCGACGGAAAACCCGTCCTCGATGTCCTCGTCCTTCCCTTCGTCCTCGTCCTCGTCGAAGTCCTTGTCGCCGTTGCCCGAGAGGTGGGCCTCGCCGTCGTCCGCCTTGCGCTCCTCGAGGGCCTCGTCGAACTCGTCGCGGTCCTCGTAGCGGCGGATGAAGTTGGAGGACGAGTCGCTGTAGCACGAGCTCGAGGTAGTCGTCCTCGATGAGGAAGAAGACGGACTTGTTGTGGCCGGTCTGGAGGTTGCCGACCGTCTCGACGATCTCCGCGCCCTTGGCCTTTCTGATCGCGTCGAGCGTGATCCAGCTGGTGATTTCCATCTCTTCCATGACGCGCCTCTACTGACAATAAATAATGCATTTTTATCCGCTTGTCAAGGGGGCCGCGACGCGGCTTTCACGCACGCCGGCGCGGCGCCTTGACAGCCCCGTCCGCGGGGGCTTTAATAGATGGGAATTCTTCCGGGAGGTCGATGCGATGCGATGGGATCAGTTCACCGTCATGTCCCAGGAAGCCATCCAAAAGGCCCAGGGCTTGGCCGAGGAGATGGGCCACCAGGAGATCCGGCCCGAGCACCTGCTGGCGAGCTTCCTCGCCCAGGACGAGAACATCGTCAACGCCATCCTGGCCAAGATCGGCGCGCCCGCGGCCAAGATCCGCGCCGACATCGACGCGGCGCTCGGCCGTCTGCCCAAGGTCAGCGGGGGAGGGGAGTCGACGCTCTCTCCGGCCCTGCGCCAGATCCTCGACGCGGCCCGCAAGGAAGCCGACGAGCTCAAGGACGAGTACGTCTCGACCGAGCATCTCTTCCTGGCCATGCTCAAGGACGGCAAGAACGAAGCCTCCCGGGTCCTGCGCGCGAACGGCGTCAGCGAGGACGCGGTCCTCAAGGCCCTGGCCGCGGTCCGCGGCTCGCAGCGGGTGACCGACCCCGAGCCCGAGGGCAAGTACCAGGTCCTCGAGAAATACACCCGCGACCTGACCGCCCTGGCCCGCCAGGGCAAGCTCGACCCGGTCATCGGCCGCGAGGACGAGATCCGGCGGGTCATCCAGGTCCTGTCGCGGCGGACCAAGAACAACCCCGTCCTCATCGGCGAGGCCGGCGTCGGCAAGACGGCCGTCGTCGAGGGCCTGGCCCAGCGCATCGCCAACGGCGACGTGCCGCAGTCGCTCAAGAACAAGCGCCTGCTCGCCCTCGACATGGGCTCCCTCATCGCCGGGACGAAGTTCCGCGGCGAGTTCGAGGACCGGCTCAAGGCCGTGCTCAAGGAGATCGGGAAGTCGGGCGGCGAAGTCATCCTGTTCATCGACGAGCTCCACACCATCATCGGCGCGGGCGCGGCCGAGGGCGCGATGGACGCCTCGAACATGCTCAAGCCGGCCCTGGCCCGGGGCGAGCTCCGCTGCGTCGGGGCGACGACCCTCAACGAGTACAAGAAGCACATCGAGAAGGACGCCGCCCTGGAGCGGCGCTTCCAGCAGGTCTATGTCGGCGAGCCGTCGGTCGAGGACACGATCTCGATCCTGCGCGGGCTCAAGGAGAAGTACGAGGTCCACCACGGCGTCAGGATCAAGGACTCGGCCCTCGTCGCCGCGGCGACGCTGTCGTCGCGCTACATCACCAACCGCTTCCTGCCGGACAAGGCCATCGACCTCGTCGACGAGGCCGCCTCGCGCATCCGCATCCAGATCGACAGCCTGCCCGAGGAGCTCGACGAGCTCGACCGCCGGATCCTCCAGCTCGAGATCGAGCGCCAGGCCCTGAAGAAGGAGAAGGACCCGGCCTCGAAGGAGCGGCTCGAGAGGATCGAGGAGGAGCTGGCCGACCTCAAGGAGAAAGCGTCGGCGCTGCGCGGCCGCTGGCAGAAGGAGAAGGAGACGATCGAGGCGGCCGGCAAGCTCAAGGAGAGGCGGGACGCCCTCAAGATCGAGGAGCAGAGCGCCGAGCGGCGCGGCGACCTCGAGAAGGCGGCCGAGATCCGCTACGGCAAGCTCATCGAGCTCCAGAAGCAGATGGACAAGTCCGCGGCCGACCTGGCCGCGCATCCAGGCCAAGGGGCGGATGCTCAAGGAAGAGGTCGACGAGGAGGACATCGCCGAGGTCGTCTCCAAGTGGACCGGCATCCCCGTCTCCAAGATGCTCGAGGGCGAGGTCGACCGGCTCATCCACATGGAGGAGATCCTCGGGAAGCGCGTCATCGGCCAGGAGGAGGCCATCCGGGCCGTCGCGGACACGGTCCGCCGGTCGCGGGCGGGCATCCAGGAGGCGGGCCGGCCCATCGGCTCGTTCATCTTCCTCGGCCCGACGGGCGTCGGCAAGACCGAGCTGGCCCGGGCCCTGGCCGAGTTCCTCTTCGACGACGAGAAGGCCATGGTCCGGCTGGACATGTCCGAATACATGGAGAAGCACACCGTCAGCCGGCTCATCGGCGCGCCGCCCGGCTACGTCGGCTACGAGGAGGGCGGCCAGCTGACCGAGGCGGTCAAGCGGCGGCCCTATGCGATCATCCTCCTCGACGAGATCGAGAAGGCCCACCCCGACGTCTTCAACGTCCTGCTCCAGATCCTCGAGGACGGCCGGCTGACCGACGGCCAGGGCCGGACGGTCGATTTCAAGAACACCCTCGTCATCATGACCTCGAACCTCGGCGAGCCAGGTCATCAAGGAGCTCAGCGGCGACTACGAGGCCATGGAGAAGGAAGTCCGCAAGGTCCTCGAAGCGCCACTTCAAGCCCGGAGTTCCTCAACCGCATCGACGAGGTCATCATCTTCAAGCCGCTCCCGAAGAGCGTCATCCTCGAGATCGTCGGGCTGCAGCTCGACCTTCTGGCCAAGCGGCTGGCCGACCGCAAGATCGGGCTCGAGGTCACGAAGGAGGCCAAAGAGCTCCTGTCGGAGAGGGGATTCGACCCCGTCTACGGCGCCCGACCGCTCAAGCGGACCATTCAGAAGGACGTCCAGAACCCCCTGGCCATGAAGATCCTGGCCGGGGAGTACGGGGAAGGCGACACGGCCCTGATCGGCGTCGACAAGAAGGGCGAGCTCACGTTCGGGAAGAAATAGGGTCCGAGCTTCCCGCCTCTCCCGGGTGGCGATATCCATCGCCGCCTCGAGATGGATTTCCCGAAAAAGGGCGTATATAATGGTCGCACGTTCAGCATGGAGATACGGACGATGACCAAGAAAATCCTGATCGCGGCCATGGCCGCATTGTTCCTGCTGCCCTCTTTCGCCCCGGCGAACGGCCTCAGCCTCAACGGGCTCGGTTCGCGGGCCCAAGGCATGGGCGGCGCGTTTGTCAGCATCGCCAACGACTTCAGCGCCGTCTTCTGGAATCCCGCCGGCGCGGCGGGGTTCCGCAAGGAGACGTTCGGGTTCTCTCTGGCCGATGTAGCCCCCCGGGCGACCCTCGGCCTGACCTTGGGCACCATCCCTGAGAATCCGCCCTTCGAAGCCAAGACCGCGACATCCCATTATCTGAACTTCCTCGCCGGCTACTATCGGCCCGTCGGTTCCAACGTCGTCCTCGGCATCGGCATCGGGACGCCTTCCGCGCAGGGGACGATGTGGAACGGCTCGGATCTCTCCGTCCTCACGCCCGGGACCACTTACGACTTTTCGAGCCGGCTCTATGTTTTCTCCTTTTCGCCGATGGCCGCGGTCAGGATCAGCGAGCGGCTTTCCGTCGGGGCGGCGATCAACGTCAGTATAGGAACGCTCAGCCTCAAGATGCCGGCCGGGACTTCGTCCTTCCCTCCGCAGATCGATGTCCTTCCGAGAGCCGGGCTGGCCGATCTTGGCCAATACGAAGAGACCATGACCGGCTGGGGACTGGGGGCGACCTTCGGTATCCTGGCCAAGCCCGCCGACGCGCTCGGCATCGGCCTGACCGTCCGGACGCCGTCGACCATCACCTTTGACGGCTCGGCCCGCATGTCGAACATGACCCTCTTCGAGCTTCCCGGCAGCTCCGACCTCCGGCGCAAGATCGCCTGGCCGCTCTCGATCGCGGGCGGCGTGTCGTTCCAGGCCTCCGAGAGCCTGCTCCTGAGCGCCGACGTCCAGTGGACGCAGTGGTCCAAGCTGGATGTGATCCGGACGACGTTCATGGATCCCGTCTGGGCGCAGCTCGCCAGCCTCGAAGGGAGGGATGTCCGGGTCCTCGATTGGAAGGACGCGACACAGATCCGCTTCGGCGCCGAATATGCCGTGAACTCATCGACCGCGGTCAGGGTCGGCTACACATATGATCCCGCGCCGGGGCCGGATGCGACGCTCGACATTCTCATGCCGACGTTCGCCAACAACGCGTTCGCCCTCGGCTTGGGCAAGACCTTCGGCGGCCTGCAGCTCGATTTCTGTTTGGAGTATCTGGCCGGGAGCGAGAGGCCGATGACGTATTTCTACCGGGGCTTCGAACTGGACGTGACCGGGACCCTGGGGATGCACGCCTTCGTGCCCTCCGTCTCGGCCAGCTACAAGTTCTGAATCCGCCGGAATCCGCGTTCAGGGCTCCGCAGTCCCTGCCCGTCACGGCCGAGGGCGTTATGGATTCTTTCTTCCGGGCGAAAGTCTCCAGGGAGGGCCCGTCAGGGGGAGATCGATGGGGAAAAAGAAAAAATGGCTAGGGACGGAATTGAACCGCCGACGCAAGGATTTTCAGTCCTTCGCTCTACCAACTGAGCTACCTAGCCATTGCCCGTCCGGCGACCGCCGGAAAGCGCGTCCAGTATAGTAATTCAGGTCTCTAAAGTCAACGGGGAGCCGCATCTTCAGGGGACCCGGGTGAGGCCCGGCCCTCCGCTTGGAAAAGGCCCCGGACTGGGCTATCATCACCCCGCCAGGAGGCGCTGACCCATGAACCGGCGTTTCGTTCTCTCGCTTCTTTCGGCCTTTGTCGTTTTGGCCGCTTGCGGATGCCGCGGGCCGGCCGGCTCCGGAGGCTGGCGATGGGAGAAGGAAACGGGCTCGAGCTTGGCCCTCGTCGGGCCCGGAGGGCCGCTCTGGCAATTCCACTACGGCGCGGACGGCGACCATGTCTACTTCCATCCTCTTCGGACGACCGACGGGCGGCTCTTGACATGGGACCGTCCGCCCGATCATCTCTGGCATCACGGCCTGTGGTTCAGCTGGAAATACATCAACAAGGTCAATTATTGGGAGATCGATCCCAAGACAGGCCACCCCGCCGGCCGGACGTCCTGGACGAACGTCCGCGTCTCGACCAGAAATGACCTCGAAGCCCGGATCGAGATGGACCTGGACTACCGGCCCGTCGGAGAGAGCCGCCCCGGTCCTGACCGAGAAGAGGACGATCGAGGTCTCCCGGCCGGACGGCAGAAGGGGTCTACGCCATCGACTGGACAGGCGCCTTCGAGGCGGCCGCGGACATCGTCCTCGACCGGACGCTCCCGCCCTGGGAACCCGGCGGACAGTTCAACGGCGGTTACGCCGGGCTGTCGCTCCGATTGGCCGAGGGGCTGCTGGACCGGGAGGTGATGACGAGCGACGGACCCGCCGGGACATGGACCAATGATCGCTACCGGGGCCGGCATGTCGCGTCTGGATTATTCGGGTCTTGTCGACGGCCGACCCGCGGGGGTCGCCATCCTCGACCACACGGGGAATCCGCGCACGCCCACGCCGTGGTACGTCATCCGCTCGGCCCCGATGAGCTGGTTCAATCCGGCCGTGCTCTGCTACGAGACGCTCAGCCTTCATCCCGGGGACACGTTCGTCCTCCGCTACCGGGTGCTCGTCCACGCCGACCGCTGGGACGCCGGGCGGCTCAAAAAAGAAGCGGCGCGATTCTCGGGCGACAAGCGCTAGGGCGGCCCAAGAACGGGGACACGTACCAAGGGTACATGTCCCCCGTCCATGTCCCCCCCGCAAATTGAATCGGACCGGTCGATATGTTATTCTGGCCGCGGAGGAACCCGCCGCATGGACGAACAGGAAGTCAAGGAGCTTCTCCTCAGGGAAAACGCGGAATTCCGGCGCGCCCACGACGACCACCAGGCCTGTGAAAAGGCCCTCGACGCGCTCCGCGGCAAGAGCCGCCTCTCGCCGGCCGACGACGACGAGGAGCGGGAGCTCAAGAAGAAGAAGCTCGTCCTCAAGGACCGGATGTACCGGCTGATGGCCGACTACGTCCGGACGCGATAAGGACCTCCATGGCCCCGGCCAAGTCCCGCAAGCCCCGCCTCGCGCTCGTCGGCTCCGAATCGCTCAAAGGCAAAGAGATCCTCCGGATCCTCACCGCCAAGAAGTTCCCCCTCGCCTCGCTCGAGCTCTACGATCCCGACGTCGAGGAGGAATACAGCAAGCTCAGCCAGTTCCGCGGCGAGGCCAAGGTCGTTCACGCCCTGACGCCGGCCGCGCTCGAGGGCCTGGACCTCGTGTTCCTGGCCGCGGACGAGAAGACGGACTCCCGCTACGGACGCTTGGCGGCCGAGAAGGACTACACGGCCATCGACCTCGGCGCGAGCTTCAACGCCGACCCGAAGGTCCCGCTCATCGTCGCCGGCGTCAACGACCGCGACGCTCCGCAAGGACAAGCCGCCGCTCATCGCCAACCCGCATCCCGCCACGATCATGCTGGCGCACCTTCTTTCGACCCTCGGGGCCGGCTTCGGGGTGGCCAAGGCCGTGTCCGTCGTCCTCGAGCCCGTCTCGGCCTACGCCGAGGAGGGCATCCAGGAGCTGGCCGAACAGAGCTACGCCCTGCTCGGCAGCTCGGCCATGAGCAAGAAGGTCTTTCGCGACCAGGTCGCCTTCAACCTGCTGGCCCGGACGACCAAGCCGGAGCGGAACGGCTTCTCGCCCCTCGAGAACCGGGTCGCCGCCGAGATCCGGCGGGTCCTCGCCCCGGCGCCGCCGCCCCTGTCCCTGTCCGATCATCCTCGCGCCCGTCTTCCACACCTACTCGATCATGACCCACTTCGAGCTCGAGCGCGACGTCTCCGCGGCCGAGGTCGAGGGCTGCCTCAAGGCGAACGACATCTTCCGGCCCGCGGCGGCCGGCGAGACGCGGCCGCGATCTCGCCCGCATCCGTCGCCGGGAAGGACCACATCCATCTCGGCCCGGTCAAGAAGGACCCGGCGATCGCCCGGGGCTTCTGGATCTGGGCCGTCGCCGACAACCTGACCGTGGGTCGGGCCTCAACGCCTACGGCATCGCCCGGGCCCTCTTCGGGGACGCTGCGGGGCGCGGGGCTTGCCAAGGAGCACGTTCCATGATCCTGGGAATGACCGGATTCGCCGAACGCGACTTCACGTCGCCCTCGCTGCGGCTGAAGATCAGCATCAAGACGCTCAACCACCGCTTCTTCGACTGGTCCTACAAGGGCGCCCCCCTCGGCGAGGCCGAAGCCCGCTCCGCGCCCTCTGCCAGAAGAGGATCCGCCGCGGCCGGGTCGAGGTCTATCGTCGATCTCGTCCCGCTCGGCCCCGAGGGCTGGGATTTCACGCTGAACGAGGGCCTGCTCGAGAAGATCCTGGCCTCGCTCGACCGCGTCTCGCGGCGGACCGGCCTGCGCCTCGAGATCTCCCTCGACAGCCTGTTCCGCGTGCCCCAGCTCGTCGAGGTCGGCCGGAAGGCCCTCGGCCCGAAGGACATGCCCTTCATCGAGCGGAGCTTCTCCCGGACGCTCGACGACGTCGTCGCCCTCCGCGCGCCGGGAGGGGCGGGAGACGGCCCGCCAGCTGCGCGTCCACATCGCCGCGGTGCGCCGCTTCGTCGCCCGGGCCGAGAACGCAGTTCAAGCGCCAGCCGGCCCTGCTCAAGGCCAAGATCAAGAAGCGGCTGGCCGACCTCAACGGCGGCGCGCCCGTCTCCCAGGGCAAGCTGGCCGAAGAAGCCTCGTTCCTGGCCCAGCGCTACGACCTGGCCGAGGAGATCGGCCGGCTCAAGACCCATCTCGACTCGTTCGAGGCGTTCCTCGCGCCCAAGGGCGGCGAGCCCGTGGGGCGCCAGCTCGATTTCCTGGCCCAGGAGCTCAACCGCGAGGCCAACACGCTGGCCTCGAAATCCCAGGACATCGCCATCACCCGGGAGAGCCTGGCCATCAAGAACGAGCTCGAGAGCATCCGCCAGCACGTCCAGAACATCGAATAGGGGAGTCGACGCCATGGTCTTCGTCATCACCGGACCTTCCGGCTGCGGAAAATCGACGCTCATCAAGAGGGTGAGGCGGGCCCTCGGCGGCATCGAGTTCTCGGTCTCGCACACGACGCGGGCGCGCCGCCCCTCGGAAAAGGACGGCGTCGACTACCACTTCGTCTCCGAGAAGGTCTTCGAGCGCATGGTCCGGGAGAAGCGCTTCCTCGAGCACGCCCGCGTCCACGGCCATCTCTACGGGACGTCCCGGGCCGAGATCGAGACCAAGGGCCGCCGCTCGCGACATCATCCTCGATATCGACGTCCAGGGCGCGCGCCAGGTGCGGGCCAGGGTCGCCGGGAGCGACGCTCATCTTCATCATGCCGCCGGTCGCGGCCGAGCTGCGCCGCCGCCTCAAGGGCCGCGGCGAGGACAGCCGCGAGGACGTCGCCCGGCGCCTGCGGAACGCCCGGGCCGAGGTCCGGGCCTACGCCGAGTTCGACTTCGTCGTCGTCAACGGCGATCTCGACCGGGCCGTCGCCGACCTCAAGACCGTCATCCGGGCCGCGCGGCACCGCCCCGACGCGATGGCCGCCGACGTCAAGCCCATCCTGAGAAGCTTCGCCAAGGGCCGGTCATGACGAAAAAGATCGCCCTGGGCGTCTCGTCGTCGATCGGCATCTACAAGGCCTGCGAGATCGTCCGCGGCTTCCAGAAGGCGGGGATCGAGGTCCAGGTCGTCATGACCCCGAACGCCGCCCGGCTCGTCTCGCCCCTGCTCTTCAGCAGCCTGGCCGGGACGAAGACGATCGTCGACCTCTTCGAGGAGCCGGAGACGCGGACGATCCGGCACATCGCCCTGGCCAGGGAGATCGCCCTGCTGTGCGTCGCCCCGGCCACGGCCAACGTCATCGGCAAGTTCGCCGGCGGCGTCGCCGACGATTTCCTGTCGACCCTCTTCCTGGCCACGCCCGCGCCGGTCCTCATCGCCCCGGCCATGAACGAGGCCATGTATCTCGACCCGAAGACCCAGACCAACATGGCCCGCCTCAAGGCCCTGGGCGCCGAGTTCGTCGAGGCCGGACAAGGGCTATCTCGCCTGCGGCGACGTGGGCTGGGGCCGCCTGGCCGAGCCGGAGGCCGATCGTCAAGGAAGGGCTGAGGATCCTGGCCCGGGCGGCGAGCCTCGAGGGGAAGACCGTCCTGGTCACGGCCGGGCCGACCCGCGAGCACCTCGACCCCGTCCGCTTCCTCTCCAATCCCTCGACGGGGAAGATGGGCTACGAGCTCGCCCGCGAGGCCCTCGCCCGCGGGGCGAAGACCGTCCTCGTCTCCGGCCCGACGGCGCTCATCCCGCCGTGCGGGGCGCGGACGGAGAGGGTCGTGACGGCGGCCGAGATGGAGAAGGCCGTCCTCAAGGCCTTCCCCAAGGCCGACATCGTCGTCATGGCCGCGGCCGTCTCCGATTTCCGGTTCAAGGACACGCGCGGGCGCAAGGCCGCCAAGGACGAGATCGGGCCGTCGCTCGCCATCGAGAAGACGACGGACATCCTGGCCCTCCTCGGCCGGAAGAAGAAGCCGGGCCAGATCCTGGTCGGCTTCGCCGCGGAGACCCACGACGTCGTGGCCCACGCCCGGCGGAAGATGGCCGCCAAGAAGGCCGACCTCATGGTCGCCAACGCCGTCGACGACGGCCAGGGGTTCGGGACCGACACGAACGCCGTCCGCATCATCGCCCCGTCCGGGCCCGTCCAGGAGAGCGGCCTCCTGAGCAAGCGGGAAGTGAGCCGCGTCATCTTCGACCGCATCGAGGCCCTGCTTGAAAAAAAGCGCCGCTGACATCCGCGAGGACCTCAAGACCCACGTCGATTTCCTGAGCGAGGCCGGGGCCGGTTTCGTCTCGCGAGGTCCCGAGCGCAAGCCCACGGCCGCGGCCCCCAGGCCCGCCGCCGCGTCTCGCCGCCGCGGCCGCCTGCGGGCTGCCGTCGCTCGCCGGCCGCCGGGCCCAGACGGGCGCCGAGAAGAAGGCCCTCGAGGAGATCGACCGCCGGGTCCTCGTCTGCACGCTCTGCGACCTCCACCGGTGCCGGACGCACGCCGTCCCCGGCGAGGGCAACCGCTCGGCCGAGCTGATGTTCATCGGCGAGGGGCCCGGCCGGGACGAAGACGCCCAGGGCCGGCCGTTCGTCGGCCGGGCCGGGCAGCTCCTGCGCAAGATCATCGCGGCCATGACCTTCCGCGAGGACGAGGTCTACATCACCAACATGGTCAAGTGCCGTCCGCCCGAGAACCGCGTGCCCCACCCGAGGAGATCGAGGCCTGCTCGCCCTACCTCGTCCGGCCAGATCGAGCTCATCCGGCCGCGCGTCATCGTCATCCTGGGCCAGACGCCGACCGATTATTTCGCCCCCGGCCGCGAGGGCATGACCGCCCGGCGCGGGCATTTCGGGGATTACCGGGGCATCCCGGTCATGCCGACGTTCCACCCGTCCTACCTCGTCCGCAACGAGGGCAACCGGGAGCTCAAGCGCATGGTCTGGGAGGACATGCAGAAGGTCATGGTCCTGCTCGGCAGAAAATGACCGTGTTCGCCCGGGTCGTCTTTCCGCTGCCCCTCGACCAGTCCTTCCTCTACGCCGTTCCCGAGGCCTTCCGCGCCGCCGCCCGGCCGGGCGCGCGCGTCGTCGCCCCGCTCGGGCCGCGCCGGCAGAACGGCTTCATCGTCGCGCTCACGTCGGAGCCGCCCGGGGCCGGGGTCAAGGTCAAGGAGCTCATCAAGGTCCTCGACGACCGGCCCTTCCGGGACGAGCGCTTCCTCGAGTTCACCGGCCGCCTGAGCGCCGAATTCCACTCCTCGTGGGGCGATATCCTCCAGACCGCCCTCCCCCCGTCGCTCGCGGAGCGGACCAAGGTCACCGTCGTCCTGACCGCGGCCGGGCGCGAGGCGCTGGAGAAGGCGGCCATGGGCCCCAAGGCCCGGGTTCTGGCCGAGGCGCTGACGGGCGCGCCGAAGGGCCGGAGCCCTCTGTCGCTGCGGAGAAAGCTCGGGGGCAGCGACGTCGCCGGCCTCATCTCCCGGATGGAGAAGTCGGGCTACGTCGCCGTCGAGAGGAAGACCGCGGCCCCCGTCCGGCCGCCCGAGGCCGCGGCCGGCGCCGAGCGCGGCGGTCCAGCTCGGGCTGGCCTTCCCGGACGCCCTCCGCGAGGCCGGGGCCCTGGAGCCGGTCGAGAGGGCCATCGTCGACGGGCGCTCCGGCGCCTGGTATCTCTTCGGCTCGGGGTCCCAGCGGCGGGCGGCCTTCAGGTCCCTGGTGCGCCGGGCCGTCATGGGCGGCGGCCGCGTCCTTTACCTTCACCCCGAAGTGGCCCCGTCCGAGACCCTGGTCTCCGGCTTCAAGAAGGACTATGGCCGGACGGCCGTCGTCTTCCACGGCCGGATGACCGAAAAGCAGCGGGAGGAGGCCTGGCGGGCGCTGCGGGGCGGCCGCGCTTCGCTCGTCGCCGGGACGCGCTCGGCGCTCTTTCTGGAGACGGGGGCGCTGCGCCTCATCGCCGTCGACGATGAGCAGGAGGAATCCTATTTCCAGGCCGAGAACCCCTCTTACGACGCCCGCCGCGGCGCCGTTCTCAGGGCCCGGTCCGAAGGGGCCGTGGCCGTCTTCGGATCGTCCCGTCCGACCGTCGAGGCCTTCGACGAAGCCCGGCGGCTCGGGATCCTCGTCGACCTGGGGACCGAGCCGCGGCGGGCCGCGGTGACGATCGTCGATCACGCGGGCGACCGGCCGATCGTCTCCCGGGAGCTCGAAGGCAAGCTCCGGGCCAACCTGGAGAAGGGGCAGCCGGCCATCCTCTTTCTCAACCGGCGGGGCTATGCCGCGCAGATCGTGTGCTCCGGCTGCGGCCGCGCGCCCCGGTGCCCGCGCTGCGACATCGCCCTCGTCTACCACAAGACCGACGATCGCCTCATCTGCCACTACTGCAATTTCGCCGTTGACGCCCGCCGCGGGTGCGCGGGATGCGGCGGGGAAGCCGTCGTCCGCAGGGGGGCCGGGACCCAGGCCGTCGAGGAGGAGCTCGGCCGGCTCTTTCCCGGCGCCGGTGTCGCCCGCTTCGACGCGGACACGGCCTCGAAGCCCGCGGACCGCGAGCGCATCCTGGCCGATTTCGCCAAGGGCCGGACGCCGCTCCTCGTCGCGACCCAGCTTCTCGTCCACCAGGCCGGCGTGCCGAAGGCCGGGCTCGTGGCCATCCTCCGGCCCGAGTATCTCCTCGGCTTCTCCGACTATCGCGCCGGCCAGAAGACCTTCGAGGCGGTGTCGGCCATGCTGGACCTCCTCCGCGACGCCCCCGACGCGGAGGGCCGTGATCCAGACGGCGGCGCCGACCCACTTCGCCGTGGCCGCGGCCGCGGCGGGCGATTACCGCGCGTTCTTCGAAAAGGAGATCGAGTTCCGCCGGATCCTGAGCTACCCGCCGTTCGCGTCCCTGGCCGAGGTCCTGCTCCAGGGGCGGGACGTCCGCTCGCTCGGGGCCCGGTCGCGCGAGCTCCGGGGGCTCTTCCAGAAGCACGCGCCGGGGCTCGAGGTCCTGGGCCCGGCCTTCGCGCCGGTCGCCCGCGTCCGCGACGTCTCCCGGGTCCAGTTCATCCTCAAGGCCGCCGAGCGGGAGACCGATCGACCGGGCCCTCCGCGACGCCCTGCCCAAGATCCGCCTGAAGAAGACGGTCGTCTTCAGCTATTCCCCGTTCCGGGAATAAGAAGGGGTCAAACAAGAAGGGGTCAAACCTATACGTTTTTAATTTTCCGGCGAAAATTAAAAACGTATAGGTTTGACCCCCTCCCTAAAAAAAGGGCCCGTCCCGAAGGGACGGGCCCGTGAGTGACGCGGGATCGAAGCTTACTTCTTGACCGGGGGAGCGAGCCTGGTAGTCGGCGAAATAGATCGTCAGGTAGCCGGTCGCGGTGACCGGGTGATCCGTCAGGTCGTGGCCGAAGATCTCGATCTTGGCCTTTCGCTCGAGGACCGTGTTCGTGCCGACGAGGCCCGCGAGGGGCGCGGCGAGCTTGGCCGCTTCGAGAACGACCACGAACGGCACGGAGGTTTCGGCGTCCACCTGGCAGAGGACCGTCGAGAAGTTGCCGTCGAAGGGCAGCGGCACGTCCGTGCCCGGCGTCCCCGGGCCCGTCGGGAGCTCGTAGGTGACGCGGTAGTTCGTCAGGACGACGTCGTTGAACTGCGAGGGCGGGTCGATGGGGTCGGGGTTGACCAGCCGGACGATGATGTTGGCCGTGGCGTTGTTGACCCGGACGAGGCCGTCGGCGTCGATGACGTCGGATTGCAGGTAGGCCACTTCCTCGCCGGCGACCGTCGTGCCGGTGAGGCTCTGGATGATGATGAGGCTGCTGGATTGCGTCGTGCGGGATATGGTGTTGCACCCGGCCAGCACGACGAAGGCCGCCGCGACCGCCAGGACCTTGAGAGTGGGTGTGATCTTTTTCATGGCTCGTTCTCTCCTGTTACTTGATGATCCTGGGCGTGATGAAGATCAGCAGCTCCCGGCTCTGCTTGGTCCGGGCGAAGTTCTTGAAGACGTTGCCCAGTATCGGGATCTGGTGGAGGAAGGGCACGCGCTCGCGCGTGACCGAATCCTCCGTCCGGTAGATGCCGCCGATGACCGTCGTGCCGCCGTCGGGGACCATGACCGTCGTCTTGGCGCTCTGCATCGTGATCGGGGGGATGCCGTTGACGAGGTTGGCGAAGTCGGCCGCGTTGTTCTGGATCTCGATGTTCATGATGATCGTCCCCTCGGCCGTGATCTGCGGGGTCGCCCGCAGCTCGAGGGCCGCGTTGACGTACCGGGTCGTCACGGTGAAGTTGGCCACCGTCTGGACCGGGATCTGACGGCCCTGGATGATCTCGGCCTGCTGGTTGTTCTGGGTGACGACCGAGGGACGGGAGATGATCTTGCCGTCGCCGCCCGTCTCCAGGGCGGACAGGGCGATGTCGACGCGGAAGGTGTCGAGGACGTTGGCGAAGGAGAAGCCCAGCGCCGAATTGAAGGCCGGCGCGGGCAGGTTGATGGCGTAGCCGCCGAGCGGACCGCCGATGCCCTTGGTGACGATGCCCTGGGGGATCATGGCGCCGTCGACGAGGACGCTGTTGGGGAACTGGAGGTTGGTGGCGTTGCCGTAGAACTGGTCGGCGATGCCGCGGAAGCCCCACTGGATGCCGAGGTTGCGGACGAACGTGGCCGAAGCCTCGACGACGCGGGCCTCGATCGAGACCTGGGGCGTCGGCGTGTCGACGACCGAGATGAGCTTCTCGAGGAGATCGAGCTTGTCGCGGACCTCGGAGATGAGCAGGGTGTTGGTCCGGTCGTCGACGATGATCTCGCCGCGGGTCGAGATCTTGGAATGGAGGAGCGTGGCGACGTCCTTGGCCTTGGAGTAGGACAGGGTGATCGTCTTGACCATGACCGGCCCGGAGAGCTCCTTGCTTTCCTTGAGCCGGCGCTGCTCCTCCTCCTCGCGCGTCAGGACCGTGATCGGGGCGATCCGCAGGATGTTGCCCTCGATCGTCTTGCCCATCTTGTTCTGCTTGAGGATGATCTCGAGGGCCTGGTCCCAGGGAACGTCCTGGAGGTTGACCGAAACCTGGCCCCGGACATCGGGGTCGAAGACGACGTTCAGGCCGGCGAACTCGGCCAGGTAGAGGACGACGTCCCTGAGGTCGGAGTCCTTGAGCCTGAAGCTGAGGATGTCGCCGGTGTACTTTTCCTCTTCCCCGGAGATCGTCCGGGGCTGGAACTTCACCTTCTGGTCGTCGACGACGACGGCCTGCGGCTCGGCCTTCCGCGGCGCGGGGGCCGGAGCGGCCGTCTCGGGCGGGCAGATCGTCGTCACCGGGACGTCCTTGGCCTCGGCCTTGGCGGGAGCCTTGGGCTCCGCCTTGGGCTCGGCCTTGGGCTCGGTCTTGGCAGGCGGCGGCGACGGGCTCGAACTTCGGGGCCGCGGGCTCGGTCCGGGCGGGCGCGGGCACGGGCGCCGGAACCGAGGACGGGGCCGGCTGGACGAGGGCGGCGGGAGCCGTCGCGGCCTTCGGGAAGAAGGACACGACCAGGCCGTCGCTGCGGGAGTCGAGGGCGTAGAGCCCGGGCTCCTTGAGGTCGAAGACCATGCGGGTGATGGGCCGCGGGCCGGCGGTCTGGAACTGGGCCACCCGGACCCTCTGGACCGTGGACCGCGGGTCGTCGATCGGCCAGACGTCGGACTTGGCGGCGAGAAGGGTGTCGAAGAGGTCGACGACGAGGCGCGGCGGATTCTCCAGGGCGAAGACCTGGGTGATCGCGGCGCCGGTCAGGGCGGCCTTGACGGAGATCGCCTCCGCCCCGGCGGACGTATCGACCTTGCTGAGCAGGATCTCGCTCTTGGCCCTGCCGTCGAGGGCGGCCTGGGTCGCGGCGTCGATGACGTAGCCCGTCTGGCCCCTCTGGATGCCGTTGAGCTCGATGACGGTGCGCCCGGCCTCGCGGACGATCCGCGCCGGGACGCGCTCGCTCAGCCGGACGAGGAGGCGCAGCGCGTCGGCGCCGGCCTTCTCGATCTGAATGTCACGGACGAGCCCGGAACCGGAGGAGGGGAGGGCCGGCACGGCGGCCGTCGAGGCCCGGGCCATGTCGAGGACGAGCGTCCGGGGCGTCTCGACCGCGTAGTAGGCCCTGTCCACGGCGAGCGGTCCGTCGGTCTCGAGGACCAGCTTCGTCGAGAGCGTGCCAGGTTGGACCTGGATCTTGCTGATGTGAACGGCGGGGGCCGGGCCCTGGGCGTACAGGGCGGAGAGCATGAGCCACACACAGCCCGGCGAGCGCGGCCGGCAGGATTCTCTTTTTCATGTTACAGCTCCTCCGTGATTTCCTTGATGATATCTCTCGGCCTCATGAGGGGGATCCCCCGCTCGTGGGTCTTCCGCAGGACCACTTGCGTCTCGCTGATGGACAGGACGTACCCGTCCGCGAACTTGTCGCCGACCTTGGCGAACATGGGGAAGCCCTGCGGCATGCCGATCAGGGCGGTGAAGACGTTCTTGTTCTTGACGATGCCGAAGAGGACGAGGTCGTCGATGAAGATCTGTTCGTCACCGAGCGGCGGCCTTCTCCCGCATGTCGCGCCCGGCCAGGAGGTTCTTGAACGGGTCCCGGCGCCCCTCGGGGTTGTAGGTGAAGCCCGTCTGGACGGTCAGGGCCGGAGCGGTCCCGGTCGGCGGCGGAGCCGTCGTCGTCTCCTGCGCGAGGAGGGGGACCAGGCCCGCAAGGATCAGACAAAGGAAGAGGAAGGCGGCTTTTCTCATCGCTTGGGCCTCGCTGCTTGCTTTTTGGCCGGCACGACGGCCGGCGTCTCGGAGAAGAAATAGGTCTTGGCCGTCCAGTTGGCGGAGACCGTGTTCAGGTCCGTCTGGCGGGTCAGGGCCTTGATGGAGAAGTTCTCGATGGTGAAGACCCGGGCGAACTTGCTCAGCTTGTCGAAGAAGAACCCGAGGTTATGATAGTTCCCGGAGACCTGGATGGGGATGGGCCACTCGGAGTAGAACTCCTTGTTGATCTCCGTTCCCGGCGCGAAGCGGAGGACGTCGAGCCGCGAGTCGTAGGCCAGGGCCTGGATCTGCCGCAGGATGTCGGCCGATCTCTTTCCGCTGGGGGATGTTGACCTCGAGGGTCTTGAGCTTGGCGGTCATGGCCACGATGTCGGCCTCGATCTTGTCCAGCTCCCGCTTCTTCTGCTTCAGGTTCTGGACCTCCTGCTCGACCTTGACCCGTTCGGCCGTCAGGACCTTGAGCTTGGCGTTCTGGGGCTTGAAGTAGAACATGAAGGCCAGGGCGAAGATGAGGGCGGCGAAGATGAGATATCCGTACCAGGGCCAGTTTTTCATGGCTGCACCCCTTTCTTGGCGGCGGCTTTCCCGGCTGGCTCGGGCGCCGGCGCGGGCGGCACGGGCTCCGGCTTCTTCTCGACCAGGGCCCGCAGCGAGAATTCCAGGTACTGGTCGCCCTGGACGGTCCGCTGGGTCGAGGAGACGAGGTTGACGTTCATGATCTGGGGGCTGGCCTCGAGGCCGGAGATGTAGTCCGCGACGAGGTTGTTCGACAGGGCCCGCCCCTTGATCTGGATGCCCTTGGCGTCATAGACGACCTCGGTCAGCCAGACCCATTCCGGCAGCCGGCGGCTGAACTCGTCCATGAGCCGCGGGGCCAGGTCGCGCTGGGCGTTGAGGGTCTCGATGAGCGTGATCTTCTGGTCGAGCGAGGCGCGGACCTTCTGCTGCTCGGCGAGCTTGGCCTCGACGTACTGGAGCTTGCTCTTTTCCTGCCGGGCCGTGGCGAGGAGGGCGTTCTCCCGGTCGAAGGCCTTCTTCTGGAAGAAGAACATGGCGCCGAGCGCGATGACGAGGACGAGGAAGATGAGGTTGCCGATGTTCGGCCCCTTCTTGCCTCCGACTTCCTCGGGCGCGCCCGGGCCGGTGACCTGCTCCCTGATGTCCTTCGATTCCGGCTTGAGGAGGTTGATCCGTATCATGGTTACTTCTCCAGCTTTCGGGTTGCCAAGCCGACGGCGACCCCGAAGATCGGCGCCATGTCGGTGAAGTAGACCGCGTCGAACTTCTTGTCGTCGACCCGGATATTGCGGAAGGGATTGAGGATCTCCGTCTTGATCCGGAACTTGGTCTCGAACGCGCTGACCATGTTCATGACGTTGGCCAGGCCGCCGCTGAGGACGATCTGCTCGATCTTCCTCTCCCGCTTCTCCGAGGCCTCATAGAACGAGAAGGTCTTCTCGATCTCGTCGAGGAGGTCGCGGACGTTCATCGACAGGAGCGTCGCGAACTGGTCCGGCGTCGTCGACTTCCCCGGGATGCCCTTGAGGAGCTTCTCGGCCTCCTCGAAGGAGATGCCGAGCTCCTTGCGGATGTTCTCGGTGAAGAAGAAGCCGCCCAGGGACAGGTCGCGGAAGAGCTGGGGCGTGCCCCGCTCGACGATGACGACGTTGGTGATGTTGGCGCCGATGTTGATCAGGGCCAGGGTCTTGCTGGCGAAGACATCGGGGTAGCTGACCTCGAGGACGTTCTGGAGCGCGAAGACGTCGACCTCGATGCTCTGGAGGTTCTTGCGGGCCTGGTTGATGACGTTGCTGTAGTTGGCGATCTTGTCCTTCTTGGCGGCGACGAGAAGGATGTCGAGGTTCTTCTCGTCCGTCGTCCGCGACGGCTTGAGGATGGCGTAGTCGACGTTGGTCTCTTCGTAGGGATAGGGGATGTTGTGCTTGGCCTCCCAGATGATGCTCTCGGCGAGCTCCTGCTTCTCCATGACCGGGAGGGAGATCTTCTTGATGATGACGGAGTTGCCGGAGATCGAGATGGCCACGTCCTTGGTCGAGATCTTGTTCTCCTCGAAGACGAGGCGGATCGTCTCGACGACCGCGGCCGAATCGATGATGGTCCCCTCGACGATGGCGTCGTGGGGCAGCGGCTCGTAGCCGATCTTGACGAGCTCGTAGGCCTCCTCGCCGCCCTTCTTCCGGGGGCGGAGCTCGACGGCCTTGACGGAGTAGGAACCGATGTCCAACCCGACCACGCTTTTTTCTCGAGAGAGTCCGAACATTGTTGGCCTGCCTTTATGGAATTTGGACCTTTTTGGACCCGTGGAACTTGTTCCGGAGCTTCCGGACGACCGGCCCGGGAACGAGGCCCTCGACCGAGCCGCCGAGGCCGGCGACCTCGCGGACCACGTTCGAGCTGAGGAACGTATAATTGACGCTCGGCATCATGAAAAACGTCTCGATGTCCGGGGCCAGGCTCCGGTTCATCAGGGCCATCTGGAACTCGTATTCGAAGTCCGAGATGGCCCGCAGGCCCCGGATGACGACGCGCGTCCCCTGGGCCCGGGCGAAGTCGACGAGGAGGCCGTCGAAGGCCAGGACCTCGACCTCTTTCTTCGAGGCAAAGATATCTTGAATCATTCTTACCCTCTCTTTAGTCGTGAAGAGAGGGCGCTTTTTGGGGTTTTCGAGGACGGCGACGACGACCCGGTCGAAGACCTCGAGACCCCGCTCGATGATGTCCACGTGCCCGTTGGTGATAGGGTCGAAGGATCCGGGGTAGATGGCGCTCGTTTCCGGCATCTGGACTCTTAGTTAGTTCCTCATCACGCTTGACTATCCAAATATCAAAAAAAAAGAGGCTTGTCAACGAATATTCTCGGGGCGGAAGCCCGCTCCGGGGGCCTAGGCAGGGGGGCGGAATGTGCCATAATCTGGGGTGACAGGAGGCTTTATGAGCGTCCTTATCGGGGAGGGGGGCCCGGGCGGGAGGGCCAAAAATCATCGCCGGGCTAACCTGTTGTCACCGCTAGGGGTGATGCTTTTGGCGCTCGGAATAGCGGTTTTGGGCTGTCGGGGCGGCTCCCAGGACGCCGCGGGCTTCGCCGCCAAACGAAAAACCATGGTCGCCGACCAGATCGCGGCCCGCGGGATCCGCGACGCCCTGGTCCTCCAAGCCATGTCCGAGGTCCCCCGGCACCTCTTCGTTCCCGCCGACGCGGCCGGCCAGGCCTACGAGGATCATCCCCTTCCGATCGGCGAAGGACAGACGATCTCCCAGCCCTACATCGTCGCCCTCATGACCGAGTGCCTGGCCCTCAAGGGCGGCGAGAAGGTCCTCGAGGTCGGCACGGGCTCCGGCTACCAGGCGGCCGTGCTGGGCCGGATCGCCGGGAGCGTCTTCAGCATCGAGATCGACGGGACGCTGGCCGGCCGGGCGGCGGAGACGCTCGAGCGCCTGGGCTTCGGGAACGTCCGCGTCCGCGCCGGCGACGGCTTCTTCGGCTGGCCCGACGAGGCCCCGTTCGACGGCGTGATCGTCACGGCCGCCGCCCCGGAGATCCCCCCGGCCCTCTTCGCCCAGCTCGCCGAGGGCGGCCGCCTGGTCATCCCGCTCGGCGACGTCCAGACCTACCAGCGCCTGACCGTGGTCACGAAACGGAACGGCAAGCCCGTGATCGAGCAGGTCCTCGACGTCCGCTTCGTCCCCATGACCGGCGAGATCCTGAAGAAAAAGAAATAACCAACACTGCGTTTTCGAGGAGGCCGTTACCGGCCGGCGAGGAAGGCAGCCGAACCCGACATTGGGAAAGTTTAGCCGGGCAGCGTGGCGGACGAGGGCAGTTTCAGGGGAAACCGCCAAAACGTGTTTGAGCGAGGCTTAGCGCAAGCCGAGCGAGTTGTTTTGGCGCCGAGTCCGACGCGCTGACCGGCGTCTTCAAACTTTCCCAGGAGGGAGAGGCTGGCCTCCGAGGCGGTCCGAGGGCCTCCTCCGTTGCTTTTCGGGGGGGACTGTGCTAATTTTTGGGCGATGATGATCCGATTCGGCACCTCCGGCTGGCGCGGGGTGATGGGTGAGGACTTCACCTTCCACAACGTCCGCGTCGTCATCCAGGCCGTCGCCAACTACCTCAAGACCAAGCACGGGGACGACCCGATCGCCGTGGTCGTCGGCTACGACACCCGCTTCCTCTCGGACCGCTACGCCCTGGAGGCGGCCAAGCTCCTGGCCCGCAACGGGATCCAGGTCCTGCTGGCCGACCGCGACGCGCCCTCCCAGGCCCTGGCCTGCCAGATCATCAAGCGCCAGTGCCAGGGCGGCATCAACTTCACCGCCTCCTTCAATCCGCCTCGCTACAACGGCCTCAAGTTCAACACCGCGACAGGCGCGCCGGCCCTGCCCGAGGTGACCGACGCCATCGAAGAGGAGGTCCGCCGGCTCATGCCCGGCTTCTCCGCCCTGACGACCCACCTCCTGGACGAGACCGTTTCCCGCATCGACCTCCAGGCCGATTACCTGGCCTATCTCCAGGGCAAGATCGATTTCGCGGTCATGCGCAAGGCCGGCCTCAAGGTCGCGGCCGACCCGCTCTACGGCACCAGCCGCGAGTATCTCGACGAGATCCTCGAGGAGAACGGCGTCGAGGTCGAAGGCCTCCACGGCTACGTCGATCCCTACTTCGGCGGCGTCAGCCCCTCCTGCACCGAGGAGAACCTGGCCGAGCTCAAGGCCCATGTCGTCAAGACCCGCTGCCACCTCGGGCTGGCCACCGACGCCGACGGGGACCGCTTCGGGATCATCGACGAGAAGGGCGGCTTCGTCCACCCGAACATCATCCTGGCCCTGCTGCTCCGCTATCTCGTCGAGGTCAAGGGCTGGCGCGGCGGGGTGGCCCGCTCGATCACGACGACCCACCTCCTCGACCGCATCGCCCGCAAGCACGACCTGCCGCTGATGAAGACGAAGGTCGGCTTCAAGTACATCGCCGAGCTCTACCTGCAGGGCCAGATCATGTTCGGCGGCGAGGAGAGCGCCTGCATCGCCGTCAAGGACCACCTGCCCGAAAAGGACGGCATCTTCGCCGGCCTGCTT
The DNA here is from genome assembly GCA_963843505.1 of Candidatus Aminicenantota bacterium. GTDB lineage: Bacteria > Acidobacteriota > Aminicenantia > Aminicenantales > Saccharicenantaceae > RBG-16-66-30. The sequence continues at coordinate 57,734 of CAWJKR010000003.1, read as the reverse complement.
GTCGCCGAGATGATCGCCGCGACCGGCCGGAGCCTCGGGACCCTGCGCGACGACCTGTTCAAGGAGTACGGGACCGTGACCAGCGGCCAGCGGACCCTGCCGCTGACGCCGGAGCGGGTCAAGAAGCTGAAGGCCCTCATCCAGAACCCGCCCTCCGCGCTGGGGCGCCGCAAGGTCGAAGCCGCGGAAACGCTCGACGGCCTCAAGCTCGATTTCGAGGGCGGCCGCTGGGTCGTCGTCCGGCTGTCGGGGACCGAGCCCCTCATCCGCTGCTACGCCGAAGCGGGATCCTGCGAGGAAGTCGAGGCCCTCCTGAAAAAGGGCCTGGAGGCGGTCCGGTGAAAAAGAAGATCATCGTCATCGCCGCCGCCTGCTTCCTCCTCATCCTGATCGTCACCGCCTTCTTCGGCAAGAAGGGCGTCATGGAGCTCCGCCAGTCCCGCCGCACGCTCGCGGCGCGCGCGGACCAGATCCGCGAGCTCGAGGCGGAGCGGGACCGCCTCGAGGCCGAGATCCGCCGGCTCGAGAACGACCCCCGCGCCGTCGAAAAGGCCGCCCGGGAGAAGCTCGGGCTCGTCGCGCCCGGCGAGAAGGTCGTCGTCGATCCCGGCCCGCCCCCCGACAAGAACAAGAAGTAGATGCCCCGGCCCGCCAGGATCCGTCGACAGCCTGGGGGAACGGGCCCTCCTCGAGGGCCTCAACCCGGCCCAGCGCCGGGCCGTCCTCCACGGCCAAGGCCCTCTTCTCATCGTCGCCGGGGCCGGGACGGGCAAGACCAAGGTCATCACCCACCGCATCGCCCGGCTCATCGCCGCCAAGGCGGCCCGCCCCGACGAGATCCTGGCCGTCACGTTCACGGAAAAGGCGGCCAACGAGATGGAGGCCCGCGTCGACGTCCTCGTGCCCTACACGTCGTCCTTCGCCGAGATCAGCACCTTCAACTCGTTCGGCGAGCGGGTCCTCCGCGATTACGCCCTCGACGTCGGCTATCCGCCGGATTTCCGGCTCCTGGCCGACGTCGACCAGGCCATCTTCTTCCGCGAGAACCTCTTCCGCCTGCCGCTCGACTACTACCGGCCGCTCGGCCAGCCGACCCGGCACATCCAGGAGGTCCTCGAGGCCATCCGCCGGCTGAAGCAGGAGGACGTCCGGCCCGAGGACTATCTCCGCTACGCCGAGGAGCTCGGCCGCGCGGCCTCGGGCGAGCCCGAGAAGGAGACGGCCCGCAAGCACCTCGAGATCGCCCGCGTCTTCGCCGCCTACGAGAAGCTCCTGCGGGCCCAGGGCCTCATCGATTTCGAGGACCAGGTGACGCTCGTCGTCGACCTCCTGCGGCGCCGGCCCGTCGGTCCTCGACGAGCTCCGGCGGCGCTACCGCTACATCCTCGTCGACGAGTTCCAGGACACCAACTTCGTCCAGTTCGAGCTCGTCAAGATGCTCGCCGCCGGGCACCGGAACCTGACCGTCGTCGGCGACGACGACCAGAGCATCTTCCGCTTCCGCGGCGCTTCGCTCAGCAACATCCTCGAGTTCGAGGAGGTCTTCCCGGAGGCGAAGCGGATCGTCCTGACGCGGAACTACCGCTCGACCCAGCCCATCCTCGACGCCTCCTACCGGCTCATCCAGCACAACAACCCGAACCGGCTCGAGTTCAAGGACAAGGTCGACAAGCGGCTCCGGGCGGCCGCCCGCGGCCGGGGCAAGAGCATCCACATGCTGTCGTTCGACACGGTCGGCCACGAGGCCGACGCCGTGGCCGACCGCGTCCTCGAGATCCGGGCCGGCGGGGCCGACTGGCGGGACGTGGCCGTCCTCGTCCGCCGCAACGCCGACGCCGACCCGTACCTGCGCTCCTTCAACATGAAGCAGATCCCGTTCCGCTTCTCCGGCAGCCGCGGCCTCTACCAGCAGGAGGAGATCAAGGTCATCGTCGCCTTCATCCGGGCCCTGACGGATTTCGAGAACAGCCGCGACCTCTTCTATCTCGCCCTCTCGGACGTCTACAAGGCCGATCCGTACGACATGAGCCGGATCGCGGGCTACGCCGAGAAAAAGAACCTCAGCCTCCACGGCGTCTTCAAGGCCATCGCGGAAGGCGCGAGCCCCGTCGAGATCGGCCCGGAGACCGAGGCGACGGTCAAGCGCATCTTCGCCGACATCGTGGCCTTCGTCGACCTGGCCGGGACGAAGAACGCCGGCGCCGTCGTCTACGCCTTCCTCGAACGGAGCGGCTACCTCAAGAGCCTCGTCTGCCCGATGACCCCCGAGGCCGAGGTCCGGGTCAAGAACGTCCGTCTCTTCTTCGACAAGATCAAGGGCTTCTCGGAGCTCGTCGAGAACGACTCCATCCGGTCCTTCGCCCGCTATCTCGACCTCCTGGCCGAGGTCGGCGACAATCCGGCGACGTCGGAGGCGGAGCTCGACGAAGACGCGGTCAACGTCCTGACCGTCCACAAGGCCAAGGGGCTCGAGTTCGGGACGGTCTTCCTCGTCGGCCTCATCGAGGACCGCTTCCCCGGCCGGGAGCGGCGCGACCGCATCCCCGTCCCGGACGGCGTCCTCAAGGAGACCCTGCCGGGGCGCGAGAACTACCTCCAGGAGGAGCGGCGCCTCTTCTACGTGGCCATGACCCGGGCCCGGCGGGCCCTCTACATGACCTGGGCCAGGGACTACGGGACGCGGCGGTTCAAGAAGGTCAGCCCCTTCGTCCTCGAAGCCCTCGACATCCCCAAGATGCCGGAGGACGTCCTCAAGGCCTCGGTCCTCGAGGAGATCCGCCGCTACGCGCTGGCGACGGGGCGGCCGAAGACGCCGGCGGCGGTCCGGCCGGCCGGGACGCTCAGGCTGAGCTTCGTCCGGGTCGAGGACTACCTCGTCTGCCCGCTCAAGTACAAGTTCCGCCACGACATGCGGGTGCCCGTCCTGCCCCACCACGCGATCGTCTTCGGCCGCGTCCTCCACGAGACGATCCACGGCTATTTGAAGCGGCGCATGACGGGCCGCGCCGTCGACATCGAGGCGGTCCTCGAGGAGTACCGCAAGAGCTGGGTCAACGAGGGCTTCCTCAGCCGGGAGCACGAGGAGCTGCGCAAGGCGGCGGGGGAGCGGGCCCTGCGCCTCTTCGTCAAGCGCGAGGAGGAGTCGGGGCGGCGGCCGGCTCTCCTCGAACGGCCCTTCCGCTGGCAGGAGCGCGGGCTGCGCTTCTCGGGCCGCTTCGACCGGATCGACTTCGAGGAGGCCGGAGCGGTCATCATCGATTTCAAGACGACCGAGGCGGCCTCGCAGAAGGAGGCCGACCGCGCCGCGGCCGACAGCCTGCAGATGGACGTCTACGCCCTGTCGTTCCTGAAGACCGAGGGCATGCTGCCGTTCGAGACCCGGCTCCATTTCCTCGAATCCGACATCGTCGGGCGCGCCGCGAAAGGCCAAAAGGAGCTGGCGCGGGCGGCGGAGAAGATCCGCGAAGCGGCCGAAGGCATCCGGGCCGGCGACTTCAAGGCCCGCCCGGATTGGCACAGCTGCTCGAACTGCGAGTTCAAGACCATCTGCCCGTCATCGTTCGCTTTTTAGCCGCAACGGAGTGCGCGGGATGGGGACATGTACCGAAGGTACGTGTCCCCAGCTCTACTGGGGCTTGCTTGATAGCATGGGGGACACGTACCAAGGGTACATGTCCCCTGTTTCTATTGGGGCTTCATCCAGAACGGCATGACCGCCCAGATCTTGGTCTGGTTCATCAGACGGGCCGTTTCGAGCGCCGTGCTGCGCCCCGCCGCGCTCTTCAGGTTGATGCCGATCCCGGGCCGGCCGAAGAGGGACTGCCAGAACGTGCGCTTCCGGGGCCAGACGTCGAGGCGGACGTCCTCGTCGGCGTTGATGCCGGCTTCTTTCTTGGCGATGCCCAGGGCCATGGTCAGGCCGCCGAGCTCGTCGACGAGCTTGATGTCCTTGGCCTGGCGCCCGGTCCAGACGCGGCCCTTGCCGACGGCGTCGACCGCGTCGCGGGTCAAGCCCCGGCCCTCGGCCGCCCGGCTCAGGAACTGCTCGTAGGTCCAGAGGATCTGGTCCTTGAGGATCTTCCGCTCGTCGGCCGTGAACGGCCGGAAGGGCGAGAAGACGTCGGCCTTCTCGCCGAAGACGAGCTTCTCCGAGGTCACGCCGAGCTTGGCGAGCAGGCCGTCGATGCTGAACTTTCCGGCCAGGACCCCGATGGACCCGGTCAGGGTCTGCGGCTGGGCGACGATCTTGGTCGCGGGCATGGCGATCCAGTAGCCGCCCGAGCCGGCCACGTCGGACATGGAGACGACGACGGGTTTCGCTTTCTTGGCCAGCGCGACCTCGCGCCAGATGACGTCCGAACCCACCGACGACCCGCCCGGGCTGTCGATGCGAAGGACGATGGCTTTGACGGACGGGTCCGTGCGGGCCCTCCTGATCCAGCGGGCGACCGTCGAGCCGCCCATGACCGGGTAGACGCTCTCGCCGGTCATGATCGTCCCGACGGCGTAGATCAAGGCGACCCGGCTGACGCCCGTCTCGAGGCCGACCGACGCGGGCTTGACGCGCGTGTAGTCGTCGAACCGGACCGGGGAGATCATCCGCCCGTCCCGGCGCAGGAGCGCCAGGACCTCGTCCTCGTAGAGACAGTCGTCGACGAGGCCGGCCGCCTTGGCCTGTTCGCCCTGGAAGAAGCCCCGGTCGATGAGGGCGCGGAACTCGGCCTCGGTCTTGCCGCGGGCCTGGGACGCGGTCGCCACGTACTGGGCGAAGAGGTCGGCGTAAAGGGACTCCATCTCCTCGCGATGGGCGGCCGTGAACCCCTTTTCGGTGAACATGTTGTAGGCGGTCTTGTACTGCTCGACGTGCTCGAACTCGGCCCGGATGCCGAGCTTGTCGAGGCTGCCCTTCAGGAACGGGACGTAGCCGCCGATGCCGTTGACGCCGAGCCATCCCAGGGGGTGGAGGATGATCCTGTCGCAGGCCGTGGCCACGTAGTATTCCATGTCGAAGTCGGGGGCCTCTTCGATCAGGGCGTAGACCTTCTTGCCGGAGCGGCGGAAATCGAGAATGATGTCGCGCATCTCGCAGGCCTTGGCCCAATCGCACTGGAGGAGGCCGAGGCGGAGGAGGACGGCCTGGATGCGGTCGTCGACCTTGGCCTTGCGCAGGTTCTCCCAGAAGTCGTGGACGGCGAGCGGCCGGGCCCCCATGAGAAAGGCGAGGAAGCCGTCGGGCGGGGCGACCTCGGCGACGGAGCCGGAGAGAGGCACCTCGAGATAGCCGCGGGCGGGGACCTCGACGGCCCGCCCCCCGAGGTCCTCGAGGAGGACGAAGAACGTGCCCGCCGCGGCCAGCACGACAAAGAACAGGATGATCAGGATGACATACGTGGATCTCTTCATGGCGGCTCCTCGTTCCCGGTCCCCAAACTATAGCAGAATCAGGCTTGATTTCAATCTTTGAAATATGGACAATTGAAAGGGACAGGAGGTATGGGGAATGTCTTTTTCAAAGCTCTATGTCGGTAACCTCAACTTCAAGACCACCGAAGACGCCCTGAAGCAGCTGTTCGGGCAGCACGGGGAGGTTACCTCGGTCAACATCCTGCAGGGGCGCGGCTTCGGCTTCGTCGAGATGACGACGCCGGAGGCCGCCCAGGACGCCAAGGGCAAGCTCAACGGCACCGAGTTCGACGGCCGCAAGCTCATCGTCAACGACGCCCGCCCGCGGGCCGAACGGCCCGGCGGCGACCGGCGTTTCGCCGGCGGGGGCGGGGGCGCCGGCGGCGACCGCGGAGGTTTTTCGCGCTACTAGCCGCCTCCTGAAGCCCGTTTTTCGCTCTTTCCCCCCTGAGGCCGGGGCTTCCCAAAATGGGGACGTTTCTATCTTCGCCAAGCATGCATTAATTTTAAAAATAGAAGCGTCCCCATTTTCTCGAGGGAGTAAACTTTAGGGGGCGCAAGTTCGTTGAAGGCTATGAGGTCCCATGAGTGAAGTCTCCGCGGGTCGAGAGGTCGAGGCGGCCGAGATCGCCTCTCTCCTCGAGAAGATCCGGGAGGGGGACCGCGAGGCCTTCATGACGATCACCAAGCTCTACCAGCAAAAAGTGTTCGTCATGTGCTATTCCATCCTCCGGGACCGCGAGGACGCCCTCGACGCGGTCCAGGAGACCTTCCTGAGACTCTATCAGAAGGCCGGGCTCTACAGGCCGGGGAACTCCTTCCAGGGCTGGCTCCTCCAGATGGCCAAGAACATCAGCATCGACAGCTACAGGAAGCACCAGCGGAAGCGGCGCGAGTGGGAGACGACGAAGCCCCTCGATGAGATCCCGGTCGCCGCGGGGCCGGCCCGGGACGGCGATTCGACTTCCTCGGACCTGCGCGCGGCGTTCGCCCGGTCCGTCGATACGCTGGCCGAGCGCCAAAAGCTGGTCTTCATCATGAGGCACTACAACGAGCTCCAGTTCAACGAGATCTCCGAGACGCTGAAGATCTCGATCGGGACGGCCAAGTCGCTCCACTTCAAGGCCGTCCAGAATCTCAGGAAACGGCTGGCGCCGGTATTGGGGATCGAACCATGAGCGGACGCAGAAAAACCGGGGCGGATTGGGCGGACCTCCTCTCGGAAGACACGGGGGAGGGAAGGAGACGGGCGATGGACGAACATTTCGAGAAGCACCCGGAGTCCCGGGCCGAAACCGAGGCGATCGAACGGCTTCTCAAGGAGACGGAGGCGGTCAGGACCGAGATCCGCCAGGCCGCCGCTTCCGTGAATTGGGACGCCCTGCCCGCCGTCATCGCCGACCGGGCCATGGCCGCCGGCGACAGGGCCGAGCGCCGCGCCCCAGCCTCGCGACCGTGGCCTTGGCTGGCCGCGTTCCGGATGAAGCCCGTCTTCGCCGGTCTCGCCGCCGGTCTCGTGGTCGGCGCGGCGGCCATGTACTTCGCGCTGAGGACCCCGGGGGTCCGCGGCGGCCGCGACGAGGCCTATCACGCGTCCGTCGAATTCCTGGACCGGGCCGAGCTGGAGATGGCCCGCCGGAACACCGTGGATTACCTGGAGAAGAGCCAATACGTGCTCCTCGACGTCTTCGAATCGGCCGGCGAAGGCCCCGTCGTGCCCGCCTCCATCCGCTCCGGAACGGGCCCGGGACCTCCTCCAGAAGAAGCAATACCTGAACGGCCAGCTCGAGAGGTTCCAGATGGCCAAGGCCAAGGCCATCTGCGACCAGATCGAGACGCTCTTCCGCGAGCTCGCCCAGATCGACGACGAGCTGCCGGCCGCCGAGCTCGGCCGGATCCGCGGCTACGTCGAGGAGCGCCAGCTCCTCCTCAAGATCAACCTGGTCAAGAAAGAACTGCAAAGCGGGGTTTGACATGAGAAAGATCGCCCTGACCATCTGTTTCGCCCTCGCCCTGGGGCTGGGGGCGGCGGCCGCCCGGGACAACCCGCAGGCCGCGACGGACGACTCCCTTTTCCGGGAGGCCAAGCTCCTCGTCTTCGACAAGAGCTGGAGCGAGGCGCTCGGCAAGATCGACGAGCTCATCGACCGCTTCCCTTCGAGCCCGCTCGCCGGCCAGGCCCTCTTCTATAAAGGAGAGTGCCTGAGCGGCCTCGGCGGCCGGGAGCGGGAGGCCCTGCGCGCCTACAAGAGCTACATCAAGCTGGACGACGCCAAGCCCAGCCTCGTCGAAGAATCCGAAGGCTCGATCGTCGATCTGGCCTTCGACCTCTACGAAGAGGGGGACAACTCCGCTCTCCGGGAGATCGAGAGCCGGCTGGACGATCCGAACAAGGTCGTCCGCTACTACGCGGCCTACAAGCTGAGTTTCGTCTCCGACAAGAAGGAGGCGGCCAAGGCCGCGCCCGTCCTGTCGAGGATCGTCGAGTCCGAGAAGGACCCCGAGCTCCTCGACCGGGCCCGCATCGCCCTGCTGCGCGTGTCGCCGGAGAGCCTGAAGTCCGCCGAGGACCGGAAGCCCCGGACCGTGACCACGGCCCGGCTGCTCCGGATCCGCGTCCGGAAGGCGGGGATGAAGGAGCCCGCCTTCTCGCTCAACATCCCCTTCGCCCTGGCCGACCTGGCCCTGAGCGCCATGGACGAGGACGACAAAGCGGCCATCCGCAAGAAGGGCTACGACATCAACAAGATCCTGAACGAGCTGGCCAAGTCCAAGGAGAGCATCCTGCGCATCGCCGGCGACGACGGCACGATCATCGAGATCTGGATCGATTGAAAAGGGAAGAAGGAGAACCCGCATGAAGAGAACGACGATCATCATCCTGGCCCTGTTCGGCATCGGCCTCCTGGCGGCCCCCGCCGTGGCCGCCAACCGCAACGACTTCAAGATCATCCAGGCGGCCGTCAAGAAGAGCCCCAACCCGGAATACGTCGAGGGCCGCGAGGTCCGCTGGTTCAAGGTCCTGATCTCGGACAGCAAGTCGAGCGACGCCAAGGTCAAGCTGACCCTGCCGGTCGCGCTGATCGAGCTCATCCTGAGCTGCGATGCCACCCGTCACGTCAAATTCGACGACGGCCGGCGCGGCCAGTGCGAGGTCGACCTCAGGGCCCTCTGGAGAGAGCTGAAGAAGGCCGGTCCCATGGCCCTCATCGAGATCGAGGACGACGGGGCCGTCATCAAGGTCTGGCTCGAATAGCGTAATGGGGACATGTCCCTCGGGTACGTGTCCCCTTGTGCGTTGACAAGGCCTCCGGCCGCCCATAAAATGGGGGGGCCAGGAGGTCGATCGTGGGCAAAACGCTGACGGAAAAGATCCTCGGCCGCAAGGCCGGCCAGGACGTCCGGGCCGGCGAGGTCGTCACCGTCTCGCCGGACTACGTCCTGTCCCACGACAACTCCGCGGCCATCATCAAGGAGTTCCACAAGCTCGGCGTCAAGAAGGTCAAGGCGCCGGACAAGATCGTCATCGTCCTCGACCACATCGTCCCGGCCGCCGACGAGAAGTACGCCCAGAACCACAAGATCGATCCGCGAGTTCGTCGCCGAGCAGGCGATCCCGAACTTCTTCGACATCAACGCCGGGATCTGCCACCAGGTCCTGCCCGAGCAGGGCTTCGCCCTGCCGGGCCTGGTCATCGTCGGCAGCGACTCCCACACCCCGAGCTACGGCGCCCTCGGGGCTTTCGCCACCGGCATCGGCCGGACCGAGACCGCCTGCACCTGGGCGACCGACGAGATCTGGCTCCGCGTCCCCGAGACCATGCGCATCGACCTCTCCGGCCGCATGGGGCCCGGCGTCTTCGCCAAGGACCTCAGCCTGAAGCTCATCGGCGACCACGGCGCCGAGATGGCCAACTACAAGGCCGTCGAGTTCGCCGGCCCGGCCGCCAGCGATTTCAGCGTCGGCGCGCGCCTGACCCTGGCCAACATGTCGGCCGAGATGGGCGCCAAGAACGGCTACTTCGCCCCCGACGACAAGGCCCTGAAGTGGCTCGAGGGCCGGGCCCGGCGGCCTTTCGTCGCCGTCGCCTCCGACCCCGACGCGCGCTACGAATCCGTCCTTCCCTACGACCTCGACGGCCTCGAGCCCCAGATCGCCTGCCCCCACACCGTCGACAACGTCAAGCCGGTCGCCGCCGTCGCCGGCAAGCCGGTCAACCAGGTCCTCATCGGCACCTGCACGAACGGCCGCCTCGAGGACCTCGAAGCCGCCGCCGCGATCTTCAAGGGCCGCAAGGTCCACCCGTCGGTGCGCGTCCTCGTCATCCCGGCCTCGTGGCAGGTCTATCGGGAGGCGCTCGGGTCCGGCGCCCTGGCCGTGCTCGTCGACGCCGGGTGCGTCATCCTCAACTCGGGCTGCGGGCCGTGCCTCGGCGCCCACGAGGGCCTCCTGGCCGCCGGCGAGGTCTGCCTGAGCACATCGAACCGCAACTTCCGGGGCCGGATGGGCAACCGCGATTCGGAGATCTACCTGGCCTCGCCCGCCACCGCCGCGGCCTCCGCCGTCACCGGCGAGATCACCGACCCGAGGGAATTCTCATGAGCCACGGCATCGTCTGGAAATACGGCGACAACGTCAACACCGACGTCATCTTCCCCGGACGCTACACCTACCAGATCATGGCGCCCGAGGAGATGGCCCGGCACGCCATGGAGGACCTCGACCCCGCGTTCGCCGCCAAGGTCAAGCCGGGCGACGTCATCGTGGCCGGCAAGAACTTCGGCTGCGGCTCGTCCCGCGAGCAGGCCGCGGCCTGCCTCAAGGCGGCCGGCGTCCAGGCCGTCGTGGCCAAGTCCTTCGCCCGCATCTACTTCCGCAACGCCATCAACCTCGGCCTGGCCGTCCTCCAGAGCGACGAGGCCGTCGACCGCCTGGAGACGGGCGACCACGTCGACATCGACCTGGCCCGCGGCGAGATCCGTTCGGCCAAGGGGACCTTCCGCTTCGCCGCCTCTCCCGGCGTCCGTCCTCGGCATCATCGACGCCGGCGGCCTGATCGAATATACTAAAACCCGACTCAAAGAACGCGAGATAGAAGAAAGCAGGAGTGACCATGCCCAAGTACAGGATCGCCATTCTCCCCGGGGACGGGGTGGGGAAGGACGTCGTCGAAGCGACGATGATCGTCCTCGACAAGATCGGCCTCGACGCCGACTACGTCGTACGGCGACATCGGCTGGGATTTCTGGTGCCAGAGAAGGGAACCCGCTGCCCGACCGGACCCTGAAGCTCCTCCGCGAGACGGACGCCTGCCTCTTCGGCGCCATCACCTCCAAGCCCAAGGAGGACGCCGACCGCGAGCTCGACCCGTCGCTCCGGGGCCAGGGGCTGTCCTACTTCAGCCCCATCGTCCGCCTGCGCCAGGAGTTCGACCTCTACCAGAACCTGCGGCCCTGCAAGGCCTACCCCGGCAACCCCCTGAACTATAAGGAAGGGATCGACCTCGTCATCTTCCGCGAGAACACCGAGGGCCTGTACGCCGGCGTCGAGTTCTTCCCCCTGCCCCAGGTCGTCCGCGACGCCCTCCTGACCAACCCCAAGATGAAGCGGTTCAAGGACGTCCCCGCGAACGAGATCGCCATCTCGACGCGCATCATGACCAAGTCCGCCTGCGCCCGCATCGTCCGGGCCGCCTTCGAGTTCGCCCGCAAGTACGGCCGCAAGTCGGTCACCCTGATCGAGAAGCCCAACGTCCTGCGCGAGACCGGCGGCCTGATGCTCGACACCGCCCGCGAGGTCGCCAAGGGCTATCCCGACATCAAGTTCTGGGACGCCAACGTCGACGCCATCTGCATGTGGCTGCTCAAGAACCCCCACGACTACGACATCCTCGTCGCCGAGAACCTCTTCGGCGACATCGTCTCCGACCTGGCCGCCCAGCTCGTCGGCGGCCTGGGCTTCGCCTGCAGCGGCAACATCGGCGACAAGTACGGCGTCTTCGAGCCGACCCACGGCTCGGCCCCGAAGTACTCGGGGATGTACAAGGTCAATCCCATCGCCACGATCCTGGCCGCCAAGATGATGCTCGACTGGATCGGCGAGACGGCCAAGGGCGCGGCCATCGAAGCCGCGGTCGCCGAGGTCATCAAGGAAGGGAAGGAGCGGACCTACGACATGGGCGGCCAGATCGACGAGCCTCGACATCGGCCGGGCCGTCGCCGCCAAGCTCTGAGGGACGCCGATGCTGATCCTCGCGGTCGACACGACGACGCCCGGCGGCTCCGTGGCCCTGCTCGAGGACGAGACGCTCCTCGGCGAGGCCAACGTCGAGTCGGCCGCGACCCATTCGGCGCGCCTCTTCCGGTCCATCGACTTTCTCCTCGGCGCGCTCGGCAAGGACATCAAGGACGTCGACGCCTTCGCCGTGGCCGCCGGCCCGGGCTCGTTCACCGGCATCCGCATCGGCGTCGGCGCGGTCAAATCCCTGGCCTTCGCCTCCGGGAAGCCCGTCGCCCCGGTGTCGACGCTTCTGGCCCTGGCCTCGAAGCTCGCCGCCGACGGCGCGCCGCTCGTTTGCCCCCTCCTCGACGCCAAGAAGGAGGAGATCTACGCCGGGCTGTTCGAGGCCGGGGAGCGGCGGCCTCGTCGAGATCATCCCCCAGGGCGCCTACGACCCGGAGGCCTTTTTCGCCCGCCTTCCGGCCGCAGGGCGTCATCGCCTTCGCCGGGAGCGGCCTGGCCGCTCTACAAGGCCAAGCTCCTGCCCCATGTCGGCGACCGGGCCCGCTTCCCCGAGCGCTCGCCCTTCATCGCCGCCGAGATCGGCCGGATCGGCGCCGGCCTCATCCGGGCCGGGAAGGGGATCGACGCGGCCGCGCTCGAGCCGCTCTATTTCCGGAGGTCGCAGGCCGAGGAGACATGCCGGACCTGATCGAGGGCGAGGACCGCTATTTCATCCGCCGGATGAGGGAGAACGACCTGCCCGCGGTCCGGGCGATCGAGACCCTGTCCTTCTCCAATCCCTGGAGCGACAACACCTTCCGCGGCGAGATCCAGAACACCTCGGTCTCGTTCCCCATGGTCGTCGTCCGGCGGCCCGGCGACGAGGTCGTGGCCTACATCATCTTCTGGCAGATCCGGGACGACGTCCAGGTCAACAACGTCGCCGTCCACCCCGATTGCCGCGGCCTGGGCCTGGGCGAGGCCATGATGCGCTACGCCATCGCCAAGACCCGCGAGGCGGGAGCGGCCTTCATGACCCTCGAGGTCCGGCAATCGAACACGCCCGCCGTGACCCTCTACAAGAAGCTGGGGTTCGAGATCATGGGGACGCGGAAGAACTATTACACCAAGCCGGACGAGGACGCCTACGTTCATGGCCCTCGTCCTTCAGATCAGTAATCGACGCGGATGAGGGTCAGGCCCTTGGCCGCGGCCGTCGCGCCCGGCGAGCGAGCGGTCCTTGAGCCGGAAGATCTCCTCCACCTCGTCCGGCTCGATCCGCCCCCGCCCGACCTCGAGGAGCGTCCCGACGATCGTCCGGACCATGTAGCGCAGAAAGCCCGCCCCTTCGATCGTGTAGACGATCTCGTCGCCCGACCTCCGCAGCTCCGAGCGGGTGATGGTCCGGACGGGGGAGCGGTCGCGGTTCGAGGAGAAGGCGCGTGAAGTCGGCCGTCCGGACGAAGAGGGCCGCGGCCTGGCGCATCTTCCCGATCTTCAGAGGGTAGGGCCAGTGGAGGACGTAGCGGCGGTCGAGCGGGCTCGGCTGCGGGGCGTTGACGATCCGGTAGCGGTAGACCTTCGAGCGGGCCGACCGCCGGGCGTGGAAATCCGCCGGCGCCTCCTCGAGGGAGAAGACGCGGACGTCCTGGGGCAGGACGGCGTTGAGCGCTCTCAGGAGGACCTCGTCGGAGAGCTTGAAGGCGCCGCGAAAGCCGGCCACCTGGCCCAGGGCATGGACGCCGGCGTCCGTCCGGCCCGCGCCGTGGACGACGGTCCTCTTCTGGGTGACCTTCCGGACGGCCTCCTCGAGAACGCCCTGGACGGTCCGGCCGTCGGGCTGGCGCTGCCAGCCGCGGAAATCCGTGCCGTCGTAACCGACGATGAGCTTGTAGTTCTTCATCTCACCCGGCCAGCCCCTCGAGGGCCGGCCCGGACGGCCTCTTCCGGCGTCGTCGCCGCGACGATGCCCTTGACCTCCCAGGTGCCGAGGCCGACGACCTTCTTGCCGTGGATCTTGCCGTAGGCGATCTCCGAGAGCGTGCCGTACTCGCCGTCCACGGCGATGACGGCGTCGGCGTTCATGACGACGAGCGCGTTGCGCGTGTAGCCGAGGCCGGTGGCGATGGGGATGTCGACCCAGGGATTGGCGTCGGCGGGGGAGCCGCCCGGCAGGATGCCGACGACCAGGCCGCCCTCCTCGCGGGCGCCGCGGCAGGCCGCTTCCATGACCCCGCCGAGGCCGCCGCAGACGACGACGGCGCCCGACCGGGCGATGAGCCGGCCGACCTCGAAAGCGTGATCCGCGGCCTGCCGGCCGGGCCGGCTGCCGCCGATCACGGCGATGCGGATCCTCTTGCGGATGTCTTTCATGGGACGTCCTTTCCCGGCCTTCGGGCCTATTCTAGCACAGCCCGGGCGCCGGAGGGGCCCTCCCCGGAGCCCCGAAGTTCGTTGACTTCGAAGCCCTTATTGTGTTAGTGAATGATGAATCCGATGGGCTGAAATTCGCATGCCGTTCATTAACTACGCCACGAAATCGATCGCCATCAAGATCGTCTACTACGGTCCCGGCCTGAGCGGCAAGACGACCAACCTCCGCTACATCTATTATAAGCTCGACAGCGCCTCGCGGGGCGAGCTCGTCTGCCTCGAGACCGAGACCGACCGGACCTACTTCTTCGACCTCCTGCCCATCCGGGCCGGCATGATCGGCGATTTCAAGGTCCACTTCCAGCTGATGTCCGCCCCGGGCCAGGTCTTCTACGAGGCCTCCCGCAAGAGCGTCCTGCGCGGCGCGGACGGCATCGTCTTCGTCGCCGACTCCCAGATCCCGCTCCTCGACGCCAACCTCGAGAGCTTCGACGGGCTGCGGCGCAACTGCCTCCAGAACGACATCGACCTGCTGAAGATCCCGCTCGTCTTCCAGTACAACAAGAGGGACCTCAACTACCTCATCCCGGTCGAGACCTTCAACAACCTCCTCAACCCCCGCCGCGTGCCCTGGGTCGAGGCCGTGGCCGTCAACGGCGTCGGCGTCTTCGAGACCCTGCGCGAGATCTCCAAGCTGACCGTGCCCGATCGTCCGGGACAGGCTCTTCGGCGCCAGGCCCCGTTCCGAGCCCGACGCGGCCCCGCTTCCCGCGCCCGCCCGAGGACGCCGAACAAGGGCAATGGGCCGGAACCCGCGCGTCAGCCGACCGGCCACACGACCCGGGTCGTGGTCAAGTCCCGCAAGGAGATCGAGGACGAGCTCGAGAAGCTGTCCAAGGAATACGTCGGCAAATAGACCTCCGTCCGCTGAGAGAGATCCGCCCGCCCGTTCGTCTCATCTATCGGGCCCCATGCTGTTCAAGATCACGAGCGCCGCGCTCCACGGGATCGAGGCCTATCCCGTCGAGGTCGAGGTCGACATCTGCGCCGGCTTCCCGACCTTCGTCACCGTGGGCCTGCCCGACGCCGCCGTCCGGGAGAGCAAGGAGCGGGTCCGGGCCGCCCTCAAGAACTGCGGCTACGACCTCGAGTCCAAGCGCATCACCATCAACCTGGCCCCGGCCGACAGGCGGAAAGAAGGCTCGGCCTTCGACCTGCCCATCGCCCTCGGGTTCCTGGCCTTCCTCGAGGTCGTGCCGGCGGCGCGCCTGCGGGATCTCCTCTTCGTCGGCGAGCTGGCCCTCGACGGCCGGCTCAAGCCCGTGCGCGGCGCCCTGCCCATCGCCCTGATGGCCCAGCGGGCCGGCTTCCGCGGCATCGTCGTGCCCGGGGCCAACGCCCGCGAGGCGGCCCTCGTCCGCGAGCTCGAGGTCTACGCGCTCGACGACATCGTCCGCGTCGTCCGCCTGCTCCGCGAGCCGGCGGAAGTCGGCGCCGTGCCGCTTCGAGGAGCGGGAGCTCGTCGCCTCGGCCGCCTACGCGGTCGACTTCGAGGACGTCAAGGGCCAGCAGCACGTCGAAGAGGGCGCTCGAAGTGGCCGCGGCCGGCGCCCACAACGTCCTTCTCGTCGGGCCGCCCGGGGCGGGGAAGACCATGCTGGCCCGGCGGCTGCCGTCCATCCTCCCGGACATGTCCTACGACGAGATGCTCGAGGTGACGCGCGTCTACAGCGCGGCCGGGCTTCTGGCGGGCTCGGGCACGATCGGGACGCGGCCTTTCCGGGCGCCCCATCACACCGTCTCCGACGCCGGTCTCATCGGCGGCGGCATCGTTCCCAAGCCGGGCGAGGTCAGCCTGGCCCACCACGGCCTGCTCTTCCTCGACGAGCTCCCCGAGTTCAAGCGCCGCGTCCTCGAGGACCTGCGCCAGCCGGTCGAGGACGGCCGGGTCACGGTGGCCCGCTCGGGCTACTCCGTCACCTTCCCCGCCGCCTTCATGCTGGTCGCGGCCATGAACCCCTGCGCCGACGTCCGCCGCGGCCTGCTCGGCAAGGAGGTCGACTGCACCGAGAGCGAGAAGGCCCGCTACTATTCGAAGATCTCCGGGCCGCTCCTCGACCGCATCGACATCCAGCTCGAGGTCCCCGAGGTCAAGTTCCGCGACATCGTCTCGCGGACGCCGGCCGAAAGCTCGGCGTCCATCCGGGCCCGCGTGACCCGGGCGCGGGACCGGCAGACCGCGCGCTTCGCCGGCCGCCGCATCTTCGCCAACGCCCAGATGGGCCCGAAGGAGGTCAAGGAGTTCTGCCGCCTCCCGGACGAGGCCGAGAAGCTCCTGGAGATGGCCGTGACCAAGCTCGGCTTCAGCGCCCGGGGCTATGACCGGGTCCTCAAGGTCGCCCGGACGATCGCCGACCTCGAGGGGAGCGAGGGCATCGCCACGCCCCACGTCTCAGAGGCGGTCCAATACCGGATGATGGACAGGCTCAGATAGGCCCCGCGGCGATTGCGCTTTTTCCCGGCTCCTGTTAGAATTCCCCGGCAATGACCTTGCCGCTCCGGAAGGAGATGAACTGCATGCCAGAGATCGCTCCCGCCTGCCCCGTCGTCGACAAGACCAAGATCGCGCTGCCGCGCATTCTGAGCCTTTGGGACGTCGTCATGATCGTCATCGGCGGCGTCGTCGGCTCGGGCATCTTCCTGTCCCCGTCCGAGATCGCCGCGGCCGTGCCCGCGCCGCTCCTGATGCTCGCGGTCTGGGTCATCGGCGGCATGTTCAGCTTCTTCGGCGCCGTGGCCTTCGCCGAGCTCGGCGCGGCCATGCCCGAGGCCGGCGGCATCTACATCTACCTCCGGGAGGCCTACGGCCCGCTCCTGTCCTTCCTCTTCGGCTGGACCCTCTTCCTGGTCATCGACTCGGGCTCGATCGCGACGCTGGCCGTGGCCTTCTCCCACAACATCCTGCCCCGCTTCGTCGAGATGAGCCCGCTCGTGAAGAAGCTCATCGCGGCCGGCTTCGTCGCCTTCCTCGGCGCCGTCAACTACATCGGCCTCCGCTGGGGCTCACGGCTCCAGAACTGGACGACCTACCTCAAGACGGGCGCCATCGGCATCATCGTCATCGGCGTCTTCTTCTTCACCAAAGGCCAGGGCGCCGTCCGCAACTTCGTCGAGCCCAGCTCCGGCCCCTTCAACCTGCCTCTGCTCGGGGCCTTCGGCGTCGGCCTGGTCGCGTCCCTCTGGGCCTACAAGGGCTGGGAGGCCGCGACCTACAGCGCCGGCGAGGTCAAGAACCCGAAGAAGAACCTGCCCCTGGGCATCCTCATCGGCACGATCTCCGTCATCGTCCTGTACGTCCTGGCCAATCTGGCCTACCTCTATATCATGCCCGTCGGCAAGATCGCGGCCTCCGAAGGCCGGGTGGCCCTCGACGTCATGCAGGTCATCGGCGGCCCGGTCCTGGCCTCGATCATCACCGTCCTCATCCTCTTCTCCATCCTCGGCGCGGCCAACCAGAACATGCTGACCTCGCCGCGGGTCTACTTCGCCATGGCCCGCGACGGCATGTTCTTCAGGAAGATCGCCGAGTGCCATCCCAAGTTCCTGACGCCCCACGTCGCCATCGTGGCCATCACCGTCTGGAGCATCCTGCTGACCCTGACCGGGACGTTCAAGCAGCTCTTCACCTACGTCATCTTCGGCGAATGGATCTTCTTCGGCATGACCGTGGCCGCGGTCATCGTCCTGCGCAAGAAACGGCCCGACCTCGAACGGCCCTATAAGACCTGGGGTTACCCGGTGACGCCGATCATCTTCGTCCTGGCGGCGGTCTATGTCGCCGTGGGCTCGCTCCTGAGCTCCTTCCGGAACGCCATGTTCGGCCTGCTCATCATCTGCCTGGGCATCCCCGCCTATCTCTATTGGAAGGGAAAGCTCGACAAGGCGTCGCCGAAGGCCTGAGCTGCAGAGAGCCCGGGGGCGGTCCCTCGGGAGGTCGCATGAAATATTTCGTCCTCGGCCCGACCTACGTCGTCCGGCTCGACGCGGGGGAGAAGATCGTCGAGACGCTGAAGGCGCTCTGCGAGCGGGACGCGATCGGCGGCGGCTTCTTCAACGGCCTGGGCGCCGTCGGCGAGGCCGAGATCGGCCACTTCGATCCCGGATCGAACGAATACGCCTGGGTCCAGCTGTCCGGCCCCTACGAGATCGTCTCCCTCTACGGCAACATCACCGACCGTCGACGGCAAGCCCTTCATCCACGCCCACATCGCTCTCGGCGACAACACCTTCGCCGTCAAGGGCGGGCATTTGAAGGAGGCGGTCGTCTCGGTGACCTGCGAGATCACCCTGACCCGGTTCAGGGACGATATCGGAAGGACGAAGGACGCGGCCACCGGCCTCTTGAAGCTCGCCCTCGAGCCGGGCGGGGATTGAGCGCCAGCGGTCGAATAGGCGGCCCGCCGGCCGAGCCAGGCGAGGCGGAGGACGTAGAAGCGGGGACTGAAGCGGGGGGACATCAGCGCGGGCCGACCCTGCGGCCGTCCTCGACGACGACCTGGCCGTTCTTGATCACCGTCCGGACCGGGTTGCGCCCGGCCTCGTAGGCCAGAGACACATGGTCCCGGACGTCGCAGAGGAGAAGGTCCATCTTCTTCCCCGGCTTCGAGACTGCCGACCGTGCCGTGCCGCCCGATCGCGTAGGCCGCGTTGGCGGTGCAGGCGTTGATGGCCTCCTCGACGGTCATCCCCAGCGTGAAGACCCCGAGCTGGAGGACGAAGGGCATCGAGCTGAGGTGGGAGCTCCCCGGATTGAAGTCCGAGGCCAGGGCGACGGCCGCCCCGGCGTCGATGAGGCGCCGGGCCGGGGCCCGCTTGTCCATCATCAGGAAGAACGACACGCCCGGCAGGAGGATGGCCGCCGTCGCGCTCGCTCCGAGGCCGGCGATGCCCTCGTCGGAGACGGCGATGAGGTGTTCGGCCGAGACGGCTCCGACCTCGGCGGCCAGCTCGGCCGCCGCCCTGGGAGACGAACTCGTCGGCGTGGATCTTGATCTTGAAGCCGGCGGCCTGGGCCGCCTCGACGAGCCGCCGCGTCTCCTCGATCGAGAAGACGCCGGGCTTCGCAGAAGACGTCGAAGAACTCGGCCAGGCCGCGCCGCGCGACCTCCGGGATGATCGAAGTCGATGAGGAGGCGGACGTAGTCCTCGCGCTTGTCGCGATACTCGGGCGGGACCTCGTGGGCGCCCATGAAGGTCGGGACGACGTCGACGGGATGGAGGGCGGCGGCGTCGCGCAGGGCCTCGAGCTGCTTGACCTCGTCCTCGAGGTTGAGGCCGTAGCCGCTCTTGGCCTCGACGGTCGTCGTGCCGGTGAGGAGCATGCGGTCGAGGCGCTGGAGCGACAGGCCCGACGAGGTCGTCGAGGCTGGCCGCCCGCGTCGCCTTGACCGTCGTCTGGATGCCCATGCCCCGCTCGGCCAGCTGCTGGTAGGTCCAGCCCTGGAGCCGCAGGCCGAATTCCCTGGCCCGGTCCCCGGCGAAGGGCAGATGGGTGTGGGCGTCGACGAACCCGGGCAGGCCGACCAGGCCCCGGGCGTCGACCGTGACCGCTCCAGGCGCGGGCGTCGACCTGCGGCCGGAAATCGTCCTCGGTCCCGGCGAAGACGATGACGCCGCTCGGACGAGGCGACCCAGCCGTTCTCGACGAGGCCGATCTGCCGCAAGTCCTGGCCGCGCTTGGGCAGGGGCCCGGCGCA
Source organism: Candidatus Aminicenantota bacterium (assembly GCA_963843505.1). Taxonomy (GTDB): domain Bacteria; phylum Acidobacteriota; class Aminicenantia; order Aminicenantales; family Saccharicenantaceae; genus RBG-16-66-30. The sequence continues at coordinate 37,979 of CAWJKR010000003.1, read as the reverse complement.
GGTCACGAGCTCGCGGCAGCCGGCGACGACGAGATCAGCTGATATCATGGGGCGATCTTTCTCAGCGTCGAGTGCTTCGTCCGGCGGATGAACGAGGGCGTCTCGTAGGACTCCCACTGCTTGTCGCTGCATCGAGGCTCGACGGCGTCCCAGGCCGGCGCGCCGCGCGCCCCGGCCCTCGAAGAGATAGGGCGGCGTCTGCTGGCGGGACCGGGAAGGGAGGCCGGGGTCTTCCGCGGGCCGGGCCGCGGACGGATTCGTCGGCCGCGGCCGGGGCCGGGGCCGGCGAGGCCGCCGGCCTTTCTCCACGGGCTGGTCGAAGCCGGTGGCGATGACCGTGACCTTGACCGTGTCCTTCATGCTCTCGTCGATGACCGTGCCGAAGATGATGTTGGCGTCGGGGTCGGCCAGCTGTGGATGAGCTGGGAGGCCTTGGAGACCTCGTGGAGGGTCATCGTCTTGCCGCCGGTGATGTTGATGAGGACGCCGTGGGCGCCCTCGATCGAGGTGTCGATGAGGAGCGGCGAGCGAGATGGCCTTGTTCGGCCGCCTCGAGGGCCCGGTTCTCGCCCGTGGCCAGGCCCGTGCCCATGAAGGCCATGCCCATGCCCTTCATGACCGACTTGACGTCGGCGAAGTCCAGGTTGATGAGCCCGGGCTTGGTGATGAGGTCGGAGATGCCCTGGACGGCCTGGCGCAGGATGTCGTCGGCCAGCCGGAAGGCGTCCTGGACCGAGGTGTCTGAGGTTGACCGTCTGGAGGAGCCGCTCGTTGGGGATGGCGATGACCGTGTCCACGGCCGATCTTGAGCTCCTTGAGCCCCTCTTCGGCCTGCCTGGCCCGGACCCGCCCTTCGAACTCGAAGGGCAGGGTGCACGATGGCGATGACCAGGATGTCGAGCTCGGCGGCGAGGTTGGCGATGATCGGCGTCGCGCCCGTGCCCGTGCCGCCGCCGAGGCCCGTCGTCAGGAAGACCATGTCCGCGCCCTCGAGGATCTCGAGCAGCCGCTCGGTGTCCTCCATGGCCGCCTGCTTGCCCGGTCTCGGGCCGGCCGCCCGAGCCGAGCCCCTTGGTCAGCTGCGTGGCCGATCTGGATCTTGGTCGGGGCCCGGTTGCCGTTGAGGGCCTGGAGGTCGGTGTTGACGGCGATGAACTCGACGCCCTCGATCCCGTGCTCGATCATCCGGTTGACGGCGTTGCCGCCGCCTCCGCCGAGGCCGATGACCTTGATCTTGGCCCCGAGCGCGTCCTCGACCAGGTGGAATTTCAGCCGGCTGGAATTCGTCGCTCATGATGTCCTCCTTATCCTTCCTTGAACCAGTCTTTGAACCGGCGCGACGGCGCCCTTCTTCCGGTCCTTGGCGAGACCGCGGTCCTGCCAGATGCCGAAGCCGTAGAGGATGAGCCCCACGGCCGTGGAGAAGTCGGGCGTCGAGACGCGGTCGACGAGGCCGCCGACGCCGCCCGGATCGCCGCGCCGGACCGGCAGGTCGAAGATCTCCTCGGCCACCTCCTCGAGACCCTCGAGGAGGGCCGTGCCGCCGGTCAGGACGATGCCCGAGTTCAGCGATTTGTCGTAGCCCATGCGCTTGATGTCGGAGTCGACCAGCCGGAAGATCTCCTCGGCCCGCGGCTGGATGATGTCGGCCAGGAGCTGGCGCGACAGGACCCGGGGCTTGCGGCCCTTGCCGACCGAGGGCACCTCGATCGTCTCCTGCTCCTCGGCCGGCGGGCCGGCGATGCAGCCGAACTTCTTCTTGATCCGCTCGGCCTCGGGGATGGGCGTCCGCAGGCCGACGGCGATGTCGTTGGTGAAGTTGTCGCCGCCGATGGGGATGGTCGAGGTGTACCAGAGGCTGCCGCGCTCGTAGATGGCCACCTCGGTCGTGCCCGGCGCCGATGTCGATCATGCCCGACGCCGAGCTCGCGCTCGTCCTGGGTCAGGACGGCCTGGGCCGTGGCGATCTGGTTGAGGACGATCTCCTCGATGCCGATCCCGGCCCGCTCGACGCAGCTCCTGAGGTTCTGGAGCGAGGTCAGGGCGGCCGGTGACGATGTGGACGTTGACCTCGAGCTTGATGCCGCTCATGCCGACCGGGTCCTTGATGCCGTCCTGGTCGTCGACGATGAACTCCTGGGGGATGACGTGGATGATGTCCCGGTCCGGCGGGATGGGGATGGCCTTGGACTGGTCGACGACGCGGCGGATGTCCTCGCGGCGTGATCTCCCGGTTCTTGCCCGAGACGGCCACGACGCCGCGGCTGTTGAAGCTCTTGATGTGGGCCCCGGAGATGCCGAAGAAGGCCGAGTCGATCTCGACGCCGGCCATGAGCTCGGCCTCTTCCTGGGCCTTCTTGATGGCCGTGGTCGTGGCGTCGAGGTTGACGACGACGCCCTTGCGCAGGCCGTGCGAATCGGCCGTGCCGATGCCGATGATCTCGATCTTGCGCTCCTCGGTGACCTCGCCGATGATGGCCACGACCTTGCGCGTCCCGATGTCGAAGCCGACGATGTAGCTGTTCTTGGGCATGGCTCAGTCTCCTTTGTCTGGTTCGGGGAGGTCGTCCTCCGCCGGCTCCGCGGGCCTCAGGTAGACCCGGCTGTCGTAGCTCATGTCGACGAGCGCGAGGGGCCCGAACCGGCCCTCCCAGTCCGCCCGCCGGCTCCGGAAGGCGGCCAGCTCCGCCGCCGCCCGCGGCCGCGCTCACGACGATCCTCACGGGATCGTCCTTGAAGACGAGCTCGAGCGTCCCGTAGTCGCTCGTGCGGATCTCGAGGAGGCGGTCCTTTTCGGCCGGGGGCAGGCTCGAGAGGCAGCGGCTGGCGGCCTGCCACTTGTCGGCGAAGCCGGAGGCGAAGCCCGTCTCGTCGGAGATGACCGGGCAGCCCGTACTCCTCGGGGGAATAGACCGGCTCGAGGGGATGCCCCTCCTCGTCGGCGAGCTGGAGGCCGTCCCGCTCGAGCAGGGCGAAGGGGGCGCGCTCGACGACCGTGATGCGCAGGCCCGAGGGGAAGACCTTCTGGACGCTGGCGTCCTTGACCCAGGCCAGGCCCGCGGACCTGGGCCCGGACGGCCTCGAGGTCGCAGAGGAGGATGTTGCCGAGGCGCGGCACGGCGAAGTAGCTCTCGAGCGTCCGGCGGAGGTTGTCTTTGGCGCAGACGACCGTGACCTTGCGGATGGCCAGCTCGTCCCAGGTGATGAGGAAGAGATAGGCTTCGCGGAAGGCCAGGAAGAAGGCCGCCTGGAGCGCGAGCAGGAGGACGATATGGCGGACCCGGAGGGCCCGGTGGCGCCTGTGCTTCCGGACGGCCAGGGCCTTCCCGTCCTGCCTGAGGAACGGGCGGCGGGCGAAGAGGGGCCGTTTCCTCTCCCGCCCGAGCTCGCCGATGGCGGTCGCCATGTCAGCCTTTCGCCTCCAGATGGGCGATGATGTCCGGGATGGTCCTGTTGATGTTCCCGGCCCCGAGGACGAGGACCATGTCGCCGGGGACGAGGATCGTCTCGAGAAGGGCCCCGATCTCTCTTCAGGTCGGGCTCGAAGTGGACCTGCTTGTGGCCGAACTGGCGGACCTCCTCGTAAAGGGCCCGCCCGGTGACGCCGGGGATGGGGTCCTCGCCGGCCGGGTAGATCTCCGTCAGGACGAGCACGTCGGCCTGGTTGAAGGCGGTCGCGAAGGCGGTCATGAGCTTCGACAGGCGGGTGTAGCGGTGGGGCTGGAAGACGGCCACGACGCGGCGCGGCCAGCCGCGCTTGGCCGCCTCGAGCGTGGCCTTGATCTCGGTCGGGTGGTGGGCGTAGTCCTCGACGACCATGATGTCGTCGACGACCTTGCGCAGCTCGAAGCGGCGGCCCGTCCCGGTGTAGCTCTCGAGCGCCTCGAGGATCGTCCGCGGCGCGATGTCGAGGTCGAGGCCGACGGCGGCCGCGGCCATGGCGTTGAGGATGTTGTGCATCCCCGGGACCTGGAGCTTCAGCGCGCCGAGCGTCTTGCCCTTGGGCAGCACGGACCGAGGCGCTCCGGAACTCGTCGAAGGCGAAGTCCCGGGCGGTCAGGTCGGACTGGGCCGAGAAGCCGTAGGTGATGACCCGCCGCTCGATCTGCGGGATGATGCTCTGGAGATTGGGATCGTCGAGGCAGAGGATGACCGGGCAGTAGAAGGGGACCTTGTTGGCGAAGTTGATGAAGGTCGTCTTGAGGTCGTCGACGCCCTGGTACTGGTCGAGGTGCTCCTCGTCGATGTTGGTCAGGACGGCGATGAACGGCGAGAGGTAGAGGAAGGAGCGGTCGCTCTCGTCGGCCTCGGCGACGATGAAGTCGCCGGCGCCGAGCTTGGCGTTGGCCCCGATCGTGTTCAGCCGGCCGCCGACGATGATCGTCGGGTCGAAGCCGCCGGCCTCGAGGACGAGGGCGGTCATCGAGGTCGTCGTCGTCTTGCCGTGCGAGCCGGCCACGGCGATGCCGTACTTCATCCGCATCAGCTCGGCCAGCATCTCGGCCCGGGGGATGACCGGGATCGAGGCTGGCCCGGGCCTTCTCGACCTCGACGTTGTCCTCGCGGACGGCCGACGAGATGACGACGACGTCGGCGTTCTTGAGGTTCTCGGCCCGGTGGCCGATGGCGATGTCGGCCCCGAGGCGCTCGAGGCGGCGGGTGGCGTCGTTCTCCTGGAGGTCGGAGCCGGAGACCTTGTAGCCGAGGTTGAGGAGGACCTCGGCGATGCCGTTCATGCCCGTGCCGCCGATGCCGACCATGTGGATGTGGTTGAGCTTGCGATAGCCTTTCTTGGTCAAGCGGGGATCTCCTTGGGAGAATGCTTCATCAGGGACAGGCAGAGGGCGGCGATGCGGCCGGCCGGGTCCTCGGCCTGGAGCCGGCCGACGTTCCGTTCCATCGCGTCGAGCTCTTCGGGATGGTCGAGAAAGCGGAGGATGCGGGCGGCCAGCGTCGCGGCCGTGGCTTCGGCCTCGGGGATGACGACGGCCCCGCCGACCGAGGCGAGCTCGCGGGCGTTGGCGGTCTGGTGGTCCTCGGCGGCCCCGGCGAAGGGGACGAGGATCGAGGCCTTGCGGGCGGCGATGAGCTCGGCCAGGGTCGTGGCCCCGGCCCGGCAGACGACGAGGTCGGCCCGGCCGAAATAGGCGGCCATGCCGGGAAAATAGGCGGCCACCTCGGCCCGGTCGAAGCCGTTCGCCCGGTAGGCGGCGGTGACCGTCTCGAGGTCGGCCGGGCCCGTCTGATGGCGTCAGTCGCAGGCGGTCCTTGGCGGCGGCCAGGAGCGGCAGGGCCTCCGCGACGCGCGTGTTGAGGACGTGCGAGCCCTGGCTGCCGCCGAAGACGAGGACGTCGAGCGTCGGGCCGCGCTTCTTCGCGGGCAGGGCGTAGAACTCCTCGCGGACGGGGTTGCCGAGGACGACGCCCTTGCCCTTGAAGGCCGGCAGGGTCGAGGGGAAGGCCACGACGGCCTGGCGCACGGCCCGCCGGAGCAGGCGGTTGGTGAACCCGGGCCGGGCGTTCTGCTCGAGGATGACGGTCGGGATGCGGAGCCACGAGGCGAGCAGCACGATCGGCCCCGAGCTGTAGCCGCCGACGCCGACGACCAGGGCCGGCCGGACGCGGACCAGGATCGAGGAGCGAGTGGGCGAAGGCGAGCGGCAGGAGGACGAATCCCCGCAGGCTCTTGAGGCCGCGGCCCTTGAGGCCCTCGATCCGCATGGGGATGAAGCGCACGCCGTGCTCGGCCATGATCCGGCCTTCGACCTCGCGCCGCGTCCCGACGTAGGTCAGCGCGGTCTCCGGCGCCAGGGCCAGGAGCTTCCGCCCCACGACGAGGGCGGGGTAGAGATGGCCCCCGGTCCCGCCGCCGCTGATGATGACCCGGGGCTTCCTCATATCCGCACCGTCCCGCCGGTGTCTCCCCGTTTCTGGCTGATGTGGAGCAGGAGGCCGATCGCGGCCAGCGTGCAGATGAGGGAGGACCGGCCGTAGGAGAGGAGGGGGAGAGGGGTGCCCTTGGCCGGTCCCAATCCGAGGACGATCGACATGTTCATGAGGGCCTGGGCGACGATGGCCAGCGTGATGCCCGCGGCGATCATCTTGAAGGTGGGCGTGGGCGCCGTCAGCGCGATCTTCAGGCCCCGCCAGAGGAAGAAGAGATACAGGCCGAGGGTGAACAGGGTCCCGACGAGGCCCGTTTCCTCGCCCAGGATGGCGAAGATGAAATCGGTGTGGGCGAACGGCAGGAAGTTGAGCTTCTGCGTGGACTGGCCGAGGCCGGCCCCGACGAGCCCGCCCGAGCCCAGGGCCAGCTTGGATTGATCGACCTGGTAGCCGCTGCCGAGGAGGTCCTTCTCCGCGGAGAAGAAGCCCTGGATCCGCTCGACGCGGTAGTCGGCCTGGAAGAGATAGACCCCGAACAGGGCGGCCGCGAGCAGGCCGGCCGCGGCGAGGTAGCGGAGCTTGACCCCGCCGAGGAAGAGGATCATCGCCGCCAGGCCGGCCAGCAGGACGGCCGTCCCGAAATCGGGCTCGAGGAGGACGAGGACGACGGCGGCGCCGAGGACGGCCAGGGGAAGGGCCAGGGTCTTCGGAGCTCGTTGATGGTGTCCTTCTTGGCCTCGGCGTAGGTCGCCAGGAAGAGGATGAGGCTGATCTTGGCCAGCTCGGACGGCTGGAAGCGCAGGCCGAGGCAGGACGATCCAGCGGTTCGTCCGGGCGACGCTCGGCATGGCCAGGCAGAGGAGCGAGCAGGAAGAGCGTCAGGCCGAGGAGCCCGTAGACGAAAGCCGGCTGGAGGAAGAAGGACTTCTTGACCGAGACGAGGAAGGCCGAGCAGGGCCGAGCCCGGCGACGGCGCCGAGGACCTGCTGGATCATGAAGTGGAACGTCTGGTTGTATTTCTCGCGGGCCATGAAGCCCGACGAGCTGAAGACGAAGAAGATGCCGATGACGACGAGGATGACGGTCACCGCGAGCAGCGGCATGTCGAACCCGAACCGCCGGCGGACGCTCATCGGCGGGACCCCTTCTTCCGCAGGGCCGCGGCGAGGAGGCGGACCTCCCGCTTGAAGGTCCGGCCGCGCTCCTCGAAGTCCTTGAACATGTCCCAGCTCGTGCAGGCCGGGGCCAGGAGGACGACGTCGCCGCGGCAGGCCAGCCCGAAGGCCGTCCGGACGACCTCGCGATAGGTCGCGGCCCGGGCGACGGGCACGACCCCGCCGAGGGCCGTCTCGATCTTGTCGGCGGCCTCGCCGACGAGGACGACCGACCGCGACCCGCTTCTTGACCTCGGGCGCGCAGGGGCGAGAAGTCGCCGCCCTTGCCGCGCCGCCGAGGATGAGGACGATGGGACGGTCGAAGCTGGCCAGGGCCTTGAGCGTCGCGTCGACCGTCGTGGCCTTGGAGTCGTTGACGAAGCGGACGCCGCCGACGCGTCAGGACGTCCTCGAGCCGGTGCTCGAGGCCGCGGAAGGCCTGGATCGTCCGGCGCATCGAGGCCGGGCCGGGACGCCCATGAGGCGGCCGATGAGGGCGGCGGCCAGGACGTTCTCCAGGTTGTGGGCGCCGGGGAGGGATATCCGCGAGACCGGGACGATCCTCTCGGGCGCGCCGTCGCCGCGGACGACGATCCAGCCGTCGTCGAGGAAGGCGCCCCGCGCGGGACGGCGCTTGCGGCTGAAGCCGTAGACCCGGGCGGCGGCTTCGGCGCGCAGGCCCCAGACCCGGGCGTCGTCGCGGTTGAGCACGGCCAGGCCCTCGGGCCCCTGCCGGAGGACGAGCTTCTTCTTGGCCGCGAAATAGCTCTCGAACGACCCGTGCCAGTCGAGGTGGTTCTCGGAGACGTTGAGGAGGGCGGCGACGGCCGGCGTGAAGCGCTCGGTGTATTCGAGCTGGAAGCTCGAGATCTCGGTGACGTAGATGTCGTCGTCGCGGCTCCGGTCGACGAAGGAGATGAGCGGCGTCCCGATGTTCCCGGCGAGACGGGCCCGGAGCCCGGCGTCCTTGAGGATCCTGTGGACGAGGGTCGTCGTCGTCGACTTGCCGTTCGAGCCGGTGATGCCGACGATCCGGCCCCGGAGGAAGAGGTAGGCCAGCTCGATCTCGGAGAGGACGGGGACGCCCTTGTCGCGGGCGGCCCGGATCTCGGCGAGGGGCGGGACGCCCGGGCTGGGGACGATGAGGTCGGCCGCGAGGAACGACTCCGGCCGGTGGCCTCCGGTCTCGAAGACGACGCCGCGCTCCGCGAACGCCCGGAGCCTCGGTCCGAACGCCTCGGCCGGCTTCTTGTCGCTGACCCGGACGCGCGCGCCGCGGCCGAGCAGGAAGCGGCAGAGGGCCTCGCCGGTCCGGTCGAAGCCGACGACGAGGACGTTCTTATCCCGGAGTTCCATGTCTATCTCAATTTCAGGGTCGACAGGCTGAAGAGGGCGAAGATGATGCCCAGGATCCAGAAGCGGATGACCACCTGCTCCTCCGGCCAGCCGGAGAGCTCGAAATGGTGGTGGAGCGGGGCCATCTTGAAGATGCGCTTGCCCCCGCTCAGCTTGAAGTAGGAGACCTGGAGGAGGACCGAGAGCGCCTCCAGGATGAAGACGCCGGCCACGGTGAAGAGCAGGAACTCCTGCTTGATGAGCAGGGCGATGACGGCCATGGTCCCGCCGAGCGAGAGGGCGCCGACGTCGCCCATGAAGACCTGGGCCGGGTGGCAGTTGAACCAGAGGAAGCCGAGGCAGGCCCCGGCGAAGGCCCCGACGAAGACGGTCAGCTCGGCGGCCTGGGGCACGCGGGCGATGCTGAGGTACTCGGACCAGAGGGCGTGGCCGGCGACGTAGGTCAGGGCGGTCAGGGCCGTGGCGCTGATGAGGGTCAGGCCGATGGCCAGGCCGTCGAGGCCGTCGGCCAGGTTGACGGCGTTGGAGGAGCCGACCAGGATGAAGACGATCCAGGGCAGGTAGAACCAGCCCAGGTACGGGGAGCCACTTCTTGAAGAAGGGGAAGTCGAGGACTCAGGCTGAACTCGCCGCGCGAGCCCATCCAGATGAAGACGAGGCCGACCAGGCCGTCGCCAGGCCGACCTGCAGGACGATCTTCTGGCCGGGCCGAAGGCCGAGGGACTGTTTCCTGCGGACCTTGAGGACGTCGTCGACGAGGCCGACCAGGCCGAAGAAGACCATCGACGCGCATGGCGACCCAGACGTAGATGTTGGCCAGGTTGCCCCAGAGGAGCGTCGGGACGATGCGTGCAGAGGATGATCAGGAGGCCGCCCATGGACGGCGTCCCCTTCTTGGCGAAATGGGACTTGGGGCCCGTCGGTCCGGATCTCCTGGCCGATCTGGCGCCGCTCGAGGAGCCGGATGAGCCGGGGCCGAAGAGGAAGCTCAGGAGGAGGGCCGTGATGCCGGCCGCGGCCGTGCGGACCGTGATGTAGCGGAAGACGTTGAAGAAGAAGAAGTATTCGCTGCTGAGGGGAACGAGCAGCCAGTACAGCACGGCCTACTCCTTTCCTCGGGCGCTGAGCGCCTCGACGACGATCTCGGTCTTCATGCCGCGCGAGCCCTTGACCAGCACGAGGTCGCCGTCCCGGACGATGTCGGCGATGACGGCCGCCGCGGCCCCGGAGTCGGCGAAGCGATGGATGGCGGCGGCGCTCATTCCCGCCGCCGCGGCGCCCGCGGCGATGCGCGCCGGCGAGCGGCCCGACGGTGACGAGGACGTCCCAGCCGGCGCTTGGCCACGGTCTCGCCGGCCCGGCGGTGGAAGTGCCTCTGCCGTCCGGGCCGAGCTCGAGCATGTCGGCGAGGACGGCGACCTTGCGCGCGGCCGGCAGGGCGGCCAGGCTCGTCAGGGCCGTGTCGAGGGCCCGGGGATTCGAATTGTAGGAATCGTCGAAGACGCGGATGCCCCGGCCCGCTTCGACGACGGCGCCCCGCATCGCGGAGGCCGCAAGGCCGCGGATCGCGCGGGCGGATCTCGTCGAAGGCCAGGCCGAGGGCAGAGGCCGACCGCCGCCGCGGCCAGGAGGTTCGCCACCGCGGCCTCGTTGACGGAAGGGAGGGCGACCCGGCCGGATTCCCGCCCGTAGCGCAGGTCGAACTCGAAGCCGGCGTAGCCCTTCGGCGCGAGCGCTTCGGCCCGGACGTCGCAGGCCGGGCCGCGGCCGAAGGGATCTTCCGGCCGGGGAAGCCCGCCGCGACGTCCATGACCAGCGGATCGTCGCCGTTGAGGACGGCCGTCGCGCCCGGCTTCGCCCCGTCGAGGATCTCCTTCTTGGCCCGGGCGATCTCCTCCAGGCCGGCGAAGAACTCGAGGTGGACGGGGCTGACGTTGGTGATCACGGCGACGTCGGGCGGGGCGATCGCGGGTGAGGGCCCGGATCTCGCCGGGCGCGCTCATGCCCATCTCGAGGACGGCGAGCTCGTCGTCCGCGCTCGAGCCGGAGGAGCGTCAGGGCCAGGCCGAGATAGTTGTTGAAATTCCCTTCGGACTTGAGGACGCGGAAGCGCGGCGGCGAGGAGCGCGGCGGTGAACTCCTTGGTCGTCGTCTTGCCGACGCTGCCCGTGATGCCGACGACCCTGGCCGGCCGGCCGGACGAGGACGTCGTGGGCCAGGGCCTGGAGGGCGGCCACGACGTCCCGGACCTGGACGAGGGCGAAGGACGGATCGCCGACGGCGACGGGCCTGGACACGATCGCGCCCGCCGCCCCGTTCGTCGCGGCGTCGGCGACGAAGTCGTGGCCGTCCCGGCGCCCGGGACGACGGCGAAGAAGAGATCGCCCGGCGCGGCGCAGCCGGGAGTCGATGCCGTAGCTCCCGAAGCTGAGGGTGGGGGAGCCCTGCAGGACCGTGCCCCCCGTCGATCCGGGCGATCTCGTCGAGCCTCAGCTCGGCCATGGTCAGAGCGGCCTCCATCCCGCGGAGAGTCTCTTCGATGACTTCGACGTCGCTGAAATGAATGGTCCGGTCCTTGAAGATCTGGTAATCCTCGTGGCCCTTGCCGGCGACGAGGACGAAGTCGCCCTTGTTGGCCGTGGCCAGGGCCCGGACGATGGCCTTCTTGCGGTCGGGCTCGACCTCGTAGGTCCGGACGGATTCCTTGGCGAAGCCCTTCTCGATGTCGGCGATGATCCCGGCCGGGTCCTCGGAGCGGGGATTGTCCGAGGTCAGGACGGTCCAGTCGGCCAGCCGGGCCGCGACGCGCCCATCCGCTCCCGCTTGTCCCGGTCGCGGTCGCCGCCGGCGCCGAAGACGAGGATGATCGCGGCGCGGCTTGAGCTCGCGGGCCGTCATCAGCAGGCTGTTCGAGGGCGTTGTCGGTGTGGGCGTAGTCGACGACGATCTGGAGGCCGCGGCCGGTTCGGGACCCGCTCGAAGCGCCCCGGCACGCCCTTGAGGGCGGCGATGCCCTTGGCGATGTCCGCCGGGCGCGATGCCGAGGGCCAGGGCGGCGGCCGATCGCGGCCAGGAGGTTGTAGAGATTGTGCCGGCCGACGAGCGGCGGACTGGATCCGCATCTGCGCCGCCGGGATAGGAGACCTGGGTGTCGATGCCGCTCTCGGAGGGAGCGTACTTCAGGGCCCGGACGATGGCCGCGGGCTCGAGCCCGAAGGTGACGGTCGTCATGGGCAGCTCGGCGACGAGCTTCTGGCCCCAGGGGTCGTCCCTGTTGACGACGGCGGCGCTCTTCTTGTGGTTCAGGAAGAAGAGCTTCTTCTTGGCCTCGAAGTAGTCCTCCATCGATCGGGTGGTAATCGAGGTGCTCGCCGCTGAGGTTGGTGAAGACGGCCACGTCGAAGCTCACGCCCCAGACCCGCTTCTGCTCCAGGGCGTGGGAGGAGACCTCCATGACGCAATGGGTGACGCCGGCGTCCGCGACCAGTCCCGGAGCAGCCGCTGGAGGTCGGAGGACTCGGGCGTCGTCCGCGGCGCGTCCATCGTCCAGCCCGGGCGGCGGTATTCGATCGTCCCGATGACGGCCGGTCGACGCGCCGGCCGCGCGCAGGATCTCCTCGAGGATGTAGGTCGTCGTCGTCTTGCCCTTGGTCCCGGTGACGCCGACGACCTTCATGCCGATCGGACGGGTGGCCGTAGAAGTTCGCCGCGGCCAGGGCCAGCGCCTCGCGGGCGTCGGCGACCTGGATCCAGGCCGTGTCCACGGCCGGCGGCTTCGGCCAGGCGGACAGGATGGCCGCGGCGCCGTTCGCCGCCGCCTCGGCGACGAAGTCCATGCCGTCGCGGGCCGCCCCGGGCAGGGCGGCGAAGAGGAACCCCGGCCTGACGGCCTTCGAATTGTAGGTGATGCCGGAGATCTCGCTCGACCGCGGCGCCGCCGAGGGAGACGACCGGGATGCCCTGCGAGGACGTCCTTGAGCTTCACGGCTGTCCTCCCTCGCTTCAGCTTCGGCCGTCAGGGCCTCGGCGGCAGGGGCCGTTCCGGGGGGATCGCGGAGATAGCGCAGGACCTGGCGGGCGATGTCCCGGAACACGGGCGCGCAGGCCTGGCCGCCGTAGTAGCCGTCCTTGGGCTCGTCGAGGACGACGATCATGGACAGGCGCGGCCGGTCGAGCGGGGTGAAGCCGACGAACGAGGCGGTGTAGGTCCGCGTGTAAGCGTCTCGAGACCGGGTCCCACTTCTGGGCCGTCCCCGTCTTGCCGGCGATGTCGTAGCCGTCGAGCCGGCTCTCCTTCCCCGTGCCTTCCTCGACGACGTGGCTGAAGACGCGCTCGACGAGATCGGCCGCGGTCTTCTCGCTGATGACGCGCGCGGCGCCGTCGCCGTCTTCCGCGGGCGCCCCGCCGCCCTTGACCAGGCGGGGCCGGACGAGCAGGCCGCCCGTGGCGAAGACGTTCATGGCCATCGAGCGATCTGGATCGCCGTGACCGTGACCTCGTAGCCGATGGCGACGTGGGGCAGGGAGTTCTTCTTGTTCCACGCCGCCGGGCGGGCGGACGAGGCCCGCGGCCTCGGCCGGGAGGTCGATGCCGGTCTTCGCCCCGAAACCGAAGGCCTTGATCGTCTCGAAGCACTCCGCGATGCTGAGCCGCTGGGCGAAGAGGACCGTGCCGACGTTGGACGACTTGATGAGCACCTGGGGGAAGCTCAGGACGCTGCTCGCGCTCGTGGTCGGTGATGGTGGTGCCCGCCGACCCTGATGGAGCCGGCCGAGCAGTCGAAGAGCTCCGAGAAGCCGACGCGGTCCCGCTCCCGGGCCGCGGCGGCGGTCGACGATCTTGAACGTCGAGCCGGGCTCGTAGCCGGCCTCGATGGCCCGGTTCATCCTGGCCTCGTCCGGGCCCGGGTAATCGTTGACGTCGTAGGCGGGCCAGCTGGCCATGGCCAGGATCTCGCCCGAACGGGGCTCCATGACGATGACCGTGCCCCATTTCGCCCGATGCCCGGCCACGGCCTTGGCCAGCTCCTTTTCGACGATGTACTGGATCGTCGCGTCGATCGTCAGAACGACGTCTTTTCCCGGGACGGGCGGCTTGAGGACCCGGGTCTGATAGCCGCGGCCGCCCCGGACCCGGTAGTTGATCTGCTCGCCCTCTTGGCCCTTGAGAACGGCGTCGCAGCGGGATTCGATGCCGGCCAGCGATTCGCCGGAGAGGCTCATCCCGCCGAGGACGTGGGAGGCCAGGGTCCCATGGGGGTAATGACGGCGGGTCCCCGCTTCGAGCTCGACGCCCGGAAGCCTCAGGGCCATGACCCGGGCCGCGACCTCCTCGGGGATCTTTTTCTTCACGTAAGTGTAGCCGGCATCGTCCCTCAGCCGGCCGAGCACATAAGCGACCTCGCTCTCCGAGAGGCCGAGCTCTTTCTTGAGCTTGAGGACCTTGTCGCGCTCCTGGGCCGGCGTCTCTTTGTCGACCGGGCGGATGGCGACCGACGGGGCGGGAAGGCTGCAGGCCAGGATCTCGCCGTTGCGGTCGAGGATGTTGCCGCGGCGGGGCTCGATCTTGACCCGGCTCCGGGCCTGGTTGAGCACGGCCGCCTTGGCCCGGGCGTGGCCGAAGACCTGGACCTGGACGAGCCTCGCGGCGACGACGATCCCCCAGCCGGCCAGGATGAACGACAGGACCTTGACCCGCCGGCGGATGTCGGTTTCGTAGAACGTTCTCATGGCCGCTGCCTCAACGCTGTCCGCTCGATCTCTGATAGACGATGTCCTCGTCCGCGGGATCGACGAGTCCCAGCGATTCCCGGGCGATCCTCTCGACCCGGGCCGGATCGAGCAGGGCGGCCTGGCGGAGCTTGAGGGCCTCGATCGATTCCTTGAGCTCGCGGATCCTCCCCTCGCTCTTCGCCGATGTCGAGGCCGAGCTTGACGGATTCGGTCTGGTACCAGATGTAGAACGTCAGGATGCCGATGGCCGCGGCGGCCAGGGCGGCGCCGAGCGCGATCCCCTTCAGGTTCCATTTGCGCCGGACCATCAGATCCTCTCCGCGGCCCGCAGCTTGGCCGAGCGGGCCCGCGAATTGACGGCGACCTCCGCGTCGGAGGCCATGACCGGCTTCTTCGTCAGGAGGGCCAGGAGCGGGGCGCCGTCTTCCGGGCGGGCCAGGGCGTGGAAGGTCCGCTTGACGATGCGGTCCTCGAGCGAATGGAAGGAGATCATGACGAACCGCGTGCCCTTCGCGGCGAGACGGACCGTCCCGTCGATGAAGGCGCCGAGCCCTTCGAGCTCCTGGTTGATCTCGATGCGGAGCGCCTGGAAGGCCTTGGCCGCGGGATGGATGCGGCCCTTCTGGGGCCGCCACCGGTAGATCCGCTCGATGAGCAGCCGGAGGTCGCCGGTCGTCTCGAGCCGGCCGAGCTTGCGCAGATGGGCGATCTCCCGGGCCAGCCGCCGGGTCTGGGCGAGCTCGCCGTACCGCGCGAACATCTCGGCCAGCTTCTGTTCCGGGTAGGTGTGCAGGATCTTGGCGGCGTCCGTCTTCGTCCGCCGGTCCATGCGCATGTCGAGGGGCCCGTCGTGCATGTAGCTGAAGCCGCGCTCCGGGGAATCGAGCTGGTAGGACGAGATGCCGAGGTCGGCCAGGATCCCGCGGACCTTCCCGAAGGGGATGTCGAGCGTGGCCAGGTCCTTGAAGTCGGCCTGATAGAGCGTGACCCGCTTGGCGTAAGGCTTGAGCCTCTCCCGGGCGATCTCCAGGGATTCGCCGTCGCGGTCCAGGCCGATGAGGCGGGCGCGCGGGATTCCTCTCGAGGATCGTCAGGGCATGGCCGGCCAGGCCCAGGGTGCAGTCGATGTAGGTGCCGTCCCGCCCCGCGTCAAGGAATTCGATGACTTCGGTGGGCAGGACGGGGAGGTGTTCGTTCTCCGTCATTCCGGCTTTCCTCGAGGGATGAGGCGGGCGATGCTCTCGAAATCCTCGTCCGAGAGCGGTTTCTCCTCGAGAGTTCCGTCGAGAACGTCCTTGTTCCAGATCTCCAGGTGGTTGGACAGGCCGATGACCTCGACTTCGTCGCTGCAGCTTGGCTTTTTCCCGCAGGGCCTGGCTGATCAGCACCCGGCCCTTGGAGTCGAGCTCGTGCCGCGAGCCGTTCCGGTTGACGCGCAGCATGAACTTGCGGACGTCGGGCCGGAGGTGAAGGGCGCCCTTCGGACGCGAGGTCGGTCATGGCCAGCCAGACGGAGAGCGGATAGATCTTGATCGAATCGTCGGAGAGGGAGGTCACGAAGAGATCTTTGCCGTAAACCTGCTCGATCGTTTCGCGGAATTTTTCCGGGATCTTGATGCGCCCGCTGGCGTCGAGCTTGGCGGTGTAGTTGCCGATGAGAACGTTCGCCATCTTTGCTTCGTCCCGCTTTGTCCCGTTTCATCCCAAATATATGAGGAAAAACGGGCTATGTCAAGCAAAAAAAACCCAAAAAAAGAGAAAGTTCAGAGGCCCTACAAATGGGCCAAAAAACGGCGCGGGATACCAGCCGTTGCGGCGGGTGGGCGAGCGGCCGGCCTAAGCCGGCTTTTCGGGTTCTTTGTCGTCGTCCGGAGCGGGCAGCGCGGCGATGAGATCGCGGGCCTTTTCGGCGTCCGCTTTCGGAACGAGGACCTTGAACTCGGCCAGGCCGTCGACGGTGAAGGGGTAGATGAAGGGGGCCGTCCGGCCCCGGACGATGGAGGCGATGCCGTGGCTTTCGAGAAAGTTCTTGATCAGGTCCGCTTCGAACGGGCCGAAGACGCGCGTGACCTCGACGAGGTCGTCGTTGTTCTTTCGGACATGGGGTGGTCCCTTTCCTGAATGCGAGATAGTCGTCGAGGATCTTCCGGTGGTCGAAGGCGAGAGGGCGGTCCCGGTCCCGGGGATCGAAGACTATGGCCGACCTGGCGTCGTCGGCCCCTCTGGGATCTCCCGTGGCCCGGGCCAGGAAGACCGTCGAGATCGTGTGGAAGCGCGGGTCCCGCGAGGGGTCCGAGTAGGCGCCGAGCTGGCCGACGAGCTCGACGTCGAGCGAGGTCTCTTCGCGGGCCTCGCGGACGGCGGCCGCTTCGAGCGTCTCGCCGTAGTCGACGAAGCCGCCGGGCAGCGCCCAGCCGGGGGGCGGGTTCTTCCGCTCGATGAGGACGACGCCCCGCACCCTGCGGCCGTCCATGATCTCGATGACGATGTCGACGGTGGGGAAGGGGTTCCTGAATTTGGGGCGTGCCATCGCGATATTCTATCGTCCGCGGCCATTGTAGGGGCCTTGTCCGAAGGTTGTCAACGCTGTTTTTTGGGCGAAAAATAGAAGCGTCCCCAATTTACAAAAGCGTCCCCCAAATCACCGCGGTCGTCCTCGTTCGGGGACAGCTCCGCGGCGGCCGGCTTGGCCTATCAGGCGGGCCCGTTGGCACGAAAAATGCTAATATAATGATGTCAATCGTTTTCGGATGGGAGAACGGCGATGAAAAACGCGGGATTTCGGACAGCGGTTTTGGGGGCGATCCTGCTCGCCGCGGCGGCCGTCGCCGCGGCGGCCGACAACTACAAGGTCGTCAACGTCGCCAAGGACCTCTATTTCGGTCACATCAGCTACATCGAAGCGACGCCCGAAGGGACGGACCCGGTCGTCCTTCGCGAAGGGTCCGCCGGGCCCGAACAGGGCGTCCTCAACCTGCCCATCGGGCCGGGAGACACGGTCCGGACGTCGGGCGACCGGCGCTGCGAGATCCAATTCGACACGGGGACCGTCGTCCGGCTCGATTTCGCGACCGAGGTCCGCGTCGAGACCATCCTGGCCGGGAGTCTGAGCAGCACCGACGAGCTGTCGGTCCTGACGCTCGGCCGCGGCCGCGTCTATGTCATGTACAAGGAATACAACCGCAGGGAGATGTTCCAGATCCTGACGCCGAATGCCGCCGTCAAAATGAAGCACAATTCCGTCGCCCTCATCTCCGCGGCCTCCGACGGGACGACCGAAGCGCAGGTGAGATACGGGCGGGCCCGGGTCCTCTTCGGACCGGCCGAGAAGCGCCTCGCCGACACGGGCGGTGAATAAGGGCCAGCGCCTGATCGTCCTCGCCGACCATCAGACCGAGCTCGCCGCGGCCATCGAGGACACCGCCTTCGAGCTCTGGAACAAGGACGTCAACGCCCATTTCGAAGCCCTCCACGAAGGCCTGACCGCGATCCCCAAGCCCATCCAGAAGCTCCCCCCGGCCGTCTTCTACTTCGCCCAGTTCTATGGAAATCAATACGGGGAATGGCTCTGGGACGATCTCTACGGCTACGTCTGGCGCCCCTTCACCGACAACGGCGCCTACCCCTGGGGCTGGAGACCCTATTACGCCGGCCGCTGGTCCTACTCGGGCGGCCAGATGTTCTGGGTGCCCGACGAGCCCTGGGGGTGGATCCCCTATCACCTCGGCATCTGGCAGTGGGACAAGAAGCACGGCTGGGTCTGGCTCCCCGGCTCGATGTTCGCCCCGGCCTGGGTGACCTGGGACTTCTATTTCGGGTACGCCAGCTGGCGGCCGTGGAGCCTGTTCGATTGGATGTACCAACGGCGACTTCTGGACATCCGGCTTCGAGCCTCGACGACTTTTACGCCGGCGACCTCTATTCGCCGTACTGGAGAATGGGACCGATCGCCGGACGGGCCGGACCGGACGGTCGTCAACAGGCGTGGCCTCAAGCAGCCGTCGGCGCCGGGATCCATGCCGGTCCCCGGCGAGTTCGCGGGCCTCGTCGATCGGATCACGGCCGCCTACGAAAAGGGCGACGTCCGCGTTCGGGACAGCGCGGCCGCGGTGCCCAGCCAGCTCGTTATCGTCGCCAAGGAGGACCTCAGGGCCCCGGCCATCCGCGAGAAGGCCTTGACCCTGGACCAGGTCGTGAAGCGGGGCGTCCCTCCGGAGAACGGCGCGACGGCGCTTCCGCGCGTGACCGATCCGCGGCGCGAGGCCTCCCGCGTCTTCCGCGGCATCGACGGCCCGGCCATGACGCCGCGGCGGATCGCGCCGCCGGGGACGGGGCCGGTCCCGCGCGGGGCCGCGACGACCGCCCCGGCCGGCCCGAGCGCCTCGATCGGCCGCGCGGCCGTTCAAACGGCCGTTCCGGGCCGGGCGGCCTCGACGCCCGTCCGCTTCCGCGACTGGAACCCCGACCTGCGCGTGGCCCGCCAGCTCGGCGTCCGCATCGAATACTCGAGCATGCGCAACGAGGTCCGTTGTCCCGAGCTGGGGCTCTCGTCGAGCGATAGGGCCAGGCCCTCGGGGAGAGTGCCCCGCATGACCTCCCACGGGATCAGCTACGGTCCGGCGACATCCGTCGGCGGGTTCAGCGCCGGGGGATCGGGCTCCTCCAATCCCGCGGGCTCGGGCTCCTCCGAGGCCTCCGGGCAGGCCGGCTCCACCTCAGGAAGGAGCCAATCCGATCGGGGATCGGCTGCGTCGGGGGGAAGGAGTCCAAGACCGGCGGGGAAAGCGGGAAGATCAAAAACTGAAGCTGGGCCCGACGAGGACGGTCCGGACGATCTCCGGCAGCTGAAGGGCGGCCCGGAGCCTCGCGACTTCCTTCTGGTAATCCGCCAGGAATTCCTTGCGCAAGGGTTCGGCCGGCTTGAACTTGTGGCCGAGCGGGTTGACCGGGCTGCCGTGATAGTAGATGCGGTAATCGAGATGCGGGCCGGTCGAATCGCCCGTCGTCCCGACGTACCCGATGACGTCCCCGCCCTTGACCTGGGCGCCCTTGCGGATCCCCGGCCCGAAGCGGCTCAGGTGGAGGTAGGCCGTCTCGTAGGCGTTCTTGTGCTTCATCTTGACGGCGTTGCCCGCCGCCCCGTCCCGTCCCGCGAAGGTCACTTCGCCGTCCGCCGTGGCCTGGACCGGCGTCCCGACGGGGGCCGCGTAATCGACGCCGTAGTGCGGCCGGTAGATCTTGTGGATGGGGTGGAAGCGGCTCGACGAGAACCGCGAGGTGATCCGCGGCGTCATGAACTTGATCGGCGAGCGGAGGAAATCCTTGCGCCGCGAGCCGCCGGCCTCGTCGAAATAGTCGGAGGCCTTGGTGTCGGGGTAGGTGAAGCGGAAGGCCCGGAAGACCTGCCCTTCGTTGACGAACTCCGCGGCCAGGATGTCGCGGTAGCCGGCGAACCGGCCGTCGAGGTATCTCTTCTCGACGAAGACGCGGAACGAATCGCCCTTGCGCAGGTCCGTGTTGAAGTCGATGTCCCAGCCGAAGCAGCGCTCGACGATGTCGATGGCCAGGCTGTCCGCCTCGCCGGCCTTGTTCAGCGCGGCGATGAGGCTGTCCTCGATGACGCCGGAGACGAACGCCGTCTTGAACTCGATGGGGACGTACGCCATCTCCGCCCGGACCCCGCCCTCCTCGTTGCGGACGACGAGATAGCGGGTCTCGTCGACGTCGTACTCGAGCCGCTTCCACGGGCCGTCGGGGAGCGAGGCCAGGCGCAGCTCCTGGCCGGCCCGGATCCGGCCGAGGTCGTAGACGGGCTTGACGGCCTCCCGGAGATCGTGGATCTCGCGGTCGGTGAAGCCGCGCCTCTTGAGCAGGTCGGCCAGGTTGGAGCGCGCCGGGATCACGATCTTCTCCTCGGCCAGGACCGGCGCGGGAGGCTGCGGGGCGATCGTCGCCGCGGCCGGCGCGGGCCGGAACGGCTCGGGCGGGCTCGGCGGGAAGACGACGCGGGCGAGGAAGACGAGGCCGGCGATGACCGCCGGCGGCGACGGCCAGGGCCGCCGCCAGGCGGGCCTTGTTGATCCGGCTCCGCGGCCGGCCCGCCCCGGTCCTCGGTCCGCCGATCATTCTGACCGGGCCCATCCTCTCGGCGTCTTCATGAGGGAATGACCTTGGGGTCGGGCTTCTTCCGCGGGTGCTTCTTGAGCGCCCGGACGAGGGCCACGGTCGGGCCGGACAGGACGTTCAGCCCGAAATAGAGCAGAAGGAAATAGCGCGTGTAGAACAGCACGCCGAAGAGGGAGACGGCCAGGAAGAGGGCCGTGCGGATGTCGATGCGGTGGCCCATGAAGGCCTTGATGAAGTTCCGGTAGGGGAACGTGCTGACCATGCACAGGGAGACGACGAGGGTCAGCACGGCGACGAGGAAGCCGGACTCCCGCGTCGCCAGCGGGACGGGATGGAAGTTGACGATCGCGGCCATGAACATGGCCGCCGAGGGCACGGTCAGGCCCTGGTAATGCTTCCGGTCGGAGGGCACGTGGCTGCGGACGTTGTAGCGGGCCAGGCGCAGGACGCCGGCGGTCAGGAAGACGAAGCTGAAGAAGACGGCCGGCGGCCCGGCCATCTCCATGCCCCAATAATAGAGCAGGATGGACGTGGCCAGCCCGAAGGAGACCGCGTCGGCCAGGGAATCGAGCTCGATCCCGAAATCGGACGGCGTGTTGGTGGCCCGGGCGACCAGGCCGTCGAGGCCGTCCATGAGCGCCGCGATGATGATCAGCAGCGCGGCCACGCGGTAGCGGCCGTGGAAGGTCAGCAGGACGCTCATGAAGCCGAAGAAGAGGTTCGTCAGCGAGAACAGGCTGGGCAGGACGTTCAGGCCGTAGTTCGGCTTTTTCGGTTTCATGGCTGGACCTCGGCGATGACGGTCTCGCCGGCCTTCACCTTGTCGTGAAGCCCGGCTTTGATGGCGACGCTCCCGGGCAGCGTCAGCTCGACCCGCGAGCCGAAGAACATCAGGCCGACCTTCTGGCCGCGGGCGACGGCGTCGCCGGCCTTGACGAACGACTTGATGCGGCGGGCGGCGACCCCGACGATCATCTTCATGACCGCGTCGACGCGGCCGCCCTTGAGGGCCAGGGTCGTCGATTCGTTGTGCTCGCCGGCCTCGGGCTTGTAGGCGGGACGGAACTGGCCGGCGTGATGGTCGACCGAAGCGACCGTGGCCGCGAGCGGGGCGCGGACGAGGTGGACGTCATAGAGGGAGAGGAAGATGGTGACCTTGGTGGCCGGGCCGCCGAGCCCGGGGTGCGCGTCGAGGGCCTCGACGCCGAGGACCTCGCCGTCGGCGGGCGAGACGAGGAGATGCTCGCCGGCCGGCGGGACGCGGTCCGGGTCGCGGAAGAAGAACGTGAACGCGCAGGCGAGGAGGAAGAAGAGAAGGGCCGCCAGCCCCCAGCCGAGGATGCCGAAGAGGACGGCCAGGCCGGCCGAGGGGAGGATGAAGCGCAGGCCTTCTTTGGCGACTTTCATGTCCCTCCTCAGCGGTCGGCCCAGGCGAAGCCGGCCAGGAAGGCCAGCTTGGCCGCGTCGGCCATGATGTCGGGGTTGATCCGGTAGATCGTGTCCCCGGTCTGGTGATAGGCGAGATGAGGCCCGTTCGAGCCGAGGCTGGCCGCGGCGATGCCCTTGAGGAAGAAGGGCGCGAAGTCCGAGCCGCGGACGCCGACGCCGCGTGATCGTCCCCAGGCCGCGGAGGATCCCGACGGCCTTGTCGGCGTCCTCGAGGGCCTGTCTTGAACGCGGCCGGCTCGGCCGAGACCGCGCCCCAGATCCCGTCGCCCTCGCCGGTCATGTCGAAGTTGAACATGCCCGTCGACCTTGTCGAAAGGCCCGGGCACGTGGTCGACGAACCAGGTCGAGCCCTGGAGGCCGAGCTCCTCGCCGCCGAAGAGGGCGATGACGACCGACCGCTTGGGCTTGCGGGCCAGGGCGGCGAAGGCCTTGCCGGCCTCCATGCACGAGGCGCTGCCGCTGGCGTTGTCGTCGGCGCCGGGGAAGAGCAGGCCCATGTGGGCGCCGGTGTGGTCGAAGTGGCCGCCGATGACGACGCACTCGCGGCGGAGCCTCGGGTCGGAGCCCTCGATGTAGCCGACGACGTTGTAGCCGACGGCCTGCGGGAAGTGCCTCGACGCGACCGCCAGGCGGATCTTGGCCCGGAGCGGGAAGGAGATGGGCCGCTTCCACGTCGTCAGGGCCTTCTTGAGCTCGGCCGCGGTCGAGCCGGCGTCCTCGAGGACCGCGTCCATGACCTTCACGCTGATCATGGCCGGCGTGAAGCCCTCGAGGAAATCGCCGTTCGGGTTGGAGGCGATCTCGTCGTAGATATAGACGATGCCGAGGGCGCCCTTGTCCTTGGCCGTCCTCATCCGGGTCCGGTGCTCGTCGTAGTGCTGGTACTTCGGGTCGGCGTCCGGAGTGCCCCGGAAGCAGAGGACGAACTTGCCGTTGACGTCGAGCCCGGCGTAATCGTCGTAGCCGATCTCCGGGGCCGAGATGCCCCAGCCGGCGAAGACGGTCTCGGCGGTCCGGTCGCCGCTGTCGGAATAGAGAAGAGGCAGGAAATCCTTCTCCGGGACGAGCTTCATCTCCTTGTTGGCCGGGGCCTTGGCCGGATCGGCGGGGCCGACCGGCAGAAGGATCGTCATCTCGGCCTTGTCGATCGACGGTGTAGGGCGACGGGTAGGGCTGGAGGTAGCCGGCCTTGCCGGAGATGGGCTTGAGCCCCCAGGCGGCGAATCTCTTGGCGGCCCACTCCGCGGCGGCCGTGTAGCCGGGGTGTCCGGTCAGGCGCCCGGCGTATTCCGGCTTGGCCAGGGTCTTGACGATGTCGTAGGCCTCGGCCGGGCTGATGGATGCCAGCCCGTCCCTGAGGTTCTTATCGAGCGCGCGGCGTCTGGGCGGTCGCGCCGGCCGACAGCGCGAGGACGAGGGCGAAAGCGGCGAGCGGGCGGATTCTCAGCATGGGGCCGAGGGCCTCCTTTCGGGGGTGATCTTCACCGCCACAGATGATAGACGCATCGGCCCCAAAAGTAAACCGGCCCGTGACCCGGCCGCTCCTACTTCTTCAGCGACCTGCGACGGGCGATCTCCTTTTTGACGGCCGGATGCAGGATGAAGATATAGTAGATGGCGAGAAGGGTGATGATGAGGCCGAAGCGGCTGATGTCGCCTGGACGAGCAAAACGATCGCGTAGGCCAGGACGGCCAGCAGGGCGCCCAGGTGGATGAACGGAAAGATGGCGCTGAACAAAGCCCGCCGCCGGGGCCCTTTACTTGACGACCGTGGCCGACACGATGGTGATCGGCTGCACGGGAACGTCCGCGTGGCCGCGCTTGCTCCCGGTCGGGACCTTGGCGATGGCGTCGACGACGTCCATGCCGGCGACGACCTTGCCGAACACGGCGTACTTCATGGCGTCCAGGTTGGCGTTGTCGACGAGGTTGATGTAGAACTGAGCCGTGGCGGTGTCGAGCTGCTGGGTCCGGGCCATGGCCGCGCAGCCGCGGGCGTTCTTCAGGCCGTTGCCGGACTCGTTCTTGATGGGCGGATTGGTGGCCTTCTCGTGCATGTCGGCCGTGTAGCCGCCGCACTGGATCATGAAGCCGGGGATGACGCGGTGGAAGACGAGGCCGTCGTAGTGCTTGGCGTCGACGTAGTCCAGGATGTTCTTGACCGTGACCGGCGCCTTGGCCGGATAGAGCTCGAGGGTGATGTCGCCCATGGTCGTCTTGAGCAGGACCTTGGGATTGGCGGCCGGGGTCTGGGCCAGGGCGGCGCCGGCGACGAAGAGCGTCGCGGCGATGGCGAAGGGGAGAAGGTGTCGGGTCATGGATGCCTCCTTGAGTTCACTCCGAGGTGGTCAAAATAGCAGAATCGCGGTGCCGAATCAAACACCCCCTGCCGCCGGTTATCTTTCGTCCGCCGGATGTTATGATCCGATCCTATCTCCGCCGATCCGGGGCCCTCCTTGACAGGAGCGACGTCCCGGCTTATAATTGGCATATGCCAATTATAAAAGGGTGCGGGGACCTGTGGCCCGCCCGATGATCTGCCGGAGGATCGGCTGCCGTCCGGCCGCCGGGCTCTTCAAGCCCGCGGGGATCCCGGCCGCGGACCTCGAGGAGATCATCATCACGATGGACGAGCTGGAGTCCCTCCGTCTGGCGGATCTCGAGGGGCAGTACCACGAGAAGGCCGCGGCGAGAATGGGCGTGTCCCGTCAGACTTTCGGCAATATTCTGGAATCCGCCCGCCGCAAGACGGCGGAAGGCCTGGTCAACGGCCGGGCCTTGAGGATCCAAGGAGGTCAATATCAGATGAACGAACGACATTTTGTTTGCCGGGGCTGCCGGCACGAATGGGCGGTCCCCCACGGGACCGGGCGGCCGCAGGCCTGTCCGAAATGTGAGAGCCCCGATCTTCACCGGTCGCCGGCGGAGAGAGGGTGCGGAAGGGGACGCGGCGGGGGCCGGTGCGGCTTTCAGGGAGGGGCGAGGCCATGAAGATCTGTCTTCCCACGGAGACCGACAGGGGTCTTGACGCTCTCCTTTATGGGCACTTCGGCAGCGCGCCCTACTTCACCATCGTCGATACCGAGACCGGCACGTTGGAGGTCCGCGACAACCAGGGCCGGGTCCACGAGCATGGCGCCTGCCATCCGGTCGGGGCGATCGAAGGGCTGGGGGTCCAGGCCGTCGTTTGCGGCGGCATGGGCCTGCGGGCGCTCCAGAAGCTCGAGGAGTCGGGCCTCGAAGTTTATCGCAGCGAGGCCGTGACCGTCGGGGAGGCCCTCCGCGAGATCAAAGAGGGACGGGCCGAGAAGCTCAAACGGCCGACGGGGCCTGCCGCCATCACGGGGGCTGCCGCTAGGATTCGCCGGCCGCTTTGACTTGGGGCCGGGACCGAACATAGAATACTCCTCTACGCCATCAACGAAGGAGGAGTCGTCATGACACGTTCCCGCCGTTCTCGTCACGTCCGTCCTGCTCGCTCTCGCTCTCGCGGCCGCGGGCCTTTATGCCCAGCCGGCCCGTCGGGCCGCGGCCCCGGCCACCGACGAGGCCAAGATCCTCGAGGCCATGCATCTCATCCAGAGCCAGCCGCTCTATCACTACGTCGCCGAGCTCGTCTCCGAGAAGTACGGCGGACGGCTGACCGGGACCAAGGAGTACGAGGCCTGCGTCGAATGGGTCGAGTCCCTGCTCAAAGGCTGGGGCATCGAGCCGGGCGGCGAGAACGGGACCTACCGGCAGCTGTTCCCGAATCCGTACACGACCGTCTTTCCGGGCGGCGTCTGCGAGATGAGCATCCCGGCCGGCAAGGGCGGCGTCATCAAGAAGTCCTACCAGTACGAGGACGAGTTCATGCCCGGCGGGACGACGGGCACGGGCCAGGTCACGGCCGAGGTCGTCTATGTCGGCTACGGCGTCACCGCGCCCGAGCTCGGCTACGACGACTATAAGGGCGTCGACGTCAAGGGCAAGATCGTGCTCCTGGAATCCGAGGTGCCGGTGGCCCCCCGCGGAGAGACGCTCGAGACCTTCAAGAAGTGGCGGCCCTACTCCTTCCATCAATACAAGCTCAAGAACGCCGTCGCCCACGGGGCCGCAGGGCATGATCTACAACTACGGGCCCATCGGCAATCCCAACAACGCCTACGTCGAAGGGTTCGTCTATCACCACGTCGGTGCGGCCGTCACCGCCGACGTTTTCGCCGGGACCGGACGAAGCCACGAGGACGTCGTCGGGCGGATCGGCAAGGAGCTCAAGCCCCAGTCCTTCGCCACGGGCAAGACGATGACCATCAGCAACAAGAGCGAGCACCACCCCGACGGCGTCGGCATCAACCTCCTCGGCAAGATCACGGGCAGCGATCCCGCGCTCAAGGAGGAGGTCATCATCGTCGGCGGGCACCTCGACCACCTGGGGCGGATGTGGAAGCTCATCCCGGGCGCCAACGACAACGCCACGGCGGTCGCCGTCACGCTGGGCGTGGCCGAGGCCATGGCCAAGTGCGCGGTCAAGCCCAAGCGGACGATCGTGTTCTTCTTCTTCGGCAGCGAGGAGCAAAGCGAGGACCAGGGCACGCAGGGATCGCACTACTACACGGAGAACCCCATCTACCCGCTCGACAAGACGGCCGTCTTCATCAACATGGAGGGGCCGGGCGCGGGCGACAAGATCTCGGCCTCGGGCGGGAAGACCTACCCGAAGTTCTGGGAGTTCGTCGAGAAGGCCAACGCGGGCTTCGTCCACAGGGTCCTGACGACAGGGGAGGCCTCCTATCCCGCGCGGCCGCGGCAGGATTCGGCCTGGTTCTTCTGGAAGGGCGTGCCGTCGCTGACGTTCGGGTCGTACGGCGGGCCGAGGTCGCCTCTGCCGTCCTATCACAACACGCGGGATTCGCTCGAGTGGATCACCCCGGAGATCATGGAGGACATGGCCCAGCTCCTGTTCATGACCATCATGGACATGAGCGACGAGCCGGCGCTGAACTTCCGGAAATAGAGGGACATGCTCCGCCAGAGGGCCTTTCGAGGCTATGGCCCAGGAGTCCGCGCTTCGAGAGGCCGCCCCGTTCGGACGCAACGGTGCTTTACTGAGGACGTCGAGCCTGGCCTCGCCGGCGGGGTTAGATGTGGAGCTCGACGACGTCCTCGTCGGCGAGGACGTAGTCGCGGTTGACGCGGAGGCCGTCCAGGCCTGAGGCGTTCCAGACGCGGGCGTACTGGAGCTTCTCGGAGAAGTCCTTGTGGACGGCCCTGGCCATGTCCATGACCGTGCTGCCGACCCGGAGCGCGAAGGGGGAGTCCTTTTCGGCCTTCTTGCCGGGGATCTTGCTGTAGACCCGGACGACGCGGAGCAGGCCGAAGACGGCCCGGCGCAGCGTCTCGAGGCCGCGGCCGCTCGCGGCCGAGACGGCGATCCGCTCGTAGGGGCCGTCGAGAAGCTGGCCCAGCTCTTCGAAGGCCCTCGGCGCGCCCTCCGTGTCGACCTTGTTCGCCGCGAGGACCGTCCGCTTGCGGAAGGGGAAGTACGGCGACGGGATGTCCGCGTCGGCGCGAACGAGCTCGACCTTGCGCTCCCTGAGCCGTCCCTGGATGCCGTCGAGGACGGCGGCCGCGTCGGGGTCGGTCAGGTCGGCCACGAGCAGGACGGCGTCGGCCATCTTGACCATCTCCGGGAACCAGCTCTCCATGAGCTCGCCGGTCACGGGAGGCGCGTCGACGAGCTGGATCCTGACGTTCTCGAAAGGCATCATGTAGGGGGCGGGGGAGCGGGTCGTGAAGGGGTAATCGGCGATCTCCGGCGCGGCGTCGGTGAGGGCCTTGACCAGGCTCGATTTTCCGGCGTTCGGCGGCCCGACGAGGACGACCTGCCCGGCCCCCGATCGCTCGACCTTGTAGGTCGGGGCGTGCTTGGCCGTGGCCTGCCGGCGCTCGCCGTCCTCGCGGGCCTTGGCGATCTTCTGCCGGTACATGGCGATGATCTTGTCCGTGCCCTTGTGGTGGGGGATGACGGCGATGAGCCGCTCGTAGATGTCGATCTTCTCTTCCGGCGTCCGGGCCGTCCGCAGCTCGGCCTCGATCCGTGGTACTCGGGCGGAAGATTGGCGGGCATAAAAAGATTATAGCAAACTTTTCTCGCGCCTCCCTGGGCGCCGTTTAGAGGTTCCTCACCCCCTCCTAACTGTGAGAAAAAAAGGCCTCTTCCGGCGTCTCTTTTATAAGGCTTGCGGAACACGGGCTGGACGCGGGTCCGCAAATGAGCCATAAAATATTGATATAAAATGAATTAAAATTCATGAAAAGCGAAGATATTCCTTGCTTTTTGGGCCCCTTTTTTGATACAATATCCTCTCGGAAAATGTCTACCGGATCCCGTGAGGTTATCGCCCCGGGAGCCGGCATTTTTTTATCAGTGAACGGACATGACACAAGAAAAGTACACCGCTGAGAGCATCAAGGTCCTGAAGGGCCTGGAGGCCGTCCGCAAGCGCCCGGCCATGTACATCGGCAGCACCGGGACGGAGGGCCTCCACCACCTCGTCTACGAGGTCGTCGACAACAGCGTCGACGAGGCCCTGGCCGGCTTCTGCACCGAGATCAACGTCCTCGTCCACGTCGACAACTCCATCACCGTCATCGACAACGGCCGCGGCATCCCCGTGGGCCTCCACAAGAAGGAGAACAAGTCGGCCGCCGAGGTCGTCATGACCATCCTCCACGCCGGCGGCAAGTTCGACCAGAAGAGCTACAAGGTCTCCGGCGGCCTCCACGGCGTCGGCGTCTCGGTCGTCAACGCCCTCTCGAAGAGGCTCGACCTCGAGATCAAGCGCGAGGGCGGCATCTACACCCAGAGCTACGAGCGCGGCAATCCCGTCACCAAGCTCAAGCAGATCGGCAAGACCAAGAAGACGGGGACCAAGATCACCTTCTGGCCCGACGAGGAGATCTTCGACGAGGTCACGGAATACAACTTCGACATCCTGACCCAGCGCCTGCGCGAGCTCTCGTTCCTGAACAAAGGGCTCAAGATCACCATCACCGACGAGCGGACCAACAAGTCCCACGATTTCCAGTACAAGGGCGGCATCCGCGAGTTCGTCGAGTACCTCAACCAGAACAAGCAGCCCATCAATCCCAAGCCGGTCATGTTCGAAGGCGAGCGCGAGGGCGTCGGCGTCGACCTGGCCATCCAGTACAACATGTCCTACGCCGAGACGATCCTCTCCTTCGTCAACAACATCAACACGACCGAGGGCGGCACCCACCTCATCGGCTTCAAGGCCGCCCTGACCCGCTCCCTCAACACCTACGCGAGCGGCCACAATCTCCTCAAGGACCTCAGCGAGAACATCACCGGCGACGACTGCCGCGAGGGCCTGACCGCCGTCCTCTCGATCAAGCTCCACGACCCCCAGTTCGAGGGCCAGACCAAGACCAAGCTCGGCAACTCCGAGGTCAAGGGCATCGTCGAATCGATCGTCAACGAGCAGCTCTCGGCCTACCTCGAGGAGAACCCGACGGTCGCCAAGAAAGTCGTCATGAAGATCATCGACGCGGCCCGGGCCCGCGAGGCCGCCCGCAAGGCCCGCGAGCTGGCCCGCCGCAAGGGCGTCCTCGAATCGACGTCCCTGCCCGGCAAGCTGGCCGACTGCCAGGACCGCGACCCGGCCACCTCCGAGATCTTCATCGTCGAGGGCGATTCGGCCGGCGGCTCGGCCAAGCAGGGCCGCGACCGCCGCTTCCAGGCCATCCTTCCCCTGCGCGGCAAGATCCTCAACGTCGAGAAGGCCCGCTTCGACAAGATCATCAAGAACGAGGAGATCGGGGTCATGTTCGCCGCCCTGGGCATCGGCATCGAGGAGAGCGAGGAGCGGCTGGCCAGGCTCCGCTACCACAAGGTCATCATGATGACCGACGCCGACGTCGACGGCTCGCACATCCGCACCCTCCTCATGACCTTCTTCTACCGCCAGATGGCCCAGCTCATCGAGCGGGGCCATCTCTACATCGCCCAGGCGCCCCTCTACAAGGTCACCCGGGGCCGCGACATCCAGTACATCAAGGACGAGCGCGAGTTCGAGAAGTTCATGGTCCGCAAGATCTCCGAGGAGTTCAAGGTCCGGGCCGGCAACCGCAAGGAGGTCCTCGAGGGCGACAAGTTCCGCAAGTTCTTCCGCAACCTCATGGCCAAGAAGAGCTACGCCCAGTTCTTCGAGCGCAAGAACTACCCGCTCTTCCTCATCGACCTGCTCATCCGCAACGGGGTCGACGGCCAGGAGTTCCTGAGCGTCAAGAAGAACGTCGAGAAGGTCATGAAGCTCGTCGCCGAGAAGGGCTTCACGACAAAACTGGGCCGCGACGACGAGTACGGGGTTTTCGAGATCGAGTTCGGCTATCAGCTCAGCGGCATATCGGCCCGCGGCAAGATCGGCATGGACCTCGTGACCTCGGCCGAGTACAAGAACCTCTATCGCATCACCCAGGAGCTCGACGACATGAAGGGCCCCTACGCCGTCCTGACCAACGGCGACGGCGCCGAGAAAGAGACCCTCGAGAACGAGAACAAGCTCCTCGATTACCTCTTCGAGCGGGGCAAGAAGGGCATCGCCATCCAGCGCTACAAGGGCTTGGGCGAGATGACGCCGACCCAGCTCTGGGAGACGACCATGGACCCAGAGCGCCGCACCCTCCTCAAGGTCTCCGTGGTCGACGCCGCCGAGGCCGACCGCATCTTCGGCATCCTCATGGGCGACGAGGTCGACGAGCGCAAGAAGTTCATCGAAACCAACGCCCTGGAGGCCTTGAACCTCGATGTCTGACGACGCCGCCAAGAAGCAGCCCCGCGCAGGAGTTCCCATGGACAGCGAACCGAAAGAGCCGAAAGAGCATTTCCCGGTCGTCGGACTCGAGGAGGAGATGCGCCGGTCGTATCTCGATTACGCCATGAGCGTCATCATCGGCCGGGCCATCCCCGACATCAAGGACGGCCTCAAGCCGGTCCACCGCCGCGTCCTCTACGCCATGTACGAGAGCGGCACCTACTACAACAAGCCCTACAAGAAATCGGCCCGCATCGTCGGCGACGTCATCGGCAAGTACCATCCCCACGGCGACCAGGCCGCCTACGACACGCTCGTCCGCATGGCCCAGGACTTCAGCCTGCGCTACCTGCTCGTCGACGGGCAGGGCAACTTCGGCTCGATCGACGGCGACCCGCCGGCGGCCATGCGCTACACCGAGGTCCGGCTGAAGAAGCTGGCCCACGAGCTCATGGCCGACATCGACAAGGAGACGGTCAACTTCGTCCCGAACTACGACGAGAGCCTGACCATGCCCGAGGTCCTGCCCTCGAAGTTCCCCAACCTCCTCGTCAACGGCGGCAACGGCATCGCCGTCGGCATGGCCACGAACATCCCGCCCCACAACCTGACCGAGATCTGCGACGGCGTCATCCACCTCATCGAGCACCCCGAGGCCACGCTCAAGGACGTCCTGAAATACGTCCAGGGCCCCGATTTCCCGACCGGCGGCATCATCTACGGCCGCCAGGGCTTCCTCGACGCCTACAAGGACGGCAAGGGCATCCTCCACCTCCGGGCCAAGTCGACGATCGAGCGCGGGGCCAAGGGCGAGAAGGACAAGATCGTCGTCACCGAGATCCCCTACCAGGTCAACAAGTCGCGCCTGCTCGAGTCGATCGCCGCGCTCGTCAACGAGAAGCGGATCGAAGGCGTCGCCGACATCCGCGACGAGTCCGACCGCGAAGGCATGCGCGTCGTCATCGAGGTCAAGCGCGGCGAGCTCCCGGAGATCATCCTCAACAACCTCTACAAGCACACCCAGCTCCAGATCTCCTTCGGCATCATCATGCTGGCCATCGTCGACAAGCAGCCGAAGACGCTCGGCCTCATCGACTTCATGAAATACTTCATCGCCCACCGCAAGGAGGTCATCCTGCGGCGGACGCGCTTCGAGCTGCGGAAGGCCGAGGAGCGGGCCCACATCCTGGAAGGCCTGGTCATCTGCCTCGACAACCTCGACGCCGTCATCAAGCTCATCCGGGCCGCCAAGACGGTCGACGAGGCCCGCAAGGGGCTGATGGAGAAGTTCGGGCTGACCCAGATCCAGGCCCAGGCCGTCCTCGAGCTCCAGCTCCAGCGGCTGGCCCAGCTCGAGCGTCTCAAGATCCAGGAGGAATACGCCGCGCTGAAGAAGCGGATCGCCGAGCTGCGGAAGATCCTCAAGGACGAGCGGCTCGTCTTCGCGATCATCGTCCAGGAGCTCAAGGACATCAAGGAGGAGTACGGCGACGAGCGGCGGACCGAGATCCGCGACGAGGCCGTCTCGGAGCTCCGGCCCGAGGACCTGGTCAAGGAAGAGGACGTGGCCATCGTCTACACCTCGAGCGGCTACATCAAGCGGACCTCGCTCACCTCGTACAAGTTCCAGGCCCGGGGCGGCAAGGGCCGCCGGGGCATCGAGATGAAGGCCGAGGACATCGTCGAGGACCTCTACATCTGCTCGACCCACAGCTACCTCCTCGTCTTCACCAACCAGGGCCGGCTCTACTGGCTCAAGGCCCTGGACGTGCCCGACGTCGGGGTCTCGGGGCGCGGCAAGCCCCTGGTCAACCTGCTCGAGTTCCCGCCCGGCGAGAAGCCGGCCTCGGTCGTCGCTGTCAAGGAGTTCAGCGAGAACCAGTTCGTGGTCATGCTGACGACCGACGGCGTCATCAAGAAGACGCGGCTGTCGGATTTCCGGAACGTGAGGAAGGGCGGCATCCTGGCCATGAACATCCGGCCCAAGTCGGAGCTCTTCTCGGCCCAGATCTCGACCGGCAAGAACAACATCGTCATCGGGACGAAGCTCGGCCGGGCCCTGAGCTTCAAGGAGGCGGACGTCCGGCCGATGGGCCGCACGGCCTCCGGGGTCCGGGGGCATCCGGCTCAAGCCCAAGGACAAGGTCATCGGCATGATCATCGTCGGCCCGGACGACAAGTTCATCTTCACGGCCACCGACCGCGGCTACGGCAAGAAGACCGCCTCCGACATGTACCCCATCAAGCACCGCGGCGGGCAGGGCGTCCTCAACCTCCGCATCACGCCCAAGATCGGCCACGCCCTGGGCATGGTCGGGATCAATGAAGAGGACCTGCTTGTCATCACGGTCGAGGGCAAGGTCATCGGCATCCCGACGACCCAGGTCCGCTCCTCGGGCCGGGCGACGCAGGGCGTCCGCCTCATCAAGCTCGACGACAAGGACCGGGCCTGCTCGATCGCCAAGGTGCGCGAGAGCTGACCGCCGAAGCGGGTTGACTTGCCGCCTTGATGGCCCTATATATACGCTGTGACAAAGAAGGAATTCACGAGCCGGGTCCTGAACGAAAAGGCGGACGTCCTTCAGGGATTCCTCGACATCCTGAGGACGCGGAAGATCAGGTTCTGCGTGATCGGGGGGCTCGCGGTCAATGCCTATGCCGAGCCCGTCGTCAGTCTCGACCTCGATATCGTCGTCGCCACAGAACGGCTCAGGGACCTGCGGGAAATCCTTCCGGCCGGATTCAAGGTCAAGGAGTTCGCCAACAGCCTGAACATCTCGCACCGCGATTCGGACTTGCGGATCCAGGCCCAGACCGACCCGCGATACCAGGCTTTCCTCCCGAGATCCAGGCCGAAGGACGTCCTGGGTTATGCGATGCCGGTGGCCCGCGCCGAGGACGTCCTGAAGGGGCAAGATCTGGGCGGCTTTGGACCGAACGCGGCGTCCGAGCAAGCGCCAGAAGGACCTGGCGGATATCCTTCGTCTTGTCGAAAACCGTCCCTCCTTGGCGGGACTCGTCCCGGCCGAGTTAAAGAAGCGCCTGGCCCTCCCGTAGACGAGCGGACCAGCTTGATGGAGCCCGCCTTGGATGTGCTAAACCGGGCCGCCATTCCGGATATCGCGGCCCCGATCCTTGCAGTCGTCCTGCTGATTGCCGCTTCCGCCTTCGCCCAGACGGTTGTGGAGAACCCGGCCAAGCCGGACAACCCACGGGCCGGACGAGTCGTAACGCTCCAAGAGAGTCATGCGGATCGAGGATAGGGAGAGGATTTCTATCTCAAATCCGTCTACGGCATGGCGGTCGGCCGGGATGGTTCGGTTTTTGTCCAGGACGAGCAGAAGCAGCTTCTCCGCTTCGATCCTAACGGCCGCTTCATCCGCAATCTTCTGAAGCTCGGCCAAGGCCCTCGGCGAACTGACCGGCCTGATGAGTTTTCTCGTCGGGGACGGCCAAGTCAGCCTCTTTGGCAATCCAAGAAAAGTGGTGATCCTCGATTTCGAGGGGCGTTTGGTCCAGGAAGTCCCACTGAATGATATTGCCGGATCACTTCGCGATTTCATCGCCTCGACGCCGGCTTCCCTCATCATTAACAGATTGAACTACCCTGATCCGATCCAAGGGGGCGGCTGGACGCAATCGTCTAACGAGGTCCTTCAGATACCCCCGAAAGGGCGGAGAGGCCGTCATTCTGGCGGACTTCTCTATTCCGGCCTATGCCAAAGCGGCGCCCAATGGAGGGATCGACTTTCAGATGACAGGCGTTTTTCGGGCCGTTTCCCTCGATGAGGCGACATTGGCTATCTCCCATTCAGGCGAGTACCAGGTCAAGGTTTTTGATCTGAAGAACCGAGAAGTGACAACGGCGTTCAAACGACCCTACAAGCGGATCAAAACGATAGGCGGAGGCGCCGGCGTCCGCGGGATGCGAAGCCCCTCCTTTGACCTGCCCGAGTTCGAATACGATATTTCCCGGATTTATTCGGTCGATGGACGCTTTTGATCCAGACCTCGACCGCCGACGCTGAAAAAGGCGTCCTGTTCGATGTGTTCGATAAGGCCGGCCGATATGTCGACTGCTTCTTTCTCAAGTACGAGGAAGCGAAGATCGCCCCGACCGCGATATTCAAGCGCTTTGTTTTCTCGGACGGCTTCGTCTACTTCGACGACAAGACCGAAGACGATCTTGTCGTCATCCGCAAATGTCGGCTGATCGGTCTCTGAGCCGAAGCGTATTCGCAGGGCGTCCGCCTCATCAAGCTCGACGATAAGGACCGGGCCTGCTCCATCGCCAAGGTGCGGGAGAGCTGAGGCCGCCGTCTCCGGTCTTAATCCCCGGGCAGACGCCGACCCGGCAGGCCCGCCCTATGCCGGCCCTGGAGCGCCCGGGCTGGAGCCTAATGGCGGCCCGGCCTTAGAACAGAAGCCCCGCGGTCAGGATGATGGCCCTGTTCTTCATGCTGAAGTCAGGGCTGAAGCTGTAGGCATTCGTCAGCCCCAGATAATAGCGGGCTTCCAGAATGACCTTCATCCGGCTGACCGCCAACTCGGCGCCAACCCCGAAATCGCCGCCGAAGTCCGTGGTCTTGAAGAAGCTTTTGACGTCCTTGCTGTTTTCCTTGGCGCTCAACAGGAAGCCCGCGGCCGGGCCCGCGACGACGAAGGGAACGAAGCTCCCCTCGTTCATGAACCGGACCTTGAGCAACAAGGGAATGTGGATATAGGTGAACGCCTCGATGTTCTTTCCGCCCGTGATCGGCCACCACTCGCCCGTCACGAGGTAGTTGATCTCGGGCTGGATGGCGATCATCGGGGTCAGGTTGAAGACGACAAAAGCGCCGAACGTCGGCCGGAGGAGCGATTTTTCCGTGCCGTCATCGTCGCTCCAAACATTGTTGGCCAGAGAAAGGCCGGCCTTGATCCCGAAGTTGATGTTGACCGCGGCCGCGGCGGGCCGAGGCGCGAGAGCGACAAGCAGCAGGAGCGCCGTGAGGACGAGAAAGGCTTTTCTCATAATAGTACCCCCAAGAATCGAAATTGAAGATCCTCGAAAGAGGATTTTCTGGACTAGAGATTATTACGGGAAAAGATCTATTGTCAACTTCTTTAGATACTTCTCGAACCAGCCGAGCATGCGGTTCAGGACATCGATCCGGTGTTTCTCCTCGCGCGGGCCGTGGCCTTCCCTGGGATAGACCACGAGCTCCGTCTCAACGCCGTAGCGCCGGAGCCCCCGGTGGAACTGATAGCACTGTCCGACCGGGTCGGTCTCGTCGTTCTCGCCGCAGAGAAGCAGGGTCGGGGTCTTGACCTTCTTGACGAATGTCACCGGCGACCGCGCGGTGAAGAGCGGCAGGTTCTCGTAGGGGTCGCCCAGGGCCCAGGTATCGCCGATGTTGACCCCCGGAGATTCGGCGCCGTATTCGAAAGCCAGGTCGGTCATGGGCGCGCCCGATACCGAAGCCTTGAAGAGCGTCGTCTGGGTCACGGCCCAGGCGGCCATGTATCCGCCGTAGGACCAGCCGCCGATGCCGATGCGGGCCGGATCGGCCAGGCCCTTCTTGACAAGCCAATCGGCGGCGGCCATGACGTCCCTGAAATCGCCGCCGCCCCAGTCGTAGCGGTTGGCGACCATGAAATCGTGCCCGTAGCCCGTCGACCCCCTGACGTTCGGCGAGAGGACGAGGAAGCCGCGCCCGGCCAGGAGCTGTCCCCAGGCGTCAAACGCGTCTCTCCAGGCCCCAGTCGGGCCCCCGTGGACGAGAATGACCGCGGGGGGCTTGACGGTGGACGGGGGGGCGGCTTCGGGCCTGATAAGGGCGGCTTCGATCTCTTTCCTGTCGAAGCTCGGGTAACGGACGATCTCGGGCTTGAGGAGCTTGACTTCGTCCCAATCTTTGTTGAAATGACTGGCCTTCTCGGCCCGGCCGGCGGCGGAGGCGACCCAGAGCTCCGGGAGCTCGGTCGCGGATTGGCCGACGAACGCCAGGCCGTTCTGGCCTTTGACCCAGGCGCCGGCCAGGACCGGCGGCGTCCAACCCGATCTCTCGGCCTTCCCGTCGAGCGTCACGGCGAAGAACGCCGCGCCGAACCCCTCCGCCGCGAGGGCGAAGATCCGGGCCGGGTCTTCCCAAACGAACGAGCCCACGGGCCGGTCGATGGAGCGGGCCGTGAGGCTTCGGACGGGACCGCCGGCAAGCGGCTGGACCACGATGTCATGAGGGTCGGGGCCGTCGCCGCGGCACCCGATATAGGCCAGGAGCCTCCCGTCCGGGGAGACCTTGAGGCCGCCAAAAGGACCGGCCGGGGCCGAAAGGAGCGTCAGTTTGCCGTCGGCCGCGGCCACGAGGTAGATCTTGTCCGAGAAGACGTCCTGCCTCGGATCGTCGGTGGCCGACACGACGAGCGACGTCCCATCCGGGGTCCAGACGTATTCCGAGATCCTCCAGGCCCCCCGGACCAGCGTGGTGACCGTTTTGGAGGCCGCGTCGACGACCTGGAAGAGGGCCCGCGATTCGGGCTTGCCGACGACGACGGCGTCGTCCTTGTCCTTTTCCTTCCTTTCCTCCTCTTCGGTCTTCGGAGCCGTCGTCTCCAAAGCCAGGCGCTTCCCGTCAGGGGCCCAATCGAAGGAGGATATACCGGTCTTGCTCTCGGTGAGGGCGCGGGCTTCGCCGCCGTCGACGGCGATGAGGTAGATCTGGGTCTCTCCGTCCCGGTTCGAGAGGAAGGCCAGAGACCGGCCGTCGGGCGACCAGCGCGGCCGGGTATCGGACTTGGCGGAGGCCGTGAATTGCCTGAGGTCGCGCGTCGCGAGATCGTAGATCCAGATATTGCGGCGTTGGCCGGACGGCTTGGCCGGCTCCGACACGACCATGGCCACCCGGTTCCCGTCCGGCGCGAGCTGGAGGTCGCCGATCGCCCAGCGCTTCAGGGTCATCTCGGGGGTGAGGGGCTTGGACGCTGCGGGGGAGCCGAGATCGGAACCCGCTCCGGGCACGGGCAGAGCGGTGAAGGCCAGGATGAGAGCCAAAGCCGCGAGGACCGGGCATTTTTTCATGGGCTTCTCCTGCGGAAGAATGACGAAGGTAGATATCACACGAAATCCCGCCGGTTTCAAGGAGGACGGCCGGGCGGCGCTCGGAATTGACGCTCCATTTCCGCCCTGCGATAATAGGGGCGGCTAGAGACGCGGGGGAGACCGAAGGGCCCCGTGCCGAAGGACCCATTCGCGGCGCGACCGCGTCTCTCCGAACGATCCAGAAGGAGGGCAGTCCATGAGATCCCTAAAACCCGCGGCCTATGCGATCGGCCTCGTCATCCTGGCCGCCGCCGTCCCGCTCCGGGCCCAGGCGCCGGATCCCCAGCCGGCTCCCGAGATCCAGAAGCTCCAGATCCTGGCCGGCCATTGGAAGTACGAAGGAGTCGATAAAGGAGAGCTTTCGGGACGCTCCGGCAA
>CAWJKR010000002.1:0-76724 GCA_963843505.1 Candidatus Aminicenantota bacterium | reverse complement strand
GTGATAGGCGAAGGTCCAGGGCTGGCCGTCTTTGAGGAAGCCTTTCGGCTCGAGGCCCGTGCCCCAGGCGTTGCCGTCGTACGACACGGCCGGGATAAGACTGTAGCGCGACGCGTAGAGCGCCTCGAGCGCCATGGTCAGCCGCGCCGGCCGGACGTAATCCTTCCCGTCGTAGCGGAAGGTCCGTGTCCACTCGAAGAGGCCGGGCCGGATCTCGCGGACCGCGTCCTCCGCCGCGAAGTCCTTCTCGGCGAACGGAACGAGCGCCGCGACGGGACGGCCGTCGGCGGCGAGCGTCAACGACGCCCCGTCCTTTCGGACCTCGATCCGGGCCTGGGCCGCGGCGAAGGCGACGGCGAAGACGAGGAGGCAGACGGCGAGAAAGGTCAGGCGTTTGATCATGCGGAATGTCCCTCGCCGATAGGGGCTGTCCCCGACGGGGACCGTCCCTCTCGGCTCGTTCCGGAGTTTGGACGCACGGTCCCTCCGGGTTATATCAAAGGCCTCCCCAAAAGACAAGGCGCGACGGGAGCAGGCTGCTTTGAAATGCGCCGCGACCTTGGGCTATGATGGAAGGGCTTTCGGCAGATCCCCAGGAGGTTCGACCATGCCCGTATCCTATAAAGATCTCGGCCTCGCCAACACCAACGACATGTTCAGGAGCGCCTTCGCCGGGCGGTACGCCGTTCCGGCCTACAACTTCAACAACATGGAGCAGATCCAGGCCATCATCGGGGCCTGCGTCGAGACGCGCTCGCCGGTCATCCTCCAGGTCTCGAGCGGCGCCCGCAAGTACGCCAACCAGACCCTTCTCCGCTACCTGGCCGAGGGCGCCGTCCAGCATGGCCCGCGAGATGGAGAAGGCCAAGGGCGCCGACAAGGCCATCCCCATCACCCTCCACCTCGACCACGGCGACACCTTCGAGCTGTGCAAGTCCTGCATCGAGAGCGGCTTCTCGTCCGTCATGATCGACGGCTCCCACCTGCCCTACGAGGAGAACATCGCCCTGACCCGCCAGGTCGTCGAATACGCCCGCCCGTTCGACGTCACGGTCGAGGGCGAGCTCGGCGTCCTGGCCGGCATCGAGGACGAGGTCCAGGCCGAGCAATCCACCTACACCGCGTCCGGAGGAGGTCGACGATTTCGTGCGCCGGACGACGCGTCGATTCCCTGGCCATCTCCATCGGCACCTCCCACGGCGCCTACAAGTTCAAGCCCGAGCAGTGCACGCGCGACGAGCGGGGCATCCTCGTCCCGCCGCCCCTGCGGTTCGACATCCTGGACGAGGTCGAGAAGCGGATCCCCGGCTTCCCCATCGTCCTCCACGGCGCCTCGTCGGTCATCCAGGACGCCGTGGCGACGATCAACAACTACGGCGGCAAGATGAAGGACGCCATCGGCATCCCCGAAGAGCAGTTGCGCCGGGCCGCCCGGTCCGCCGTCTGCAAGATCAACATCGACACCGACGGCCGCATGGTCATGACGGCCGCGATCCGCAAGGTCTTCGCCGAAACGCCCGGCGAATTCGACCCGCGCAAGTACCTCGGCCCCGCCCGGACGGCCCTCATCGAGATGTACAAGCGGAAGAACCGCGAGGTCCTGGGATCGGCGGGACGGTACGGGCAGGAGCTCTAGCGGGGCGATGGTCGGTCTTTGATCGGCCCGGGCGCCGAGAGAGAGCGCAGGCGCTGCCTGACCCTTTCGATCACCTTGGGGATCTCGTGCTTCGACAGCGACAGGGCCAGGCCCTTCATCCCGAGGGGGACGCGGCCCGGATCCGTGTAGACCTGATAGAAGGCGAGAAGCCCCCCTTCGCTGAACCGCTCGACCTGCCAATGACCCGAGGTATCAACGACGGATTGGCTGAGGGGGACCTCCGGCCAGGGGATCTTCTTCCATTCGATCCGGAAGCCGTCTTCCCCCCGGCAGACCGAATACCTCAGCCGATAGCGGCGGTGGACGCCCAAAGGCAGCTTCAGGTATTCCTCGACGATCGAGACCAAGTCGCTTTCGTCGGTGACGATCGTTTTCTCGACGCGGGGCATGAACTCCCCGTAGCGCCTGTAGTCGGTGATGGCCGACAAGGCCTCCTCGACGGTCGCGAGGAGGACGCCGGCGGCCTCGAAGGTCCGGCCTTTCCGGTCGGGGCTGGGGACCTCCCGCAGAATGATCTTGCCCTTGAGGATCTCGGCCCGCTCGAGGCTGGAAAGGGCCTTGCTTTCGATCGCGGGCACGCCCGCCTGCGGTCGCGCGCCGCGGGGTTCGGCCGCGGCGGCGACGGCGACCGCGATGGCGGCGCAGGCCAGGAGCGCCAAGAGGAGGGCGGTTCGAAACACGCGCGTATGGCTCCTTCCGCAAGCCCTCTTACTTCTTGACCGACGGATCGGGTTTGAGACCGACCTTCTTGTAGAGCTCCCGCCGCCCTTCCTTGTCCCCGTCCATGATCTTGCGGGCGTACTTGGCCACGGCTTCGGCCTTGGCCCGGGGCACGACCACGACCCCGTCGCCGTCGGCCACGATGACGTCGCCGGGAACGACGAGGACGCCGCCGCAGACGATGGGGCGGTTGACGGATTCGAGCTCGTTCCGCCCGGGCCGGATGCCGCGGCCGATCCGCCGGAGGTAGAGCGGGACCTTCTGGGTGATGATCTCGTCGGTGTCGCGGGCCGTCCCGTCGGTGATGACGCCGACGCAGCCGAGCGACCGCCACTCGAGGATGTTGTAGGAGCCGATCGAGCCGACGTCGGCGCGGGGCGCGTCGTCGATGACGAGGGCGGTCCCGGGGCGGATGAGCGGGGCGAACGATTCCGGCGAGAGCCTGTCGTACCAGTCCCCCGCCCAGGCGTCGTAGGCCTCGGTCGCGAGGACGCCGGCCGCCGGCCTCTGCGTGGGAACGTAGCGGGCCGTGACGGCGATGCCGGCGAAGCGGTGGCCGTATGCCGCCGTGTCGCGCCAGAGCGCGTGGATCTCCGGGTCCATGGTGCCGGTGTCGACGAGCCCGACCGCGTCCATGCCGTCGACGACGTCGGCGACCCGCAGGCCCTTGAACAGGGCCAGGACGGCCTTGTCCGCGGCCTCGGTGAAGGCCGGGGTGGCGATGTAGCCCCGGCCGGCCCGGAGCGCGTCCGCGTCGGGCGCTTTCGCGGTCTGCGCGGAGACGGGAAGAGCGAGCGACAGAAGCAGAAGGCCGATGATGATGATCACGATGAACCCTCCTTGCGATCTTCCGGCGCCCCGCGGCGCCGGCCCCCGGCCCGAAGGCCCTAGATGATGAATCTTGCCAGCCCGATCAAAAAGAGCAGCGCCCCGAGGGCGAGAGCGTACTTGTAGGGGATGACCAGGCCTTCCTTGACATGGACGACCCAGACGTCCCGGTCATAGCTCGCGCCCGTTTCGCCGCGGTATTTCTCCTTGATCTGCTCGATCGCCTTCTGGACCGTGTCGAGCTTGGCCTGGTGCTGGGCGACGGCGGCGCGGATCTCCTGCTGCTCCGCCGGGGTCAGGGTCCGCTCGAAGATCTTGTCCTCGGTCGAGAACCTGAACACGCCGTCCACCTGAATGAAGAAAAGGACGAAGGGGAGGCCGATGCCGAGGAGCATAAGGGTGAGGCCCTGATTGCGGCCGCTTCCCCTCACCCGCGGCCGTTTTCCTTCCGGCATAAGCCGCGCGTCCCACTCGTCGCGCCGGACGTTCTTTTTTGACATGGGCGGCCTCCTTCATAGGTTTTGTCGGGGGTCGGCGGAAGCGGGCCCAAAATATCTTGTTTACAGGGGGAAGTCAAACGGTCAACGTGGCGGGATGTCCCTGCTCCCGGCAAGAGATCAACGATGTCTACGGCTTGATGATCGTGGTCGCCTTGGCGCCCTTCGGCATGAGAACGCTGACCACGATCCTGGCCGGATCGGCGCCTGAGTTGATGGCTGAGTGAACGTACCCGGTGCTCTCGGTCCAGCTCTCTCCGGCCTTTATGACCCTCTCGCCGCCTTTTTCTCTCAAGGTCACCTCGCCAAGTAGAACGATGCCGAACACGGAGCCGCCGTGGGTATGGTCCGGAACGACCGCTCCTTTGGCGAAATCCATGATCGTGGTCTGCAGGTCATAATCTCCGGCCTTGAGGTTAACCGGGAACTTGGCTTGGTAGGTCGTGGTCGCGCTTTGCGGAGTGGTTTCAGCCGCATTGTTCATCGGGCATCTCCAATCGCTTTGTAAATTTGACTTTCAGCAATTCGCCGAATTATTAAGCAAGATATATGCCAGCTTTCTGGCCAATCTGGAGATCAATTGGGGAAAGGCCATCAGTCCGCCCGCCAATCCTTGACAACTAATCACCGCATCGTCAATAATCCTCGATAGGGGAAAATGAGAAAGGCCTTTGTCCTTCCTTTCCTTTTTATTCAATCTATTGGCGGGTCAGGAAGCCGCTGGCCAAAAAGGTCTGAAGACCACAGAAGCTCGCTATAAACTGGGGCAGTATGAGATCGTTTTGTTGCAGCAAAAGAGGATTCGTGAAGTAACTCAGGAGGAATTTGATGCAGGGGTGAGGCCGCTTTGGTGCTCGGCCTCCATTGAAATCCAAAGAGAAGGCCAATTATCTGACAGGGCTGACTTTGATGACATCATGCCGGTGGGGTGGCGCTACGGAATTCATTTGCCCTTTAAGCAGGAATCGCCGAGACATTTTGTCCTCATGAAGTATGGGGATTACAATTCCAGAACACTCATTGTTTCCGATGAGGGGAAGTTATTCAACCTTCCCGGTGAGGCATATCGGATCTTTTTCAATAGATATTTAATTGCCAACGGCGGCATGGCCGATGACTCTCACGATTTTTCTTTCTTTGATTTGAATACAAATAGGCTCCTATTTACCGTTGGATGGGGCAATCCGATACATGTTCTTCAACAACCTCCGAGCGAAGGCAGGGCCCAAGTCATCAAGCTTTATACCAGCGGGCCTGAAATATTCGCGAGCATTGATATTGTCCGCGACCTGACCCTAGAGACTATTGAGCACACTTCTTATTTCTATAGGATCGACCTTGAAACGGGGAAGATCACAGATGCCACTTTCGATGAAAAAGTGCATAGGGAACTTACCATCGATACATCGAACATTGACATGACCAACGATTGCGAGTGTCAAAAGCTGTACCCAAA
Source organism: Candidatus Aminicenantota bacterium (assembly GCA_963843505.1). Taxonomy (GTDB): domain Bacteria; phylum Acidobacteriota; class Aminicenantia; order Aminicenantales; family Saccharicenantaceae; genus RBG-16-66-30. The sequence continues at coordinate 71,566 of CAWJKR010000002.1, read as the reverse complement.
GGCGCTGGGCGAAGCATGCTAGACCTCTCCCCTGGATCCGTGGGGACGGGGTGGGTACGAAAGCCCAAAAGACAGGAGATGTCCGGTTTTGAAGAACTCCGTCCTAATTTGTCATAATGCTGGCCGGGAAGAAACATGGGTAAAGCAATCGTTGTAGCCGCTCTGGCTGCATTTCTTTCCTTCAGCTGCTCATCGGCCAGGAAACCGCCGGCACCAAGATGAGATATCCCTCATGAGCGGGAGGTCCGGCCACTTCTGATCCGCACTGGGGCAGGAAGCCGGGACGCGCGAGCGCCTTGATCTTTACCGCGCCTGTGGGATAAATGAAATGGCCGAGGGTACCGGGGCAGTACATATCCGGGATTTCCCCGAGCCTATCAGGGTTCGCAGGGTCAGAGGAAGAATAATCTTCGAGGGTTGGGATGGGTCATGGTATAAAAACTCTTGGCCAATCCTCAGGCTACGTGGCCCCCAGGAATCCCAAAAGATTTACGAAGTCCACGGGGACGCAGAAGGCCAATTTGAACTAAGCATCTGCCCGAGGGGCAGTACTGCTTTTTTGCCAGCGCAAGTTGCTCAGGGTACCCACGGCTATACGGCATTATCACGTTGATAAAAAAGCTAATAAGAACAACAGAATCGAGATCAAGTTATCGTCGGCGGTTCCGTCATAGAGGGCAGGGTGTCTTGGGGGATTCAACCCCAGACACCAGGGGGGCGCTAATCGTCTTTCCAGACCTCTCCCTTGGATCCGTGGTGACACGGCGGGGACAAAACCCCTAATTACGGCTCAGTTTTAGTGACTCAGGCTGATAAGTAAATGATAGACTCAAAAGATTCAAAATTATCAGGGGAAACGGGGTCATTTCGGTGGTGGAGCTGACCAGGATCGAACTGGCGACCTCTTGAATGCCATCCCTCAAAACGGCAATGACGTTTTAGATCGTCCGTGGAGAAGATTCGCGGCGTCCGTCGGCGTAAAGTCCCGCGAGCGCCGAAACCTTTCCATCCGTCAAAACGAACTCGAGCCAGAGGCTGTCGTTGCCTTCCACGGCGAAGAGGGTCTCGGTGAGAGGGACCAACCGCTGGGGCTGGGACTGGGGATCGGCTCCTTGATAGATGAGGCCCCCCTTTTCGAGGGTCACCTTGCGGTCTCCGTAGTCGCCGGCATAGAGGGCGAGCTGTCGGGCCGTGGGCCGGGAAGGGTTCAGCTTGGCCTTGGTGATCTGAAGATAGATCTTCTCGGCCTCGGTCCGACCCGGGTTCTTGGCCGCCGCTAGCTCGTAATTCTTCCGGGCCGATTCTTTGTCCCCCTTGGCCGTGCAGATCTCGCCCAGCCGGTAATAGGGATTCCAATTCTCGGGATGGAGCCTCGCGTGGAGATCAGCCAAGCGGGCGGCCTTGTCATATGAATCGTTGCTATGGAATTTCTCTCCATGGGCGAACCACATCCGCGCAAATTCGGTGAGGAGCCACTCGGGAGCCTTATAGTCGAGCAAGCCGCCGAAGCGGGCCTTGACCTTGGCGACGTACGCATCGATGGCGGGGATATCGGCGGACCTGATCAGGAGGTGGGGGAACTTCCAGCCGTCGAAAATAAAGAGGAGCCCGTCATAGAGGCTCTTGCCGGCCATCGACATGTGGTCGACTCCGTCGAACCGGGCGCTCTTCCAGGCCAGCCCTTTCAGGTCCTTGGAGCTCATCCATTTTTCGAGCTCGGTGTACATGCTGAGCGTCTCGCCATCCTCTCTCATGCCGACGGTCATGAAGAGGGACTTGTGGGCCAAGGACTCGGCCTGGAACAACTTGTCGAGGTTCTTCAGCCAGTATTGGTTCTGGGCCAGGAACCCGGGGCTGCTGGCGATCCCGGCCGAAAAAAGGTCGGGCTGGGTGAAGAGGGCATACATGGTGAATAATCCCGCCACGGAATGGCCGGAGAGGATGCTGTAACTGGAGGTCCGATAGGTCCGCTCGATGAAAGGCATCAGCTCGTCACGGAAGAACTTCAAGAACCGGTCGCCCGCCTGGGGCTCCGAGCCCCTTTTCTCGAACGGTGTCGGCACATAATGGCCCGAGAGCCACGGGACGCCGACCACGATCATCTCCGGAATGTAGCCGAGCCACTGCCCGGACAAATAATCGACGGCGCCCACGTCATGGGCGAAGGTGTTGTCGGCGTTCAGATCATAGAGAACAGGGTATTTCGCGGCGCCCTGCCCGTATCCCGGAGGAAGATAGATGGAGAGGACGAGGTCCGTATTGAGCACTTTCGACGGAAAAGACACCCGCGTGCCGATCACGATGTCGTTGTTCGTGCTTGACTGCTGACCGTGGGCGGCGGGGCCGAAACCCGCAAAGGAGGCCAGGAAAAGTATGGAGGCCAAGGTTCGGCGGATCTGCTCGGATCTTATCATTTCCGCATCTCCTATCAACCTCAGCCGGAGCAATAAGCGTGCCAAGAAGCCGGCACAGCGAAGGGAGCGCCATCAGAGGAAAATCCCTGTCAAAAGGAGTGAGCGGCGAGCCGTACCCGAAGCCGGGGTTTAAAGAGCGATGCCTCGGTGTAAAGATACTTGTCAGTCCGAGCGAAGGGAGGTTATTTCGGTGGTGGAGCTGACCAGGATCGAACTGGCGACCTCTTGAATGCCATTCAAGGCCATCACCTAACGCGCTGTTCCTAATTAATTGAGAACATTGGCCTTAGGCCAGACTGCGAATCTGACTTCACTGCCTTGTCACAACCCTGTAACAACGGCTCGTGGCTTGGGGGAATTCGGGGCCTTGCTACCGAGGCGTTCAACCGCATTCCGCTTGAGGTCCATCCGGCTGTGAGTATACCGCTCGGTCATCCTAATCGTACTATGGCCGAGGAGTTCTTTGACCGTGACAATATCGACACCTCGTTCAACCAGTCTGGACGCAAATGTGTGCCGCAGGTCGTGAAATCTAAGGGATTCCACCTTGGCTTTCTTACATGCCGTCTGAAAGGCCCTCTTAATGTCCCGGTAGGATGTACCTGTCCTGGCATTCACAAAAACGTGCGGGTCGCTGTTCGTCGTCGTTCTGAGCTCCATAAGCAGCAAGAGAAAAACGCAAGGCGGCTCTACGGCTCTTCAGTGGGCCTGCTATATAGGGAACTGGAATATATTCAAGATGCTTAGAGGTCCGCGAGTTGGAAGAATGAAATCATAGCCTCGCGCCGCTGCAATCCATAGGTGGCCGATAACATATCCCTTACCGTTGCCTGAAGTGCCTGGCAGGCCGCCTGGGAGGCATTCTGTGGCTGTGCTTGACGACCTTCTGAACCCTCTTCCCCTCTGCGTCTCTCCTGTAATCAATATAGAAACGCGCCGAGCCATTAGCCGACTTCCTAACATAAACGCAACCGTAGCCAAACTGCCAGCGGGTTTTCTTTTTCAACCCGCTGAAACCTCCTTTCGACCCGAGCATAACATGACCGTCAAGGGAAACCACAGGGGCCGGGATAAGTTCAGCGGGAGGCCTAAAGGTGCTCTGCTCAAGCCTCCGGTCCAGGTCGCTGACCCGTAAACGGATGCTCCTGCGTCCGGTCACAATAAAGGGAAGCAGACCCTGTTTAATTTTTTTATAAATGGTCTTGCGGTGAAATCCTGAAATAGGTCGCGGCCTCAGCCACCGTAAGCCCTCGATGTCGAGGACAGCGAGGGCCAAGGGCCTCTCCTCTAGAACCGGACCATTCAACACTATTACCGATCGAGCAATCGTGATCCCATCATGGGTATGAAATAGAGAAGTAGACTCACCTGGCCTTGATGATACCTAAACAGATAGTAAAAGGGTGTCTGAACAATGGACCTAGAACCGGGGCGTTGGGTCTATTGATTAGACCGTTAAGCCGTCTACAAGTCCAAACAATGAACACAGATTGTCGAATTCATTGGACTTGTCCTTGGAATTGGACTTCCTGGATTGGGCAAGGTTCTGTGGTTATCACGGTGCGTCGGCTTTTTAGCCATCCCTTTACGAATGGCCTCCTTCCCCTCGCGGCAAACGATCTCCCGGCTGCGTGTGCGCCAATCTTCTGAGAGCGAATAGACGTTTGGCCGTCGAAAAAGCCCGCCTTTCTCGCGGCGGATAATGAAGCCGTATTTTACAACAGACCTATCGCTTTAAAGAAACTGCCACGGCTGATTCGCCAGCGAACCGATGAACCGGAGACAAGTGGCAAACCCCGCCCTCACCTTAATTGAATTGCTTTTTGAGTTCGATATATACCCAAATAGCCTTGTCGGGCAGAGCAGTCCAAGCCGCCGAGTCTAGTAAATCATAGGGGAGTTGGACGTAGGGATTGAAACCGTCCCGCTTGCTTTTCTCATGGCAAGACACAACTCCGGCCATGGGGTTTGTCTCTCGCATTTGCCTGGGGGCCCCAGGCGATCTCATTTGGTCGGAGCGACCACAGCGGGCACCGGCCAATAACCGGCTTACCACTGACTCGACACCGCCGGCGGGAAAAATCAATCCCTAACAAGGCTTTTTTTCGATATCCGGCGCTCCATCCGCTAATGGCGATTTGGAAGCTTCGACCTTCCTTGTGGGGAAGGTCAACCGATACCTGACCATTCAACCTGTTAAACCGATAAGCACTTGAAATTGTGAAAGTTAGGTTAAGGTCAAACCGCTGTCAGGGCCTCGGACGTAATATCGGCTTTGACAGGCATACTAACTGATTATTGGGCATAGGACCGTTTTCCTAAAAGTACAAAAAACAGAGTTAATATATGAAAACGCTAGGTCCAAAATTGAAAAAAATGGACTAGCCGCCTTATGACAGAACTCCTCTTAATATATATCGGGGGCCCATGATTCCGCTGGTTTACCTTCAGGGGGGGCGTCGAGAGCCCGTGTATGAACCCTCTTGCCGATTGACAACCTGTTTATTATCAGTTACCGAAGTTCACATAAGAGTAGTTATGCGACACAAATCCATCACTTAGCGTTTCTGAAGCTCACATGATGCAGGAGCGTGCTGCTATTAACCCTCAACTCTGGTGAATCCCTCAACGGAGACCTTTCGTCTTTACCCGCCTCCTCCAGAACTTTAAGGTCATATTGCCTGAGGTTGGAACGTCTGGCGTTTGCCCTGGCTTTGATCTGGTATTCCTTCAGGCAGCGGAAGACCAGACCCCTTTGAGCAGCCCAGCAAGTCAGCTATCTCTCTGACTGACCTATCCTCCGTTTCATAAAGCCTGCGGAGGTCATCTTCCAGGGGCTTCTTTTTATAGGAGGGTCTTCCCCCTCTCCCTTTCAGGCTGGCAATCTGCTTATTCGAATTAGGGTCATTTACCAAATTATACTCATAATTGGTTAAGTAATGAACTAATTATCAATTGTGCAATGGGCTACTCTTATTTATCTACACCATCCCGGTGGGGCTGTGGTCAGTTGGCACTATTTTCACCTTTTCCTGATAAAACCTGAAAACCCCAATTCTCACAATAAACAACTTCCCCTAACCTCCCCATCCGTCCTGGGTTGTTGCATTTTTTCCGTCGGTTTGGTCAACATTTGGTCAAGGTCCCTTGCTCCCCATATTTGTACACGAAGATTCCCCAGCTCCTCTGAGATTATATAATGCGATAAGGCCCTTGACTCTCGTGGGGTTCAGGGATGGGGAGAAGACCCAGCACTGCTCAGGCTGAGAAACTCTTCTTGTTTTCAATTTCCATACTGGTTTTGAGTTCCTGGCTTTATCCTGAAGACGCCATCTCGTCCGCGTCCGAAGTGCATCAAGGGGAAGGTGATGGAGGATGTGCCTTCCGAAACCAAGCACTTTGGAGAACGTCCCAGGAAGTGGCTCCTTTCTTCCCTCGTCGATGCTTACTTGATGCTGGATCCGGAATGGTGGCAATTGTCACCAAAGTCCTCTTGATCTTGGGTGGATGGAGATACTTGAGCTAGCTATTCTCCTATCTGGGGTTGGGATGGCTATCATAAATGGCTGATTGTTTCTTAGGCAGTGATGTGGTATTCAGGCTCGACACTTCGCAAGGGGTCCAATTCAGGACTTCTCTATTCGAGCGACTCGTTCTGCTTGAAGGAAGGGGTAATTCCGAAGGGATCAAGAGCCTTGGTACACATGGTACTGCAGGGCTTCTTGAAATCCGGCTGAATCCGAAGAAGATGGATAAAATATTTGAGAATGCACTTGGTCTCAGCCGTACACGATCCAGTCGTTTTTCGCTCTCCTCTTGAGGGGGAGCTCTTTTCGTCTCAGTTGCGCTACGAAAGAATATCGGCCACGAAGAAAGAGGTTCAAAAAGGTAGCAAGTCCGGGTGACAAATTGCTCAATTTAGAGGGCTCGGGGCCAATGAGCGTGATTATCCGGACAGCCTGCGCGAGAGACGGATAGAGGGCAAGGTCGGGCTACTCATTGCGATAGACAAATCCGGAGCTGTAATGGGCACCAGGGTGACCCAATCACTCCATCCTTATCTCGATTATTCCGTCGTTCAAGCCGTTATCCAGGAGTGCTTCCCCCGTTCTAAGAACGGCAAGCCCGTCGAGGCCGCGTTTCCCTACGAATATCCATTCGAAACATTTGGCGAACGCCCCGCCCGGAAGAGGCGAGCAACCCGATGGGAAGGGAATGACGGATTCAGGCAGGCTGGCCACGGGCGCTTGCCGGAAGCGCCGATTACTGCCAATCCCTTTCGGACTGATGCTCGATTTAATCAAAATGTTAATTAGGAAGCGGGCAAACCTCCGAGCAATAACGACGAAACTCCACCTTGATTACCGAGGGATTGAGTTCCCTGCGGCTCGACTTCCAGAAGATATCGCCCGAATCGCCGGGACCGAGAATCTATCGATAGCACTGAGGATGCGGTCTTCCTATTAGCCAGGTAGTTAGAGGCGTCCCCAAGTTCCGCATCCCTTCCCAACGCAGAGTGCTCCCCTAGCACCGTGGGGACACGGCGGGGACAAAACCGCTAAAAACGGCTCAGTTTAATTGACTCAGGCTAAAAGCGAAGAAAGAGAAATACCATCAAAAATCAGGCGGAAACGGGTTATTTTAGTGGTGGAGCTGACCAGGATCGAACTGGCGACCTCTTGAATGCCATTCAAGCGCTCTCCCAACTGAGCTACAGCCCCACGGAAGAGACTAAAAAACCCCTTTCGGGCTTTAAAGACTGGCGGATTATAGCAGAACACCCGGGGCCTTTCAACTCCTTTCCTGCCATCGAGGCCCCGAGAAAGCAGATTGACGGCCATTAAGGCCTGTGCGAATATAGGTCCGGCTCCCATGCGGACTGATAACAGAGCCCCGAGATCGTCGACGATGAATGGCGGCCGTGTCTCAGAATGAAGACGCCCGTCGAGCGACTTCGCATCGCGTTCGGACTATGGACCTCCACCCGGAACATGCTCGAGAGGCTCCTCCGTCCCAGCATCCCGACTGGGATGACCGCACCATCAAGGCGAAGTCGTGAAGAAGGATGTCTCATGGAACAGGATGAACTCCTGAGACACGCCGCACCGGTGCTTTGATGAGCACGGCATCTCGTTATTTCGTAACGGGCGCCGTCGCCGCCATCGCTTACGGCGAGCCGAGGCTGACCAACGATATCGATATCGTGGCCGATCTCGACGAAGACAAGATCCCCCGACTAAGGGCTGTTACCCGGCCGACGAATTCTATTTCGACGAACAATCAGCCAAGCGGGCCGTCCGAACCAGGTCCCAATTCAACATCATCCATCCCGACTCAGGCCTGAAGATCGATATCATGATCACCCAAGGCGACGAGTTCGACCAGAGCCGCTTCCTGCGGGCCAGGCGGCTCAAGCCCCTCGAAGATACCGAGGTCGAATTCGCCTCGCCGGAGGACGTGGTCCTGAAGAAGCTGGACTTCTATCGTCGGGGGGGTTCCGACAAGCACCTGCGCGATATCGCGGGCATCCTGAAGATCTCGGCGGAGGCCATCGATTTCGCCTATATCGAAGCTTGGCCCGCAGGCTCGGTCTGGAAGAGATATGGGCGGCGGTGTCAAAAAGGGCGGGGGCACCTTAACTAGGGTCGTTTGATCGTCCCCGGTCTCGACCTCGACCGTGAAGAACTTGTAGTCCCGGTAGACCGCGTCGAGGACGGACCGGATGCGCTTCTTCCCCGACTTGGTGATGTAAGCTTCTTCGATATGGAACCGGTTTGGAAAACGGATCCCGCTCTTCTCGATCTCGAATTCCGTGACCTGCAGGATCCGGGGCGTGCCGCCGTATTCCTTGGCCGTCTTGCGGATGGCCGCGGTGTCCCCCATCGACGTGACGTCCCAGACGATCTTGAGGATGGCCCCGTCGCCCTCCCTGAGCCCGTCCCCCGGTTGACGGTCAAGCCCAGCCCCGGGACGGGCACCGCTTCGATGACCAGGGCCGGCTGCCCCGCCAAGGTCTCCCGGCCTTTGGTCTCGTAACGATACAGGCTCTGCCGCGAGCCGTCGAGGAGGTCGACCGCTCCGAACAGGACGTTCTTATAATAGAACGTGAGCGTGTCGATGTCCGTCACCTCCGCCTTCTTCTTAATGCCGTCGCGCTCGAGGATGAGCCTCTTCTCGGTTTTCTGGCCGTTCTCGACGATGAACTGGTAATCGTAGAGATAATTGTGTTCGATGGTCACGAATTGCTGGGACGGCCAGCCGTGGGCGCGGTCATGGATGGTCTCGGAGACGTCTTCGAGGCAGACGAAATCGATCGAAGCACGGGACAGCCGGGCGCAATAATCGGCGGCCATAGCCAGCAGCCGGTCCAGCATCTGCGATCCATTTTGGGCCGGGGTCGAAGAGCTGTAGGGCGCGAGGAGAAGCAAGCAAAGAAGGGCGGGCCAGGCCCTCCTCGTGACGCGCCCGTGATCGGAGCTGTATCCCGTCATTCCTTGGGAAGCCGTCCCCGGTCCAAAGCGCCCCTCACGGTCCTGGCCAGCTCGGCCAGGGTGAAGGGCTTCATGAGCGTTCCTTGAAAGCCCGCGGCCCTGATCTTTTCCGCCGTGAGGGGATCGTCATATCCGGTGGCCAGGATGACGGGGATGTCCGGGCGGGCACGCTTGATCTCCCGCCCCAGCTCGTCGCCTGTCAGGCCGGGCATGGTCTTGTCCGTCAACACGAGGTCGAATCGGGCGGGATCTTCGAGGAAAAACGACAGCGCTTTCCGGCTGTCCGTTATCGCTTCAACCCGGTATCCCAGGCGCTGAAGCATGCTCCGGAGTGAATCGGCCAGGACCTCTTCGTCATCGACGAGCAGGATCCGCTCCTGTCCCCCGGTCAAGGGACCGGCCTCCGCCTTCTCCGGCGGCGCCGCGGGCTCGACTTGCGGCAGATAGAACCGGAAAACCGATCCCCGGCCGGGCTCGCTGGACACGGAGACGCCGCCGTGATGGCTCTTGACGATGCCGTGGACCACCGACAACCCCAACCCGGCCCCTTCTCCCTGCGGCTTGGTGGTGAAGAACGGCTCGAAGAGCCTGCGCCGGATCTCCTGGCTCATGCCGACCCCGGTGTCCGCGACCGAGAGAACGAGATAGCCGCCGGGCTTCATGTCGGCCTCTGGAAGGTCGGCGGGACCCAGCCGGACGCTGCCAAGGGTAAGGTCGATCGTCCCTTTTTTGTCGCTTAGGGCGTAGGCGGCATTGGCGCAGAGGTTCATGATCACTTGCTGGATCTGGGAGGGATCGCCCCGGATGGAGTCGGTCTCGGTCTCCAGATGGAGGGCCATTTCGATCGTGGACGGGATGGATGACCGGAGCATCCTGAACGTCTCTTCGATCAAGGGGAGTCAGGGGACGATCTCGCTCTTCGGAGCGCTTTTCCGGCGAAAAGAAGGAGCTGCCGCACCAGGTCCCGGCCGCGCTCGCCCGACCTGAGGATCAAGGTCAGGGCCTTCCGGAGCGGAGAATCCGGAGGCACGTCGAGCAGGCCCATCTCGGCGTTGATGATGATCGGGGCGAAGACGTTGTTGAGATCGTGGGCGATCCCGCCGCTCAACGTGCCGATGGCCTCGAGCTTCTGCATCTGACGGAGCTGTTGCTCGGCGCGCAGACGCCTGTCCGCATCGTTTTTTTGCTCGGTGATGTCCTCGAAGGCCAGGAGGATCAGCGGCGCCGCGGAGGGGCCTTGCAGGATCCGCTTGGCGTTCAGCCGCAGGACCTTGGGCCCGACGCCCGCGAAGTCGTTGGCGAGCTCGAGGCCTTGGAACGCCGCGTCCCGCGGCAGGATCTCGCCGAGAAGCCTCCTGAGCTCCGGGACGTCCCATTGGCCGTTCCCGAGCTCGTAGATGAGACGGTGTTCCGTCTCCTCGGGCGTGGTCCGGAAGAGCTGGTAGAAGGACCGGTTCGCCGTCTTGACCCGCATGTTCGAGTCGAGGACAAGCAGCCCTTCCCGGACCGTTTCGACGATCGCCTCCTCATAGTCCCGGGAGTCCCGGACCTCTTCCAGGACCATTTTGAGCGCGTGGGTGTCGATCCACGTCAACACGACGCCTTCGATCTTGTTCTCGCCGGTCCTGTAGGGCCTGATCTGGACGGAGAACCAGTGCGCCTGGCGGTCCCGGACCTCGACCTCCCGGACCTCGCCGGTTTCGAGCGTCTCATCGATCAGAGGCCCGAGCCCGGGAAAATCCAAAGCGAGCCCGAGATTCGTGAAGGAGCGTCCCGCGTCGGCGGCTCCGACGTCGAACCGCTTCTCGGCCATCCGGGTGAAGCGCCGGAGGCGCAGGTCCCTCCCCAGCATGATGATGGGAAGGTTGGTCCCGGCGAACAGGTTCGTCAGATCATTGTTGACCTCGTCGAGGACGGCGTTCCGGTCCTGCAGCTCGTCGTTGACCGTTATCAGCTCTTCGTTGCTGGACTGGAGCTCTTCCTTGGCCGTCTCCAGCTCCTCGTTGATGCTCTGGAGCTCCTCGTTGGCCGAAAGCACCTCTTCGTTGGCCGCCCGCAGCTCCGCTTCGGCCGCTTCGTGCTCGCCCAGGACCGACCGGAGCTGTCTCCGCGTCGCTTCGAGCTCCTGCTCCAACAGACCCTCTCGGGCCCGCGCTCGCCGCGTTTTCCCCGGCCCCGTCTCCGCCCCGGCGCTCTCGCCGGACACGCTCTCCGCGTCGCCCTTCCGCGCCTTCCCGCCGCCTGCCATTTCGAACAGGATCAGATAGTGATCTTCACCCAGGCGGGAGACATTGAGGGGGATCACTTCGAGGTCGACCGCGCGCCGGCCGTCGACGTCGAGCTTCACGCCCTCGACCCGGACGGGCGTCGACCGCTTCTTGGACCGCCGGAGGGCGTCCCGGAGGGGCAGGTTGAGGCCCTCGCGGACCATCTTGAGCAGATTCAGGCTCGCGTCTCCCGGACGGTGCTCCAGGAAAGGACCGGTATGCCCCCGGAAATCGAGGACCTCGAAGGCCTGATCGACGACGACGGCCGCGGGGGCCAGCCTGGACAGGAGCGCTTGGTCGGCCGCCTTTCGGGCGTCGAACTCGGCGGGAGCGCCCCCTCTCGCGACCGTGGGCCCGCCGCTTTCGGGCGCGGGGCGTCTCGGACCGGGAGAGGGATGCCCCGTGCCCGGCTTCCTCGCGTAGATCTTATGGGCCCTATCGACGGGCTCGAACAGGCTGGAGAAGCCGCTAAGCGACTCGGACTTGCCCAAGAATAAGAATCCCCCGGGGCGAAGGGCGTAATGGAAATTCCCCATGGCCCGGGCCTGCGCTTCCCGGCCCAGATAGATGAGCACGTTTCGGCAGCTGATGAGATCGAGGTTCGAGAAGGGCGGGTCTTTGGTGATGTCATGCCGGGCGAAGACACAACGTTCCCGGACCGACTTGAGGACCTCGTAGGTACCTTCCTTCTTGACAAAAAAGCGGGCCAGGCGGGAGGCTGAGACGGAGCCGACGAGGCTCTCCGCGTATCGTCCGGCCCTGGCCTTTTCGACCGATTCTTCGGAGAGGTCGGTGGCGAAGATCTGGATGGGGACGGCCGCCGTTCGCCTTCCAAGGAACTCCAGGAGGGCGATGGCGAGCGAGTAGGCCTCCTCTCCGGTCGAACACCCCGGCACCCAGATCCGGAGAGGTCCCGCCTGCGGTCCGCGCTGCCCGGCGAGCTTGGGAAAGACCTTTTTGGCCAGGGCGGCAAAAGCTTCGGGATCCCGGAAGAAGCCGGTCACGAGGATCAGGAGATCGCGGTAGAGGGCCCGGACTTCTTCGGGGTTGGCCTTGAGGTCCCGGACATACTCCGCCAGGGAGGATGATCGACGCAGCCCCATGCGCCGCTGGATCCGCCGCTGCAGCGTCGCTTCCTTGTACAGCGAAAAATCGACGCCGGTCGCGGACCGGACCAGGGAGAAGATGGCGCTCAGATCGTCCCCGCCGGCCGGCGCGACCGGCCCGCCGGCCTGCCCAGAAGGCCGCGGAAGCGACCCTTTCAGGGGAAAGGGAAGGCCGGCGATCCGGACGAGCTCTTCCGCGATCTCCTTCGGCGCGAGGACGAAGTCCGCGGCGCCCGTCGCGGCGGCGCTGTGCGGCATGCCGCTGAACTTCGCCGACCCCTCGTCCTGGGCGAAGGTGATCCCGCCTTCCTGCTTGATGGCCTCGAGCCCCTGCGCCCCGTCCGAAGCCGTGCCGGATAGGACGACGCCGATGGCCCGGTCCTTCAGACCGTCCGCCAGGGATTGGAAAAAGCGGTCGATCGGCAAATGCCGCCCATGGACCTCGCGCCGGGGCTCGAGACTGAGAGCCCCGCGCGAAACGGTGACGTCTCTGTCGGGCGGCATGATATAAACGTGGTCGGCTTTCGGGGCCACCCCGTCGACGACTTCGCTCACCGGCATGGCGGTTTTTTGGGACAGGATCTGAGGCAGAACGCTGGGGCGCTTCGGATCGAGATGTTGGATCAGCACATACGACAGGCCCGTTGTCGCGGGCAGCGTCCGGAAGAGGTCGGAAAAAGCCTCCAGGCCGCCGGCCGAGGCGCCGATCCCGACGATCGCCAGGGGCTTGGCCGGACGTTTCCCTTTAACGGCTCGTTGCCTTTTTGGCGCGACTTTCGGAGTCATCTTACGGGCTGCCAGTGCTCCCCTGATCGAAGGGAATAATATACACCCGGTCCCTCGGGACGTCCAGAGGCCGGAATTGACCCTCCGACGGCCGTGTGATAATTAGGAGGAACCGAATCCGCAGGAGGTTCCCCATGACCCCGTCCGCAGGTCCCCGCCTGAGAATCCGCCTGGGCCTCGGCCTCGCGGCCCTGGCCATGATCGCGGCCCCGACCGTCGTCCCCGCCGCCGCGGCCGCCGAGAGCGCCGGGCCGCTGGCCCCGGTGTCGTTGCGCTGCGAATACCTCGTCAACCCGATGGGCATCGACATGGCCAAGCCGCGCTTCTTCTGGGTCGATCGGGCACACGGAGCGCGGCCAGGTCCAGTCGGCCTATCAGATCGTCGTCTCGACCGACCCCAAGGCCGGCGCGGGAGACATCTGGGACAGCGGCAAGATCGCCTCCCCCAAGTCCGATCCAGGTCGCCTTCGCCGGGAAGGCGCTCGAGAGCGGCAAGTCCTATTTCTGGAAGGTCCGCGCCTGGGACAGGGACGGCCGCGAGAGCGCCTGGAGCGCCGTGGCGCGCTTCGACACCGGGCTCTTCGACAAGAGCGACTGGAAGGGCGTCTGGATCGGCAACGAAGAACCAGCTCCGCAAGGAGTTCAGCCTCAAGGGCCGGGTCAAGCGGGCCCGGGCCTACATCGCCGGGCTCGGCTACTACGAGCTGCGCATCAACGGCCGCAAGGCCGGCAACCACGTCCTCGACCCGGCCTGGACGACCTACGACAAGCGCGTCCTCTACGCGACATACGACGTGACGTCGCTTGCTCCGCGAAGGAGCCAACGCCGTCGCCGTCACGCTCGGCAACGGCTGGTACAAGTCGCGGGCCCTCCTTCTCCAGCTCAACATCGAGCTCGAGGACGGCAGCGTCGATGAGCGTCGTCAGCGACACGTCCTGGAAGGCCGCCGACGGCCCCATCTTCGAGGACAGCGTCTATAACGGCGAATCCTACGACGCCCGCCGCGAAACGCCCGGCTGGGACCGTCCCGGGTTCGACGACAAGGACTGGCCCGCCGCCGAGGCCGTCAAGGGCCCGGCGGGCGTGCTTTCGGCCCAGCTGATGCCGGCCATCCAGGTCGTCGACACCATCGTCCCGCTCAAGATGACCAGTCCCCTTCCCGGCGTCTACGTCTTCGACATGGGCCAGAACTTCAGCGGCTGGGCCCGCCTCCGCGTCGAGGGGCCGCGCGGCACGGACGTCCGGCTCCGCTTCGCCGAGCTCCTCTACGAGAACGGCACGCTCAACCAGGAAACCCTGCGCTCGGCCCAGGCCGAGGACCACTACATCCTCAAGGGCGAGGGCGAGGAGATCTGGGAGCCGCGCTTCACCTATCACGGCTTCCGCTACGTCGAGGTCACGGGATTCCCGGGCACGCCCAAGCTCGACACGCGTCCGCGGCCGGGTCGTCCACTCCGCGGTCGAGCCCATCGGCAGCTTCGCCGCCTCCAAGGACGTCCTCAACGGCCTCCAGCGCATCATCACCTGGGGCCAGAAGACGAACCTCCACAGCATCCCGACCGACTGCGACCAGCGCGACGAGCGCATGGGCTGGATGGGCGACGCCCAGGGCACGGCCGAGGAAGCCATCATGAACTTCGACATGGCCGCCTTCTACACCAATTTCATGCGCGACATCCGCGACGTCCAGGACGAGAAGGGCCGGATCACGGACACGGTGCCTCACATCTGGGGCTCGCGGCCGGCCGACCCGGCCTGGGGCACGGCCTATCCCCTCATCTGCTGGTACATGTATCAGTACTACGGCGACACGCGCGTCCTCGAGGAGCATTACGACGGGCTCAAGAAATACGTCGAGTTCCTGAGGTCGACGGCCGAGAACGGCATCCTCAAGTGCAGCCATTACGGCGACTGGGTGGCCGTCGAGAAGTGCCCCGGGTCGATCGTCTCGTCGTTCTATTATTATTATGACGTCAAGGTCCTGGCCGACGTCGCGCGCGTCGTCGGGAAGACCGCGGACGCGGCCGCTCTACGACAAGCTGGCCGGCGAGATCCGGACGGCCTTCAACAAGGAGTTCTACAACCCGAAGACCGGCGACTACGCCGACGGCACGCAGACGGCCAACACCCTGGCCCTCTTCCTCGAGCTGCCGACGGAGAAGCAGGGCGGCGCCTGGGGCCGGCTCTTCGACAACATCGTCTACAAGCACAACTCCCACCTGACGACCGGCATCATCGGCACCAAGTACATCATGGAGCTCCTGACCCGGACCGGGACCTCCGACCTGGCCTACGACATCGCCTGCAAGACCGACTACCCGAGCTGGGGCTACATGATCGCGAACGGCGCGACGACGCTCTGGGAGCTGTGGCAGAAGCGCGAGGGCCCGTCCATGAACTCGCACAACCATCCCATGTTCGGGAGCGTCGGGTCCTGGCTCTACAAGGCCCTGGCCGGGATCAACCTGGCGCCGGGGACGACGGGGTTCGAGAAGATCCTCATCGCCCCGCAGATGGTCCGGGACCTGACCCACGCCTCGGGCTCGACGATGACCGTGCGGGGCGAGGTCGCCTGCGCCTGGTCGCGGACGGAGCGGTCCGTCCGCGTCGAAGTCACCGTCCCCTTCGGGTCGGAGGCCGAGGTCGTCATCCCCAAGCTCGGGATCCGCGACATCAAGATCACCGAGGGCGGCCAGACGATCTGGGCGGCGGACAGGTACGTCGCCGGGGCGGCCGGGGTCGGCGGAGCCGTCGACAAGGACGGCGCGATCCGCATCACGACCGGCGGCGGCCGCTACGTCTTCGTTCTGGAGGGGAATTGAATCGGGGACACGAGACATTCCCCAATTTCGGCAGGGGCGATCAGGAGGTGATCGATGAATTTCCAAGAGCTGATCAAGAAGCGCTACAGCGTCCGGGCCTATAAACCGGACCCGGTCGAGGAGGACAAGCTCGCCCGCGTCCTCGAGGCGGCCCGCGTCGCGCCCACGGCGGCCAACCGCCAGGCCTTCCGGATCATCGTCGTCGAGACCGGGGCGCGCAAGGCGGACCTGCGGCGCATCTACGGCCGCGATTGGTTCGTCCAGGCCCCGCTCGTCCTGTGCGTTTGCGCCGTCCCCTCCGAGGCCTGGGTCCGCAAGGCCGACGGCTGGAACGCCGCCGAGGTCGACGCGACGATCGTCATGAGCCACATCGTTCTCGCCGCCGCCGAGGAAGGACTGGGCACGTGCTGGATCGCCGCCTTCGATCCCGCCGCGGCCCGCGAAGTCCTGGGCCTTCCCCTCGAGGTCATCCCGTCGGCTTTCACGCCGCTCGGCTACGCCGCCGATTCCGCCGCGCCCAAGAAGCGCCGGCCCCTCGCCGACCTCGTCCGCCGCGACCGGTGGTGAGGAGCGCCCCCCGGCCGGGAACATCCAGCCGAGCGTCCGCGTCTCCCATAGAGAATATCGACAGTCCGGATAACGAACGGAGAATCGAAATGACCCGAAAGAAAATCGGCCTCCTGACTCTGGCCCTCCTCCTCATCGGACTCCCGGCCGCCGCGCAAATGACGCCGTGGCTGCAATGGACGTTCCTGCCCCAGTCGCTGATGGACGAGATCGTCGGCGAGGCCTCCGGCGAAACGGCCATGAACCACGTCATGGCCATGTGCGGCTTCCCGCGCGACCGCAAGTCCGCGGAATACGCCGGCACGTTCGCCGAGGCCCAGTACGTCCTCGACCGGCTCAAAGAGGCCGGGCTTCCGGAAGCGGCCATCGTGCGCTTCCCCGGCGGCGAGACCTGGGACGGGGTCAAGGGCGAGCTCTGGGAGGTCAAGCCGGGACGGGAGAAGATCGCCTCCTATACCGACCTGACCGCCATGCTCGCCTCGGGCAGCGCCTCGGCCGACGTCACCGCCGAGCTCGTCTGGGTCGAGGAAGGCGAGCCGAAGGACTTCGAGGGGCTCGACGTCAAGGACAAGATCCTGGTCACGTCGGGCTCCGCCGGCCAGGTCCACAATATCGGCTGCCTCAAGATGGGCGCGGCCGGGGTCATATCCTTCGCCTCGCCGAGGCCGCTCTTCGACCCCTTGCTCATCCCCTGGGGCGGACTCTACGTCCGCGGCTCCGAGGCCAAGTTCGCCTTCCAGGTGCCGCCGCGCGAAGGCGTCCTCCTCCGCGACCGCCTGAAGCGGGGCGAGAAGATCACGGTCCACGCCGTCGTCGAAGCGAAGACGGAAAAGGCCGAGCTCCAGGACATCGTCGCGGCCATCCCCGGCACCGACGCCGAGGCCCAGGAAGTCATCGTCACGGCGCACAT
Source organism: Candidatus Aminicenantota bacterium (assembly GCA_963843505.1). Taxonomy (GTDB): domain Bacteria; phylum Acidobacteriota; class Aminicenantia; order Aminicenantales; family Saccharicenantaceae; genus RBG-16-66-30. The sequence goes on along the minus strand of CAWJKR010000002.1, from coordinate 54,202 downwards.
CTTCGAGGGCTACGCGATGTTCGGGGCCAACGACAATTCCTCCGGCTCATCCGCCATCCTCGAGGCCGCGCGCACGCTTCAGGCGCTCATCGCCGAAGGCCGGCTGCCGCGGCCCAAGCGCACCATCCGCTTTCTCTGGGCGCCGGAATTTTCCGGGACCATCCCCTACGTCAAGTCCGAGCCCGCGCGCATGGCCCGGACGCTCTGCGACATCAACCTGGACATGGTCGGCGACCATCTGTCGCGAAGCCTGGCCTTCTTCACGTTCATGCGGACGACCTACGGCCATCCCCATTACCTCAACGACGTCCTGGAGAACTATTTCCGCTATGTCGGCGAAGCCACCCGCTCCTACGTCACGAACGGCATGGACGAGGCCATGGCCCGGCGCATCGTCGCTCCGAGCGGGAGCGAAGAGCCGATGTACTACTATGTCGGGACCCATTTCGGCTCCTCCGACCACGAGGTCTTCAACGACTGGGCGGTCGGCGTCCCCGGGGTCGTCCTGAACACCTGGCCCGACAAGTGGTACCACACGTCCGAGGACCGGCCCGACAAGCTCGACCCGACCCAGATGAAGCGGGCCGTCATCATCACGGCCGCCTCCGCCTACACCATCGCCGCGGCCGACGACGCGCAGGCCTGCCGCATCGCCTCCGAGATCGTCTCCAACGCCTCGGCCCGGATCGGGCACCAGCTGGCCCGGGGCCTCGAGGAGATGACCCGGGCGGACGCGGCGGCGTTCCCGGCCGCCTACAAGCGCGCCCGCGGCTATCTCCAGGCCTCTTCCCGGAACGAACGGGCCACCCTCGACTCGGTCGCCGAGCTGGCCGCGGACAAGGGCGGGTTCGCCCGCTTCCTCGCCGAGCTCAAGGCCTCGGTCGCGGGGATCGAGACCGCCCAACTGCGGACGATCGACCAGGCCATGGTCCGGCGGGCGGCGGCGCTCCGGCTCAAGCCGGTCGACCTCCGGCTCTCGGAGGCCGAGAAGAGAGCGGCCGCCTCATCCCCAAGCCGCTGGCCAAGATCAAGGCCAACGGCTACGGGGGCTATCAGGCCGCCATCCAGGAGGCGAGGAAGGCCGCCGGCGGTCAGCCGGCAACGCCCGGCCGCGGCGCGTCGCGGACGACCGGGGAGATCCAGCTGCTCTGCGACGGCAAGACGAGCGCCCTCGACATCAAGAAGATGCTCGACACCCAGTTCCGGGAGGAGACGACCCTCGAGGCCGTCGTCGCCCATCTCGAGCTGTTGAAGAAAGCGGGGCTCGTCAGCTTTTAGGGACCGACCTCACGAGCTCCCAAAACCCGCGCGGGGAAACGACGGCCATGGGCCCGATCTCGCGGAGCTCGAGGAGCTCGGCGTCCCCCGTCACGAAGAGCTCGGCCTGGCCGGCCAAAGCGGCGGAGAGCAGGATCTTGTCCGCCTGATCGCGGATCGGTACTTCCTCCGCATCAGACGAAGGGTGCGATATAACCGCCCCGTCACGGAGCAGCGAGGTCAGATCCGAGACATACGCGGCCGGGACCCTCATCTTTTCCATGAGAACAGCCGTGATCTCTTCGAACAGGGCCTCGGAAACGATGAGTTGGCAGCGGGCGAGGACCTCGCGCACGACGTCGGCGCAGAGCCCCCGCGTGGCCACGGCCGCGACAATGACATTCGTGTCGAGGAAGATCCTCATGAGATCTGGGGAAGATATCCTCGTCGGTGAGGTAGCCCCTGGCTTCAGCGAAAGGCATGATCCGGCGCCGCAGGTCCTCGAAGACCTCGAGCCGGATCTGGCGCCGAAGGGCTTCGCGAGCGATCTCGCTCCGGTTCTTCCCTGTTTTCCGGCTGGCCCGGTCCAAGAGCCCCTCGAGCTCCTCATCCAGGCGGATGGTCAAAGTCGCCTTTTTCATGTAATACATTGTAATACACACTCCTCCAGGGTCAAGACCAGAGATCTCGGGATGCCATCTGATCAGCCCGATATGAGGGAGACGTTCCGCCCGCCGAAAATATCTCAAAATATTTTGGCCAAACACTTGACTCTGACGTTACGTCATAGTGCACAATGGAGGCGTGGACAAGGCCATGAAGACGAACGGATATCTCATCAGGGAGTTCGCCAAGCTGACGCGGGTGACGGTCCGGACGCTCCATTACTACGACGAGCTCGGGCTGCTCAAGCCGAGCTTCGAGCGGCCCAACGGCTACCGGGTCTACACCGACGCCGACCTGCTCAAGCTCCAGCAGATCGTCACCCTGAAGTTCATGGGTTTCTCCCTCGACGAGATCCGGCGCCTTCTCGACAGCAAGGGCTACGAGGCCGTCAAGGCCCTCAAGGTCCAGGCTGAGGCGGTCAAGGACGAGATCGCACGGCTGCGCGAGGCCTCGCGGGCGATCGAACAGGTCCTCGTCCGTCTCGAGAAGGACGGCCGCATCCACAGGCAAAAACTCATCAAGATCATGGAGGTCATTCAAATGGGCGAAGACGTCAAGAAAGGCTGGCACGAGAAGTTCTTTTCGCGAGGAAGAGCTCAAGAAATTCCAGGAGCTCGGGACGAAGTACACGCCCGAGATGATGACCGCCTACCAGAACCGCTGGGCGGCGCTCATCGCCGAGGTCAAGGACAACCTCGGCCTCGATCCCGCGAGCGCCAAGGCCCAGGACCTGGGCCGGCGCTGGACGGCGCTCCTCGACGAGGTCTACGGCGGCAAGCCCGAGCTCAAGACCCAGATCGCCAAGGCCTACAGCGCCGGGGCCGTCCCGAAGGAATACAACATGATCGCCCCGGAGGTCTGGGACTTCATCAAGAAGGTCCACGCCGCCGCCGGCAAGTCCTAGCGTTAGTCCGCTGACGGGGGTCGGCCGGCCCGGCCGGCCCCCGATCGGCTTTACTTTATCCCCAAAACGGCCTAACATCATCCCCTGTGAGAGATCGGGTTTGCCGCGGCCCTGCGTCCTAGGCCTGTTCTCAAGGGTGACAAAAACCCTGGACATGATAAAATCGTAAGGATGACTTTAAAGGATTATTCAAAGGAGGTCCTATCATGAAACTGAAGAACGCATTCACCGGCCGGCCCGCCCTGGCCGCGGCCGTCGCCCTCATCCTCGTCCTGACCGGCGGCGCCGCTGCAGGCGTCACCGGCCGCCCCCACAGGCCACGCAGGCTCCCGCCTCGACCGTCCTCGAATACAAGATGCCGGCCGGCCGCGCCCTGACCTATCAGGGCAAGTCGGAAGAGGCCCAGGTCATGGAGGTCATGGGCCAGGCGATGGACACCCATACCGCCTCGACGAACACCTTCACCTTCAAAGCGGCCGGGCACCAAGGACAAGAACTTCCTCCTGGGCGTGACCCTCGACGACATCGTCGTGACGGTGACCAGCAGCGCCCAAGGAGACCTGTCCCCGGATATGGCGTCCGTCAAGGGCAAGTCGTTCAACATGGTCCTCTCCCCTCTCGGCTCGGAAGTGGACGTCGCCGGCGCCGAGGCCCTCACCTACGAAATGGGCGGCGAGAGCCGCAATCTGAGCTCCGGCTTCAAGACGTTCTTCCCCGATCTCGCGGGCAAGCCGGTCAAGATCGGGGACACCTGGCCGTCGAGCTCCTCCGTCGAGGAGAAGACGGGCTCGATGGTCATCACGGTCGACCTCCAGAACGTCAACACCCTCGAGGGCTTCGAGACCGTCGACGGCATGGAGTGCGCCCGGATCTCCGTCGGACGTCACCGGGACGATCACCGGCACCGGGAACCAGGGGGGCATGGACCTGACCTTCTCGGGGACCAGCAAAGGCAAAGACGTCTGGTACTTCGCGGTCAAGGAAGGGCATCTACGTCAAGGGGACCTCCGAATCGACGACCCAGATGTCCATCGACGTCCCCGCCGCGGGCATGACCATCCCCGCGACCCAGACGAGCAAGAGCGAGGTCAAGCTGACGGGCAAGGCCTGAGGTCTCCCCGGTCCCGCCGAGAGGAGAGGCCATGGCCGCGATGACGCCCAAGCGCATCGAGGACTTCCGGAAGAAGGACGACCTCATCGTCGTCACCGGGGCCGGCGGCTTCATCGCCGGGTCGCTCGTCCGCTATTTCCACGACAAGGGCTTCACGCGCATCCGGGCCGTCGACAAGAAGCCGCTCGAGGAGTGGTACCGGAGGACGCCCGGCGTCGAGAACCTCGTCCTCGACGTCAGCTTCCGCGACAACTGCGTCAAGGCCTGCGACGGGGCCGTCGAGGTCTACAACCTGGCCGCCGACATGGGCGGCATGGGCTTCATCGAGCGCTACCGGGTCGAGTGCCTGCGGAGCGTCCTCATCAACACCCACATGATCGAGGCGGCCCAGCGGGCCGGCGCCGACCGCTATTTCTTCTCCTCCTCGGCCTGCGCCTACAACGTCGACCTCCAGAAGGACACCGCTGTGCCGGGCCCTCAAGGAGTCCGACGCCTATCCGGCCAACGCCGAGCGCGGCTACGGCTGGGAGAAGCTCTTTTCGGAGATCGTCTGCCAGGAGTACTGGGCCGAGCGCGGCCTCAAGACGGCCATCGCCCGCTTCCACAACGTCTACGGCCCGTTCGGCACCTGGGACGGCGGCCGCGAGAAGGCCCCGGCGGCCCTGTCGCGCAAGGTCATCGAGGCGAAGGACAACGGCAGCCGCGCCGTCGAGATCTGGGGCGACGGGACGCGGACGCGGAGCTTCATGTGGATCGGCGACTGCGTCAACGGCATCGACATGATCATGCACTGCGACGAGCTCATCGCGACGCCCATCAACCTCGGCTCCCACGAGCTCGTCTCGGTCAACGAGCTCCTCGGCATCATCGAGGACATCGCCGGGTACAAGGTCGAGCGCCGCTACGACCTGACGCAGCCGCTGGGCGTCGGCGGCCGCAACTCCGACAACACCATGATCCGCCGGGTCCTCGGCTGGGAGCCGTCGACGCCGCTCCGCGCGGGGATGGCCAAGACCTACGCCTGGATCGCGGAGCAGTACGCCGCGCGGAAGGCGGGGCGCAAGGTCGTCCTCTAGGAGCATGAAAGCCAAAGACGTCGATCAAGCCCGGGCCGGCGCCGCGGCCCTGCTCCGCAAGGCCCGCATCCCCGTCACCCGGAGCGAGCTCGAGACGATGGAGATCGCCGACCTCGGTCTCGGCGACATCCGGCACGTGGGCCTCGAGGTGATCGTCTACGAGAACAACGACCGCTACTGCGCCAAGGAGCTCGTCCTCCTGCCCCGCCAGATCTGCCCGGAGCACCGCCACCCGCGGGTCAACGGGCGGAACCTCGGAAAGAAGGAGACCTTCCGCTGCCGCTACGGCGAGGTCTATCTCTACGTCGCCGGCGAGCGCACGCCGAAGCCGAAGGCCCGCGTGCCGCGGAAGTACAAGGCCTTCCTGACGGTCGCCCACGAGATCGTCCTCAGGCCCGGCGACCAGTACACCCTGCCGCCGAACTCCCTCCACTGGTTCCAGGCCGGCGACAAGGGGGCCGTCGTCTCGGAGTTCTCGTCGACGAGCACGGACGAGCACGACATCTTCTCCGATCCCCGCATCCGCCGGGTCGGGCGCTAGGGGCCGGGACCGCCCGTGTCCGGCAGCATCAGCCGCGCGCGTCCCGTGATCGAGATCGGCGTCCCGGTCGACGAGCTGGCCGCCCGCCGCGAGCGCGTCGAAAAGACGCGGCGGTTCGAGCGTCCCGACCGCGTCGCCGTCATCCCCGCCGTCGCCCACCGCTTCCTCGTCCCGCAGGTCGGGGTGCGCTTCCGCGATTATTACGGCGACCCCGAAACGATGCTCCGGACCCAGATCCTGGCCCAGAAGTGGCTCCTCGAGAACGTCCGCACGGACGCCTACGCCATCACCGGCCCCTGGGTCGGCGCCTGGACGGATTTCCAGAACTCGTTCGAGGCCGGAAGCCTCGGCGTCGAGGTCATCTTCCCCGACGACGACATCCCCTGGGTCGGCCGCGGCTGGGTGGCCGGCGACGCCGACCTCCGGCGCCTCGAAGCGATGGACTTCGTCCATCGGCGCGATCAACGCCAGGCAGATCGCTTACCGGCAGGCGATGATGGACGTGGCCGAGAAGTACCCCGTCCGGTTCCAGGGCGGCGAGGTCTTCTACCCCGGGCGAGAACCCGGCCCTGACCCACACCTCCGACGGCCCGTTCGGCGTCGCCGGCGACCTCATGGGCAAGACCGAGATCTTCATCGCGGTGCAAGGAGCGGCCCGACTTCGTCCGCGAGCTCCTGCGCATCGTCACCGACAAGCTCATCGAATATCTCGACTTCTGCTGGGCCGAGGAGAAGCTCCCCGTGCCCAAGGACTTCGCCTGGACGGACGACCTGGCGGTCTCGCTCTCGGCCGCGACCTTTCGCGACGTCGTGCTGCCGTCCGAGCGGCGGCTCCGCTTCCACTTCGACGGCCGGACGAGCCTCCACATGTGCGGCAAGAGCGACCATCTGCTCGAGATCTTCCGCGACGACCTGGCCATCCACGAGCTGCAGGGCTTCGGCTACGAGGTCGACCTCGACCGGATCGGCGCGGTCATGGGCGGCCGCGTCGTCCTCATCGGCAACGTCAACCCGATGCTCATCCACGCGGGGACGCCCGACGAAGTCCGGCTGGCGACCCGGCGCGTCATCGAGAAGCTCGGGCCGCGGGGCGGGCTCATCGTCCAGGACGGCAACAACATCCCGCCGGGCTCGCCGCTCGAAAACATCAACGCCATGATGGAAGCGGCCGAAGCATGGGGGCGGGCGTGAGGCCGGGCTCGGACGCGCGGGACTTCCTGACCCGTCTCTGGGCGCTCGAGAACGACGACCGCCCGGGCTTCCTCATCGGCTACGTCGGCCCGCGGGTCCGGGGCGGCGCGCCCGTCCGCAGCGCCCTCTTCTCGACGGAAGGAAAAGACACGGTCAAAGCCCGGCTCCTGGACCCGGTAAAATTCCTCGAAGCGCAGACGGACGAGATCGAGGGCCAGTCGAAGCTCCGCGGCGACCTCGTCCCGGCCCTCTGCCCGACGCTCGGGGTCATCGCCGTCCCCTCGGCCTTCGGCGCCGAGGTCGTCTGGTGGGAGAACGATTTCCCGGCCGTGCGGCCGGTCATCGGGGACCGCCTGGAAAAAGTCCGCGAGCTCGCGCGGCCCCGGGTGACGGACGGCGAGCTCGGCCGCATCCTCGACTATACCCGCGTCGTTCCTCGAGCGGACCGGGGGCGAGACGCCGATCCGCCTCGGCGACATCCAGGGGCCGCTCGACAACGCCGCCCTCATCTTCGGCCACACCGCGTTCCTCGAGGCCCTGATCACGGCGCCGCGCGAAGTCCACCGGCTCCTCGACATGATCACCGACCTCATGATCGAATTCGCCTCCGCCCAGCGCGGGATCGTCCGCGCCGCGGGCGCCGAGTTCGTCCCGAGCGCGTTCCAGCCCTGGCTTCCGGACGGCCGCGGCATCTCGGTCGCCAACGACGTGGCCGTGATGCTCTCGCCGGAGCTCCACGACGAATTCGGCGTTCCCTATCTCAACCGGCTCTCGGACGCGTTCGGGGGCGTCTATATCCATTCCTGCGGCGACTGGACGCATCTCTTCCCCAGCCTGGAAAAGGTCCGCGGCCTGCGGGGCCTCGAGTTCGGGGCGAGCGAGGCGCCCTACGGCAAGGTCCTGGCCCGCTTCGGCGGGAGGACGGTCCTCGCCTGCCGCGTCGGCCTCCACCGCGACATCCGGTTCGCCGGCATGGCCGATTTCGTCCGGAAGATCATCGCCGCGGCCCCGACCCCGCGGGGCCTCTTCGTCCACGTCGACATCACCAACGGCCTCGTCGGCGAGGACTGGCCGGAGACCGATCTCGACGAGATCTATGCCCTCCTCGACGCGGGGAACCCGGCCTGGCGGACAGGTCGCCGCATGAGCTGCGATCCCATCGCGGCCGTTACCGGCTGGAGGCTCCTCGCGTACGGTCACCGGCTGGAGATCGACGGGCCCGATCTCGAGCTGCGGCTCGATCTCAGGACGGCCGGTGGGAGGACCGCACGCCTTGTCGCCCGGGCGCTCACACGCGACACCTGGAAGATCTCGGTCATCCCGGAAGGCTCGGCCGCGCCCGGCCCGTCGCCGATGGTCCTTCCCGTCGAGAGCCGGCCCGTGCGTCTCGCGGTCAAGGCGAAGAAGGGCGGCCTCCTCCTCGTCTCCGGTCCCGAGCTCGCCTTGGAGATCCGCCTCGACCCTTTCAGCTTCCGCTTCCTCGACGACCGCGGCCGCGCCGTTCTGTCCGGCAATCCCGCCGACGTCGACGGGCTCGGGCGGCCGGCCGTTCCGCGCCTCGGTTTCTTCGACCGTCCCGGCGGCGTCCGTTCGGTCGCGGCCTCGTTCGATCTCCGCCCGGACGAGCGGATCTTCGGCCTCGGCGAAAAGTTCACCCGGCTCGACAAGACCGGCCTGCGGATCGTGTCCTGGACGGTCGACGCGCTCGGATCGACGAGCGAGCGCTCGCACAAGAACGTGCCGTTCCTGTGGAGCCGCCGCGGCTTCGGCCTGTTCGTCGCGACCGGCGCGCGCGTCACCTGGGACCTCGGGACGGCCTCCCTCAAATCCTGGACGCTCGAGGCGGAGGCGCCCGCCGTCGACCTCTACGTCTTTCACGGCCCGCGCCCGGACAAGATCCTGGCCGCCTTCACCGCCCTCACCGGACGCGCCCCGGCCGTGCCCGATTGGTCCTTCGGCCTGTGGCTGTCCTCGGGCGGCACGTACCGGGACCAGGCGTCGATCGAGGCCCTGCTCGACGGCCTCGAGCGCCATCGCCTGCCCGCCGACGTCATCCACATCGATCCGTGGTGGATGCGCTGGCGAAAATATTGCGATTTCGAATGGGACCGCACGGCCTTCCCCGACCCCGAAGGGCTCATCCGCCGCGTCCACGCGCTCGGCCTCAAGCTCTGTCTCTGGGAGCATCCGTACATCTCCGTCGAGAGCGAGCTCTACGCGCGCGGGAAGGACAAGGGCTATTTCGTCCTGAGGCCGGACGGCGAGGTCTACGTCATCGACTACGGACTGTCGCTCGCGCCGCGCCCGGACGGGCGGGTCAGGCTGGGCGGCAAAGAGGAGACCTGGAACGCGCCCGCGGCCATCGTCGATCTGACGGATCCCGACGCCCGCGCCTGGTTCAAGGACCTCCACCGGCCTATCCTCCGCATGGGCGTCGATGTCTTCAAGACGGACTTCGGCGAGGACATCCCCGAGGACGCCCGCTTCCGCGACGGCCGCACCGGCGCGGAGCTGCACAACCTCTATCCCCTCCTCTACAACGCCGCGGTCTTCGAGGTCACGGCGGAGGAGAAGGGCCGCGGCCTCGTCTGGGCCCGCTCGGCGACGGCCGGCAGCCAGCGCTTCCCGGTCTGTTGGTCGGGCGATCCGGCCTCCGACTGGGACAGCCTGGCCGCGACGGTCCGGGGCGGGCTCTCGGCCGGCATGTCGGGCCTGGCGCTCTGGAGCCACGACATCGGCGGCTACCGCGGCACCCCCGACCCCGAGCTCTATGTCCGCTGGGCCCAGTTCGGAGCGTTCTCCTCCCACAGCCGCATGCACGGCGACTCGCCCCGCGAGCCGTGGCTGTTCGGGGACCGAGGCGCTGGCCATCGTCAGGAAATTCGTCGGGCTGAGATACCGGCTTTTCCCTTACATCCGCGGCGCGGCGCTCGAAGCGCGCGAGACCGGGATGCCCGTCCTTCGCGCCCTGCCTCTCGTCTTCCCCGACGATCCGAACGTCGCGGCCTGGGACCACGAGTACATGTTCGGCCCGTTCTTCCTCGCCGCGCCGGTCATCCGCAGGATCGATGAGCTCGAGCGCCGGGGCGGCCGCCGCTCCGGGACGCCGCGCATGCCCGTCTACCTTCCCGCGGGCGAGTGGATCGATTATTGGACCGGGCGGAGATACACCGGACCGGCGACGGTCGACGCCGCGGCCCGGCTCGACCTCATGCCGCTTTTCGTGCGGGCGGGGGCGATCATCCCGATGATGAAGAGAGCGCGGAGGATCCCGGAAGGCCGCATCGACCCCCTCGAGCTCGAGATCTACCCCGATCCCTCCGGACCGTCCGGCTACGCTCTTCTCGAGGAAGAGGGCCGGACGTCGTTCCGCCTCGAGACCGGAAGGGGGGCGCGATCCTCGGCCTGGTCGGGGGCCGTGCCGCGGTCGTTGGTCGTCCGCGCCGGCCGGGGCTGGAAGAGCGCTGGAACCTCCCGTCGTCGAGGATCGACGTGCCCGACACGAGTCGCGGAAGATCCGGCTTCGCCGGTGCGACCGGCTCGAGACGGGTCGTCGCTGTCTTCTTGACATCGGTTTAGCCGGGCCGGCTCGAGCCTGGAGCCGAAGGCCGCCCACGAGCTTCCCGATTATAATAAAGGATCGCATCCTGCGAGGTTCTTGTATATAGTCATCGTCGGCAATGCTCACTCCGCACCTTGCCCTCGCTGCTGAGATCGTCGTGAAGGTTCTGGAAGAGTGTTGCTCAGAGTGACTTCCCGGCAGTCGAGGGTGCGATCGAGATCATAAAAGATCTGCGTCTCGGTGGTCATTGCAGTCAGGCCGTCGCCTTCGTGGATCCAGAAATGTATTGATCGGGTCGCCGCGGAGGTGCATGGCCGCGTGGACATCGGACTTCGGGAAGAGGATGTAGGCGGACTGTCCGCCCTCGGCGAGGTCGGGCCAGCGGAAGGCCTTATCGGCCTGGGGCGAGCCGCCGCGAAGGCCGCCGGCCTCGAAGATGGCGACGCAGCCGCGGCCGTATTCGTTGTTGACGCCGGACAGAACGAGCTCTTTGTCGCCGTCGCCGTCGAGGTCGCCCGCGCGGGCGTCCATGAAATATCCGGCGTTCCAGTACTCGCCCTCGAGCTTGCCGGCGGCGTCGAGGAGGACCGCCTGGCAGGGCCAATCCGGCTTCTGGAAGGAGATCACGAGGACCTCGAGGTCGCCGTCGCCGTCATAATCCTCGACGTTGAAGCCGAAGATCCGGTATTCCCGGCGGAAGGTCTGTCCGCCGAAGACGAGCTCGCGGCCGGCCGTCGAAGCGCCAGAGTCTCGGTGCCCTGATCGTCGAAGCAGATGAGCGTTCCCTCCCCGTCCTCGGACTTCGTCTGGATGCTGAAGAGGACCTCGGGCCGGGCGTCCCCGTCGAGATCGCTGATCATGATATGGGCCAGGACGGCACGTAATCGGCCCCTGGGCTCTTCTCCTGAAAGTGCGTCGCGGTAGATCGTCCTCGGGCTCGAGATCGGCGAGGCGGGTCTCGAAGGGCCAGAGCTCCCGTCCGGCCTTATCGATGATGACGAGCTCCGAGCCGCGGATGTGGAAATCCGCCGGGACGGACGGAGAGGCTGGGGCCGGCCTCCGGAAGAAGAGGAAATAGGCCGCGGCGGCGAGCCCGGCCAGGCGCGAACACGATCGGGAACGGCCGGAGCAAGGAGCCGGCCAGACCTTGGCCGTTCGGGCTGCGATGTCCCGCCGGTCGACCGCTCGGCCAGCCACTCGTCGATCTGGTCCTTGTAGGCGAAGACCTTGGCCTTGGAATCCCGCTCGAGACGGTGGACCGGCAGGCCGTAGCGCTGCTCCCAGCGAACGCAGGTCCTGACGTCCCGGTCGAGATAGGCGGCGATCTCCTTCCAGGAGGTCAGGATGTTCTCTTTTTTGCCGTTGCGGCCAGTCATCGCCTGCCCGACTGTCCCTGACAAAAATAAAGATGGATTATAGGAATAAACGACGTCCGTTCAAGCGCCATACGGGGACGGCGGCCGCGAGAGCGTGTCACTCCGGCCGCGGCTTCGGCCATGGCGGCGACGTTGCGCGGCGGGACGTCGGGCAGGATCGCCTCGTGGCTGGGGCTGACGATGAGGTGCGGGCCGAGGATCGCCTTGACCCGCCGGACCTCCGCCTTGACCTCCTCGGGCGTTCCGAGCGGGCAGGACGCGCTGGGTGTCGACCCCGCCGAGGAAGGCGATCTTGCCGCCGAAATCCCGGGCCAGCGTCTCGGCGTCCATGTTCGCCGCCTTGGCCTGGAGCGGGTGAAGGCAGTTGACGCCGGCGGCGATGAGCTTGGGGATGACCCTGTGGATCGAGCCGCAGGAGTGGAGGACGACCTGATAGCCGCGCCGGTGGGCCTGGCTCGTGAACCGCTGGAACCAGGGCATGATGAAGCGATCGAACAGGGCCGGGCTGATCATCTGGTCGAGCTGGGTGCCGAAGTCGTTGCCGAAGAAGAGGGCGTCGACGCGGTCCCCGGCCAGGTCGAAGAACCGTTCGTTGGCCTCGAAATAGAAGCCGCAGACATGGTCCGTGGCCGCTTCGACGACCTCGGGATGGGTATGCATCTTGATGAAGTAGGCCTCCATGCCGAAGAAGTCCATGAGGTCGTGGAAGAACGGCGTCCAGAAGCCGGAGGCGCGATAGTGGGGGCCGGCGGAGTCGAGGGCGCGCAAGCGTCTCCGTAAAATCGAGCCCGGCCGGGTCGGGCCAGTCGAAGCGGTCGATCTCGGCCGGGTCCTCGACCTCGGCGAGAGGGCCGGCGTCGCCGTGGCTGGCCTTGCCGGCGGCCCAATTCCAGCTGAAGATCCCCTTGGCGGCCGGGGTCGGGAAGGTCGACTCGGCGAAGCTCGGCGAGATCCAGCGATAATCGTCGCCGAGCTTGAGGCGGAACTCCTCTTCGGTCCTGGTCCCGAAGTAGCGGTGCAGGCCGGGCCAGCTGTCGGGGTGGGGGTTGCCGAGCCAGAGACCGCAGCGCGGGGCCGGCCGGAGGGCGATGATGTCCTTGACGAGCTCGCGGCGGGTCATGCTACCTCCGGCTTTCGGCGATGAGGGACTTCGATCTCGCGGCGCTCCTCCGGGCTGATGGCGTCGCCCTTGAGCGCGAGATACTTCCGGAAGAGGGCCAGGGCCCGGGGCTTGTCCCCCGTCTCGAGCGCGGCCAGGCCGAGATTGTAAACGGGAAGGCTGTAAGCGGGATCGAGCGCAGCGGCCTTCTCCCAGCTCGCGACCGCCCTGGCCGTATCGCCGGCGATCTTCCAGGCGCTGCCGAGGCCGTTGTGGACCGACGCCAGGGAGGGATCGGTGGCCAGGGCCGTTTCGAAATGGGCGAAGGACCGCCGGACGAGGTCGGCGTTGCGGGTCCGGAGCCCCCACTCGACATAGAGATTGCCGAGATTGCCGTTGACGATCGCGTCGCCGGGGGCCAGGGCCAGGGCCCGGTGAAATGTCTCGTCGGCCTTATCGAGCTCGCCCGTCTTCCAGTAGGCCTCGGCGAGGGAGCCCCAGACGTTCGGGTCTTCGTCGAAGAGGGCCAGGGCGCGGCCGAGGACCTCGATCCCGCGGCCGAAATCGCCGCGCTCGACGAGGGCGATGCCGAGGGCCGAGACCATGGTGAAGTCGCCGGGATTGGCCAGGGCGCCCCGCTCGAGGGCGCGGAGATGCCCGTCGCCGCGGCCCAGGGAATATTCGAGCTCGGCCAGCTGGGCGTAGGCCCGGGTGAAGCCGGGGCGAAGGGCGATGAGGTCTTCGAGGAGGCGGGCGCTCTCGTCCGGTCTCCCCTCTTTCGCGAGAGTGGCCGCTTCGACGAGCTTCTGTTCGAGCGGCAGGAGCGTCTTGAGGTCGTCCGCGGTCCCGAAGTCCTTCCTGGCCGGCGCGGGAGGGCCGGAGGCATAGCCCAGGCTGCGCAGGCGCTCGGCGGTCTCCCGGTCGGTGAGGCGGGCGGCCCGGCCTCCGTGCGCCGCGGTCTCCGCCGCCATCGTCCGGTCGAGGACCTTCTTATAGCGAGCGATCTCCGCCGCGGACGCGAGGTCTCTCGCTTCGTCGAGATCGTTCCGGAGGTCGTAGAGCTCCGGGATCGGGGAATCCATGAACTTCATGGGGCCGTCGATGACGCCTCTGAGCGGGGCGGCGCCGTGGTGGTAATAGCCTTCGAGCGCTTCGAAGTAGACGGGCCGGGTTTTCCGCGTCCGGCCTTCGAGGAGCGGCCGGAAGGACCGGCCCGGCAGGTCCCCGGGCGCGGCGAGCCCGAGCACGTCGCAGACCGTCGGGAAGATGTCCTCGTGGCTGACGAGCTCCTTGACGCGGGAGGGCGCGAGGCCGGGCGCCGCGACGACGAGCGGCACATGGATCGTCGAGTTGTAGGCGAAGTAGCCGTGGGTCATCTCGCCGTGCTCGCCGAGCGACTCGCCGTGATCGGCGGTCAGGACGACGAGCGTGCGGCCCGTCTCGCCGCGGCCGTCGATCGCGCCGAAGAGCCGGCCCAGCGTCTCGTCGACGTAGGCGACCTCGCCGGAATAGGGATCGGCCGCGAAGCGGGTCGCGTAGGGCTCCGGCGGCGCGTAGGGCGAGTGGGGATCGTAGAGGTGGACCCAGAGGAACCACCGGCCGTTCTGGCGCGCGAGCCAGTCCAGGGCGGCGGCCATCGTCTTTTCGGCCGGCCTCTCGGGAAAGTCCAGCGCGGCGGCGGCCCGGGCGGGATACTTATCATCGTAGACGTCGAAGCCTTCGTTCAGGCCGAAGCGGGTGTCGAGCGGGAAGGCGCTGACGAAAGCCCCCGTGGCATAGCCCGCGGCCTTGAGCGTCTTGGGCAGGCTCGGGACGCCGCGGGGCACGACGCGCATGCCGTTGTCGTCGGCGCCGTGGGCGAGCGGGGTCGAGCCGAGCAGGATGCTGGCGTGGGACGGCAGCGTCAGCGGCGCGTGGGCGAAGGCCCGCTCGAACAGGACGCCCCGGGCCGCGAGGCCGTCGACATGCGGGGTTTGGAGGTATTTCGGGCTGTAGCAGCTGAGCCGGTCCGGGCCGGAGGGTGTCGATCGTCACCAGGAGGACGTTGAAGTCCTTGGGCTTCGCCGGGGCCTTGCAGGCGGACGCGAGGACCGCGGCGGAGATGACAGGCCAGGACGAGAGGCAGGATGGGAGACCGGGCCTTCCGCGGGTCGCCGATCGAGGGCATGCTCATGCAGGTCAGACCTGTTCATTTATGTCTCAGGAGACGTCCTCCATTATTAAGAGAAACGTCCGCTACGGTCAAGTTGAACCGCTTTTCAATTGACCGGGAATGAGTATGATGAGGGAGCTGCGCCTGAAAAGACCTGATCATCAAGGAGGAGCCATGCGGAACCGAAAGAGAATGGCGGCCGTCGGGGCGGCGATCATCGCGATCGTGGCGATCGCGGCCGCGGCCGCTTCGGAAGTGACGGGTCCTCCGCCGTCGACGAAACCGGTCTACCTGTACAAGACGACCTTCGTGCGGGCCGCGCAAGGCAAGCTCCTCGACCTCATCGCGCTATATAAGGAGAGGGTGGCGGTCATCGAAGCGGCCGGAGACGCGCGGCCTTTCTGGTGGCGCCATACGCAAGGCGACCAGTGGGACCTCATGATCCTGACGCCGATGGGGAGCTACACCGATTATTACGCCAAGGGGCGAGTGGCGAGGAGGGACAAGGCCGCGGCGGCGGCGGGACTGTCGTGGAGCGATTTCGCCCGCAAGCTCGACGCTTGCTCGTCGTGGAAGGAAGACGTCTTCGTCATGGGACCGGCGCTCGAATTCGTCAAGAAGGCGTTCGAGGGGACGGCCTATTACCATATCGAGATCATGGTCTCGCTCCCGGGAAAGCAGGACGAGCTCTACAAGGAGCGGGAGATGGAGAATGTCTATGGGGTCGAATCGGGCCGGCCTTACAACATGATCTTCGTCCGCGACCAGGGCGCGTCATGGGACATCTACACGCTCGGCTGTTACCGCGATCTCCAGCATTGGGCCCAGCCGAGTCCCTTGACCAAAGAGCAGCGGGACGCGGCGGCCCGGAAGGCCGGGTTCGAGAGCGCCGATGCGATCGGGCCCTATATGCGGACGCTCATCGACTTCCACCGCGACACGATGGGCGTCGCGATCAAGTAGCGGTTTCTTCGATCATCCGGACTTCGCGCCAGGTCCCGTCCTTTTCGACGCGCAGCGTCTTGATCTCGAACGGCGCGAATGCAACGGGGACATGTACCTCGGGTACGTGTCCCGTTCTTGGCCGCCGTCCCTATCGATCGGGGACATGTCCCTCGGGTACGTGTCCCCGCTTTCACTTCCGCGCACCGGGCGACCTTCAGCATCGGCCTTGGCTTTCCGGCCGACGGCTTCCTGGAGCCGCACGACGAGCGCCGTCGCCGTCCCAGGAGCGCTTGCAGGCCAGGAGCCGGACGGAGGAGGGCTTCAGGGAGATCAGGGACTCGGAGGGCGGAACGAGACTCGCATCGTAGGGCAGATGGGCATACGCCGCGGGAGGGGCGGCGAGATGATCGGCCAGGCCCGGCATCATCGCCTTGACCGACGCGGGGACCCCGGCCGTGACGAGCAGCCGGAATTCGTGGACGCCGATGTCGGCGAACTTCCAGGCGGGGGACATGTACCGATGGTACGTGTCCCCGTTCTCGAGTCGCGTGTCCCCAAATCGAATCCCCGCTCGTGGCAATAGGCCGAGCTCCGCAGGACGGAAAGCCGCAGCTCGCCGTCCTCGAAATCGAGGCCGTGCTGGCCGCTCGAGGCGATGCCGAACGCCAACGGACTGTCCCCGGAGCGGGCTGTCCCTCTTGTCGGCGTCTTGGCCGCCCCGAGGACCTCTTTCCCTTCGATGACCAGCCAGCGGCCGTGGACGTGCTCCTCGCCGTCCGGCGGACGCGGGATGGCCCCGCCGGGGACCTCGCAGAGAAGGGACGCGGAACCGAGGCCGGTCGGCACGCGGAGCTTCAGCCGCCGCCGCTCCTCGTTCCAGGTGACGCGGAACCTGATCTCGATGACGGGCCAGGATGGATAAACGACGGCATCCATCACGATGCGGCTCGCCCGATAGGCCAAGATGGCCCTGGTGATCGTCCGGACAGGTCCCGGCTCGATGACAAAGGGCCGGCACGAGGGCTTGAAGCATCCGACGACCTTCCGGTAGCTGCCGCGGCCCGTTCCCCACGAATCCGCCGTGTCCTCGACGACCAGGGGCTCAAAGAGCGGCCCGGAGGGACAGCGAGCGAAGCGCGGCCAGCGCGGCGAGGAGCCCGGCGCGTCGGGTCGAGGCGCGGCGTGCGGGAGCGGCGGGAAGTGGGACAGGTACGCTGGGGACATGTCCCCGTTCGTGTCCCGCTCCTGGCCTTCTTCGCCGGCATCGACCTCGAACGCCTCCAGATAATACCGCGTGACGCCCACGCCCGGCAGATCGTCGACGAACGAGATCCGGCGCCGCCAGTTGTTGAACGGCAGAAGCGACTCGGGCTGCTCTTCCTGGCAGACGACTTCGCGGCCGTCGGCGCGGAAGAGGCGCATGCGCCACGTGCCTTTCCAGAACGGCCGATGATCGGCCATGCACTCGAATTCGACCGGGACGCGGCGGAGGGCCGGATTGGCGTTGAGGACGGTGACGGGGAGAGAGGGGCCGTTGCGGCTGCCGCGGTTGAGGGCGGAGACGGCCGCGAGAGAGGCCGTGCGGCGCGATGTCTTCGGCCCGGCCGTATTGGCCCAGGGCGTCGCGCTCGGCGGGCTCGACGCAGGTGCCCGTGAGGATGTCGTGGAAATCGTTGAATAGATGGCATTTCCAGGCCTGGCCGAGCTCCTCGGCGGGGGCCTCGCGCCCGGCCAGCCACCAAGCCGCGGCGCCGGCGGCTTCAGTCTGGACGAGGCGCCCCAGGCTCGCGACCGCCTGCCGCTTGAGCCGCGAGAGCGACGTGTAGCAGCCGGTGAACGAGCGCTGGAGGTCGCCGTCGTGGATGGGAGCGACAGCCGCGGCGGCCTTGACCGCGTCGCAGAACCGGTCCGGCGTGCTGTGGACGATCGCGGACGCGCGATCTCGCGGGCGATGAAGGCGTCGATCGTCGCGAGGTCGCGGCGCGTCGCCCCGCCGCCGTGGTTGCCGAGGCCCCAGAAGACGGGCACGTCGCGGCCGAGCTTCAAGCGCGAGCGCGACGCCGGCGCGGAGCCGCTCCTCGATGTTGTCGTGTTCGGTGTGATAGAGCCCGACGGCGATGCGGTAGGCCGGGATCATCGTGCCGTCGACGCCGCGCCAGCGGTAGAGGTCGGCCGGCAGCGCGAGCTCGCCCGCCTGCGGCCGCATGTGGATGTACATCTCGTAGCCGGCGAGGCGCAGGATCTGCGGCAGGCCGCCGCTGTGGCCGAAGGAATCGAAATTGTAGGCGACGCGCGGGGCGGCGTCGAAGTGGTCGCGGAAATAGCGCCGGCCCTCGGCGATCGTCCGGACGAGCGATTCCGTCCCCGGCAGGTTCGACGTCGGGCTGGATGAACCAGCCGCCCGAGATGGCCCAGCGTCCGGCCTTGACGAGCCGGCGGATATCGGCGAAGAGCGCCGGATCGAACCGCTCGACCCACTGATAGAGGACGGCCTCGTTGTGGCAGAAGACGAGCGAGGGGTGCTCGTCGAGGATCTCGACGGCGTTCCGGAAGGTCGCCAGCGCCTCCGACGCGCCCTCGTCCCACCGCCACTGCCAGACCGGGTCGAGATGGGCGTTGCAGATGAGGTGGACCGGAGATCGGCATGCTACGTCAAATCTCATCCTTCGCCGGGCAGGTTCTTGTACCAGGTGAAATACAGGATGACCGCGATCGCGGCCGCGGCGCCCGTCCACATCCCCAGCTGCTTCCAGTTCCGCAGGAACAGGTAGAACGGCAGGATGGCCAGGGAGAACTGGAAGACCGGCCGTGATGAGGCCGTTGAGCATGTCGATCTTCGGCATCTTGTCGTTGCGCCGGCACGAGCCCCCGCTTGACGCACTCCCGCCGGACCGGCCCCCAGAACCCGAACGGCCGGACCTTGGCATAGAACTTGACCAGGACCTCCATGTCCGCGGGCTTCGTCAGGGCCGCCGCGACGATCGTCGTCACGAGGCCGAGCCCCACGTCGATGGCCAGCGAGGCCGAGGCGTGAAGGCCCTTGACGAGGATCAGCCGGAGCGAGATGAGCACGGCCGAGACGCCCATGCTCCAGACGAAGGCCCTGGCCCCGAACCGCCAGTAGTGCCAGCGCAGGGTCGCCGGCACGAGGATGACCGTGACCACGACGAAGACCATCGTCTCCCAGGCCGTGACGATGTTCGTGAAGGAGAGCGAGAAGACGAACCCGATGAGGACGGCCGCGACCGAGGCGATCTGCCCCAGCCGGACGAGCTTCTTCTGGCTCAGGTCCTTGGCGAAGTAGCGCTTGACGAAATCGTTGATGACGACGGAGCTCGTGACGTTGATCATGGCGCTGATCGTGGACATCAGCGCCGCCAGCAGCACGGCCATGAACAGGCCGCGCAGCCCGACCGGCATCTTCAGCAGGACGAGCGGCATGATCTTCTCGGCGTCGAAGCCCGCCTGCGTCGCCCGAGGTAGAAGATGCCCAGGACCATGAACGAGCACGCCCAGGACCCAGCGCAGGGTGTAGCCGACCGTCCACATGCCCGGCGGCGAGCTGGGCGTCGCGCGGCGATCGCGTGGTCAGGAAGAACTGGAAGTCCCAGACGTTCGGCCCGGCTGAGGACGCGGAAGATCATCCAGAAGAAGCCCGCCGCCATGAGCGGCCCGAACAGCCCGAAATGCTGGTAGGCCGGCGGCGTCTCCGCCGCGAACCCCGACCACAGCGTCCACGTCGGCGCGAGCGAGAACCAGCCCGGGGCCTTGTGGATGAAGGTCATCGCCGCCGGCTTGGCGAAGACCATGACGGCCATGATGACCGCGCCGACGCCGATGAGCAGCGTCTGGAAGACGTCCGTCAGGATGACGCCGAAGAACCCGCCCAGGGTCACGTAGACGCCCGACGACGGCCAGGACGATGAGCGTCGCCTCCCAGCGCGGCAGGGGCAGGAACTCCTCGGCGAACTTGCCCGTCCCGACGCTGATGAACATCAGGTTGCAGATCATCAGGACGAGCAGGAAGATGGCCGCCGTGAGCCGGGCCGCCTCGGCGTCCTTGCCCGTCCCGAAGCGCGTCTCGTTCCACTCGGCGAAGGTCATGACCCCGGAGCGGCGGATGTACTTGGCCTGGAAGGCCATGTAGAAGCAGATGATGAACCAGCCCCAGAAGATGTGCGTCGCCCAGATCGACTTGAGCCCGAGGTAGAAGATGAGCCCGATCATGGACATCGTGCCGCCGATGTCGATGTAGCTCGAACAGCCCGAAAGGCCCAGCATCCACCAGGGGATGTTCCGGTCGGCCAGGTAGAAGGAATCGAGCTTCTTCGTCGCCCGCTTCCTGACGACGACGCCGACCATGGCCACGGCGAAGAGGTAAACGCCGATGATGACGAGGTCGATGGGGTGGAGGTTCATAGCCCTTTCTATACCACCGCCGCGCGAAGGACCGTCAATTCCCCTCTGTTTTTCCGAGGCGAATCGTGCTAAAATATCACTTCAAAAGGACGGAGAATTATGCCTCAGCCTAAGAATAAACCGATGCGAAGAAACTTTCTTTTCTGGATCTCCGCCGGGATCATCATCATCATCCTCTGGAGCCTCCTCCAGGGCCCGGCCGCGCCCAAGAAGGACGTCACCTTCTCCCAGTTCATGACCGAGGTCGAGCAGGGCAAGGTCGAAGAGGTCACCATCACCGGACAGCCAGCTCCGCGGCAAGTTCACGGACGGCCAGACCTTCAAGACCGTCCTGCCCGCCGCAGTACAACGACCTGATCAAGATCCTCCGCGAGAACAAGGTCAACATCGTCGTCAAGGACACCGCCCGGAGCCCCTGGTCTCTCCCATCCTCATCAGCTGGTTCCCGATCCTCCTGCTCATCCTCTTCTGGGTCTTCTTCATGCGCCAGATGCAGTCCGGCGGCAACAAGGCCATGGCCTTCGGCAAGAGCCGGGCCAAGCTCTTCTCCGGCCCAGCCGAAGAAGGTGACCTTCAAGGACGTCGCCGGCGTCGAGGAGGCCGAGGAGGAGCTCAGCGAGATCATCGAGTTCCTCAAGGAGCCCCAGCAAGTTCCAGAAGCTCGGCGGCCGCATCCCCAAGGGCGTCCTCCTCGTCGGCGCCCCGGGCACGGGCAAGACCCTCCTCGCCCGGGCCGTGGCCGGCGAGGCCGACGTGCCCTTCTTCTCCATCAGCGGCTCGGACTTCGTCGAGATGTTCGTCGGCGTCGGCGCCTCGCGCGTCCGCGACCTCTTCGACCAGGGCAAGAAGCACGCCCCCTGCCTCATCTTCATCGACGAGATCGACGCCGTCGGCCGCCAGCGCGGCGCCGGCCTCGGCGGCGGCCACGACGAGCGCGAGCAGACGCTCAACCAGCTCCTCGTCGAGATGGACGGCTTCGACTCGAACGAGGGCATCATCCTCATCGCCGCGACCAACCGCCCCGACATCCT
The DNA here is from genome assembly GCA_963843505.1 of Candidatus Aminicenantota bacterium. Taxonomy (GTDB): domain Bacteria; phylum Acidobacteriota; class Aminicenantia; order Aminicenantales; family Saccharicenantaceae; genus RBG-16-66-30. Next base: position 32,872 of record CAWJKR010000002.1, on the reverse strand, counting down.
CGACAGCGCCCTCCTCCGGCCCGGGCCGCTTCGACCGCCGCATCGTCGTCAACATGCCCGACGTCAAGGGCCGCGAGGAGATCCTCAAGGTCCACGTCCGCAAGATCCCCCTGGACGACGGACGTCGACCTCAAGGTCCTGGCCCGCTCGACCCCCGGCTTCTGCGGGGCCGACCTGGCCAACCTGGTCAACGAGGCCGCCCTGCTCGGGGCCCGCCTGGGCCAGGACAAGGTGACGATGAAGGACCTCGAGTACGCCAAGGACAAGGTCCTCATGGGCGTCGAGCGCAAGAGCATGATCATCAGCGACGAGGAGAAGAAGAACACGGCCTTCCACGAGGCCGGCCACGCCCTCACCGCCGCGCTCATCCCCGAGGCCGACCCCATCCACAAGGTCACGATCATCCCCCGGGGCCTGGCCCTGGGCCTGACCCAGCAGCTGCCCCTCGACGACCGCTACACCTACACCAAGGAATACCTCGAGGCCCAGCTCTCCGTCCTCATGGCCGGCCGCGTCGCCGAGATGATGTTCCTCAACAAGACGACGACCGGCGCGGCCAACGACTTCGAGAAGGTCGACCGAGATCGCCCGCAAGATGGTCTGCCAGTGGGGCATGTCCGACCTCGGGCCGCTGACCTTCGGCGAGCGCGACGACCTCATCTTCCTCGGCCGCGACCTGGCCGTGAACAAGAACTTCAGCGAGAAGACCTCCGAGCGGATCGACGACGAGGTCAAGAAGATCGTCATGCGCAGCTACGACCGGACCCAGGAGCTCATCGAGGCGAACCGGGACAAGCTCGTCCAGATCGCCGAGCTCCTCCTCGAGAAGGAAGTCCTGAGCTCCGACGAGATCAACGGCGATCGTCGACGGGAAGATGAAGCCCGAGCCCAAGGCGGCGGCCGCGGACGCCCGGCCGCCGGCCGCGCCGGCGGACGCCGCCGGAACGAAGCCGCCCGGACAGGCCTGGCGAAGAACGAAGGCATGAGGAAGACGCGCACCCTGGAGATCAGGGGCCGGCGTTTCGCCCTCGGCCCGCGGACCTGGCTCATGGGCGTCGTCAACGTCACCCCCGATTCCTTCTCCGACGGCGGGCTGTACTTCGACGCCCGGAAGGCCGTCGACCGCGGGCTGGCGCTCGCCTTCGAAGGCGCGGACATCATCGACGTCGGCGGCGAGAGCACCCGGCCCGGCTCGCTCCCCGTCCCCGAGGCCGAGGAGATCGGCCGCGTCGTCCCGGTCATCCGGGCCCTGCGGAAGCAGACCGCGGCCTTCATCTCCGTCGACACGACCAAGGCCGCCGTGGCCCGGGCCGCCCTCGACGCCGGGGCCGACATCGTCAACGACACGAGCGCCCTCCGCTTCGACCCGGCCATGGCCGGCGTCGTGGCCCGGTCCGGGGCCGGCCGTCGTCCTCATGCACATGAAGGGCACGCCCGCGACGATGCAGGACGCCCCCCGCTACGACGACCTCATCGGCGAGATCGGCGGCTTCCTCGCCGAGCGCGATCCGCGCCGCCGAGGCCGCGGGCATCCCGCCGGAGCGCGATCATCGTCGATCCCGGCATCGGCTTCGGCAAGTCGTTCGAGCACAACCTCGAGCTCCTGCGCCGCCAGGACGGCCTTCCTCGAGCTCGGGCGGCCCGCTGCTCGTCGGCTTCTCGCGGAAGGCGTTCCTCGGGCGCGATCCTCGACCTGCCGCCCGGCGAGCGGCTCGAGGGGACGATCGCCGCGGCGGTCATCTCGGTCGCGCGCGGGGCCCACATCCTCAGGGTCCACGACGTCGGGCCCGTCGCCCGGGCCGTCCGCTCGGCCGAAGCGATCCTGGCCGGCCGCGGCGCGCGACGCGCCGCGCCCGGCGAAGGGAAGGCCGGCCATGTTCGCTGAGTCTGGACCCTCCTCCGCCACATCACCGTCCTCGACGTCCTCGACATCCTGCTCATCGCCTTCATCATCTATTACATCATCCTCCTCATCCGGGACACCAAGGCCTACCAGGCCGCGGTCGGGCTGGCCCTCATCGGCGCCCTCTACCTGCTGACCGTGCTGGGGCCGGCTCGGCGTCTCGAACCGCATCATCCGGTCCTTCGTCAACTACCTCATCATCGCCATCATCGTCCTCTTCCAGGCCGAGATCCGGAGGTTCCTGACCGAGATCGGCTCGCGGACCTTCCGCAAGCCCCTGGCCCTGCGCTCCTTCCAGGAGAAGATCGACGACCTCTTCCAGGCCATCGACTTCCTGTCCCAGAAGAAGATCGGGGCCCTGATCGCCATCGAGAAGGAGATCTCCCTCTCGACCTACGCCGACCGCGGGGCCGAGATCGACGCCATCCTGTCCAAGAACCTGCTCGTCTCGATCTTCTTCCCCCACTCGCCCCTCCACGACGGGGCCGTCATCATCAAGGGCGACAAGATCGTCGCGGCCGCCTGCCTCCTGCCGCTGCCGGCCGCCCACCGCCTGAAGAGCCCGTTCCAGACCCGGACCCGCCACCTGGCCGCCATCGGCCTCTCGGAGGAGACCGACGCCGCGGTCATCGTCATCTCCGAAGAGACCGGGACGGTCTCGCTGGCCATCAGGGGCCAGCTCGAGCGGTTCGACGACAAGGACGCCATGGAAAAGCGCCTGCTCGAGTATCTGAGGGACCGATGAGACGCACCCTGGCCCACTGGATCACCCGGGATTGGCGGCTGAAGCTCGTCTCGCTCGGCCTGGCCCTCGGTCTGTGGCTCCTCCTCGTCCCGGCCGAGAAGGTGTCCTCGGAGAAGTCCCTGACCATCCCGCTCGAGACGCGCAACGTCCCGGCCGGCCTGGAGATCGTCGAGCGGCCCGCGGCGACGGTCGACATCACGCTCCGGGCGCCCAAGCGCCTCCTCGACGAGATCGGGCCGTCGGAGCTCGTGGCCAGCCTCGACCTCGAGCGGGCCACCGTGCTCCAGCAGGAGTACCAGCTCACGACCTCGATGATCGCCGTTCCGGCCGGGCGCCGAAGGTCGTCAGCATCTCGCCGGGCAAGGTGACGATCAAGCTGGAGAGGACGGCCGAGGCGACGCTCAAGGTCGGCACGACGCTCCGCGGCAAACCCGCCCGGGGCTTCCGGGTCGCCCGGACCGAGATCGAGCCGGCCAGCGTCTCCGTCCAAGGCCCGGAGAGCCGGGTCAAGGACGCGGGGGCGGCGGCGACGGCCCCGGTCGACGTCACGGGCCTCGCCGAATCGACGGTCTTCGAGGCCGACATCATCCTGCCCCGGCCCGAGCTCCGGTTCGTCACCTCGCAGACGAGCGCGCGGGTCACGGTCCACATCGAAGCGGACACGGCGGCCGCCAAGCCGCCGGCCAAGAAGAAGTAGCGCCGTGAAGAAGAAGCTCTTCGGGACCGACGGGGTCCGGGCGGTCGCCGGGCACTTCCCGCTCGACCCGCCGACGATCTCGCGGCTCGGGCAGGCCCTGGTCGGCCTCCTCGAAGCGAAGGGGCTCGGCGCCCGGGTCCTCATCGGCCGGGACACGCGCGAGTCGGGCCCGTGGATGGAGCGGGCGCTCGCCCGCGGCGTGCGCGTCGCGGGAGGCGAGGCCGTTTCGGCGGGCGTCATCCCGACCTCGGCCGTCTCCTACCTGACGAAGGCGCGCGGCTTCTCGGCCGGCGCGGTCATCTCCGCCTCCCACAATCCCTTCGAGGACAACGGCATCAAGGTCTTCTCGCCGCTCGGCGTCAAGATCCCCGACGAGTGGGAGCTCGAGATCGAGGCCGACGTGCTCGAGGGCCGCGGCCGGCTGCCCGGGCACGAGGCGGAGGTCGAGGTCGACGGGTCGCTGGCCGGCGATTACGCCGGCTATCTCACCGGGCGCGCCAGGCCCTCCGCCGCGGCGGCGGGCGGGGCGGGATTCAAGGTCGTCGTCGATTGCGCGAACGGGGCCAGCTCCGTCCTGGCGCCGCGGATCCTCGGCCAGCTCGGCTTCGAGGTCGAGGCCATCAACGCCTCGCCCGACGGCCGGAACATCAACGCCGGCTGCGGCTCGCTCCATCCGGAGGGGCTGGCCGCGCGCGTGCGGGCGACGGGCGCCGCGATCGGCATCGCCTACGACGGGGACGCCGACCGCGCCCTCTGGGTCGACGGGGACGGGCGCCTCCTCAGCGGCGATCACACGCTCTTCGTCCAGGCCGTGCACATGAAGCAGACGGGCCGGCTGCGGACGAACGAAGTCGTGGCCACGACGATGAGCAACATGGGCCTCGAGCGGGCCTTCGAGGAGCGGGGCATCGGCCTCGTCCGGACCAAGGTCGGCGACAAGTACGTCCACGAGGAGATGGTCGCCCGCGGCGCGAACCTCGGCGGAGAGCAGTCGGGGCACACGATCTTCCTCGACGACCTGCCGACGGGGGACGGCCTCCTGACGTCGCTGCGCATGCTCGAGGTCATGGCCGAGCGCGGCGCGACGCTGGCCTCGCTCGTCGAGGGCCTGACGGAGTTCCCGCAGACGCTCGTCAACGTCCGGGTCCGGCGGAAACCGGACTTCTCGGAATTCCCGGAGATCATGGCCGCGGTCGAGGTCGTCCGCAGCCACGTCGGCCGGGACGGCCGGATCGACCTCCGGTACTCGGGGACGGAGCCCCTGGCCCGGGTCATGGTCGAGGCCCGCGACAGGGCCACGGTCGATTCCTGCGCCATGCTGGTCGCCGACGCCATCCGCCGCCATCTCGGGGAGAAATGACCATGAGACTCGCCGTCAACATCGACCACTTCGCCACGCTGCGGGAGGCCCGCCGGGCGACCGAGCCCGAGCCCGTCCTCGTCGCCCTGCTCGCCGAGCAGGCCGGCGCCCACGGCATCGTCTGCCACATCCGCCGCGACCGGCGGCACATCAAGGAGCGGGACCTGCGGCTCCTGCGGGACGCGGTCAAGACCAAGCTCAACGTGGAGATGGCCGCGACCGAGGAGATGAAGAGAGTCGCGCTCGACATCCGGCCCGACGTCGTCTCGCTCGTGCCCGAGCGGCCCGAGGAGCTGACGACGGAGGGCGGACTGAAGGTCGCGTCGAACCGGAAGGCGCTCGCCCCCCATGTCAAGGCGCTGGGCAAGGCGGGCATCCGGACGAGCATCTTCATCGACACGAGCCTCGAGGAGATCAAGGCGGCGCGCGAGATCGGCGTCGACCTCATCGAGATCAACACCGGGAAATACGCCGAGCTCAAGGACGGGCCGGAAAGGGCGAAGGCGCTCGAGGCCGTCCGGAAGGCGGCGGAGTTCGGGCACAAGCTCGGGCTCGAGGTCCACGGCGGCCACGGGCTCGACTACAGGAACCTCGGGCCGATCGTGGCCATCCCCGAGATCGCCGAGCTCAGCATCGGCTTCTCCATCGTCGCCCGGGCGGCCGTCGTCGGCATCGAACGGGCCGTCATGGACATGCTCGCCCTGCTTTTGGGGACAGATCCGGCATGGAGCCGGAATTCTTCGGAGCACCGTCGAGGGACATGGTATCGTGTCCCGATTCGCGAGGGCGACTGGGGCAACATGGACATCCGCATCGATATCGACCGCCTGAAGCGCGACCTCGAGGAGCTCGGCCGGATCGGCCGGGACGAGCACGGCGGCGATCAGCCGGCCCTCGTTCAGCGCGGCCGACCTGGAGGCCCGGGCCTGGCTCAAGAAGAAGATGGAAGAGGCGGGCCTCTGCTACCGCCAGGACGGCGCGGGCAACCAATTCGGGCGGCTCGAATGCGCCGGGAAGACGGTCATGGCCGGCTCGCACATCGACACCGTGCCGAACGGCGGCATGTTCGACGGGGCGGTCGGAGTCCTGGCGGCGCTCGAGGCCGCGCGCCGGATCGCGGAGGAGAAGGTCCCCCTGACGAAGGCCCTCGAGATCGCGTCCTTCACGGACGAAGAGGGGAACCTCGTCGGCGATTTCCTCGGCAGCCGGGCGTTCATGGGGCTCCTCGACGAGAAGGAGGTCCGGAGCGGACGGACGTCGTTCGGCGTGCTGTTCAGCGACGTCCTCAAGATGTCCGGCTTCACGGCCGACGGCATCCTCGCCGCCCACAAGGACCGGCCCGCGCTCGAGGCCTACGTCGAGCTCCACATCGAGCAGGGCCCGGTGCTCGAGGACGAGGGCGTGCCCGATCGGCGTCGTCGAGAAGATCGCCGGCAAGCATTACCGCCGCTGCGCCTACGTCGGCGAATCGGGCCACGCCGGGACGACGCCGCTCGAGCTGCGGCACGACGCCTTCCTCGGGCTGGCCGATCTCGCGCTCAGGGCGACCCAGCTCGTGGCCACGCGGTACTACGGGAGCGTGCTGACCGTCGGCAAGGCGGCCCTGCATCCCGGGTCGTTCAGCGTCATCCCGGGCCGGGCCGATTTCACGCTGGAATTCCGCAGCGCCGTCGCCGGAAGCCATGGCCGCGATCGAGAAGGACGTCTTCGCGCTGGCCGAGGACATCGCGGCGACCCGCGGGCTGACCTTCGTCTCCAAGGTCGTCGACAAGACGGCGCCGGTCACGGTCGCGCCGCGGCTGACGGGGACCGATCGAAGAGGAATGCCGCTCGCTCGGCTATCCGTCGATGAAGCTCACGAGCGGGGCCGGCCACGACGCCCAGATCCTGGCCGGGGCCTGCGACTCGGGCATGATCTTCATCCCCTCGCCCGACGGCGTCAGCCACGCGCCGGGGGAACGGGTCGATTGGGACGATCTGGAGAAGGGCGCGAACGTCCTCTTGCGGACGCTCATCATGTTAGGGGTCAAACCTATACCTTTTTAATTTTCCTTCCCCACCCTCGAAGATCGTCCGCGAAAAATTAAAAAGGTATAGGTTTGACCCCGTCTTGCTCACCGGACGCCGTGGCCGTAGATGACGACCTTTTTGTCGCGGATGAGCGGCCAGCCGTTCTTCCAGTCGAATTCTTCGTATCCCTCGGGCATGGGGTTGATCCGGATGACGCAGGCGCCCCGGGCGCCGGCCCCGGCGTTATGGTCGATGCGCGAGGAAAAATCCCAGCCGTCGTCGAAGGTCTTGGCGTTGACGGACCTGTCGGGCCGGCCGGGCCTTTTGCGGGTCCCCCATGAGGTCGCGCTGCGGTTTGACCAGCCGGTAGGGCCCTTCCCCGACGAGCCTCCCCGTCGACTGCTCGTAGGACGACGGATCGAGGAGCGCCCCTTCCCTTTCATAGGCGAGCAGGAGCCACGGCGCGCCCGGGATCCGCTTCCCGTTCTTGACCCCGGGGGGAACGGCGGCCGGCTTCTCGAGCAGGGTCCGGTCCGGATCGCCAAAGGCGAGAGGCTCGTCATAGTAAGAGCCCTGGGGGAACGGCGTGTTGATATCCTCGACGCTGTAGTCGGTGCTGTAGCCGTCCGGGGCGAACACGGTGATGCCCGTGACGCCGGTCAAATAGACCTTCGCGGCGGCCAGGAGATCGATGATGCGGACCCCCTTGTAGGTCACGTATTCGTCGAGCCGCTGGGTGGTCTTGTTCATCAGCATGAACTGGCTGTGGACGGGGAGCCCGCGGATCTCGTCCCAGCCGAAGCTGATCGTCGGCGCCAGGGGCAGGCCGGGCCGGCTGGCCGCGTCGCCCGGATTGCGGAGGTCGGCGATCTCGGCGCCGTTGCGGTGACCGTCGCCGTCGGAATCGAGACCCGCGATGGCGGCGAACGCCTCGAAGGCGCGGCCGGCCTTCTTATAGGCGAGCCCGTAGCCGTTGAGCGTCGCTTCGTAATCCTTCGGGACTCCGGTCTTGTATCGCGCGTTGGGAAAGACGATGAGATGGCAGTAGCTGCAGGGGCTGTACTCCCTCTCCGTATCCGTGCCCTCGACCCCGCCCCGGTGGCAGGTCTGGCAGTCGTCGAGACGCGTGCCGGCCGCGCCCGAATACTGCCGGATGAAGCCCGCCATATCCACATCGCTCTCATGGCCGACGTAGGCTCGCGAGGACGCTTTCTCCTGGCCCGGGCCGGCCTGAAGGAGCCAGGCCGCCGATCCCAGGACGAGGACCGTGAGAAACGCGATGCCGAACGATCTTATGGCTCGTCTTCATGTGTTCCCTCCGAAGAGGCGCATCTTAGCGGAACTCGCGCCCGCAAGCAACACAAGGACCATCCCACCTCGTGCCGGGGGCGGGCCGGGTTTCTTTGCCCCGGCCCATATGGTAGAATTCAGACATGATCGATTTCCGCCCCATCCGCAGATCCCTCACCGTCCTGCTGCTCGCCGCCGCCTTCGCCGCGCCCGCCGCGTCCGCCGCGACCGTCCCGGCCGTCGCAGAGCGCGAAACGCTCGGCGCCCGTGCGTCTCGACGGGAAGGCCGATGAGTGGACGGGCGTCCCCCGGGTCCTCGACGCCAAGGCCGGCGCGGAGTTGGCGTTCATGAATGACGACCGGGACCTCTACATCCTCCTGGTCGTGAGAAAGCCCGAGTCCGTCGAATCCGTCGAGGCCACGGGGATGGCCGTGCTCGGGCGCCCCGTGAAGAGCCGCAAGCCGGCCAAGGGCGCCCTCCTCCTGTCGAGGCAGATCAGCGCCGACGGCTACATCGTCTGGCGCGAAAGCCAGGGCGCCATCCTCAGCGAGGCCGAGAAGTCCGAGATCCGGAAGGTCCCCCGCCATCCGGTCTCCCTCGCTTTCGCCGTCGACGCGAAGGGCAGCTCCTACGGGCCCTTGCGGAAGCAAACGGACGTCTTTCCCCCCGATTTCGGGACGGGTTGGCAGGAAGGCGGGACCGTCTACGAGATCCGGGTCCCGCTGGCCTCTCCCGACCTCGTCCCCGGCGGCATCGGCGGCGCTCCCGGCGCGGCGGTCCGCGTCTCCTTCGAGTGGGGAGGCCGGTCTCGAAAGAGCCTGTCCGCCGAGGCCGGCAATAGAAGAAGCGCCACCACGGGCGGGAGTGACTACACGTCCGGCACCGGGCGCACCTGGGGCCAGGAGTACCTGGATTCCTTCGATTCGCTGTCCCGCCCGAACCTCGACACCAAGAAATTCTCGTTCGCCATCGACGTGACGCTGGCGGGCGCGAAGTAGATGCCCCTCCGGATCGGCGCCGTCGCCGTCGATTTCCCCGTCGGCCTCGGGGCCCTGGCCGGCTACAGCGACCTCCCCTACCGCCTGATCTGCCGCTCCCTCGGCGCGCCCTACTGCATCACCGAGGCCATGCTCGACCGGCAGGTCCTGCTCGAAGGCCGGCTGCGCAAGCGCCTCATCCGGCTCGACCCGGCCGACCATCCCGTCGCCGGCCAGATCATGGGCGTCGAGCCGGAGACGATGGCCGACGCCGCCCGCTCGCTCGACCGCATGGGCTTCGACGTCATCGATCTCAACTTCGCCTGCCCCGTCCGGAAGGTCGTCTCGCACAAGCGCGGCGGGGCGCTCATGAACGATCCCGGAGCGGGCCCTGGCCACGGTCCGGGCGGTCATCGCCGCCGCGCCCGGCCGGCCGGTCACGCTCAAGCTGCGGCGCGCCTTCAAGAGCGCCGACACGGGCCACGAGAGCTTCTGGACGATCGCCCGCGGCGCCTTCGAGGCCGGGGCGGCCGCGATCGCCGTCCACGCCCGGAGCGTCGAGCAAAAATACACCGGCCGGGCCGACTGGGGCTTCCTTTCAGCGGTCAAGCGCGAATTCCCGGACCGGACGATCCTCGGTTCGGGCGACGTCTCCACCCCCGCCGAGGCCCTGCGCATGATGGCCGAGACGGGCGTCGACGGCGTCCTGGCCGCCCGCGGGGCCATCGGCAACCCCTGGTTCTTCGCCCAGGCCCGCGATCTCGCCGCCGGGAGGCCGCCGCGCCAGCCCGGCCTCGACGAGCAGCGCGAAGTCATCTACCGCCACTATCGCCTCGCCTGCGACGCCTACGATCCGCGGCGCGGCCTCAAGATCCTGCGCCACTTCAGCCTGCAGTACGCCAAGATGCACCCCCGCCGCACCGAGCTCCGCAACGCCCTCGTCAAGGTCCGGACCGAGGACGAGTGGCGGGCGGTCATCGACGCGTTCTACGCCTGTTGACGCCGGCGCCTAAACGGGGACACGTACCGCCCCCGCGCCTTTACACACCGGGCCCGTTGTGCTATCTAAGACGATGCTCCGAGCCGATGGGGCTACAGCCGGCGAGGCCAGGCCCTTCGGCCGATAGGGAGAGGCGGGAAACGGCCCCTCCTTCCGGGTTAGAAAAGGAGACGACTTGCGGCGCTTCCCCCCCTCGACCTTGCGATCCCTATCGATCGTCGCGCTGGTCGCGGCGCTGTCTCTCGCCGCGATATCATGGGCGGAAACCGGGGCACGGACAGAGAGTACATGTCCCCAGTCTCAAGCGGGGAAACCGGGGACACGTACCCGGGGTACATGTCCCCGGATGCCGCGGCGACGGACGCTCATGCTGGCCACCACGACGAGCGTCGACGCCACGGGCCTGCTCGACGTCCTGGCCGACGCCTTCAAGAAAGACACCGGCATCACGCTCAAGTGGATCGCCGTGGGGACGGGAGCGGCCCTCAAGCAGGCCCGTGACGGCAACGCCGACGTCGTCATCGTCCACGCCCGCAAGCTCGAGGACGAGTTCATCCGCGACGGCTTCGGCGTCAACCGCCGGGTCATCGCCCGGAACTATTTCATGGTCGTCGGCCCGCCCGGCGATCCGGCCCGCGTCGCCGGCGCCCCGTCGGCGGCCGAGGCCTTCGGCCGGATCAAAGCGAGCGGCGCGGCCTTCGCCAGCCGCGGCGACCGGTCCGGGACCCACACGCGCGAGCTCGAGCTCTGGACGCTCGCCGGGGGCAAGCCCGAAGCGGGCTACCTCGAGACGGGCCAGGGCATGGCCGAGACCCTCCGCGTCGCCGCCGAACGGCGCGCCTACACGCTGACCGATGCCGCGACCTTCCACGCCTTGCGCGGGCTCTCCGGCCTCGCGCCCGTTTACGAGAACGCCCCCGAGCTCGAGAACATCTACGCCGTGATCGCCGTCGACCCCGCCCGCGTCCCCACGGCCCGCTACGGCGAGGCCATGGCCTTCATCGCCTTCCTGACCTCGCCCCGCGGCCAGAAGCTGATCGGCGAGTTCCGGGGCCAGGCCGGCCGGCCCCTCTTCGAGCCCCTGGCGGCCGTCGCCGGAGTGGACCTCGTCAAATGATCGCCCGCGAGCTGGCCTTGGCGGTCTGGGTCTCGCTCAAGACGAGCGGCCTCTCGGCGGTCATCGCCAGCGCCATCGCCGTCCCCGCGGCCCTCTTCCTCTCCGGCCGCGAATTCCGCGGCAAGAGGATCGTCCTGCTCATCAACCAGACCTGGATGGCCGCCCCGACGGTCGTCATCGGCCTCCTCTTCTATTCGCTGCTCAGCCGCAACGGCCCCCTCGGCGGGCTCGGACTTGCTCTACACCCAGACGGCCATGACCGTCGGCCAGATCTTCCTCATCCTGCCGCTCGTCATCGGCTTTTCCTACACGGCCCTGCGCCAGGTCGACCGGCGGGCCCGCCAGACCGCCCTGACCCTTGGCGCCAGCCGCCGCCAGGCCGGCTGGATCGTCCTGCGCGAGGCCCGCTTCCCGCTCCTCGTCGCCGTGCTGGCCGGCTTCGCCCGGGCCATCTCCGAGGTCGGCATCGCCATGATGCTCGGCGGCAACATCCGCAACGCCACGCGGAACATCACGACCTCGATCGCCCTCGAGACGTCCAAGGGCGAGTTCCGCAACGGCGTCATCCTCGGCGTCCTCCTCCTCGTCATCACGCTCGGCATCAACATCCTCGTCCAGACGGGCCTCAGCGGCCGCGACAGGGAGTCGTAGGATGAGCGACGCCGTCTATCGGCTCGAGCGCGTCGGCTTCTCCTATCCCGGCCTCGCCGGCCCGGTTCTCGCTCGACCTCGACGCGCTCGACGTCCCGGCCGGCGGGATCCTGGCCCTCGTCGGCCCGAACGGCGCCGGCAAGACGACGCTCCTGATGCTCCTCGCCTTCCTCCTCCGGCCGGGCCGGGGCCGGCTGGAGTTCCTGGGCCGCGATCCCTGGTCGTCGGACGACGGCGCCGTCCTGGCCCGGCGCGACGCGGTGCTGCTCACGCATCATCCCTACCTTTTCAAAGGGACGATCGCCGACAACGTCGCCTTCGGCCTGAAGCTCAGGAAGCTCCCCGCGGCCGAGACGGGCGTCCGCGTCGACTCCGCCCTCTCCCTCGTCGAGCTCGACGGCTGGGGACGCCGGTCCGTTTCCGGGTTGAGCGCCGGCCAGGCCCAGCGCGTCGCCATCGCCCGGGCCCTGGCCCTCCGCCCCGCGGTCCTTCTCGCCGACGAGCCGACCGCGAACCTCGACGCCGCCCTTGGTCTGCGCATGGAGGCCATCCTGCGCGAGGCCGGCCGGGAGTGGGGAACGACGGTCGTCTTTTCGACCCACGACTTCTCCCAGGCCTCCCGCCTCGCCGACGACATCCTCTATCTCTCGGACGGGCGGCGGGTCGAGTTCAGCCACGAGAACCTGCTTCAGCGGCACCGCCCCGACCGACGGCCGGACGAGCTGGATCGAGCCGAAGCCGGGCGTCAGGATCGTCTTCCCGGGAGCGGCCAAGGGGCACGTGACCTGCGTCATCGACCCGGCCGCGATCCGGCTATCCGCCGCGGACGGAGGCGCCGCGCCGCCCGCCGGGCCCAACGTTTTCCGCGGCCGCGTGTGCCGGATGGAGACGACGGACGCCGCCACGGCCCTCGTCCGGGTCAGCGGCGAGGTCCCCTTCCGGGCCTCCCTCCCCCTCGCCTCGCTCGAGGCGGAGGGCATTTCCCTTTCCCGGGAGGTTCTGCTAACATTTGAGTCCGGAATCCGTCCGGATCGTCGGCGAACGTCCGGCGGACGCCGGATGACCCTCATGATCGAATACCACGACGCCCGGGCCCTCGTGCTGTCCGCGGCCAAGGCCCTTCCGGCCGAGACCGTCCCGTTGGCCCGCGCCCTCGGCCGGACCCTGGCCCGCGACGTCCGCGCCCGCGAAGACATCCCGCCCTTCACCAAGGCGACCATGGACGGCTACGCGGTCCGGTCGGCGGACACCCGCCGGCCCGCGAGCGGACGCCGCCGCCGGCGTCGAGCTCGAGGTCCTCGAGGACCTGCCCGCGGGACGCCTGTCCCGAAAGGCCATCGGCCCCGGCCAGGCCGCGCGCATCATGACCGGCGCGCCGCTCCCCGGCGGCGCCGACGCCGTGGTCATGGTCGAGGACACCGAGGCCTCCGGCCGGCACGCGTCAAGGTCCGGCGCGAGGTCCGGGAGGGAGACAACATCGGACGGGCCGGCGAGGACCTCAAAAAGAACGAGATCGCCCTCGAACGGGGCACGCTCGTCGGCCCGGCCGAGGTGGCCATGCTGGCCGCGGCCGGGCTCGCCCGCGTCGCCGTCACGCGGCGGCCGAAGCTGGCGGTGATCGCGACCGGGGACGAGATCGTCGAGCCCGGCCAAAAGAAGCGGCCCGGCCAGATCCGCAACGCCAACGGCCCGGCCCTCACGGCCATGGCCGTCGCGGCGGGCGCCGCCGCGTCCTATCTCGGCATCGCCCGCGACCGCAGGGCCTCGCTCGCCGCGAAGCTCGCCCGGGCCAAGGGCGCCGACGTCCTCGTCCTCTCGGGCGGCGTCTCCGTCGGCGACTACGACCTGGTCAAAGACGAGCTCGGCGCGGCCGGGGTCAAGCCGGTCTTCTGGCAGGTCCGCATCAAGCCGGGGAAGCCGGTCTTCTTCGGCGTCCGCGGCCGCCAGCTCGTTTTCGGCCTGCCCGGCAACCCCACGAGCGCCATGGTCACGTTCCTCCTCTTTGTCAGGCCGGCCGTCGAGGCCATGCTCGGCCGCACGGTCCCGGGACCGGCGTCCGGGAAGGCCGTCCTCACCGCGGATATCACGCTCAAGCCGGGCCGGACCCAGTTCCTGCGCGGACTCCTCGCGGACGGCGGCCCCGCCCTCGAGGTCGCCCCTTACGACGACCAAAGGAGCGGCGTCCTCCGGTCCATGGTCCGGAGCCGCGCCCTCATCGTCGTCCCGGCCGACGTCCGGCGCATCGAAGCCGGCCGGGAGGTCGAGATCATCTTCATGGACGGACGCTGACCGATGGCCAAGCTCAGCCATGTCGACCGCGACGGCAGGGCCCGAATGGTGGACATCGGGGCCAAGGCCGTGACCCGGCGCGAAGCCGTCGCTTCGGCGCTGGTCAAGCTCGGCCCCGAAACCCTGCGCCTCGTCCGGGCCAACAAGATCGCCAAAGGCGACGTCCTCGGCACGGCCCGGCTGGCCGGCATCCAGGCCGCGAAAAGGACCCACGAGCTCATCCCCCTGACCCATCCCATCCCCCTGGAGAACGTCGCCGTCGACCTGGACGTCCTGAAAACGGGCGTCCGCGTGCGCTGCCGCGTCGCCGCCGAGGCCAAGACCGGAGCGGAGATGGAGGCCCTGACCGGCGCCGCCGTCGCCGCCCTGACGATCTACGACATGGTCAAGGCCGTGGAGCGCGGGGCCGAGGTCGTCCGGTTGCGCCTCGATTTCAAGAGCGGCGGCAAGAGCGGGGTCTTCCGGAGACGGGCATGACCCCGGCCGGCGGCAGGGCGGGAACGATCGTCTCCGTCAACACGAGCCTCAAAAAAGGCCAGATCAAGCGGCCCGCCGCGTGCGTCGAGCTTCGCGCCGGGCGCGGCATCGAGGGCGACGCCCACAAGGATTACGGGCACCGGCAGGTCTCGCTCCTCGCCATCGAGGACATCGAGGCCCAGAAGGAACGGACCGGCGCCGCGGCGGCCGTCGCGCTCGGGCCGGGCGCGTTCGCCGAGAACCTGACCACGCGGGGCATCGATCTCGCCGCCCTGGCCGTCGGCGACGAGCTCGTCGTCGCGGGCGCGGTGCGCCTGCGGGTCAGCCAGATCGGCAAGGACTGCCACACGAAGTGCGCGGTCTTCCACCTCGTCGGCGATTGCATCATGCCGGCGCGCGGCATCTTCTGCGAGGTCCTGAGCGACGGCGCGGTCCGCCCCGGAGACGGCATTGAGAAGCGGTAGGGTCCTGCGCATCTCGGTCACGGACCGCTGCGACCTCCGCTGCATCTACTGCATGCCCGAGGCCGGCGTGCCTCTCGTCCCCATGGCGGACATGCTGAGCTACGAGGAGATCGCCACGGTCGCCCGCGCGGCCATGGCCGTGGGCGTCCGGCGCTTCCGGCTGACGGGCGGCGAGCCGCTGGCGCGGCGCGGCGTCGTCGCGCTCGTCGGCCTCCTGGCCGCGCTCGGGCCCGACGACCTGGCCCTGACGACCAACGGCCTGCACCTGGCCGAGTTCGCGGCCGGCCTCAAGGCGGCCGGGCTCATGCGGGTCACCGTCAGCCTCGATACCCTCCGCCGGGACCGCTTCGAGGCCATCACGCGGCGGACGGGCTTCGACCGCATCTTCGCCGGCCTCGAGGCCGCCCGGACGGCCGGGCTCGCCCCGATCAAGATCAACACGGTCGTCATCCGCGGCGTCAACGACGACGAGATCCTCGACTTCGTCCGCTTCGCGCGGCGGGAGGCGGTCGAGCTGCGCTTCATCGAGCTCATGCCGACGAGCGGCCTCGGCCTCGAGTGCAAGGAGCTCGGGGTCTGGCGCCCGGCCCTGTTCGTCAAGGGCGAGGAGGTCCGGGCCCGCGTCGCCGCGGCCTTCGGTCCCCTGACGGCCGTGCCGGACCCGGGCGGCGTCGCCGGCGTCTTCGCTCTCGAGGACGGGACGCGCCTCGGCTTCATCACGCCCGTCTCCGAGCCCTTCTGCCGGCGGCTGCGAGCGGATGCGGCTCGGGCCGGACGGCCGGCTGAGGATCTGCCTCTTCGACCGGGCCGGGATCGACCTGCGCCGGCTGCTGCGCGAGGGGAAGGCCGGGCCGGACGGGATCGCGGCCGTCCTCGCGGCGGCGTTCGAGGCCAAATCGACTTGGGAGCGCGGCGCGATCGAGCGCCTCTCGAGCGACATGTTCAGGATCGGAGGGTGACGATGAAGGTCGGCATTCTCACCGTGAGCGACAAGGGAGCGCGCGGCGAGCGCGAGGACCGGAGCGGGCCGGCCGTCCGCGAGATGATCGAGGCGGCGGGAGGCGAGGTGGCGCGGACGAAGATCGTCCCCGACGAGCGGGAGCGATATCCGGGCCGCCCTCATCGCCTGGTCCGACGAAGGGCTGGACCTCATCCTGACGACCGGCGGGACGGGCTTCAGCCCGCGCGATTGGACTCCGGAAGCGACGAAGAGCGTCATCGAGCGCGAGGCGCCGGGCCTCCCCGAAGCCATGCGCCGGGCCGGCGCGGAGAAGACGCCGACGGCCATGCTCAGCCGGGCCGCCGCCGGCATCCGCGGCTCGACGCTCATCGTCAACCTCCCCGGGAGCGAAAAGGCCGCGCGGGAGAGCCTGGCCGCGATCCTGCCCGCCCTGCCGCACGGGGTCGACATCCTGAAGGGCGCGGCCGCGGAGTGCGGGCGGCCCCGCCGCGGCTGAGCGTCCGGGGCGCGGAGGCCGGCGCGATCCCGCGGGCATGGTATAATGACCGGGCGCACTGAGATGAAGCTTACGACGGCGAGATCCTTCCTGACGGCCCTGGCGCTCGCGTCCGCGGCGACGCTTTCCGCCCAGGTCCTTCGCCATGAAACGACGACCCTCAACATCGAGGTCCCGGTCCGCGTGTTCAAGGGGGACCGGTTCGTCGACGACCTGACCATCTCCGACTTCGAAGTCTACGAGGACGGCCGGCTCGCAGTCCCTCGACGCCGTCTACCTTGTCAGGAAGACGGCCATCGAGCGCCGGGAGGAGGCCATGCCCTTCGTGCCCGACACGCAGCGGCATTTCTATCTCGACTTCGAGCTGTCCGAGTACGACCCGCGGCTCCGGGAGGCCCTCGACTACTTCGTCCGCGAGGTCCTTCTGCCCGGGCGACGAGCTGGTCCTCATCACGCCGATGAAGACCTACCGGATGAAGAGCGAAGTCTTCACGGACGAGGGCCGGGCCAGGGTCCTTCAGCAGATCATGGGCATCCTGCGGCGCGACATCCTGATCGGGAGCGCGGAATACCTGGACGTCCTGGACGACATGAGGTCCCTGGCCCTGACCATGGTCGGGGCCATCGGCATGAGCCGCACCAACGCGCAATCGCCCATGGCCAGCGACATCTTCGTGTCCGCCGGCTCGGTCTACGAGGTCAGCACCTCGGTCGAGGAGCAGCTCCAGATGTACTGGACCTGCCTGAGCCGCCTCGAGAGCCTGAGGAAGATCGATACGGCGCAGATGGCCGCGTTCGCCGACCACCTCCGGGGCCAGTCGGGCCGCAAGGAGGTCTTCCTCTTCTATCAGCGGGAGTTCATCCCCAAGCTGGATCCGATCGTCCTCGACGCCTATATGAGCACCTTCAACGACCGCCCCGACATCGTCCAGACGGTCACCGGCATCTTCGAGTTCTTCCACCGCGACACGCCGATCGACATCGAGGCCGCCAAGACCGCCTACGCGGATTCCGGCGCGGCCGTCCACTTCCTCTTCCTGACCCGCCCGGCGCCCAAGGTCCCGGGCGTGACCATGCAGGAGCAGTCGGAGGACATCTTCGCCCCGTTCCGGGAGATGAGCCGGGCGACCGGAGGATACATCTCCTCGACGGCCAACCTCAACGCCGCCATGAGGTCCGCCGTCGCGGCCGCCGAGAACTACTATCTCCTGTATTACACGCCCAAGGCCTACGCGGGCGACGGGCGTTTCCACCGCCTCGAAGTCCGGGTCAAGGGCGGCGGCTACCGGCTCAGCCATCGCCTCGGCTACATCGCGGACTAGCCTGACCCATTCATGAAAACGCCCCGTTTTTTCTCCGTTACGCTCTTAAAGGGCGTTTTGACCCTCCGGGCGAACCGATCCGGCCCCATCTGCTTCGTTCTCGGGGTTCGCAGTACTGGAGAGTACAGCTTCACCCCTCGGGCCTCGCATCTGAGGGCCGCCTCGATTCGTGAATAGGCCAGGCCAGGCCGCCGGCTTTGCTTTCACTTTTGAACATGATAATATGGAAGATGGCGCAGGAGGTCAGAATGAAGAAGAGCGCTTGGATCTGCTGTCTGCTGCTCGTCGTCTCCGTCGTCCTCATCGCTCAGGACTACAAGGGCAAAGGCCGGGTCGCCGGCATCGTCCTCGACGAAGCCGGGAACCCGCTGGAAGGCGTGACCGTCCGGCTCTTTTCGCCCAAAGCCCAGGGCGGCTTCTCCGTGAAAACGGGCAAGGACGGCAGGTGGCTCGCCGCCTGGATCCGGACGGACAACTGGAACATCGATTTCGAGAGGATGGGCTACGCGCCCAAGAAGATCTCCGCGGACATCTCCGAGAACAGGAAGAACCCCGAGATCTCGATCTCCCTGGTCAAGGTCGAGGGCCTGGTGGTCACCGACGAGGTCAAGGACCTGCTCGGCAAGGGCAACGGGCTCTTCGAGAGCAAGGACTACGACGCGGCCCGGGCCGTCTACGAGGAGATCCTGGCCAAGTATCCCGAGGCCTACCCGATCTACCGGAACGTCGGCAACTGCTACTTCGCCCAGGAGAAGTACGACCTGGCCGAGGCGAACTACCTGAAGCTCCTGGAGAAGGACCCCAAGGACATCGAGGCCATCATCGCCGTCGGCAACTGCTACGCCAATCGCGGCGACACGGCCAAGGCCCTGGAATGGTACGGCAAGGTCGAGTCCGAGAAGATCGAGGACCCCATCGTGCTCTACAACCTGGGGACGAACTACTACAACAACGCCAAGTTCGAGGACGCGCTGAGGTTCTACCAGAAGGCCGTGGAAAAAAAGAAGGATTCGACGGACGCCCTCTTTCAGCTCGGGCTGACCTATCTCAACCTCCAGAAGAACGCCGAAGCCATCGCCGCGTTCGAGAGCTACCTCAAGATCGACGCCGATTCCCAGAGGGCGGGCCAGGTCCAGGGCTTTCTCGATTACCTGAGGAAGAAATAGCCGTCCCGACCCCCCGGCCATGAGGATATCGACCCGCCTGGCGCTCATCCTGCTTCTCCCGGCGCTCGTCTTTCCCGGGCAGAAGATCGCGGAGAAGGACCTGCCGGAGATCTACCGGGGCTGGCTCGAACTCGTCGCTTACCACATCCAGCCCGTCGAGCGGGACGTGTTCCTGCAGCTCACCAACGACCGGGACCGGGACCTGTTCATCGAGACGTTCTGGAAACAGCGGGACCCGACGCCGGGGACGCCCGAGAACGAGTACCGGGAAGAGATCCTCAAGCGCTTCAAGTACGCCAACGAGACCCTGGGGCGCATGACCACGCGCCCGGGCTGGCGGACGGACATGGGGCGCATCTACATGGTCCTGGGCCAGCCGTCGAGCATCGAGCGCTTCGAAGCGACGCTCGGCGTCGTCCCCTGCCAGTCCTGGAGCTATTACGGCGACGCGCGCAAGGACCTCCCGCCGCAGTTCATCCTCCTGTTCTATCAGAGAGGGGGCGTCGGCGAGTACAAGCTCTACGACCCGGTCTCGGACGGGCCGGCCAGCCTCATCCGGAACCAGCGGGACCTCGGCGATCCCTTCGACTACGAGGCCCTCTACGAGAAGATCCGGGACCTCTACCCGACCCTGGCCGAGCTGTCCATCACCCGCATCCCGGGGGAATACAACCACGACCTGTCCCCGTCGCCTCGCAACGCCATCCTCCTGGCCGATATCCTGACCTCGCCCAAGAAGGACGTCAATCCGTCGTACGCCTCGCACTTCCTCAACTACAAAGGGGTCGTCTCGACCGAATACCTGACGAACTACGTGGAGAGCTACGCCGCGACGGCCCTCATCGAGGACCCCCAGACCGGCCTGCGGTTCCTGCATTTCACCATGGTGCCGGCCGACGTCAACGTCGACACCTACGAGCCGAAGAACGAGTTCTATTGCAGCTTCCGGGCCGACGTCAGCCTGAGGAGCGGCGAGGACATCGTCTTCCAGTACAGCCGGGAATTCCCCCTCTATTTCCCCCAGAGCGACTGGGGCCGGATCAAGGGCAACGGCCTGGCCATCGAGGATTCCTTCCCGGTCATCGAGGGCAAGTTCAAGCTGAACGTCCTGCTGACGAACACGGTCGGCAAGCAATTCAGCGTCCTCGAAAAGGACATCGTCATCCCGCCCGCTGAAGGCCTCGCCCTCGATCGACGGGCCCTTCCTCGGCTACCGGTTCGAGACGCTCCCGCGCGACGTCCACTACCCGTTCAAGGTCGACGACCGGAAGCTCGTCATCGACCCCAAGATGACCTATGCCAGGGCGGACGAGATCGCCGTCCTCTTCAGCGTCCTCAACGCCACCGGGGACCTGGTCCAGAACGGCGAGGCCAGGATCGTCGTCCAAGGGCTCCGGGAAGCCAACCCGGTCCAGAAGTCCTACTCCCTCCGGCTCTCCGCCCATCCGGCCGGGAAGGTCCTGTCCATCGCGCAGACCATCCCCGCGTCCGACCTCGAGCCGGACTATTACGAGATCCATGTCCGGCTCATCGACGCCGGCGGCGAGGTCATCGACGAGAAGACGGGGTCTTTCGTCGTCTCGCCGAGCCCGTCCCTGGGGCACCCCATCGCCAATGCCAGGGGCCTGGCCCTCTCCAACCAGTTCCTCTACCGCTACATGCTGGCCCAGCAGGCCGAAAAGATGGGCCGTCCCGAGGCGGCGCGGGCGCTCTACGAACAGGCCTATCAGCTCAATCCCGACTACGGCGAAGGGGTCGTCCGGTACGGCAGCTTCCTCAACAAGGTCGGGGCCTATGAAGAAGCCCTCAAGGTCGCCGAGCACCTGCGCGCCGACGAGAAGCGGAAGTTCCCCTACCAGGTCATCAAGGGCCTGGCCCTCATGGGCCAGGAGAAGAACGAGGCAGCCCTGGCCGAGCTCCTTCTCGCCAACAGGATGTACAACAGCGACACGAACGTCCTGAACGCCTTGGGAAAGTGCTATGAGCGGCTGGGAAGGAAGGCCGAAGCCCTGGCCGCGTTCAAGGCCTCCCTGACCCTCGATCCAAGCCAGACCGCCATCAAGAAGCGCGTCGAAGATCTGGAAAAATAAGCCGCATCATCCAAATATTTGAATAATATTCAAATATTTGGAGACGCCATCGCTTTTTTCCGCCCTCTTTCCAGTTTAAATCATTTATTATCTTATATCTGAAATACACCTCCGGGCAAAGTTTTTTTGGCATAGTTATTGCAACGATTTACAAAAAACAGAGGGATAAAATCATCTTATCAATAAACTCCGGAGGTGTTAATGAGGTAGGGGCACTATCGCTTTCTTGGAGAGGGGAGAGTGGACAACTGCTCAAGAGTGGAGGCTTTTGGATCGATAGGAGGTATCATTCATGAAGAAGTCCCTCATTGTTCTGTCCCTGTTGCTGCTCGCCGTCACCTTGACGGCACAGGTCAGAACGGGAACGATCTACGGGAAGGTGACGGACACCGAAGGGAATCCCCTTCCCGGCGTCAGCATCATGCTGACGAGCGCTCAAATCGGGGCCCTGAGCACCGTCTCGGGCCCGACGGGGATCTACCGGTTCTTGTCCCTGTCTCCGTACACGTACGATCTCACGGCCGAGCTCACCGGGTTCAAGAAGGAGACCCGGGTCGGCATCATCGTCCAGATCGGGACGAACGCTGAGATCAACCTGGTCCTCGAGGTCGGGACGCTCGAGGAACAGGTCACGGTCGTCGCCCAGACGCCCGTCGTCGACACCAAGAAGACGACGGTCGGGCAGAACGTCGACAAGGAAACCATGCAGTCCCTGCCCTCGGCCCGCGACCCGTGGGTCGTTCATCCAGCTGGCTCCGTCCATCATGATCGACCGCGAGAACGTCGGCGGGAACGAGTCCGGCCAGCAGTCGGCGTTCCTGACCAAGGGCGACAACACCGGCGCCCGCTATTCCGGCAATGACGGCGCCAACAACCTCTGGGCGGTCGACGGCATCGACGTCACCGACCCGTCGGCCCTCGGCGGCTCGGCCGGGTACTACGACTTCGACATGTTCGAAGAGCTGCAGATCCAGACGGGTGGCGCGGCCGACGTGACCATCCAGACGGGCGGCGTCGCTCTGAACATGGTCACCCGCCGCGGCGGCAACAAGATGAGCCTGGCCGGCCGGTTCTACCTGACCGACAACTTCTTCCAGGCCGAGAACCTGACTCCCGAGCTGCAGGCCCGGGGCATCGTCCGCACCAACAAGATCCAGCAGATCAAGGACTACGGGTTCAACGCCGGCGGCCCGATCATCAAGGACAAGCTGTGGTGGTGGGGCGCCTACGGCGTCCAGGACATCTTCGTCTACACCCTCACGGGCGCCAAGGACCAGTCGCTGCTCAACAACTACAACCTCAAGCTCAACGCCCAGATCCTGCCGAACAACCGCTTCGAGTTCCTGCTGACCTCGGGCGCGAAAGAGAAGTTCGGCCGGAACGACAGCGTCTCGAAGCCCGGCGGCGACCACCAGACGGGCAAGTACCACTGGGGCAGCCCCATCGTCAAGCTGCAGGACGAGCACGTCTTCGGCAACAACTTCTTCGTCTCCCTGAAGTACTCGTTCAACGACGCCGGATTCGGCTGGCGCCCCGTCGCCGACGAGGGCCTGCTCTCCCCGGTGACCTATGACCAGGCCAGTTCGAAGTACGTCCCCTACGCCACGGGCGAGAACCTCACCTGGGATTCGTACCTCGTCTCCCGGCCCCGGAACAACTACCAGGCACAGGCCACCTACTTCAACGATCAGCTCTTCGGCCTGTCCCACGAGATCAAGGTCGGCGCGGAATATTCCCACAAGATCCAGACCGGTCTTTCGGGCAACTTCCAGGGATTCCGGGTCAACAGGAACTACAACAGCCTGCAGCTCGACGCCAACCTGGACGGAGCCCGGACGACCGCCGAGATGGCCGGCTGGCAGTATGTCACGATGGGCCGCGATGCCCGGTTCAGCCAGCTGACCGAGCAGTTCGCGGCTTATTTCCAGGACACGATCGTCAAGGGCAACTTCACCCTGACCCTCGGCCTGCGCTACGACAAGCAGTGGCCGGGCGCGGGCGCGACGACCTTCGGCGCGATCTACGGCGGCGCCGCCGATCCCTGGACGGTATCCTGGAACAAGGTCTTCGACACGAACGTCATCAGCACGCTTGACGCGGTCCTCCCTGACGTCACGACGGATCCCGTCAAGGGCAACAGCCAGATCGTCAACGGAGCGCCCCGGGCCTATCAGTGGAACACCTTCTCGCCCCGCATCGGCTTCACCTGGGACGTCACCGGGGACGGCAAGACCGTGGCCAAGCTGGCCCTGTCCCAGTACGGCGACGTCATGGGGACCGGCTGGCGGGCGGCCCTGCCGCGGGGCACCGGCGGCGCGATGGGCTACTGGTGGAACGACAACACCGCGGAAACCGTCGCCGACGGCAGAGGCAAGATGGAATTCGACGAGATGTTCTGGGGCTATTCGAGCCGCGGAACCGTGGGGCCGATCTATCAGCCCTACCGCGTTTTTGACGACACCGGGGCTCTGACGGCCGCGGCCTCGGCCGCGATGGGCGGCGCCAGCATCTGGAACAGCGACGTCTATTACGCGGGCTATGTTTCCGGGTTCGACTGGAACAATCCCCTCGCCCTCGATTATACGAGCGGCATCACGACCTACTTCCTGAACAGGAAGGCCCAGATCGGACAGCCGGACACGCGAGGCCCTGCTGACCCTCGAACGCGAGATCATCCCCGACTTCTCGGCCCAGGTCAACCTCACCTACAGGAAGTACGACCACAACACGGTCTCGCTGCGGTACTATCCCACCGCCCACTCTTCCGAATATCCCGCCTACACCGGCCCCGAGGTCATCGACCCGACCGTGGCTCCGCCCGGCGGCGGCACGTGGTGGGTCGAAGGCGGAACGATCCCCGACACCTACATCATCGGCGGCACGTGGGCGAAGGACGCCGGCGGTAATTGGGTCAACACGGGCGGCACCACGTACTCCACGGGCGACGCGGCCGGGCGGCCCTACTACGTCGCCGGCACGGACTACCCGACGACCTCGACGAGCTACAACCTCGTCCAGCTCGGCGACGCCTGGTACAGCTACGTGGGCGTCGACTTCGTCCTGAACAAGAGGCTTTCCAACAAGTGGTTCATGAACGCCTCCTTCACGTGGCAGGACCAGAGGACCCATTGGGGCACCTATTGGTTCGATCCCACCAACCAGTGGAGCCAGGACGGCAAGACCTACGCCGAACCGTCGGGCGCCCAGAGCGGCAAGCTCGACGCCGTCATGTTCACCAGCTGGATGGTCAAGGTGAGCGGCCTCTATCAGCTCCCCTACGGCTTCAACATCTCGGGGACGATGAACGCCCGCGAAGGGTGGAAGATCCCCAACTACTTCGACATCGATGACGCGAACGTCCCCAACTACGCCGCCGACCACGCCGCGCACCGTCTACACCAGGCCGATCACGACGGACAGCCTGCCCACCTTCTACAACATCACCCTCCGGCTCGAGAAGAAGATCTCCATCGGCGCCGGACGGCTCTACCTCATGGCCGACGTCTTCAACCTCCTCAACTCCAACATGCCCAACAGACAGTACAGCCGCTATCCCGGCACCGTGTACGTCCAGGACAACGCCACCTCAACGCCTACCGCCAACGCGTTCCAGCAGTACAGCTCCTCCGCCTACGCGCTCAACGACACGCTCTACGAGATCCTCAATCCCAGGATCTGGAGGTTCGGCGTCCGCTTCGAGTTCTAAGCCGAAAGCAGAAGCAGCACACGCAGAAGCACGAAAGCCCGTCCCGGCGCGAGCCGGGACGGGCTTTTCTCTTTGGGGAGGCCGACATGAGAGACCGTCCGCGGTCATGGATCGGCGCGACCCTCATCGCCGGTCTTGTCGTCTTCGGGACCATGATGGCCGCCGGCGAGCCGCAGAAGCCCAAAGAGCTGGCCAGACATTACGACGAGCCCTTCAGGGGATGGTGGGCCAGCCGTTCGGCAAGGTCATCGCGCGCATCGAGGACTGGGACTTCGAGTGCCTCGACGCCTGGGAAGCCAAGGACCCGACGCCCCAGGACGTGGCCAAGCACAATCGCAACAAGATCAAGTTCTCGAAGAAGGAGATCCCGGCCATCTTCGGCGGGGCCGGGACTTACCGCGTCGTCATCTACAACAAGCTCGTCGGGACGGATTCGACGGCGATCGGAGAGGTCAATTCGGCGGGAAGGTCCGCGGGGAAAGACCTGACCCTGCGCCTCGAGAAATACACCGTCATCCGGGCCGTCTTCAAGGACAACATCCTCATCCTGTCAAGAGTCTGGCCGATCCTGGATCAGTCGGGCGTCTCCGGGGGCATGCGCCAGAACCGCTGAGGGGGTTCCGTATCGCCGGGGGGACAGACCGCGCTTCCCGGGCAACTGCCCGCTGAGGTTGCCCCCTAATCGCCCGAGAGGTCGGGCTTGAAGGTCCGGCCCTTCTTTTTTTCGGAGACGCGGCGCTTGTCGGCCAGCATCTTGTCCTTGGCCCGCTTCGAGCGCTTCCTCTTCTGACGGCGGATCTTGGCGATCCGCTGCTCCTCCGCGCTCTCTTTTCCGAGAATGGCCGTCTCGATCTTGTCGGTCAGGATGCGGCGGGCCAGGTACCGGTTGAGCGACTGGGACCGTTCCTGCTGGCACTTGACCTCGGTGCCGGTCGGCAGGTGCTTGAGGTAGACGCAGGTCGCGACCTTGTTGACGTTCTGGCCGCCGTGGCCGCCCGAGCGGATGAACTTCTCGACGATGTCCTCTTCGCGGATGCCGAGCTCCGCCATCCGCTCCGCCAGGGCCTGTCTCTTTGTCGGGGCTGACGCCGAATGTCGCCATGCCCTTATGGTAGCCCAATTCGGGGACCGGCGGGAAGCGGGAATAAATCGGGGACACAATACCAATTCCCCAATTCTATAAAGCTGGGGTTCGCGACGGCAATTACTCCTTGACTATACACCATTATTGTGTATAATACGTGTATTCTTAAGGAGCAGGAAAATGCAAGTGAGACATAACATTACAATTGACGAGGACGTCTCCAAAGAGCTCGAGAGCGTCGCCGCCGAGCTTGGCGAGAAGAAGAGCGCCATCATCGAAAAGGCCCTCGAGACGTATTTCGACCTCCTGGACCTGAAATTGGCCAAGAAGCGCCTGGGCGACCTCGAGAAAGGCCGCGACCGGATCCACGATGCCGAAGACATCTGGAAGAAGCTAGGGATCTAGGGTGTACCAGCTTCGTTTTCTCGGCCGGGCCGTCGACGATCTCGCCCGGATCGACCGGCCCCATCAGCGGATCATCAAGGAGAAGCTCCTCATCCTGGCCGAGAATCCGGAAGCGTTGAAAGCCAACATCAAGAGACTGAAGGGTGACATCGAAGGTCTGTATCGCTTGAGAGTCGGTCGCTATCGAGTGATCTTCAAAAAGGATAAGAACGAGCTGCTCATCTTGGTCGTCCGGATCGGGCATCGGAAAGACGTCTATCAGTCCCTCAACTGACCGAGCCCGGCCGAATCGGAACGTACCATCGGCATTGAAGTTGGCGGAATCGGAAATTGGTATTGTGTCCCCGATTTAAGTGGAATAAACTGGCCGTTCCGGCGTCAAAACAACGGAGGTCCTCATGAAGCCGACACCCCGGATCCTCAGCGTCCTGACCCTCATCTTCGCCGCGATCATCATCGCCGCGCTGGCCGTCGCTCAAGTCCCGCCGCCCGGAGGCGCCCAAACGCAGACCCCGCCGCCCGGACAGGCGCCGCGTCCCCAGGCCCCCCCGATCCAGCCGCCGCCGGTCGCCCCCGTCCCGCCTCCGCCCCCGGCCCCGGCCTCGGGCCTGTAACAACCGCCGAATCAACCGATTACAACGCCACGTCGACCTACGCCGACGTCCTCGCCTTCGTTCGCGACCTGCAGAAGCTCTCGCCCCTCGTCCGGGTCGAGACGATCTGCCACGTCGACCGAGGGACGCGACGTCCCGCTCCTCGTCATCGGCAAGCCCGTGCCCGAAGATCCCCTGGCCCTGCGCTATGACAAGCGCGTCGTCGTCTACGTCCAGGCCAACATCCACGCCGGCGAGGTCGAGGGCAAGGAATCGGCGCTGATGCTCGCCCGCGACATCGTCCTCGACCCCAAGCTCCCCTATCTCGACAAGATCGTCCTGCTCATCGCGCCCGATCTTCAACGCCGACGGCAACGACAAGATGGACCCGCGCGAACCGCCGGGGCCAGGTCGGCCCGGAGAAGGGCTCGGGCGTCCGCCACAACGGCCAGAACCTCGATCTCAACCGCGACGCCATGAAGCTCGAGAGCCCGGAGATCGCGCGGCCTCGTCCGCAACGTCCTCCGGCGCTGGGACCCGCTGCTTCTCGTCGATTGCCACACGACCGACGGCTCCTATCCACCAGGAGCCGGTGACCTACTCCTGGCCGCTCTGCCCGAACGGCGATCCGGCCGTCCTGAAATACGCCCGGGACAAGATGCTCCCGGCGGTCGACGCCGCGCTCGAAAAGAAATACGGCACGCTCTCGGTCCCCTACGGCGATCCCATGGATTTCCGGGACATGGAAAAGGGCTGGCAGACCTTCGGCCACCAGCCGCGCTACATGACCAACTACGTCGGCCTCCGCGGCCGCCTCTCCGTCCTCATCGAGAACTACAACTACGCCGACTTCCGGACCCGCGTCGCCGGCAACTACCACATGCTCCAGGCCCTTCTCGACTACTGCGCCGCCAACGCCGCCGAGCTCCAGAAGCTCGTCGCCGACGCCGACGCCCGGACGGTCCAGAGCGGTCTCGCGCCCGCGGCCACCGACACCTTCGGCCTGGACATCGACGTCCAGCCGCTCCCGGGCAAGATCTCCATCCTCGGCTACGAGATGGAGGCCCCGCCTCCGCCCGCCGAGGGCGCCGCTCCCGGGCCCTTCCCCCGGCTGCGGCCGACCGACCGCAAGAAGACCTACACCATGCCCTATTACGCCGATTTCGTCGCCAAGCGCTCCGTCCGCCTCCCCTACGCCTACCTCATCCCCATCGTCGGGACCGAGATCCCCGACAAGCTCCGCCAGCACGGCATCGCCGTCGAGCGGCTGACCGAGGCCGCGACCCTCGAGACGGAGGCCTTCCGCCTCAAGGAGATCAAGGGGGCCGAGCGCCTCTACCAGGGGCACCGGACCAACACGGTCAAGGGCGAGTACGCCGTCGAAAAGCGGGAATTCCCGAAGGGGACCTACCTCGTCCGCACGGCCCAGCCCCTCGGCCGCCTGGCCGCCTACCTCCTCGAGCCGGAAAGCGACGACGGCCTTCTCGTCTGGAATTATTTCGACAAGGACATCGTCAGCCAGTGGGGCCGCGGGGCGCAGACCTACCCCGTCTACAAGCTACTGACCCCTCAAAACTTAGCCGCCGACGCCATCGACTGACGTTTATTCTCAGCGGCCCCCGAGACATCCTGCGCTGGGGCTTATTGAGATTTCCGGAGACGGGCCGACGCGAGGCGGCGAGGGAATTCGCGGCTACTTCTTCTTCTTCTTGGCCGAGACGAGGTACTTGCCGCAGTTCTCGCAGACGTAGATGTCGTTGGAGTCTTCCATGGCCGAGTACATCTGCGTCGAGATGTTGATGTTGCAGCTCTGGCAGACCCCCTCGATGGCGTCGGCGACGGCGAAGCCGTAGCGCTCCATCAGCCGGTCGAAGCGGGTCAGGACGTCGCGGTCGAACTCCTCGCGGATCATGGCCGCGTGCTTCTGGAGCTCCTTCTGCTGCTCCTTGGTGGCCCTCTTCTTCCGCAGCTCGATCTCCTGGAGCTTCTTGAGCATCCGGGCCCGGCTGACGATCTTCTCCTCGTGGACGAACTTGAATTCGATCCCGGCCAGGATGTCGAAAAGCTCGGTCTTGTCCTTGGCCGCCATGGATGCGGCCGCGGTTCTCGGGCCGGATGAGGAAGCGGGCCAGGCCGGCGAAGAGATGGTTGAAGAGGCCGGGCAGGGTCGGGTTCCAGACGACGAGGATGATGAGATGGACCTTCTGGCCGTCGTGGGCGTCGAAGTCGATGCCCTTCTCCGACCGGCCGACGGCGACCGCGATCTCGCCCTCGGCGTCGACGCGGGCGTGCGGCAGGGCGACGCCGGAGCCGATGGCCGTGGAGACGAGGTTCTCGCGGTCGATGATGCGGGTCAGGATGAGCTTCTTGTTGTCGATGATCTTCTGCTTGGCCAGCACGTCGAGGAGCTCTTCGATGGCCTCGACCTTGTCCTTGCTCTTGAGGTCGAAGACGACCTGGGTGGGTTTGAGATAATCGGAAAAACGGGATATGTGAGGGGCGGGTTTATTCTCCATGCCGGTCAAATATTATCACACCGGATGGAAAAAACCAACCCTCAATTCGCGCGTTTGAACGCGCTCTGCGGCGTGAACTGCGGCAGCGCGTCCCGCTCCTGGAGGAGGGCGATGATCTCCCGGGCCCAGTCGATGATCTGGAGCGCTCCGCGCAGGTCCCAGTCGGGCTGGATCTCGTCGGTGACCTTGTGGTACTTCGTGGCCCGGTAATCGTCGAACTTCCTCTGGATGAGGCCCTTGTCCGGCCCCCGGGACACGACGCCCTGGCTCAGCCAGACGCCGGGGATGCCGGCCCGGGCGAAGCTCAGCTGGTCGGACCGGAAGAAGAACCCGAGCTCGCCGTTGCGCTCGGGGATGTAGCGGAGGCCGAGCTGTCTCCGCGGCCTCGCGGCAGACGCCGTCGAGGTCGGACTGCCGCCCCCCGACGGCGAAGACGTCCTCGGTCTCGCCCCAGACGTTCGTCATCTCGAAGTTGATGTCCGCGACGACCGTCTTGGCGAGAGGCGGAAGGTGACGGGCGAAATAGTCCGAGCCGAGGAGGAGCTGCTCCTCGGCGGTCACGGCGACGAAGCAGAGGTCGTCCTTGAGCTTTTCGGGCCGCTGGGCGTAATAGCCCGCCGTGGCCAGGAGCGCCGCCGAGGCGGAGCAGTTGTCCACCGCCCCGTTGTAGATCTGGTCCCCGGCGAGCGTCTCGTCCTTCCCGAAATGGTCGTAGTGGGCCGAGAGGACGATCGTCCGGCCCTTCGCGGCCGGGTGTTTGGCCCGGACGATCCCGGCGACGTTGACGCCCTCGACCGTCTGGAAGTCGCGGTGCTGGCGGACCGTCGCCTTCAGCCCGAGCGGCACCGGGGCGAAGTCCGGCGTCTCGGCCGCGGCGCGCAGGGCCTTGCGGTCGAGCTTGGCCGCCGCCAGGACGCGGTCGGCCGTCTCCCCGCCCATCCAGCCCTCGAAGAGGAGCCGGGGATGGCGGTCGGGCAGGAAGAAGCTCTCGTTGCCCCACGAGGCGCGCAGGACGTCCCAGCCGTAGGCCGCGCCCTTCGTGTCGTGGATGATCAGGACGCCCGCCGCGCCGAGCTCCGTCGGCCTTCTCGAACTTGTAGGGCCAGCGGCCGTAGTAGGTCATGTCCTCGCCGTCGAAGACGCCGCCCGGCCGGTTGCCCGGCTCGTTGATCTCGACGAGAAGGACCTTGCCCGCGAGGTCGAGGCCCTTGATGTCGTCCCAGCTCCGTTCGGGCGCCTGGATGAGATAGCCGCAATAGACGAGCTCGCCCGACGCCTCGGCCGGCGCGTCCTCGCGCTCGGTCCGGATGACGAACTCGTCCCACAGGGCGGGCGCGAGGGCGACGGCGGGGCCGCTGATCTCGAGCGAGGCCTGCGGATCGGGCTTCGACCCTTTGAGGGGGAACGTCTGCCTGTAGCTCGTTCCGAAGGCGGGCTCGAGGCCCATCGTCCGGAAGTAGTCCTCGTGGTAGCGGGCGGCCATCTCGATCCCCGGCGTCCCCACGGCCCGGCCCTCCATCTGGTCGCTCGAGAGATAGCGGATGTGGGCCGCGATCTCGTCGACCGTCACGGGCTCGATCCGGCCCGGCGAGCCCTGGCAGGACCACAGGACTGCGGCGACGAGCGCCGCGGCGCCGATTCCGCGCCAACCGATGACTCTTGACATCTGTCCCTCCGCGTTCGCTCTCCGGCACCGAAGGACGATGATACCACAGATCCACCCGAAGAGCAGGGAAGAGCCGGGGGAGCGACGGGCGGGGATCCGGTTGTTCAGCCGCCCGGGCTCGCCGAAAACTGGGCGGCCAGGGCCCAGTAGGGATCGGCCGCCGGGTATTCGAGGGGCCGCTCCCCCGTCCGGCCGGCGATCCTCAGGCCCTCCCGGGCGGCCACAAGCTCTCCGACGGCCGCGGCCGGGATGCCCTGGTCCCGGAGTTTCAGGACGAGCCCGGCCGTGTCTTTGGGATCCACGATGGCGATGAGGGTCCCTTCGCTGATCGCGGCGAACGGATCGAACCGGAAGACTTCGGCCGTCCGGCGGATCACCGGTTGCACGGGAATGGCCTCCTCATCCACGCGGAGGCCGAATCCGCCGGCCCGGGCCATCTCATAGAGCCCGCCCCAGATCCCGCCTTCCGTTGCGTCGTGCATGACATGGACGCCCCGGAACCGGCGGGCAATGGCGCAATCCTCCATAACCGTCATCTGGGGAAAAACGGCGGCCGCCTCTCTCTGGAAGGCGGTGCCGCCGGCGGCGACGAACCTGTCCGGGAACAGGACGGCCAGGAGCCCGGTCGTCTCGATGGCCGGCCCCTTGGTGATAACGACGCGGTCACCGGCCCTGGCCCGATGCGGCCCGCGCAGGTCCCGACGGCCGCCGACCGCGATCGAGGTCGCGCCGCCGACCATCGGATAGCTGCAGCCCGTATAACGGGCGGTATGCCCGGTGATCACGCTGACGCCATACTTCAGCGCCTCCGTGTGGACCGCGTCCCAGACCTCCGCGAGCTCCGCCTCCGTCATCTCGGGGGGGAGGTTCAGGTCGATGGTCAGGTAGCGGGGCGCCAGTCCCGAGACCGCGACGTCACAGAAGACGATGTGGAACGCGAACCAGGCGGCCCTTGCGAATCCGAGCGAAGGAACGATGAAGACCGGGTCCGTCGAGAAGGCCAGCAGCCGGCCGCCGACGCGGAGGACGCCGAAGTCGACGCCGTGCCGGGGCCCGATGACGATGTCTCCGCTCGCCGCCCCGAGCTTGGGGTAGATGACGCGGTCGAAGAACGAAGGCGGGATCTTGCCAAGATCGGGGATCCGGGGTTGCGCCATAATCACTCCCTTGAGCCGTCCATTATCCCCGATCCCTCATGGGAATCAAGCTTTATTTGACCGGGTCGGGCCTTTGGCCTAACATGGGCTCTCGCGGCGCACGCGCCGAAGAAAGGAGTCCGTCATGCCGAGCATCCATAGATCCGCCGCGGCCCTCGCCGCCGCCGCCCTCGTCTTCGCCTTCGTCCCCGCCGCCTTCGCGGCCCAGACCCAAGAGGCCAAGGCGGAGCTGCCCGTCCTCGTCACGTCTTGCGGCCAGAGCATCGGCCCGACGACGATCAAGGTCGTGCTGCAGCGGCTGAAGATGACCTACGACATCGAGCCGCTGGCGACCCCCGAGACACTCCAGGCCAAGGCCAAGGCGGGCACGCCCTATAAGACCCTCATCATCACCATGGGGGCCAGCCTCAAGGGCATGGGCGCGGCCGGCATCGAGATCGAGGACGAGCTGGCCCGCGCCGCCGCCCTGATCGCCGAGGCCCGCAAGTCGGGCGTCAAGATCATCGGCGCCCACATCGAGGGCATGAAGCGGCGCTCCCAGGGCGCGGCGGCCGGCGACACGACCGACGAGCAGTCGATCGACGCCGTGGCCCCGAACTCGGACATCCTCCTCGTCCTCAAAGAAGGAAATTCTGACGGCCGCTTCACGGCGATCGCCCCGGCCAAGAAGCCGCCCCTCTCGAGTTCGAGAAAACGATGGACCTCATCCCGGCCCTGGAGAAGCTGTTC
>CAWJKR010000001.1:0-32306 GCA_963843505.1 Candidatus Aminicenantota bacterium | reverse complement strand
CAACCTCGAATCCGGAGTGACCTTCGCCATCACCGGACCCTGGAAATAATCCGCTCCGTCCTCTTGCCATTCCCCTCGAGCCGGGCGCATAATGGGGCGCAGGCGCGCGCCACGACCCGCTGAAAGGAGTCCGGGATGCTCCGACGCTACCAGATCGAGAATTCGAAGATCGTCGAGTCCAAGGACGAAAAAGCCCCCGTTCTCCTCTATGTCAATCCGGACGAGGCCGAAAAGCGCCTCCTCGTCGACACCTACCAGATCGACGAGCACACGCTCGCCTCCGCCCTCGACCCCGACGAGCAGGCCCGTCTCGAGTGCGAGCCCGGCCACATCGCCTTCATCTACAAGCGCCCGAAGAACTATTCCGGCGACGATCAGCTTCTCTTCAAGGCCTCGACGATGGGCGTTTTCTTCTTCGGCGAGCTGCTCATCCTGGTCGTCGCCGAGGACACGACCCTGTTCGAAGGCAAGCAGCTGGCCAAGGTCGGCAGCGTCCGCGAGCTGATGATCCGCCTCATCTATCGGTCCATTTTCCACTTCATGGAGCACCTCAAGATCATCAACCAGATCGCCGACGACGTCGAGCAGAAGATCAACAAGGCCATGGAGAACAAATACCTCATCAACCTCTTCGCCCTTCAGAAGAGCCTGGTCTACTATCAGAACGCCGTCAACTCCAACGGCGCCCTCATCGAGAAGCTCCGCCACAACGCCTCGAAATTCTGCTTCACCCAGGAGGAGATGGAGCTCCTCGACGACATCATCGTCGAGAACAACCAGTGCTACCGTCAGGCCGAAGTCTACTCGAACATCCTGGCCAGCCTCATGGACGCCCGGGCCTCCATCGTCAGCAACAACCTCAACGTCCTGATGAAGACGCTGAACATCATCACCATCGCCATCATGGTCCCGACGTTCGTCGTCTCCATCTTCTCCATGAACGTGACCCTGCCCTTCGGCTTGGAGGCGATGCCGGCCTTCTGGAAGATCATGGGCCTGGCCGGGGTCTCCATGGTCGGCTTCCTGATCTTCTGGAAATACAAGAAGTGGTAGCTACTTTTCGGCCCGCTTATAGCTGACCGACAGCCCCGCCCAGCTGCCCTTCGGCGAAGGTCGTCTCCATATTGGGAAGCGACAGCACGTATTCGACGAAGCTCGCGGCGCCCCAGCCGCCGCGGCGCATGCGCTCCGACACGTTGTGGGCGGTGAAGACGCCGCCGACCGTGAGCTTGGGCAGGACCGCGACGAAGTAGTTCTTGTACCAGTCCTTGTCGGCGTCGCAGAAGACGAAATCGAACGGGCCGGCGAGGGCCGGGACGAGCTCGTGGGCGTCGGCGAGGCGGGCGTCGATATAGGCGTCGAGCCCCGCCTCCCGGAAGTTGGCCACCGCCTCGTTGTGCCGTCCCTCGTCGATGTCGATGGTGATGAGCTTGCCGCCGGTCTTGCTCAGGGCCCAGGCGATCCAGATCCCGGAGTGACCCGTGGAGGTCCCGATCTCGAGGGCCCGCGTGTATTTGTTCTTGACGATGATGTCGTGGAGGATCTTGCCGTCGGCCTCGGAGACGTTCATGTCGCGCCACTCGCCGGCGTGCGAGTCGAGGAAGGCCCGGACCTTCCGGTCGAGGTCCGGCCCGGCCTGTCCGGCCGGGGCGGCGGACGCGGCCGAGGCGCGACGGCGAGGAAGATCAGAAGCCCCGCTCCCCCGAGAAGTGTCCGTTTCATGGCTGCCTCCCGCGGTGTGAATCAAATCTTCGTCCATTATATCAGACGCCCCAGTGATCCGGGGGGGAAGAATCCGCCGATTTGGGCGTCAAAAGACCTTATGGTATATTTCTGCGTTTAAATCCCCTTTCGGGGCCCGTCTGAGGGCCCCGCGTTTCAGGAGACGCGACGATGTCAGATAACGCGCGACCGGGCCGGGCGAGACGTTTCGCCGCGGCTTCCCTTGGCCTGATCTTATCTTTCGGCCCCCTGCTCGCGGCCCAGGACCGGCCCCTGACCCTGGACGAGGCGGTCAGGCTGGCCCTCGAGCGGAATGAGCGGGCCCAAGCCGCCTCCGAGGACATCAACGCGGCCAACGCCCGCGTCGCCAGGGCGCGCTCGTTCTTCCTGCCCACCATCACCTCTACCGCCACCTATCAGCGCCGCGCCTACGAGGTCAGGCGGCTGGTCGGGGAGACCGAGGTCGTCATTCAGCGCTTGAACGGTCTTGGGGAAACGCTGGCCCTGAACCTGACCCTCTTCGACGCCCGGAGCCTCACCGGCCTCTCGGCCGTCCGGGCCCAGAGGAACGCCGACGTCGCCGCGGCCTCCGAAAGCCGCCGCCAGCTGGCCTTCGAGGTCAGTCAGGCCTTCCTGGCGACGCTGGGGACATCCCAGGTCCAGGAGGCCTCCGCCCGGCGGTTCACCTTCGCCGGCCAGAACCTCGAGGCGGCCAAGGCCCGCTTCGCGGCCGGGCTCGCTTCGGTCAACGACGTCACCCGGGCCGAGCTCGAGTACGCGACGGCCGAGGTCGGGATGACCCAGGTCAAGGGCCAGGTGGAGACGAGCATCCTCCAGCTCGGCTATCTCCTCGACGCCCCGGACGCGGTCCGCGACCGGCTCGTCGTTCCGGAGTTCCTGATCGAGGCCGCCTCGGCCGAGGCCGCCAACACCGAGGCGCTGGTCGATGAAGCGCTGGCCCGCCGCCTCGACATCGGCTCGCTCCGATGGCAGGCGTCATCGCGGCGCGCGCTGGCCAAAGTGCCGTTGCTCGGCTGGATCCCCTCCCTGAGCGCGAGCGGCCAGTACCGGATGACGAACGAAGCGAGCTTCAACAACCGGACCTGGAACTGGAACATCGGAGCGACCCTGAGCTGGACGCTCTTCGACGGGCTGGCCCGCTTTGCCGACGCGAGAGAGCAAAGAGCGCTGGCCCGGTTGGCCGACCTCGATGTTCAGGCCGCGACGCGCCGGGTGGACGTCGAAGTCAGGGAGTCCCTCGTCTCCCTGGAGAACCAGCGCGCCTCCCTCAAGCAGGCCACCGCCGCGCACGAAGTGGCCAAGAAGAACGCGGCCGAAACGACCGAACTCTACCGCCAGGGCCTGGCCTCCGCGCTCGAAGTCGCCGACGCCAACGTCAGCCTCTTCGAAGCCGAGGTGGCCCTCGTTCAAGAACGCTACGGCCTGGGCGTCGCCTTCCTCAACCTGGAGGCGGCCCTGGGACTCGATCCCTTCGGGAAGGAGCCACGCACGTGATCAGCTCGATAAACCGGAAGCTCGTCGTCATCGCCGCCGCCGCGGC
Organism: Candidatus Aminicenantota bacterium; assembly: GCA_963843505.1. Taxonomy (GTDB): domain Bacteria; phylum Acidobacteriota; class Aminicenantia; order Aminicenantales; family Saccharicenantaceae; genus RBG-16-66-30. The sequence continues at coordinate 29,023 of CAWJKR010000001.1, read as the reverse complement.
GCTCATCGTTTTCGCCGGCGCCTGCAAGAAGGGCGGCGAGGGATCGCCCGCCGCCACGAAAGCGCAGGGCCGGATGCAGTTCCCCGTCGACGTCGCTGAGGTCCGGGCCCAGAACCTCATCTACTCCGTCGCGGCCGTTGGCTCCGTCGAGGCCTTCGAGAAGGTCCAGGTCACGGCCCGCGTCGCCGGGGCCGTGGACCGCGTCCTCTTCAGCGAGGGCGAGTACGCCGCCGCCGGCCAGGTCCTCGTCGAGATCGAGACCGAGCGCTATCGCCTGGCCGTCGAGTCGGCCCAGGCCGCGTTCGAAAAGTCCGAGGCCGGGAAGGCCGACGCCGAGGCCGGGCTGAAGCGGCGCGTGACCGTCATCACCCAGAACCCCGGGCTCATCCCCGGCGAAGAGGTCGAGACCTGGCGGACCAAGGTGCTGACCGCGGCCTCCGAGGTCGCCCAGACGCGCTCGGCCCTCAACCAGGCCAAGCTCAACCTTCACGACGCCTTCGTCCGGGCCCCCATCTCGGGCATCATTCAGACCCGGACGGTCCAGACCGGCCAGTACATCCAAACCGGGACCGTCCTGGCGACGCTCGTCCGGCGCGACCCGCTCCTCCTCCGGTTCCGGGTCCCCGAGCGCGATGCCGTCCGGATCAAGCCCGGCCAGGAGGCCCTTTTCCGCGTCCGGGAGGACAGCCGCGAGTTCACGGCCAAGATCGTCCACGTGGCCGAATCGGCCGACGACGCTTCGCGCCTGGTCGACATCACGGCCAACATCAATGATACCGGCGACAAGGCCCTTCGGCCCGGATCCTTCGCCGAGATCACCGTGCCCGTGGCCTCGTCCACGGCGTCCCCGGTCATCCCGATCTCCGCCGTGCGGCCGACCGAGCGCGGCTTTGTCGCTTTCGTCGTCGAAGGCGACAAGGCCGTCGAGCGCATCCTGACGCTCGGCATGCGCTCGCCCGACGGGCGGGTCGAGGTCCTGTCCGGGCTCCAGGGCGGAGAGTCCCTGGTGGTGCGCGGCGGCGAAGCCCTGCAGAACGGCGTGACGGTCCGGATCGGCGCGCCCGGCGCCGTCCCCGCCCCGTCGGAGAAGCCGGCCCAGGCCCAAACTCCTCCGGTCAAGAAATAAAGGACCTCTTCCATGAACATCACCGAAGTCTGCGTCAGAAAGCCGGTCCTGGCCTGGATGCTCATGGCCGCGACGATCGTCTTCGGCCTCGTGGCCGGCGGCCGGATCGGCATCAGCCAGTTCCCGGACGTCGATTTCCCCACGATCAACGTCTCGGCCGTTTGGGAAGGGGCCGCCCCGGAGGTCATGGAGAACGAGGTCGTCGAGCCCCTCGAGGAGGCCCTGATCCAGATCGAGGGCATCCGGACGATCACCTCGAGCTCCCGCCAGGGCTCCTGCAACATCACCGTCGAGATCGAGCTTTCCCGCGACGTCGACATCGCCCTCCAGGACGTCCAGGCCAAGGTCTCCCAGGCCGCCCGCAGCCTTCCCCGGGACATGGACCCGCCCGTCATCTCCAAGTCCAATCCCGAGGACCAGCCGATCATGATGGCCCGCCTGGGCGGGCCCTACCCCCAGCGCGTCCTCAGCGATTACGTCCGCTACGGCCTCAAGGAGAAGCTCCAGACGATCCCCGGCATCGGCGAGATCTCCCTCATGGGCACCCTGGAGCGGAACGTCCGCATCTGGCTCGACGCCGCCCGGCTCGACGAGAAGAGCCTGACGGTCCGCGACGTCATCTCCGCCCTCCAGCGCGAGCACATCGAGCTGCCGGCCGGGCGGCTCGAGACCCCCGGCCGCGAGGTCAACGTCCGCGTCCTCGGCGAGGCGGTCGACCTCGAGACCCTGCGGAAGATCGTCATCCGCGAGGTCGGGGGCAGTCCGATCTACCTCAGCGACGTCGCCATGGTCGAGGACGGTTTCGAGGACATCCGGCGCATCGCCCGGGTCGACGGCGGCCCGGCCCAGGGCATCGGCATCAAGAAGCAGCGCGGCGCCAACGCGGTGGCCGTGGCCAAGGAAGTCCGCCGGGCCATCGACGAGTACCGCAAGACGCTGCCCGAGGACATGACCGTCGCCATCACCAACGACAGCACCGAGTTCATCCGGGAGTCGGTCAACGAGATCCAGTTCGAGCTCTTGCTGTCCGTCATCCTCACGGCCTTCGTCTGCTGGCTGTTCCTCGGGTCGCTCTCGAGCACGCTCAACGTCATCCTGGCCATCCCCATGTCGCTCCTGGGCACCGTGGCCATCATCTATTTCCTCGGCTTCACCTTCAACACCTTCACCCTGCTCGGCCTGGCCCTGGCCGTCGGCATCGTCGTCGACGACGCCATCATGGTCATGGAGAATATCTTCCGCCACCGCGAGGGCGGCAAGGCCCTGGTGCCGGCGGCGCTCGAAGGGACGAAGGAGATCGCCTTCGCCGCCCTGGCCGCGACCCTGGCCGTCGTGGCCATCTTCACCCCCGTCGTGTTCATGAAGGGCATCATCGGCCGCTATTTTCTCCAGTTCGGGATCACCCTCTGCCTGTGCGTCCTGCTGTCCTACGTCGAGGCCGTGACCCTGGCCCCGGCCCGCTGCTCGCAGTTCCTCAAGACGACGCGGGAAGGGCGGAACAAGATCGGCCTGGCGGTCGACCGGGAGTTCGGCCGGCTCGAGAAGCTCTACGGCCGCGTGCTCCACGGCGGCCTGCGCAAGCCGGGCCTGATCCTGGTCCTCGGGGCGGCCCTGTTCGCCGCCGCCATCCTCGTGTTCACGCTCCTGCCGAGCGAGTTCGTGCCCTCCCAGGACCAGAGCCGGGCCATGGTCCGCATCCAGACCGCGGTCGGCTCGGACATCACCGAGACCGACAGCCTGCTCATCAAAGCGGAGGACATCGTCCGCGCCCATTCCGAGGTCCTGCAGACCTTCAGCTTCGTCGGCGGCATGGGCGGCGGCGGCGTCAATTCGGGCATGATCTATGTGACCCTGGCCCCGCCCAAGGAACGGAAGCTCGACCAGGCCGAGTTCTCGGCCGTCCTCCGGCGGGAGCTCAACGCCGTCCCCGGCCTGCGGGCCGTCATCCAGGACACCTCCCAGCAGGGCTTCACCGCCCAGCGGGGCTTCCCGATCGAATTCTCCGTGCGAGGCTCCGATTGGACTCAGCTCGTGCCCCTCAGCCAGAAAGTCATGGCCGATCTGGCCGCCAGCGGCGTCGTCGTCGACCTCGACTCGGACTACCGCGTCGGCATGCCCGAGCTGCGGGTGTCGCCCGACCGGGCCGTTTGCGCCGACGTCGGCGTCTCCGTCGACGACGTGGCCACGACCATCAACGCGCTGGTCGGCGGCATCCGGGTCGGGAAATACAGCACGGGCGGCCGCCGTCTCGACGTCCGGCTCAAGCTCATGGCCGGGCAGCGGTCGCGCCCCGAGGACATCTCGCGGCTGCGCGTCCGGGCCCGCAACGGGGACCTCATCCCGCTGTCCTCGCTCGTCGTCTTCGATGAGCAGGCCGCCCTGCAGGCCATCACCCGGCGCGACCGGGAACGGGCCATCTCCGTGTTCGCCAATGTCGCCCCGGGCCACGCCCAGTCCGACGCCCTGCGCCTCGTCCAGCAGCTCGCCAAGACCCTGCCGGTCGGCAACCGGATCGTCCTCGGCGGCTCGAGCATGGCCTTCCGGGAGTCCATGAGCAGCCTGCTCTTCGCCATGTTCCTGGGCATCGCCATCGCTTACATGATCCTCGCGTCGCAGTTCAATTCGTTCAAGGACCCGGTCACGATCATCACCATCCTGCCGCTGTCGATCGCCGGGGCGGCCTTCGCCCTTTTGATCACCCGGCAGTCCCTGAACATCTTCAGCATGATCGGCCTGCTGCTCCTGATGGGGATCGTCAAGAAGAACTCGATCATCCTCGTCGATTACGCCAATGCCTTCCGGGAGAAGGGATTCGCGGCCAAGGAGGCCATGGAAAAGGCCGGGCCCATCCGGCTGAGACCCATCCTGATGACGGCCACGGCGACCATGATGGCCGCCCTGCCGCCGGCGCTCGGCATCGGGTCGGGCTCCGAGATCCGCATGCCCATGGCCATCGCGGTCATCGGGGGCCTGGTGCTTTCGACGGCCCTGAGCCTGATCGTCGTGCCGGCGTTCTACGTCGTCTCCGACAAGCTGGGCAAGAAGAAAAAGCCCGCCGAAATCCCGGAGGCCGTGAAGTCCGAAGCCTGAGGTCAGGCCTTCTTGTCGGACGCGCCGGGCTTGGTGAGCGGGACGCCTTTCGCGCAGAGCGGGCAGGCGTCCGGCTCATAGGCCTCGACCTTGAGGGCGAGGAGGCTGCCGACCGGCTTGCCCTCGATCGGCACGGCCCCGGCGCTGCGATCGACGAGCACGTAGATCCCGGCGACCGGGACCTGGCGCTCGCGCAGGCAGGCGATGACCTCCTGGATGGACCCTCCCGTCGTCAGGATGTCCTCGACGATGACGGCGCGCGAGCCGTCGAGAGCCGAAAAGCCCGAGCGGATGGTCATCTTCTCGTCGGCGCGCTGGGTGAAGGCGAACTTCTTGCCCAGCTTCAGGGCGGCCAGGAAGCCGATGGCGATGGCGCCGTAGGCGGGGGAGACGACGTAGTCGAAATCCGGGACCTCGCGGCGGATCTTGGCGGCCAGGAGGTCGACGATCTTCTCGAGCGCGGCCGGCTTCTCGATGAGCCGGATCTTCTCGAAATACCACTCCGAGTGCTTGCCCGAGGTCAGCTTGAAATGGCCCTGGAGCAGGGCGTCGCATTCCTTGAACAGGGCGAGGACGGTCTCGTTCTCGGTCGGCGGGGTCATGTGGACTCTCCTTCGGGGCGAATAGACCCCTATCTTATAGACGATTGCGGAGCGTGGGGCAAGGGGCAAGGATGGGGCGCCGAAGGCCGTGATCAAGGAGTTGCCGGGACCGGAAGCTCATCGGTATTGTGAACAATAATTGGGGAAATGGTATTGTGTCCCCGAATTAAATGGATAACACATTCCGCGATGACAGGGGCTGCTTCGTTTGCGGCGAGAAGAACCCCATCGGCCTGAAGCTCCGGCTCAGGACCGACGCCGAACGGGGGGAAGCCTCGGCCGAGGTGACGTTCGCCGGGCACTTCCAGGGCTGGGCCGGGATCGTCCACGGCGGCCTTCTGGCCTCCGTCCTCGACGAGGCCATGATCTACGCCGCCGGCGCGAAGGGCTTCACCTGCGTCACCGGGGAGATGACCGTGCGCTATATCAAGCCGGTCTCGACGGGCGTCGCCTATGCGCTCAAAGGACGGTTCGTCGAGGACAAGGGGCGGATCGTCGCCGCCGAGAGCGAGCTCCTCGACGCCGCGGGCGAACAGGTCGCTCGCGCCTCCGGAAAGCTTTTCAAGGTCCCCGCCGCACCGCGACGTCCATTAGGTGCGAATCGGCTCCTAGAAGAAAAAAGAAGCGAACGGCGACGAAGAGAAGGAACAGCCCGTAGAGCCGCTTGACCGTCCGGCCCGGCAGGCTGATCGTGATCAGGGCGCCGAAGACGGTGCCGATGAACAACCCTCCCGCTATCCAGGCCGCCGCCCCGAGGTCGAGATTCCCGGCCCGCTGGTAATAGAGCACCCCGGGAATGCCGAAGGGGAAGAGGATGGCGCCGAGCGACGTGGCGATGGCCCTCTTCGGGGGGTAGTGGAGGGCCAGGGTGAGGATCGGCACGATGATGTTGCCGCCGCCGATGCCGAACATGCCGGCCATCACTCCCGCTAAGAGGCCGGTCCCGACGAGCGCGGCGAACGAGGGATGGGGCGCTTCTTCCGACTCGGGCTTGGCCTGGACGGCCCCGCCCCGCCGCTCCCGAATGATGCGGACCGGATCGACGAAATTCCAGCCGACGTAGAGACAGAACACCGCGAAGAGCTTGCGCATGAGGTCGACCGGAAGGGTGTTGGCCAGCCAGGCCCCGACGACGACCGACGTGAGCAGGCCCGCGGCGATGAGCGCCGAGGCCCGGAGGTCGATGATCTTGGCCCTGTAATAGGCGATGACCCCCAGGATGCCGACCGGCAGGAGGATGGCCGCGAGCGATGTCCCGGTGGCCTTGACCAGGGGGAAACCGGCCAGGAGGATGAGCGCCGGCACGATGATGATGCCGCCGCCGATGCCGAACAGCCCGGCGAAAACGCCCGCCGCCACGCCCGACGAGGATCAGCCACGGCCCGGTCATGCCCGCGATTATAATCGAATCGCCGTCGCTGTGGTATATTTAATGTTCGGAGGTCCCATGCGAAAGAGACTCGACCCGTCCCGCGAGGCCGCCCGTCTCCTTCCGATCGCACTCGCCCTCCTCCTGGCTCTTTCCGGGTGCCGGGGCAAGAGCGCCGCGCCCGGCGCGCCCGACACTCCGGCCGCCCCCGCCGCCTCCGCTTCCCTCGATTATCCCATCCATCCCGTTCCCTTCACGCACGTCAAGCTCGAGGACGCGTTCTGGGCGCCCCGCCTCGAGACCAATCGCACGGTCTCCGTGCCCTATGCCCTGCGCATGAACGAGGAAACGGGCCGGGTCGACAACTTCCGCAAGGCGGCCAGCCTCATGGCCGGGACCTATCGGGGCAAACGGTACAACGATTCGGACATCTACAAATCCATGGAGGCCGCGGCCTATACCCTCCGCCTCCATCCCGACCCCGCGCTCGACAAGACCCTCGACGACCTCATCGCCGTCATCGCCAAGGCCCAGGAACCCGACGGCTATCTCTATCACGACCCGGACCGACCGACCCCGCCCATCCGGCCCCCGGAGCGGGCCCGAGCGCTGGTCGAACCTCCGCGTCAGCCACGAGCTCTACAACGTCGGCCACATGTACGAGGCGGCCGTGGCCCACTTCCAGGCCACCGGCAAGCGGACGTTCCTGGCCATCGCCGAGAAGAACGCCGCGCTTCTCCTCCGCACCTTCGGCGCCGGACCCGGCCTGCGCCGCGGCTTCCCCGGCCACCAGGAGATCGAGATCGGCCTGGCCAAGCTCTACCGGGTGACCGGCAAGCGCGCCTATCTCGACCTGGCCAAGTTCTTCCTCGACGAGCGCGGCCACTACTTCGGCGGCGAGAAGTACGCCCCGGACGATCCCTTCGCCGTCTACGACTCCGACGAATACTTGCAGAACCATAAGCCCGTCCTCGAGCAGGACGAGGCCGTCGGCCACGCCGTCCGGGCCATGTACATGTACTCGGGGATGGCCGATGTCGCCGCCCTCGGCGGCTACCCGGAATACGTCGCGGCCATCGACCGTCTCTGGCTCGACGTCGCCGGCAAGAAGCAGTACCTGACCGGGGGCGTCGGGGCCCGGCAGCGGGTCCGAGGCCTTCGGCGACGCCTACGAGCTGCCCAACGCCGAAGCCTACACGGAGACGTGCGCGGCCATCGGCAACGCCCTCTGGAACTACCGCCTCTTCCTCCTCCACGGCGAGTCGAAGTACATGGACGTCTTCGAGCGCGTCCTCTACAACGGCCTGCTCTCCGGCGTCGCCCTCAGCGGCGACCGCTTCTTCTATCAGAATCCCCTCGAATCGGCCGGCGGCTACGGCCGCAGCCCCTGGTTCGAGGTCGCCTGCTGCCCGCCGAACATGACCCGTTTCCTGCCGTCCCTGCCCGGCTACGTCTACGCGACCAAGGACGACACCGTCTTCGTCAATCTCTTCATCGGCGGAACGGGCAAGATCCCGATCCCGGGCCGCCCGGTCATCGTGACCCAGGAGACGCGCTACCCCTGGGACGGCACGGTCGAGCTGATCCTGTCCCTCGGAGGTCCCGGGGCCCTTCGAGCTCGCCCTGCGCATCCCCGGCTGGGCCCGGGGCGAGGCCATGCCGACGGACCTCTACAAGTTCCTCGACGGCCCCGACGGAAGCGCCCGGGCTTGAAGGTCAATGGCGAGGCCGTCACCCTCGATATCCGCGACGGCTACGCGCGTATCCGCCGCGACTGGAAGGATTGCGACACGGTCGAGCTGACGCTGCCCATGCCCGTCCGCCGCGTCGTCGCGAACGAAGCGGTCGCCGAGGACCGCGGCCGGGTCGGCGCTCCAGCGCGGCCCGATCGTCTACGCGGCCGAGGGGGTCGACAACGGCGACCGGGTCTTCGACCTCGTCCTGCCCGACCCGGCCGCGCCTGGCCGTCGAATTCCGGCCCGACCTGCTCAACGGCGTCGCGGTCATCACGGGATCGGCCGTCGCGGTCGCCAAGAACGCGGCCGGGAAGACCGTCGAGACCGCGCGCCCCTTCCTGGCCGTCCCGTATTACGCCTGGGCCAACCGCGGCCCCGGCCAGATGCTGGTCTGGCTGCCCCGCACGGCCGCCGCGGTCAGACCTCCCCAAAAAGTGAACATGAACGTCGACTAGCGGCTCGCTTCGGTTATAATCGGGACAAGGAGATAGAGCCATGACCGCGAAGCGCGCCTTCTCCCCGGGCCCGTTCCCGATCCTCCTGGTCCTTGCCGCCTTGGCCCTTCTCGGCGCGGCCCCCGCGGCCGCCGAGGAGATGGCCCTCGACAACGGCCGCATCCGGGCCGAGTTCAACGACCAGGGGCTCGTCTCCATCGGCACTCCCAAGACCGGCCGGATGCTCGCCTTCTCCGCCGACCCCTCTTCGGTGACGATCGACGGCTCGCCCGTCGTCATCGGCCGGCTGGGCCCGGCCGAGATCGAGATGACCCCGGTCAAGATCGCCTACCGCTTCGCCCGCGACCCCTACACCTTCGACGTCGTCTATGAGCTCAAGCCCGCCTGGGACTTTCCTGACCAAGCAGATCGTCGTGACCTCGGCCCGGAGCCGCGTCTACCGGATCAACGAGGTCAGGCCGCTCGAGTGCTCGCTCGGCCGGCCCGTCGTCGAGGAGCTGAAGCTCAAGGACGGGTCCTTCGGGGCCGTCTGCCGCTTCGCTCGACGCCGACGCCTCCGCTCGGGCCCCGCCTGGAGCGTCTTCTTCATGCTCCAGAACCCGTTCATGTCCTGGACGCGCGACGGCGCGGCGGTCTCCGTCTCCTATGCCCCGGACATGGACTGGAGCCGGGATTACGGCGCCTTCGCCTCCGACCGCCTCTGCATCGGCGTCGCCGGGCTCTCCGGCACGCGCTTCCCGGCCAAGGCCGTTCCCGAGTGGGCCTTCGTTCCCGACTACGACAAGCTCCTCCGGGAATCGCCGTCGATCGACGTCAACGAAGCCTCGGCCCTCGTCGACTGCGTCCGCTCCTTCCTCCTCTATTATCCCGGCCGCAGCGTCCGCGTCCACATCCCCTGGTGCGAGAACGACTATCAGATCGACGTCGGCACCCCCGAGGGCGTCGAGGAATACAAGCGGATCATGGACCGGGCCGCCGAGCTCGGGGTCACCCACCTTCTCTACACCCCGGCCAACAGCGCGCTCTCGAAGCTCGAAGACAACGCCGACAGCTGGGGCTGGGAGAACGTCCTCTGGTTCGGCCTCGGCCAGAAGCTGCGGAAAGGGGAGTGGGACCCGCGCCGCGACGCCGGTCCCGGCCGGGCTCAAGGACATGCTGGACTACGCCGCTTCGAAGAACCTCAAGCTCATGGCCTACGCCTATCCGTCCCTGCCCTTTCTCCAGGACCCGCGGTGGACGGCCTGGGCCGGCGCCGAGGCCGCGAAGTCGGGCGCCGACACGGGCCTGCGCTCGTTCCAGGACTGGTGGCTGGACAAGCTCCTCGGCTTCATGCGGACGACGGGCGCCGCCGGATTCTCGTTCGACCACTGGTGGATCGCCCTGGACAAGGCCTCGAGCAAGTACGCCCAGTGGTACGGCTGCCGGCGCATCCTCGAGGGCCTGCGGCGCGAGGCCTTCGACGCCGTCGTCGACGGCCGCCAGCAGTACCAGAACTTCGGCCCTTGGACCTGGCTCGCCGGCTCCTACCCGCACCCGACCCTGACCGACGAGCAGCCGGAGAGCTTCAAGGCCTTCCCCGACCTCCACACGGACCGGGTCTCGGCCAACCGCCAGCGCTTCGCCGCGTGGGTCTACAGCGTCGAGCGCCTCACGCCGCCCGAGATCATGCCCGGCTTCATCACCCACCAGTCGGAGCGCAGCGACGAGAAGGAGGTCATGCGCCGCGACCGCTTCCGCCCCCGGGACTGGGACGTGCTGGGCTGGAAATATTCCCTCATCTCCTCGATCGGGACGGCCCCGTTCCATCATGTCGTCAACTTCATCCCGGCCCGCGACAGCGAGGAGTTCGCGGCCCTCTCGGAAGACGACAAGGCCTGGTTCCGGAAGTGGCTCGACTGGACCGACGAGAACGCCCGCTACCTCCACGCCCTGCGGCCGATCATCGGGCCGCCCGCGGCCGGCCGCGTCGACGGCACGGCGGCCGTCGTCGAGGACCGCGGCATCGTCTTCCTCTTCAACCCCAATCCCGGCAGCCGGGAGGCCCGCTTCAAGCTCGACGGGACGATCGGCCTCGCCAAGGGCGAGAAGCTCATGATCAAGGAGCTCTATCCGGAGGAGGGCCGCCTCGTCGGCTCGCCGGAGGGCCTGTGGGCCTATGGCGGCGAGGTCGCCCTGACCCTGCCCGGCCGCGAGGCCGCCGTCTACGAGATCTTCCCGGCCCCCGCGGAGATCACGGAGCCCGTCCTCTTCAACGTCCGGGGCGCCGCGGAGCTCAGGTCCTCGCGGTGCGTCCTGACCGGCGTCACCTCCGAGACGGGGGCGTCGCGCCCCATCCTCGTCCTGCTGCCCGCGAACGCCCGCGTCCGCGCCCTCTCGGTCAACGGCGTCGCGCATCCGTTCAAGGCGGGCCAGGGCCTCATCACCGCGACCGTGCGCTTCGCCGGCCGCGCCTTCGGGAGGTCCCAGGCCGCCGGAAAGGTCCCGGCCGGGTTCACGGGCGGGATCTACAAAGCCCGGACGACGGTCCCCGCGCGCGTCTTCACCCAGCTCGCCGAGCGCAAGAAGTCCTGGCCCGTCGCCTATACCGAAGACGACCTCAGGGCCCCCTGGCTCGGGCCGTGGCGGCTCCTCCTCCACATCCCCATCATCGAGGGCACGGAGGCCATGGACGTGACCCTGAAGATCAACGGCGTCCCCGTCGACGTCCTCAAGGCCTATAACAGCGTCTACCCGCACTCGCCCGCCCGGACCTTTCTCGGCCACTACGCCGACGTGAGCAGGATCCGGCCCGATTCTCCCATCGACATCGAGGTCAGCCTGCCGACGCTCGCGCCGGGGCGGTTCGAGGGCGTCTTCTTCGAGAACGTCGAGCCCGAGTACACGCAGCGCATCATGGCCCCGCCCGCGCCCGCGGCGAAGAAGCCCGCCCCGAAGAAGTAGGCGTGGAATGAGCTTTTCTCGGAGCCTCAGTATTTCAGGCGGAAGGTGACGACTTTGGGAAAGTCCTTCTGCTCGACGGCGTAGAAGAGGCCGCTCGGGTCCATCCGGCGGATATCATACCCGGGGTCCGGCCCGAGCACAGTGAAGCTCAGCAATCGGCCTTCCGGGTCATACAGCTCGACGGCGAGATCCCAGAGGTTCCTGTCCTTTCGACTCGCCGCGTCCACGGGCTCCTTGCCTTTCCGAATCGATATGAAATTCACGATATCCCCTGAAGGCATCCGGAAGACACCCCTCGAGGTCAGAAACGACATTCCCAGATAGGCCACGCCTTGACCGAACGAGGCAAAATCATGTTGCCGCTGGAGCCCCATGGCCTTTTCCACATCGCGGAATGTCTCGACCTCGTAGGGCTTCTTGATGTCCGATCTTCTTTCGATGATGCGCGTCAGCTTCTTATCTTTGTAGAGCAGGAGGCGATTGTCATGGAAGGGCTTTGTTAAGAGGATGTCGCCGGAGCCCTGAAAGTCGCAATATCCCGGGCTGAAATTCAGCCACGCCGCTTCAAAGTCCTTGTTGTCGATGGGCTCATAGGCAATGAACGAGCCCTTGTACGACCAATCCGCCCCGAACTCATGGAAGAGCGGGAGGCCCTCTCCGAGCTTTCCGAAAAGAACGTATCCGCTGTCGGAGCAAAAGATCCTGGCCGGTGAGATCCATTCCGTCTCAAGCAGCTTCTTTGTGGTCGTCCGGAGCTCTCCAGTATCGGCAAAGATCGATACACGGCCAAGCATGTCGTCGTAAACGATGACCTCGCCGTTGGAGCCGATCGAGAGCACGCGAATGCTCTGGAACTCTCCGGGACCCTGCCCCTTTCTGCCGAACGTCAGGACGTATTTTCCGTCCCTGTCGAACTTCCTGATCTCGGCAAGGCGGCGGTCGGCAACATAGATCTCGCCGTTGTTGTTCACGGCGATATCGGATATTCCGGCAAAAACCAGTTCGGCGGGGCCATCGAGGGCGCCGATCTGGCTTTCTTTAACGAGTGAAAGGCCGGAACGGCCCTGCAGATCCCATATCCCTTGGGCTGGATTCTGCACCGTGGTCACACCGCTCTCGACCTGGATCGTCCCCTGCCACCCGGCGCCTGGCTTTCCGCACGCAACCGCGCCCAGGACGAGAATGAGCGCTGGGATAACCACTATGCCGCGCTCGACCGGATGACTCGATGCGATTCCCCGCCGAAACTGGCAAAGCCGGACGATGCGACGGCCTGTGATCATGAATTTCCCCTCGTCTTCCTAGACCGTGCTGCCCTCGGTCGTCATCTTGTGGACAATCGGGCCGTCCAGCATTACGGCTCGCGCCATGATGGTAAACCCGAACAGCAGAAATGACAAGAGTTGGCATCGTGGCGCTCGCCTTCATCCTCTCGGCCGGCGCCCGGCCCAAGATAAAGGCCTCCATTCGGGACTATTTCTTAATGAGGGCCTGAGCCGAGGGGGTCGTCGCCAATCCGCCGCAGGCGGTACAGCGGAGCTCGGCGGGCAGCATCCGGCCCGAGGCGAAGGACGCGTCGATCGTCTCGTCGAGCGGGATGGGATTGTCGTAGCCGCCGAGGACGAGATCGGCGCAGACGAAAGCGCTCGAGGCGGCCACGGCGTTCCGGGTGTGGCAGGGGATCTCGCACAGGCCCTGGACGAGGTCGCAGACCGAGCCCATCGTGTTCTGCAGGGCGATCGCCGCGGCGTCTGACGCCTGGGCGGCGCTTCCGCCGGCCGCCTCGACAACGGCCGCGGCGGCCATGGCCCCGGCGGCGCCGATCTCGACCTGGCAGCCGGCGACTTCGGCGGCGAAGGTCGCCCGCCGGGCCACGATCAGCCCGATGGCGCCCGCGGCCAGGAGAGCCAAGGCGGTTCCTTCCTCATCGAGGCCCCGCTCCTCGACCAGGGTGACCAGGACGCCCGGGAGGACGCCCGCGGAGCCGCCTGTCGGAGCGGCGCAGACAATGCCTCCGCTGTTAGAGACGTGGAGGGCGGCCATGGCCCGGGCGGCGGCCCTGGCGTGAAAGCCCCCGGCCGGCAGGACCCCGGCCGCTTCGGCCCGGAAGATCTTCCCGGCGGTGGGCTTCAGAAGCTTCAGGCCGAGCCCGCGGCCGGCCAGGCCCCGCTCGACCGACGCTCTCATGATGTCGAACCTCCGGCCGATCTCTTCGACGACCTCGGCTTCCGTGAGCCCCAGGAGCCGGGCCTCGTAGGCCAGCGCTATCCGGCCGAGCGAAACGCGCCGTCGACGGGCCAGCGCGACCATCTCCGCCGCGGACCCGAAGAGAGCCGTCCCTTTTTGAACGAAGAACAGGGGCGGGACCGTCCTCGTCGCTCCTCCGACCTTCAGGACGACCGCGCTCTTGCCGTCGAGGCGCACAGGCCGGCCGTCGAGCCGGGTCACGAGGACCATCCCGCCGCCGATCGACCGGGCGGTCGCGCGAAGCTCACGGCCGCTCTTGCCGGCGAGCTCGATGGCCACCGTATTCGGATGGTCGGCTCCTTCGAGCGGGGCGACCAGGAACCGCGGCCGGAGGCCCTGCCTCGGGGCGAGGACCAGGGCCCGGGCGAAGCGCTCGTCGGTGATCGGCCAGCCGAGGAGGCCCGCGGTCAGGGCCAGATCGACGCCCTGCTGGCGGTAGGTCGCGGCGTAGGAGCCGCCGGGATCGAAGGTGAACGAGGCCCGCGCCGGTTCCTCCCCGAGCAGGGAGCGGACGAGCCGCCCGATGTGATAGGACCCGGCCGTATGGGAGCTCGAGGGCCCGCGCATGACCGGCCCGAGGACGTCGTTGAGGATGCTGATGAATTCCATCGTCGCCCTTCAGCCGAGGACCAGGGCGGCCACGGCCAGGTCCTCGACGGCGTTGCCCACGGCTTTGAAGACGGTGATCTCGTCGTCCGAGCGGCGGCCCGGCTTGAGCCCGGCCAGGACCTCGCCGATCTCGGCCCGGATATGGCCCTCATCGATAAGACCTTCGCGCAGGGGAATGATGATGTCGCCGGCCTCCTCGAGGCAGGCCCGCCTCTCGTCGACGAACAGCCGGGCCCGCCGGACGGTCTCGCCCGGCAATCTCGCGGACGTGGGGCTTGTAGGAGCCGACGGCATTGATATGAACGCCGGGCTTGAGGTCGCCGTCGCGAAACACCGGTTCCGTCGACGTCGTCGCCGTCGAGATGATGTCGGCGTCGCGCAGAGCCGTCGGGGCGTCCGCCGGCTCGATCTCAAGGCCGAGTGCGTGTCCCATTTCCGCGGCGAAGGCGGCCGCCGCCTTAGCATCGATGTCGACGACGTAGGCCTTGCGGAGCGGGCGCAAGGCGGCGATGGCCTCGAGCTGGGTCCGGCCCTGGACGCCGGCGCCGAAGATCGCGGCCACCCGGGCGTCCTTGCGGGCCAGGGCGTCCGTGGCCGCGCCTGACGCGGCGCCCGTCCGGACGGCGGTGAGATAGCCGGCCTCGAGGACGGCCAGCGGCGTCCCGAGCTCGGCGTCCATGACGATGGTGATCGCTTGCGCGAAAGGAAGTCCCTTGGCGGGATTATCCTCGCAAAGCGAGATGAGCTTGAGACCGATCCGGCGCGGCCCGGGGAGGTAGGCCGGCATGACCAGGGCCGTCGTCCGCGTGCCCGGGATCTCGAGGCTCGTCCGCGGCGGCACAAGGGCCCGGCCGGTCGAGAGCTGCGACGAGCGCCGTCCGCCACCGCGCGGATGGCGGCGGGCATGGTCAGCACGCCGCGGATCTCCTCCGTCGTGACGTATCGGATCGGCGTCGTCGGGTTCATCGGCGTCTCCCTGCGGTCATTCTATCAGACATTTCCGGGGATGATAATGGCCCGCGGGGCCGTCGTCCGGCCGGCATTTGACTTGAGGCGCTTTGTCGAATATCTTTGTCGCGCGGCGGCGCCGGCATGAAAGGACATCGGACCATGGACCGCAAGCCGATCCTCAACGTCAAGTCCCTCAAGGAACAGGTCTACGAATACCTCCGCGAGCAGATGCGGCGCGGCGCGATCCTGCCCGGATCGGCCATCGACATGGAGGAGACGTCGAAGAGGCTCGGCGTCAGCAAGACCCCCCTCCGCGACGCCCTGCTCCAGCTCGAGACGGAGGATTTCGTCACCATCCTGCCCCGGCGCATGATCGTGGTCAACGCCCTGACGGAACAGGACATCCGGAATTATTACGAGATCATCGGCTCGCTCGAGAGCATGGCCCTGCTCAAAGCCTTCGACCGGATGACGCCGTCCGACATCGACGCCATGCAGAAGCTGAACGACGGCATGCGCGAGGCCCTGGCCGCGGCCGACTTCGATCTTTACTACGAGAAGAACCTGGCCTTCCACAACACGTTCCTCAACCTCTGCGGCAACGCCAGCCTGGTCAAGCTGGTCAACAACCTGAAAAAGCGGCTCTATGACTTCCCCCGGGTCAAGGGCTTCGTCAAGGAATGGGAGGAGACCTCGGTCGGCGAGCACCAGGCCCTGATCGATCTCCTGCGCGCGGGCCGGAGCCTGGACGCGGCCAACCATATCCGGGACGTCCACTGGTCGTTCGAGGTCCAGGAGAGCTTCGTCCGCAGGTACTATCCGGCCATCACCAAGCCCGCCGAATGAACCGGAGGCTCCTTCGCTTCGCCTTCCTGGGGATCGTTCTCGGCTGCGCGCCCCTCGCCGGGGCCGCGCCGCGGGCCGAAGCGAAGAAGGACCCCGCGACCGTTGTCTGGGCCGCCCGCCCCGCCGATAAATGGGAGAACGCCCACCCCGTCGGGAACGGCCGGCTCGGGGCGATGGTCTTCGGCCGGACGGACGAGGAGAGGATCCAGCTCAACGAGGAGACCTACTGGACCGGCGGCCCCTACGCGACGACCGTCAAGGGCGGGGCGGAGGTCCTGCCCGAGATCCGGCGCGACGTGTTCGAGGGCCGGCTCAAGCAGGCCCACATCCTCTTCGGCCGCCGGCTCATGGGCTATCCCGTCGAACAGCAGAAGTACCAGTCCCTCGGCAACCTGGTCCTGCGCTTCCCCGCCAGCGGACCCGATCGCCGATTACCGCCACGAGCTCGATCTCGACACCGCCGTCGACACGACGTCCTACGCGGCCGGCGGCGTCCGTTACACGCGGCGAGGTCTTCTCGAGCCCGGTCGACCAGGTCCTCGTCGTCCGGCTCACGGCCGAGCGGCCGGGCCGGATCTCCTTCCGGGCCCAGCTCCGGGGCGAGCGGAACGAGGCCCACTCGAACTACGCCACCGATTATTTCCGCATGGACGGCCTCCCGCCCGACGGGCTGGTCATCCGGGGCAAGTCGGCCGACTACATGGGCATCACGGGCCGGCTGCGCTACGAGGCCCGGCTCAAGGCCTTTCCGGAAGGCGGAACGATGGCCGTCGAGGAGGACGAGCTTGTCGTCACCGGCGCCGACGCCGTGACCCTTCTCGTCGCCGCCGCCACGAACTTCGTCACCTATAAGGATGTGTCCGGCGACCCCGCCGCCCGCGTCGCGGCGGCCCTCGCCGGCGCGGCCGGCAGGCCCTTCGAGACCCTCCTCGAGGCCCATGTCCGCGAGCACCGGCGCCTCTTCCGGCGCGTCGAGATCAAGCTGCCGTCAGGACCGGCGTCGGACCTGCCGACCGCCGAGCGCCTCAAGGCCTTCGACGGGACGAACGACCCGGCCCTGGCCGGGCTCGTCCTCCAGTTCGGCCGCTATCTCCTCATCTCCTCGTCCCGGCCGGGCACCCAGCCGGCCAACCTCCAGGGCATCTGGAACGACAAGATGAATCCGCCCTGGGATTCCAAATACACGACCAACATCAACACCGAGATGAACTACTGGCCGGCCGAGGTCGGGAACCTGGCCGAGTGCGCCGAGCCGCTCTTCCGGATGATCCGGGAGCTCACCGACCAGGGGAGCGACGTGGCCCGGGAGCACTACGGCGCCCGCGGCTGGGTCTTCCATCAGAACACGGACATCTGGCGCGTGGCCGCGCCCATGGACGGGCCGAGCTGGGGCGCCTTCACGACCGGCGGGGCCTGGCTGGCGACGCATCTCTGGGAGCATTATCTTTTCACCGGCGACAAGGCGTTCCTGAAGGACTACTATCCCGTCCTGAAGGGGAGCGCCGAGTTCTTCCTCGATTTCCTCGTCCCTCACCCGACTTACGGCTGGCTCGTGACCAATCCCTCGACCTCGCCGGAGAACTTCCCGGCCGTGCCGGGCCAGAAGCCGTTCTTCGACGAGATCACGACCTTCATGACGACGACCTCGATCTGCGCCGGCTCGACCATCGACATGCGCATCCTCGACGCCCTCTTCGGTGACGTGGCCGAGGCGGCCCGGATCCTGGGCGTCGACGCGGACTTCCGGTCGAAGGTCCTCGAGGCCAGGGCCAAGCTCGCGCCGATGCGCATCGGCCGCCGCGGCAATCTCCAGGAATGGCTCGAGGACTGGGACGAGACGGAGAAGAGCCATCGTCACATCTCGGGGCTCTGGGGCCTTTTCCCGGGCCACGAGATCGCCGCGCGCGAGACGGCGGGGCGGCCCAGGCGGCCCGGGTCGTCCTGGAGCAGCGCGGACTTCCCGGCAACGGCTGGTCGTCGGCCTGGAAGGCGGCCTGCTGGGCCCGCCTCGGCGACGCGGCCAAGGCCATGGAGAACCTCCGCTTCGCCATGAACAACTACACGACCGCGAGCCTGTTCTCGATCTGCAGCGGCGCCCTCCAGGTGGACGGCGCTTTCGGCTTCAGCGCGGCCGTGGCCGAGATGCTCCTCCAGTCCCAGAGGGCGAGCTCGAATTCCTGCCGGCCTTGCCCTCGTCGTGGCGGAGCGGGGAAGTCCGCGGCCTGCGGGCCCGGGGCGGTTTCGAGATCGATCTGAAATGGCTCGAACGGCCGGCTCTGGCGGGTGACGCATCCTGTCGACGATCGGCGGTCCGTGCCGCGTCCGGCTCCCGTTCCCCATGTCCATCACGCACTTGGGCCAGATGATCGGCCCTTCGTCCGTGCCCGATTCCGGGGTGGTCGAATTCAAGACCCAGCCGGGCCTCGCCTACGTCCTGGCGCCCCGATGAACCGACGTCCCAAGGAGGTCCGCCGCCATGATCCGCGACGCATGAACGCACCCTCGTCCTGTTCGCCCTTCTCCTCGTCGGGATCTCCGGCCTTGCCGCCCCGGCCCAGGACCAAGCCGCTCCGGCCAAGCCCTTCGACCCCATCCTGACCGTCGAGCGCATCTTCGCCGGCCGCGAATTCGCCGCCGAGCGCTTCGGCCCGGCCCGCTGGATGAGCGACGGCGACTCGTACACGACGCTCGAGCCGAGCGTCGAAGCCAAGGGCGGCCGCGATCTCGTCCTCTACGACGCCGCCTCGGGGAAGCGCGCCGTTCTCGTCTCCGCGGCCAAGCTCGTCCCGCCCGGCGCCGCGGGCCCCCTGGCCATCGAGGACTATGCCTGGTCGCCCGACGGACGGGTCCTGATCGTCTTTACCAACTCCAAGCGCGTCTGGCGCCAGAACACGCGAGGCGATTTCTGGACCTACGAGCTGGCCACCGGCCGCCTCCGCCGGCTCGGGCCGGGACTTCGAGGCTTCGAGCCTGATGTTCGCCAAGCTCTCGCCCGACGGCCGGAAGGCGGCCTATGTCGTCAAGAACAACATCTACGCGGAGGATCTGGCCTCGGGCAAGGTCATCCAGCTGACCTTCGACGGCGGCCCGGACGTCATCAACGGCACGTCCGACTGGGTCAACGAGGAGGAGTTCGCCATCCGCGACGGGTTCCGCTGGAGCCCGGACAGCGCCGCCGTCGCCTTCTGGCAGTTCGACACGAGCGCGCGTGCCGGTCTTCACCATGATCAACAACACCGACACCCTCTACCCGGTGACGACGAGCTTCAAGCACCCCAAGCCCGGACAGCCGAATTCCGCCGTCCGGGCCGGCGTCGTCCCGGCCGCCGGCGGGCCCGCCGTCTGGATGAAGACGCCGGGCGATCCCTCGAACACCTACATCGCCCGGCTCGAGTGGGCCGGGAACTCCCGCGAGGTCGTCCTGCAGCATCTCAACCGCCTTCAGAACACGCTCAGCGTCCTCATCGGAGACGCCGCGACGGGCGAGGTCCGGACGATCTTCACGGACACGGACAAGGCCTGGGTCGAGATCATGGACGACTTCGTCTGGCTCGACGGCGGCCGGAGCCTGCTTTGGCTCAGCGAGCGCGACGGCTGGCAGCACGCCTACGCGGTCCGCCGCGATGGGGGCGACGCCAAGCTCCTGACGCCCGGCGACTACGACGTCATCGAGCGTCAACGCCGTCGACGAGAAGGGCGGCTGGCTCTACGTCACGGCCTCGCCCGACGACGCGACGAAACGGTTCCTCTATCGCGTCCGGATGGACGGAAAGAGCAAGCCGGAGCTCGTCGGGCCCGCCGGGCAGGGAGGCGTCCACCGATTCGACATCTCGCCCTCGGCCCGCTGGGCTTTCCACTCGTATTCGACGCTCGATGAGCCCCCGGTGACCGAGCTGGTGCGGCTGCCGAAGGGCGAGCCGGTCCGGCCGCTCGCGGCCAACAACGAGCTCCGGGCCAAGGTCGGGGCGCTCGCCCGGAAGCGGGTCGAATTCTTCAAGCTGCCGATCGGCGACGGCGTCCAGGTCGACGGCTGGCGCATCCTGCCGCCCGACTTCGACCCGGCCAAGAAATATCCCCTCCTCGTCTACGTCTACGGCGAACCGGCCGGACAGACCGTCCAGGACAGCTGGGGCGGCAGCGGCTATCTCTGGCACCTGATGCTGGCCCAGCGGGGCTATATCGTCGCCAGCTTCGACAACCGCGGCACGCCGGCGCCGCGCGGCCGCGCCTGGCGGAAGATCGATCTACCGGCAGATCGGCATCCTGGCCTCGGCCGATCAGGCGGCGGCGGTCCGGGCGGCGATCGCCGCCTGGCCCTTCGTCGACCCCGAGCGCGATCGGCGTCTGGGGCTGGAGCGGCGGCGGGTCGATGACCCTCAACGCCATGTTCCGCTATCCCGATCTCTACAAGGCCGGCATATCCGTCGCCTCCGTGCCCGACCAGCGGCTCTACGACACGATCTACCAGGAGCGCTACATGGGCCTGCCCGACGACAACGCCGAGGGCTACAGGAACGGCTCGCCCATCACCTTCGCCAAGGACCTGAAGGGGCAGCTGCTCATCGTCCACGGCACGGGCGACGACAACGTCCACTACCAGGGATTCGAGCTCCTGGTCAACGAGCTCGTGGCCGCGCAACAGGCCATTCCCGATGATGGCCTACCCGAACCGTTCGCACGGGATCTACGAGGGACGAGGGAACGACGCTCCACCTTTACACGATGTTCACCCGCTTCTTCGAGGAGAACCTGCCGCCGGGCGGGCGGGCGCGCTAGACGGACGCGGGCGCGGGAGAGCGGATCAGACGCGCAGGAAGACCTTCTTTTTGTAGAGGAAATAGAGGACCAGCCACTCGACGGCGATCGGCCCCGGCCTCGAGGACGAGGACCCCGGCCGTCCCCGAAAGCCTGGCCAGCCCGCCGAACAGGAACTGGCTCGTATGATCGAAATCGATCATCCGCGTCCCCAGGTAGATGGTGATCGAGTTCAGGCCGATGACCCGGAAGAAGAACGACCATCTCCGGAGACCCCAGACATCGATGACCAGGTAGAAAAGGGCCAGCAGGATGAACGACAGCCCGGCCGCGTAGATGTCGAAGGTCGCCGTCCAGGCCTTCTTGATGATCGGGTAGAAGCCGCCGAGGACGTAGCCCGCGATCGTGAGCCCGACGCCGCTCGACGCGAGGACGAGGGTCTTGCGATAGGCGGCGAGGCGCTCCGAGCACAGGACGAGGCCGGCCAGCCCGCCCATGAGGGTGACCGAGGTGGCCGAGAGGACGCAGAGGATGCCCTCGGGATCGAAGATCTTGTCGTAGAGGCGCCCGGGCAGGAGCAGACGGTCGACCCAGCCGTTGATCGTCCCTTCGGGCGTCAGAACGCCGGCGCCGATCCCGGGCACCGGCACGAGCAGCTGGACGGCGGCGTACCCGGCCAGGATGCCGGCCAGGGCGGCCAGGCGCCCCTTGAGGCTCCGGACGTTGAGCATGATGAGCGCCGCGAAGAGATAGGCCAGGCCGATCTGGCCGAGGACGCTGGCGTAGCGCTGGGTCGCGAACTGAAGGTCCGTCAGGTGGTTGTAGACGAAGCCCAGCAGGACGAGCAGGAGGGCCCGCTTGACGAGCTTGAGGTAGATCGGCCGCTTGTCGGCCGCCGTCTCTGGCCTTGGCCAGGAGCGAGAAGGGGATGGCCACCCCGGAGATGAACATGAACAGAGGGAAGATGAGGTCGTAGAAGTGGAACCCGGCCCACTCGACGTGCTCGAGCTGGACCGCCCAGGACGCGGGCCCAGCCCCAGTTGCGTCACCTCGGCCAGCGACCGGAAGAAGAGCGTCGCCGCCGATGATCCAGAACATGTCGAAGCCGCGCAGGGCGTCGAGCGAGAGGAGGCGCGTCTTGGCCGGGGTCGTTCCTTCCATTCTAATTCTCCTTGAGATTGAACAGCAGCCGGGCGGCCAGTGAACCGCCGCGTTCCTCTCGCGGGCGTA
This sequence comes from Candidatus Aminicenantota bacterium, assembly GCA_963843505.1. Taxonomy (GTDB): domain Bacteria; phylum Acidobacteriota; class Aminicenantia; order Aminicenantales; family Saccharicenantaceae; genus RBG-16-66-30. The sequence goes on along the minus strand of CAWJKR010000001.1, from coordinate 7,067 downwards.
GAACGAGGCGTCGATGGAGCCGAGCGGGGTCAGGGCGATGCCGAGGGTCTTGCCGTCGATGAGCCGCTGCAGGACGACGGGCGGGATGGTCAGATAGGTCTTGCCGCCGTCCCCGGCCGTCACGGGCCAATCGATGATCATCTGCGGGTTGAGGATGAGGTCGCGCGGCGCCCCTCGCGAGATCCCGGTCCACGTCGCCGTCCGCTCGTCCCAGGCGCGGCTCGCCGCCGAGGATCTCGACGACCCGGAGGAGGCCGAAGTCGGGACGCTCGTCCGCCGGCGAGCCTCGAGGGCCCGCGTCGTCAGCTCGAGCAGGCCCGGGCCGGCGACCTTCCGTCCGGCGAGCCGGCTGAAGTCCCAGCGGAGCAGGGCGACGCGCGTTCCGCCGGCCGAGATGACCGGCGCCTTCGCCGCCGGCGTCGCGTGATCGGTCCAATCGTTCGAGATTGACGCCGGGCTCGGCGAGATCGACGGTCATGTCGGCGGCGACGACGGCATCGCGGCGCGAACGACGCCGGGTCGGCGACCGGGGGATGGTAGGGGATGGGCGGGCCGAGGTCGGGCCCGGCCTTGGCCGCCTCGACGACGTCGACCTTGAAATAATCGACGTCGACGCGGTAGCGGCCGAGGCCCCAATCCATCAGGGCCATCTGGGCGTTGACCGTATCGCCGGGCCCGGCCTCGAAGCCGCGGGTGGTCATGCTGATCGTGTACCAGCGGCCGGTCTCGGCCAGATCGTACTCCATGAGGTGGCTGTGGAAGTCCGTCGTTTTCTGGGTATTGAGATGGAGGTTGACGCGGCGCGGGGCGTGATCGGTCCGGATGCGGGCCTCGATCCGGAGCTCGAAGCCGGGCCGCGCGAGGCGGGCCAGGTCGAGCGCGCCGGACACGCGGCGGATGATGAAGGCCCACCAGACGTTCCGCCTGTCCCGGGTCGCGTCGACGGTGATCGTGGCGAAGCCTCGGACCCGGGACGAAGTCCATGACGGCGCGGCCCTCGCCCGTGCCGGAAGCCCCAGCCGGCGGCGCCCGGCCGGGTCCTTGGCGAGGGCCGGTCCGTCGAAGTCGTCGCGGAATTGGGCCGCGAGAGGAGCGCCGAGGAGGACCGCCGCGGCCAGGATGAGCCCCGCTCGGGCCAGGAGCCGGGAGTCTTCACGCGCGCCGGCTCAGAGCTTGTAGCCGATCTTGCGCAGGAAGCCCTTGCGCCACTCGATGCCGTCCGGGCCCTCGACGCCTTTCGTCCGGACGCCGTCGACGACGCCGAGGATGCCCCGGCCCTGTCCGTCTCGGCGACGACGACCTCGGCCGGATTGGCCGTGGCGCAGTAGATGCCGCAGACCTCGGGCACGGCCTTGACGGCGTTGAGGATGTTGACCGGGAAGCCGCCGGTCATGAAGATCAGGAACGCGTGCCCGGCCCCGACGGCCAGGGCGTTCTTCTTGGCGATCTCGACGAGCGCCTCGTCGTTGCCGGTGTGGCGGACGAGGGCCAGGCCCGACGATTCGCAGAAGGCGATGCCGAACTTCATGTGCGGCGCGGTCGTGACGATGGCCTCGTGGAGGTCCTCGACCGTCTTGATGAAGTGGGCCTGGCCGAGGATGAAGTTCATGTCCTCGGGCTTGTCGATGGGGATGACCTTGATGTCCATGGCTCCTCCTCGGCGGGGCCGGCCCCCGCTATTTCTTGATCGGGAACGCGGTCCCCCTTGGCGGGGTCGGGCGGGAAGACGTCCTGGACCGAGAAATCCACCCAGATCAGCGTCTCGGTGTTCGGCGTCGCGGCCAGGATGCGGTCGCCGATCTCCTTGACCGGGTCCTTCATCTTGCTCCACCAGGGCTTGTCGGTCTGGTAGCCGTACTGGAAACCGACCGGCGCCGGGGCGAAGGTCCGGCCCCACTTGGCGAACTCTTCGATCATCGCGTCCGACGATTCGAAGATCTGGCTGTCGTCGACGAACAGGATCCCGTCGCGGACGGTCGGGGGCATGACGTCCTCTCGGAAATGCTTCAGGAACATGCGGTAGGACGGGATTGTGGGACCGGGCCGCCGCGAGCCACGTCCGGGCCATCTCGTCGGTCACCGGGTCGCCGAGGTCGGGGTTGTTGGAGCGGTGCCACTCGACGTCGACGCCGACCCCGATGACGCACTTGTGGCGGCCGTAGCGGTCGAGCATGACGTGGAAGGCCTGGTCGACGGGCGCCCAGCCCGGCTCGGTCTGGAGCCAGACGCGGTAGCCGAGCTCGTCGAAGAGCTTGAGCACCGGCTCGCTGAGGTCCTCCGGCGTCCCGGTGATGAGCGGATCGCAGCCCGGAGGGACGGGGAACGACATCTCGGTGCCGCGGCCCTTGAGGCGGCTCACGATCCAGATGGCTTCCGGCTTCGCGCCGGGGAACTTGGCCGCGATCTCGACGCCGGTGCGGGCCCAGTACCCCGGGCCCGGGATCGTTCGGGCGGCCGTAGGTCGAGCTGCGGATGCCCGCGCCCTTGAGGCCGTCGGCCCTCCCCGCCAACACGGCGCCTGCCACCGTCGCGGCGAGGATGACGGTCAGTCCTGCCGCCGTCTTCGCCGACAGCCCGCGCTTATTCCCCCGGATCATGATCATGTCCCGTTCCTCCGACGCGACTATACCACCGGGATTTGGCCGATTCAAGATGGCCGCCGATAAGGCCGTTTCTCGACACGGAACTTGCTTTTGAAGTGACGGCGGTATAAGTTTATGAGGAGTGGTACGACGTCGCCGGACGAAGGGGATAGACTCCTTCGGCCGGCAGACGAATAGTGAGACCAAGGAGGTCCGATGAAAAAGCTTGGCGCGATTCTGGCGATCGGCATGTTCGCGGCGGTTCTTGTCCTCCCGCAGACGGCGGCGGCGGATGTGAGGTTCGGCATCAAGGGCGGAGCCAACATCGCCAACGTCAACGGCAACTTCACCGATGAGCTCGCCGATTGGAAGAGCACGGTCGGCTTCTGCGCCGGCATCTTCCTCGAGCTCAACCTCGGCCGGGTCCTGACCATTCAACCCGAGGCCCTCTACACGGTGAAAGGGGCGGACTCGGGGACGGGGAAGCTCAAGTTCGACTACATCGAGTTCCCCATCCTCCTCAAGGTCCGGATCCCCATCAGCAGCGTCCATCCCTTCGTTTTCGCCGGGCCGGCGTTCGGCTTCAATCTGAACGCCCTGCGTGGACGGCGTCAAGATCAACGACATGCCGGCGGCCGATTACGGCGCCGTTCTCGGCGGAGGCCTCCAGCTCGGCCGCTCGATCCACGTCGACGTCCGGTACACGATGGGGCTCCAGAAGCTCGCGATCCCCGACCTCGATACGATCGACCTGAAGAACGGCGTGCTTTCGGCGACGCTCGGCCTGGCCTTCTGATACAAAGAGACCGGGTCCTAGTCAGATAACGATCTCCCGGCCGTCGTGTCCGGCCTCGAGGGCGACCCCGTTCGCCCGCCCGAGGTCGCGGATCGCGTTCCGGGCCCGCCGGATGTCTTTGTAGAACCAGGCCCCGAAGTGGACCAAGACGATGCGCCGGCAGTAGTCCTTGAAGAGGCGGACAAGGTCGGGCAGGCCCGCGTGTCCGTAGATCGTGCCGGTCGCCTTGTCCCGCTTCACGAGGCCTCCCTCGCGGAAATAGCTCGCCTCCGTGATGACGAGATCCAGGCCCTCGAGGAGATGATGGTGCTCTTTGTTGATCCAGATCATGTCCCCCGTGTAGAGGACCTTCACTGAGCCGTCGGCGACGAGATAGGCCTGCGACCGGACCTTGAGGCTGTGATGCGTCGGGACCGGACGGACCTCGTACCCGGCGATGGTCCTGGCCTCGTCGAGGACCGTGAGGCCATAGTCCCGATAAGGCTCCGGGGCGAAGACCGGGAGCCCCGCCGGCGGCCGGGCCGTCCCCGCGCGGACGAAATAGGCGTGATCGGGGTGAAGGTGCGTGATGACGACCGCCTTGGGGCGCGCAGGCGAGGAACTCGGGTTCGCCGAGGTCGACCATGAGCGCGCCGTCGATGAGGATGCCCGAATGCCGGGAGTGATAGCGGGCCGTCTCCTCGATCTCGCCGCGGGTGCCGAGGATCCTGATGCGCATGCTCCCCGCTCCCGGGACCGTCACAGATAGATCAGGGCCAGGACGTCCGCGACCATGGCCGGCTTGGCCGCCGCCCTCGACTTCCAGGGTGTTCTCGACCGTGACCAGGACCCTCCGGAACCCCCGCTTCTCGATCTTCTTCAGGACGGCCCTGTTGCGGACCCTCGAGCCGGCCCGGACGGACTGGGGGAAGCGGACGCGGTCGAGGCCGTAATTGACCGCCATCCGGAAGCGCCCCTGGAAGACCTCGTTCGAGAAATTGAAGAAGGGGACGAGCGAGAGCAGAAGGAAGCCGTGGGCGACCGTGCCGCCCAGGGGGCTCCGCGCTGCCCGTTCCGGGTCGACGTGGATCCACTGGCGGTCCTCGGTCGCCGCGGCGAAAGCGTCGATGCGCTCCTGGGTGATCGTGAACCAGTCGGAGAGACCCACCTCCCGGCCGGCCATGGCCTTGAGCTTCCGCAGGCTCAGCCTGTTCGCGAATATCGTCATGGCCTTCTGGCGGAGCGGCTCAGGTACCCCGATCGAGAGGTGACCCGGTAGTCCTTGCCCTTGACCCTGACCTTGAGATCGATGAATGTCCCGGGCGGGGCCGCCGTCGACGGCGCGTACAGGAGCAGATAGGACTGCTCCGTGGCCCTCAGCGCCGCCGCCAGCGACGCGGCCGGATTCTGCGACGTGTCCGTCCCTCCGCCCGTGGCTTCGGCCGCGCTCGAGAGCATCTTATAGACGTCCTCGGACTGTTCCCGCATGGTGATGCCGGAGACCCGTTCGGGCTGGCGGTTCATGAACAGGAAGTGGAAGGCCATCCCCGAGTCGGCGAAGGCCTGAACGACCGGCCCGGGATTCACGTTGACGGGGCGCTGGTACATGGAAAAGAGCGTCTGGAGGGCGGCGAGTATGTCCGGCCGCTCCTGGTTGCCCATGACGAGCATGTCGAGGGTCTGGGGGCTGATCTCCGGCCGGAACTCGCGCTGATAGACGATGAAGACCAGCTTCTGGCCCTTCAGGCTCCTCATCCTCCGGGCGAAGGCGATGAGCCGGCTCTCGTCAACGGCCCTGAGGGTCTCCATGCGCTCCAGATGCTCGCCGTACTGCATGAGCTGCTGTTCCAGGCTGGTGCCGTCGTCGACCTCGCCCTCGGTGTCGCCGAGCCCCGTCCGGACCCCCCCGATCTGGCGCACCATGCGCTTGAGATCGCGAATAGCGCTGTTGTAAGCCATTCCGCCCTGAACGATGTCCTTTCTGACGATCTCGCTCAACTCGCGGGCCAGGGCCGCCCTGGGCTTGGCCGCCAAGGCCTCTCTCGAGAGCCCGTAGCTTCGCATCGGAGTTTCGATCTCCAGGATGTCGGCCGGAAGAAGCTCGGTCCGGAAGAGGAAGTCGAGGGCCTCCGGGATCTTGCTGTGGTATTCCGTCATCTGGAAGAGGAGGACGATCCTCCGGGAAACGTCGGGAGGTGCGCCCGTGTGGCCCTCCTGCCGTTCGATCGTGCCTTTCCGCAGCTCGAACAGGGCCCGCGGGGAGACCGCCATCCCGGCTTCCTCGATCTCGAAATCCCCGAGGCTGAGGCCGGAGACAAAACGGTCGCCGTCGAACACGCGGACAGTGATCGGGACGGACCCCGCCCCGGAGGGGACCGGAACGGCTTTCTCCTGTGCCGCGGGGGAGAAAAGGATCAGGATGACGAGACACGCCGTGACCCCCATGAGCGGGCGCCGGATGATTCTCCTCATTGAGCCTCTCCTCCGTCCTCCCGGCCCAAGCCATCCTCAGTGTATCACAACTCCGGAAAGGAGGGTCACCCCGGTCCGGACGCGTCCGCCGGATCAGCGGCCGAAATGCGCCCCGGCCGGGACAGGAGAGGACCGTAGCGCCACGGAAACGTCCCTGCGGTTCGCGACCAGGCTCGGCTGGGTGAACGACGTCACCGATAGGGTCTCGAACCCTTTCCCCATGCAGGACAGGACGCCCTCGAAAGGCCCGGAGGGTCCCGACCGGGGGATGTCCACGAGCGTGTAGTGGCTCTTCTTCGTGAACCGGGGTTCCTTGACCTTCGGCTCCAGGAAGTTCCGCTGGCCCCCGCCGCCCGTGATGACCATGAGGACGCCGTTGTAAACCCGGGACGAGTGGACGTGTCGGTGACCGAAGGCGGCCATGACGACATGATAGCGGGCGAGAAGGTCGAGGAATTCCTTTTCGTTCTCTAGCGCCGGGGTGAAGAGGGAAGCCAAGCCCGGGCTGATCTTCCTGAACGGGGCCCTCGGGGGGACATGAGCGAAAAAGAACTTCCGCGACGGCGTGGGGGCCTTCAGCTTGTCTTCGAGCCAGACGAGCTGCTCCCGGGTGAAACCGGACTGCTCCTTGCGCAGCCCGGCCCTGGGGCTGTTGCTCATGAACACGAAGCGCATGTCGCCCCGGTCGAAAAAGAAGTCCTTGTCGCCGAAGAAGGCCCTCGAGATCCGTTCGCCTTCCTCACGAATGTCATGGTTCCCGTCGACGTGCAGGATGGGGCAGGGGGGATCGCTGATGGCCTTCAGGTAGGCGCCGTAGGAATCCACGACGGGCGAGGCGACCCGGTCTCCCAGGTGGACGATGAACGAAGCGGGAGGGTCGAGGGCGGCGATCTCGCCGAGGAATGTCCGGAAGGTCTTGTTCTTGTCGGAGATCGTGTCTCCGATAACGACGAACCTCAGCTCCCGCCCGTCGGGAACGGCCGAGATCCTCCGCGCGGCTTCCCCGTTGGTCAGGACGATACCCTGGAGATCGTCGGGGACAGAGGTGAGCTCAGGGTCATCCCGGAACCGGGACAGGTCATATCCCCCGTCTTCGACGGAGTAAGAACATCGGCCCATGAAAAGGGCCAGGATAAGGGACATATATAAAGCTCTCTTTCTGAACATGCGTTGTTTCCATCTCTCCAATAATCATGTTTTCCCTAACTCCCTATTATAGCGGATGCCCCAAATGGGCG